>NZ_JBEYUA010000015.1:0-285241 GCF_040643285.1 Spirillospora sp. NPDC047279
GCCGACCCGATCACCGCCTACCTGGCATCGGGCTACTTCGAAAAGATCGCCGCCGAACGTGTCGGCGGCGACCAGGCCGGATGGGGAGCCTGAACCGTTCGGGGCATAATCGGTTCCGTGCGCGTGGGAATCGCCCACCATTTCGGCTGGGCCGTCGCCGTCACGGCATCGGACGATCACCGGGTCGCCGACCGCCGCCGGATCGAGCTGGTCGAGCCCGGCGTGCCCGTGGCGCCGATCCACACCGACGGCAAGTCGCTCGACGACGACGCGGCGTCCGAGTTGGTGGCCACGGTGCGGGCGTCGGCGACGCGGGCGGCGTCGGCCGCGCTGGACGAGCTCACGTCCGCGCTGCCCGCGCCGGTCGTCTCGATGTCGCTGCGCGCCTGGCCCGCAGGCTTCCCCGCCGACATCGCCGTCCAGCGTCGCGTGCCGTACGAGGCGCGCGCCGACTCGGTCATGTACCGCCAGGTGCTGGCCGAGCTCGCGCACGAACGCGGCTGGGACGTGCACCTCTTCGATGCCAGGACCGTCGAACGGCAGGCGGCCGGCATCCTGGCCGGGCGCGCCGACGAGGTCCTGAACGGCCCGCGGAAGACGCTCGGCCCGCCCTGGGGCAAGGATCAGCGCATGGCGCTGGCCGCCACGATCGTGGCGGCCGGGATCAGGACGCCGGCCTGACGGCGGGCCCGGGATCGCGGGGATCCCGGGCCCGGTCGTGCCGCCGTGGCCCCCGCGCCCGGGGGCCACGGACGTCTCGGTCAGTAGTGCGGGTTGTTGGTCACGGGGATCTGGATGCTGATCGGCAGGTCGCCTTCGGACAGGAACAGCAGGGCGCCCAGGCGGAGGATCTCGTCGAAGGCCCAGTAGGCCTTCTGGAGGGCTCCCGGCGCGTCCTCCAGCGAGAGCAGCCCCTCGCGGACGGCGACGAAGGGCTCCCAGGCCGTCTGGAAGATCGGGTCCCACAGCGGGTCCTTGCGGATCTTCAGCCAGCCGGCGATCTCGTCACCGAGCACGTAGCGGGTGAGCGAGCCGAGGATGGGCTTGGTGAGGAGCCCGCCGTCGAGGATGGAGCCGAGGTTGAGGAGCATGTCGGCGAGCTTGATGCCCTCCGGCGTCGGCGCCAGGATCGGGGTCAGGACCTGCTGGGCCTGGGAGTTGGCCTCGTCCCACGACTTGGGGATGTACTCGTCCCTGATGCCGAGCATGTGCGCGCACACCTGCCAGGAGTGCAGGAACGCCTCGGACTCGGCGGCGGGGATGGGCACCTTCCACTTGACCAGGTTCTGCATGACGGTCGTGGGCAGGCTGTGCCAGGTGACCATCATGTCCGCCTGGCTGATGGGGATCTGCTCGTCGGCGACCTTCGACCAGTACGCCGACTTGGGGAGCAGGTGACGCACCCCCGCGTGCGCCAGCCGGGTCTTGACGCAGGTGACGACCATCTCGCCGTCGGGCTTGTAGGCGTTCGACGTGCCGATGTCGTATCCGAGTTTGGCGGTCTTGGTGATGCGGTCCTTCATGTCCGCACCGCCCTTGGAGTAGTACACGGCGCGGGCCTCGCGGGGGATGACCGTGCTCATCATCCCGCTGGCGAAGCCGTAGGTGACGCCGAGGTAGAGGCCGCGCTTCTCGTTGAAGTCGACGGCGGTGGCGAGCTTGCCCTGGTCGGCCCAGGCGGGCATCTGCCTGGCCCGTTCCATGAAGTCGCGCAGGTCGGCGGGGAGCCCGGACGGCAGCGGCTGGCCGTTCTTGGTCCACTTCTTCAGTTCCTTGTTGACCTGGGGCACGACACCCCGGTCGAGGAGGGAAGCGACGAGCTGGTCGGCCTCCGGGTCCCAGACTCCGCGCGGGTCGGCGCCCACGCCTGTGCCCGCCACCGAACCCTTGGGTGACCACGTCCACGCCTGTGCGGGGTTCGCGACGCTCAGCGCGCCGACCGCGCCCAGCGTTCCGCCCGCCACCAGCACGTTACGCCTGCTGGGTTTGTCCATGCCTTCGCTCCTCCTCGGGGCCGAGAGCGTCGATCCTGATACGATGAAACGCATCTTGCGTCCGCGTATCATCGACAGCGAGTCCAATGACAGCACAACGTGTCGGGCATCACAAGACCTGATCGTCGAACCTGATCGTTTCGGCGGCCGTGCGATGGGCGAGGCAGAATGGGTTGGCTCTGGCGGAGAACGAGGAGGAGACCTTGGAACCGGCGCAGTCCTTCCTCATGACGGGCACGGGCCCCGAGTCGCTGCTCGAACGCGCGTACGTCGACGCGGTCGAACGGGTCGACGACCGGGACGAGACCCGCACGCGGATCCTCGACGCGGCCCACGAGCAGCTCTGCCGCATGGGCATCCAGCGGTCGACCATGGAGGACGTGGCCAAGCGGGCCGGGGTCTCGCGGATCACGGTCTACCGGCGGTTCGCCACCAAGGACGCGCTGGTCGAGCAGGTCGTGCTCCGGGAGTTCCGCAAGTACTTCGACGAGTTCCTGGACGACATCGAGCGGGCCAGCGACGCCGCCGAACGGGTGGTGCTGGGCTTCGTGAGCTCGTTGCGCGCCATCCGCGGCAACCCGCTGATCGGCGGCCTGATCACCGCGGAGCCGGATCTCGTCGTCTCCTCGATGATCAACGACGGCGGGCGGACCGTCGCCACCGTGCGCCAGTTCGTCGCGGGCCAGCTGCGCCACGAGCAGCGGGCCGGCACCGTGGCGGACGACCTGGACGTCGACTTCGTGGCCGAGATGATGGTCCGGATCTCCGCCTCCTTCCTCGTGATCCCCAGCCACCTCATCGACCTCGACGACGACGAGCAGCTGGCCGCGCTCGCCCGGCGTTTCCTCGTCCCCATGCTGGATCCCGGCGCCTCCGGCGTCCGCCCGCTCCAGACCTGACCGGCTCGCGGGCACGGCCGGGACAGGCCACCTCCGGCATGAAGTCCCGCGCGGGCAGGACCAGCATCCTGCGTTCGGCGACGAACGCGAGGAAGTCCTCGGTGCCGGGCTTCCTGGTCTCCGCCGGCGGGACGACCCGGGTCTCGATCTCGGCGCCCGGTTCGGGCTTGGGCTGCTGCCGGTGCACGAGCGCGCCCGCGTGCGCGAGCTCGTGGGTCGGCGTGCCGCGCGTGACGCCGTGGCCGAGCACCACGTCGTCCCCGATCGAGTAGGCCGCCGCGGCCAGCCGGACGGTCAGGGCCTCCGCCGCGGGCCCGGAATGCACCCGCACCCGCACCCCCGCGAGCGAGGCGCCGACCGCGGCCCCGCGGTGCGCTCCATGGGCACAGACGCTGCCGCAGGCCCGTCACCACCGCGTCACCGGCCACCGGCGGACTCGGACGTCCGCCTGACCGGGACGGACGTCCCCGAGCGACTTCCAAGGTGGAATGCACGTGCATTCGTCCGTGCATCTGCTCTTGCATATGCAAGTTTGGTCCAGGATGATACATCTCGGACGCCGACGCCTCACCCCGCGCGCGCCGTCCGCAGATCCTGCTTCGTCGGTCGCCAGGAGAGCCGGGACATGGAGATGTCGCCCGCAATGCATCGCACGATCGTGTGCGTCGACGTGGAGGGGTTCGGAGATCGGCGCCGTACGAACTTCGACCAGTGCGCGGTCAGGGCGGCGCTGTACCAGGCGCTCAGCGACGCCTGCGCCGGCTCGGGGGTCGTCTGGCGGGAGTGTTACCGCGAGGACCGCGGCGACGGCGTCCTCGTCCTGGTCCCGCCCGAGGTGCCCAAGAGCTTCCTGGTGGCCTCGTTCCCGGACAAGCTCGCCAAGGCCCTCGCCGCCCACAACCGGACGTCCACCCCGCAGACGCGGATCCGGCTGCGCATGGCCGTCCACGCCGGCGAGGTGCACTACGACACGTACGGCGTGGTCGGCAGCGCGATCAACCTGACCTTCCGCCTGCTGGAGGCCGCCGAGCTGAAGGCCGTCCTCGCCGCCTCCTCCGGCGCCGTTGCGCTGATCGGCTCCGAATGGTTCTTCGAGGAGGTCATCCAGCACAACCCGGCGGCCCAGGCCGAGCGCTACCGGCCCGTCCACGTCCTGGTCAAGGAGACCCAGGCACGTGCCTGGCTGCGCCTGGTCGACGGCTCGTCCGGCGGGCACGCCGCACCCGGAAAGCCGGGACCCACGGTCGCGCGCATGGTCCTCGGCGACCGGCGGCGCGAGCCCGAGCGCGCGGGCCCGGCCTTCCCCACCGGGCAGACCGGGGCGCCGACCTGGACGCACGACTACGAGGACCTCCTGTCGCCCAGGGCCAGGCTCTGCCTGGAGCTGGAACAGTCCGCCGCCCTCATCCGCGGCTACGAGGTGCACGCCGTCCCCGAGCTCCTGCAGACCCCGGACTACGCGCACGCCGTACTCCGGTTCGAGCATCCGCACGATTCCCCGGCGGGCATCACCCGCCGCGTCGACCTCCTGATGTCGCGCCAGCGCACCCTGTACGGCCCCGAACCCTGCCGCCTCTGGGTGATCATCGACGAGGCGGCCCTGCACCGCCGACGAGGCGGCACCGCCGCCATGCGCGAGCAGCTCGTCCACCTCGTCAAGGCCGGTGAGCTGCCGCACATCTGCATCCAGATCATGCCGCTGAGCACGGGCGCCGCCGCCGACGGCACCCTCACCCTCCTGCGCCTCCCCGACCCCGGGCTCCCCGACGCCGTCTATCTCGAAAAGCTCACCCGCGGCCTGCACCTCGACCGTCCCGCCGACGTCGAGCACTACCAGCAGGTCGTGCACCGCCTCTGCATCCTCGCCACGCAGCCAGCCGCCACCAACGAGATCCTCCATCGGATCCTCCAGGACCTCTGACCGCGAGGCCGGGTCATCCAGAGTGCGGACGGGGACGAATCAGCGGCGATGACAAGGAGGTCGCCGATGACCCATGAGCAGATCCCGGCCGTCTCCCTCGACATGGCCGACCACCACTTCGGGGCCGTGCTGCGCGACGGGGCGGCCGAGTTCGGGGCGCTGGAGCTGCGCGACATGGCGGCGCTGCGCGTCCACGCCGCGCACGTGGAGGCGCGGCTGGCGGCGTTCTTCGCCGGCGACGAGGCGGGCGGACGGCGCGCGGACGGCCCCGCCGGGCACCGCGACCGGGGCTGGACCCGCCACCGCGACGACGACGGCGGGCTCGGCTTCGAACGGATCGGCCTGGCACGCTTCGACGACCCCCGGCAGGCGCGCGCCGCGGGCGTCGCCGACCGGTACCTGCCGCTGTTCCAGGACGTCAACGCCTGGCCCGGCGAGCCGCTGCGCGGCGTCGTCCAGCGGTACCGCGACGTCGCCGTCGAGATGTCGGGCGTGCTGCTGGGGAGGCTCACCCGGGCGTGGGGGATGCCGCGGGGCGCCCTGTCCGGCGACGGCCCCGACCACACCCACCTCGCGCTCACCCAGTACTACCCGCGCGCGGACGTCTCCCCGGACGACCCGGCGTTCGCCGCGCGCCGCGACCGCAGCCTGTTCACCCTGTTCACCGAGAACGGCGAACCGGACTGCCTGCGGATCGAGCGGGCCGACGGAGCCTGGCTGACGTACCGGCCCAAGCCGAACGCGGTGCTGCTGGTGTTCGGCACCACGGCCGAGAACCGCACCGGCGGGCTGGTGCGCGCGTGCCGGTACCAGGTCCTGCCGCCGCGTCGCATCACCCGCGTGTCCACCGAGGTCTCCTACCTCCCCAGCCTGGCCGCGCCGGCGCGGGACGGCGCCGCCGAGACGGTGGGCGACGTGCTGCTGGAGGCCATGAGCACCTCGCTGCCCTGACGCCGGGGGCGTGGCCGGGTCAGGGGCGGCGGCGGGCCGGTTTCCGGCGGGTGGCGTCCAGGAGGGCCTGGGCCTGGACGGTCGGTTCGGCGGTGGGGCCGAACGCGCGGAGGCAGGACTGGTGGGCGTGGGCGGCGGCCGCCTCGGCCTCGGCGTTGCGGCCGAGCATCAGCAGGATCCAGCCGATCAGCTGCCGGGTGTCCAGGGTGTCCTCGTGGTCCTCGCCGAGGGCGGTGGACTGGTAGGCCGCCAGCTCCTGCGCGACGTTCATGGCCTCGGCGTTGCGGTCGAGCATGTGCAGCGTCCAGGCCAGGGTGCTGCGGCTCAGCAGCGTCGCGGGGTCGTTCGGGCCGAGGGCGACCTGGCGGTCCGCGGTGACGCCGGTGGCGATCGGCAGGGCCTCCTGGTAACGCTCCAGCATGTAGAGCGTGCGGGAGAGCAGGTGCCAGCTGTCGAGCGTGGCGGTGTCGCGCTGGCCGAGGACGCGGGTCCTGGCGTGCGCGACCGCGGAGACGATCGGGAGCGCCTCGATCTCCCGGTCGAGGTCGTAGAGGGCCTGGGCCACCAGGTGCTGGGCGGCCAGCGCGTCCGGGTGCTCGACGCCGAGGAGGCGGACACGTTCGCGGGCGACGTGGTCGGCCAGCGGGAGCGCCAGCTCGGGGCGCTGCCGGTCGAGGTGCTCGGAGGCGACCTGGTACTCCTGCGCGAGCGGGGCGTCCAAAGCCTGCGCGGGCGGGGGCGCGGGTGCGGGCGCGTCGCCGCGCAGGGCCTCCAGGGCGCGGGTGACGGTGTCGGCGTCGGCGGGGCGGTCGGCCGGATCCTTGGCGAGCAGGTCGAGGACCAGCCGGTCCACGTCCTCGGGAACGGCGGGGTTGACGGCGCGGGGCCCGGACGGGGCGAGGTTGAGGTGCGCGTTGATGAGCGCCGGGACGCCCTTGTCGGTGAGGAAGGGCGGCCGGCCGCACAACATCTGGTGGAGCAGGCAGCCCAGGGCGTACAGGTCGGTACGGCCGTCGATCTCGCCGGTGGAGATCTGCTCCGGGGCCATGAAGATGGGGCTGCCGACCACGGCGCTGCCGGTGAGGCCGGTCGCCGACTGCATGAAGCGGGCGATCCCGAAGTCGCAGATCTTGATCCAGCCGCCGGTGGTGAGGATGAGGTTGGCGGGCTTGATGTCGCGGTGCACGATGCCGCGGGCGTGGGCGGCGGCGAGTGCGCCGCTGATCTTGGCGGCGTGCGCGAGGGCCTCGTCGACCGGCAGGCCCTGCGGCCGGCGGGCGAGCACCTTGACCAGGTCCTCGCCGTCGAGCAGCTCCATCACCAGGTAGAGAAGCCCGTCGTCCTCGTCGATGTCGTGCACGACGGTGATGCCGGGATGCTGGAGCGCCGCGGCGAGCTGGGCCTCCCGGCGGAACCTGGCCACCGCGTCGGGGGCGGCGTCCGCGGCCACCGGCAGGAGCTTGACCGCCACGGGCCGGTCGAGGCGCAGATCCACGGCCCGCCAGACCTCGCCCATGCCGCCCCGGCCGATTCGCACCTCGAGCCGATAGCGGTCACCCAGCACGCGCTGCTCGTACACCACCACTCCTTTCGCGTCCGCACCCAGCATTGAACACGCATGGCATTGAACACGCATGGCATTGAACACGCATGGCGGGGGCAAGGGCGATTCGGGTCCTCAGGCGCGGTGGAGGCCGGGGTGGGTGTCCCAGTGCAGCAGCGCCAGGTGGCGCCAGGTGGTCTCGTTCGCCTGCGCGAGGGTCAGGCGGCCGTCCCGCCGGTGCTGGTGGTCGGCGGCCTGGATGAGGGCGCGCATGCCGGCGATGCCGATGAAGTTCATCGCCCCGGCGTCGACCGTGACGTCGGTGCCGGGCCGGTCGCTGGTCAGGTCCACCAGGGCCCGTGCGAACAGCTCGCTCGTCCGGGCGTCGACGTCGCCCTCCACGTGCAGGAGGGGCGGCGGGCGGCTCATGTTGAGGTGCAGATCACGGGCAGTGGCGCGGGGTTGCCTCACGGGTTCCTTTCACCGGTGGTGGCGCACCGGACGCGGTCGCTTCATCGACCAGCGTGACAAGCGTCCGGCGATGACGCAACGCCCGTGGACCTGACCAGCGCGAACGTGACGGCTAGGTCCGGCGGAGCCAGATGGAGCCGGGCTCCTCCGCCTTCAGGGAGGCGGGGATCAGCGCGTGGTGCTCCTTCCAGAGCCAGGAGGAGAACAGCAGGATCTCCCAGTCCCCGTTGCCGGCCAGGAAGGCGTGCAGGAGGTAGTCCTCGGTCCAGTCGCGCCCCTCCCGCAACCAGGCCGCCGGGTATTCGAACGGCCAGAACACGTCGTGAACGTGCACGACGACGCCCGCGGCCAGCCGGGGCAGCACCTGGAGGAAGAGCCACACCACGTCGGAACCGGCCTTGACCACGTGCGTGGAGTCGATGAACAGGATGTCGCCCGCGCCGAGCGAGGCGTACGACTCCAGCGGAACGTCCTGGACCGGCCTCTCCACGATCTCGACCCGGTCGTCGTCACGGAGCACCGAACGCAGCCGGTCGGCGTACGGCTCCACGCAGGTCAGCTCGACGTCCTCGACCGTGTCGAGCAGCAGCGCGGTCGAATGCCCCGAGCCGATCTCCATCACCCGCCGGGGGCGCAGGTGCCGCGCCATCGCCCGGTAGACGGCCGCGTCGGCGGCGTCGTACATGCCGTTGCCCGGCGCGTAGCGCGGCCCCTCGAACGGCGCGTCCAGCGACGGCAGGAACTCCTCGGCGAGCGCGAGCTGGGCCTCGGCGCGCAGGTCGACTCCCGGCGTCCCGTCGTTCCGGACCGACGGGTCGTCCCGGGCCGACAGCGCGCGTTCGACGTCGCCCGCCGCCGTGAGCGGCGAGTAGAAGTGCCCCGGCGGCACGTAGGGCGGCCTGCTGATCGTGGCGGGCAACGTGCGGGCGACCCGCTTGACGTGGCGCGGCAGGGAACTCCTCATCAACGCTCCTCATCAGGTCGATGCGATCACGAACGCGGGAGCGGGGGAGATCGCCTCACTCTCCCACAGCTCCCCGGCCGTACCCGTGGCCACTATCTGCCGGTAAGTCCGAATCAGAAGGGCCTTGACTTCTTCCTGACTCCCCGCTTCACTGCCTGGCTCGCACACTGGCCGAACTAGGCCAGTAATCACTGGCAAGATTTGTGGGAGGGTGGGAGCCGCGGGGGCCTCCCACGAAGGCGGTCATCACATGCGTTCACGTTTCCGCAGGCCAGGAATCATCGCCGCGCTCAGCCTGGCGCTCGCCGGCGTGATGGTGGCGGCGCCCGCGCCGGCGTCCGCCGCGACCGGTACCGCCACCTGCCAGGGCGGCGCCGCCGAATGGCGGGTCGACTACCAGGTGGTGGACTCGGCGTACGGGCCGGTCCTCACCGCCACCGCGTTCCAGCGCCGCGCGCTCCCGGGCGGGAGCTGGACCGACGCCGCCGCCCAGACCTGGTGGCTGCGCCGGGACAACCTGCCCACCGAGTCCCTCGGCGGCTTCACCCAGCACACCGGCGGTCTCGCGGCGCTCCAGGGCGTCCCCGTGGTGACCTACCTGTCGCCGCGGTTCGTCGCCCCCGACGGGGCGTGCACCGTCTACACCCATCCGTTCGCCAACGGGACGGCCGGGCAGCCCAAGGTCGTCGCCGTCGGCGACAGCCTGACCGCCTCGCTCAACGACGCGAGCTACAACCAGACGCACCTCCAGGGATACATCCAGGGCAACCTCAACGCCGCCGGCATCAGGACCGAGGTCGAGGGCCAGAGCGGCCGCTACTGGCTCGCGCCGCCCGACTCCGGCGGCCAGCCGCGCACCGGGCTCGCGAAGGCGGACCTCGAGCTCCTCGACGAGATCCGCGGCCTCCTCCCGCACGGCCCGCAGGGGTACGTGATCGCGCTCGGCGCCAACGACGCCGGCCAGGTCGCCTGGATCGGCGACGCGGCCCAGCGGCAGGCCCGCATCGACGCCGCCAAGGCCGCGATCGGCCAGTACGTGTCGACGCTGACCGCGGCGGGCAAGTGCGTGGTGTTCATCACGCCGCCCGACAACCTGGCCCACTACTGGGGCTCGGACCCGTGGCTCTACGCCTGGGCCGCCCAGCAGCTGACCGCGGCGATGCGGGACATGGCGAACGCCTCGGCGACCGACCTGATCAAGCTCCAGGACTTCGCCGCGCACTCCTGGAACCATCACAGCTACTCGCCGGGCGATCCGCAGGTCTGGTTCGGCGGCGACGACATCCATCTGAACGAGATCGGCAGGCTCGCCTACACCGGCGAGTTCACCCAGGCCGCGCAGCAGTGCGCCTGACGGGCGCCGTGCGGCGGAGTCTGACGGGCGCCTCCGGGGCGGGGACGAAAGGCGGTCCCTGAGGCGCCGGGGCTGCGGCGGAACGCCGGGCCGGGCGATACTGGCGGCGTGATGTCGGAGAACCAACCAAGCGAGGACCGTGCCCGGCTGGTGCTTCCCCATCTGCGGCTCGATGACCTGCTCGTGGAGCTGCAGACCCGGCTGGAGGCCGTGCGCGGCACGCGCGACCGGGTGCACGCGCTGCTGGAGGCCGTGGTCTCGATCGGCGGCGAGCTGGAGCTGGCCACGGTGCTGCGGCGCATCACCGAGGCGGCCACCACGCTCGTCGACGCGCGCTACGGCGCGCTCGGCGTGATCTCCGAGGAGGGCGAACGCCTGGTCGAGTTCATCACCGTGGGCGTCTCCGACGAGGAGATCGACGCGATCGGGCACTGGCCGCACGGGCACGGCATCCTGGGACTGCTGATCAAGGAGCCGCACGCGCTGCGCCTGCCGGCCATCGCGGCGCACCCGGAGTCGCACGGCTTCCCGGCCAACCATCCGCCGATGCGGCGGTTCCTGGGCGTGCCGATCCGGGCGCGCGACGAGATCTTCGGCAACCTCTACCTGACCGAGAAGAACGGCGGCGGCGAGTTCGACGAGGAGGACGAGGTCGTCCTCATCGCGCTGGCCACCGCCGCGGGCGTCGCGATCGAGAACGCCCGGCTCTACGAGCAGACGCGGCGCCGGGAACGGTGGCTGGAGGCGTCGGCGGAGGTCTCCACGGCGCTGCTGTCGGGGACCGACCCCGGACGGGTCGCCGAGCTGGTGACCAGGCGGGCGCGCGAGGTCGCCGAGGCCTCGCTGGCGACGATGGCGGTCGCCGACGAGGCGCGCGGTGAGTTCGTCGTGGTGGCGGCCGAGGGCGAACGCGCCGCCGACCTGCGGGGACTGCGCGTCCCGATCGAGTCGACGGCCTCGGCACCGGTCTTCCGGGGCGGCGGCTCGCGGCGCCTGGACGACGGCCGGGAGGAGGCGGCGCGGGCGGGCGGCCTGCCGGACCTGGAGGTCGGGCCGCTGCTGATCGTGCCGCTCGGCGTCGGGACGGCGGCCCGCGGCGTGATCTCCGTGGCGCGGGCGCCGGGCCAGGTCCCGTTCGACGAGGCCTCGCAGCGGCTGCTGGAGGCGTTCGCGGGCCAGGCGGCCATCGCGCTGGAGCTGGGCGAGCGGCGCAACGACGCCGAGCGCCTGGTGCTGCTGGAGGACCGCGACCGGATCGCCAAGGACCTGCACGACACGGTCATCCAGCGGCTGTTCGCGACCGCGATGATGCTCATGAGCGCCATCAAGATCACCGAGAGGCGGGACGTGGCGGTCCGGGTCCAGCGCGCCGTCGACGACCTGGACGAGACGATCCGCCAGATCCGTTCGTCCATCTTCGCCCTGCAGACCCCGCCCGAGGCCAGGCAGACCCTCCGCGGCCGGCTGCACGAGGTGGTCGACAGCGCCGCGGGGAGCCTGGGCTTCGCGCCCTCGGTGCGGCTGGACGGCCTGCTCGACACCGCCGTGCCCGACCACGTCGGCGAGCACCTCCTCGCGGTCGTCCAGGAGGCGCTGTCCAACGTCGCGCGGCACGCGCGGGCCCGCCGCGCCTCGGTGGCGATCGACGTCGCCGGCGAGCTGACCCTGCGCGTCGAGGACGACGGGACGGGAGTCCCCGAGGGCGGTCGCCGCAGCGGCCTGGCCAACATGGAGGCCCGCGCCGCCGACCTGGGCGGCACGTTCTCCATCGGCCCGCGCGAGGGCGGCGGCACCGTTCTGACCTGGCAGGTCCCGCTCCCCGGCGCCTGATCCGGCGACCGACGCCGTACTCTCCCCAAGGCCGCCGGGGCCGGCGACCCGGCCACGTTCGCCGACCCGTCCGAGCCGACGCCGGCCTAGGTCAGGGTGAGCTCGGGCGGCGGCGCGTCCTCGTGCGGGCGGATGCGGGTGCGGACCACCAGCCCGTACGCGCACACGGCGAGGCCGAGCGCGCCGACGACGGCGAACGGCGCGGCCGGGCGCCAGTGGTCGAACAGGTAGCCGCCCAGCAGCGAGATGCTGAGGATCCCGGCGCTGCCGCACAGGGCGAAGACGCCGTACGCGGAGCCGCGCACGTCCTTGGGCGCCTGCTGCGCGAGCAGGGGGCCGCTGGAGACGATCCCGGCGACCTCGCCGAGCCCGATCGCGACCGCCACCGGGATCATGCCGGGACCGAGCGGGTCGGAGATCAGCAGCGCGGACAGGTAGGCGCAGCCGGCGATCGCCAGCGCCATGACGACCGCGTTCTGCCGGCTCATCCGGTCGCTGAGCCGGCCGAAGATCGGCGCGCCCACCAGCGCGGCGGTCTGGGCGATCGCGACCGTCAGGCCCGCCCGGGCGACCGCGTCGGCGTTGCTCATGCCCGCCACGTCCCGGGCGTGGTCGTGCACCCAGAGGGCGAGGAAGCTGCCGACGATGGCCAGGTCGGCGCGGGACACGAACGCGGCGCCGTACGCCAGCGCGACGCCGGGGTCGCGCGCGGCCCGCACGCCCTGGCCGACCAGCGTGGTCAGCGGGACGCGCCGGTCGACGGCGCTGATCCGCAGCGGTGACAGGGTGCGCGCCAGGATCACCGCGAGCGCCAGGATCAGGGCGCTCACCAGGGCGAAGGCGACGCGGGCCGCGTTCACCTGGTCGAGGCCCATGCTCTCGAACGCCGACGGCAGCCGGACGAGCAGCAACACCGAGCAGACCGCCCCGAGGCCGTTCATGATGCCGTTGAGGCCCGCCGCGCGGCCCCGGAACGCGGGCGCGGCGTAGTCGGCGATGATCGTGCTGAGCATCCCGGTGAGCGCCGCCGCCCCGAGCGCGAAGACGACGCGGAACGCCAGCAGCACCATGACGTGCCCCGCGAACGGCATCAGCAGCAGGCCGGCGGCGCAGATCGCGAACCCCGCGACCATCACCGGCCGCCGCCCGACGCGGTCCGCCAGCGCCCCGTAGAACGCCATGGTGCAGACCAGCACCGTCTCGGCGGCGACGTTCAGCCAGCCGACCACCACGCCCCGGCCGTCCTCGGAGTACCCGAACAGGTCCGACAGGAGGTAGGGCGTGACGGCCGGCACGAACGTCAGCGTCGCGATGACCGCGAACGAGGCCAGGAGGCACGCGGCCATGTTGGTCCGGGTGATCCCGTCGGCGAGCGTGAGGCGGGCGAGTCGGGCGGGCCGGTCGGCCGTCTCATGGGACAACGTCGCCTCCAGGCGTCACGGTCAACGTGTTCCGTATATGGAAACAGTGTTTCCCTTCGTAGGCAAGGGGTGGGACGGGGGCGACGTCAGAGATCGCGGGCGGCGACGTAGCCGAACGTCATGGCCGGGCCGATCGTCGAGCCCGCCCCCGCGTAGCTGCGGCCCATGACCGCGCTGGAGCAGTTGCCCGCCGCGTACAGGCCCGGGATGACCTGGCCGGAGGTGTTGAGCACGCGGGCACGGGCGTCGGTCACCATGCCGCCCTTGATCCCCAGGTCGCCGGGCACGATCTTGAGCGCGTAGAACGGCGGCAGCAGCGGTGCCAGGCAGGAGTTCGGCCGGATCGCGGGATCGGTGAAGTAGTGGTCGTACGCGCTGTCACCGCGCTTGTAGTCGGTGTCGCGGCCGGTGACGGCGAAGCCGTTGAAGCGTGTGTAGGTGTTCCAGAACGCGGCCCTCGGGACCCCGATCTTGTCGGCGAGGGCCGGGATGGTGCCCGCCCTGAAGGCCGCCCCCGCCGAGTACCACGAGTCGGGGAACGGGAAGGTGGGCGCGAGGTCCTTGAACAGGTACCGGTTGCGGTAGTTCTGGTCGACGATCAGCCAGCACGGGATGGCGTCCTTCTCGTACATCACGTGGACGACGTCGCTGTAGGGCGCGGCCTCGTTGACGAACCGCCGTCCCTGCCGGTCGACGATGAACCCGCCGGGGAGCGTGCGCTCGGACAGGCAGAAGTACGGCTCTCCCGGCGTCGGGATCGCCGGGCCCCACCACGCGTCGTCCATCAGCGACAGCCGGGCGCCGGCCGCGAGCCCGGCCAGGATGCCGTCGCCGGTGTTGGAGGCGGCGCCGACAGTCCAGTCGGTGCCGATGGGCTGCTCCTGGTACTGGTCGCGCATCGCGTCGTTGTGCTCGAAGCCGCCGGAGCACACGATGACGCCCCGGGTGGCGGTGATGGTGACGGGCGTCCGGTTCCGGTTCACGGTCACCCCGGTGACGCGGCCCGCGCCGTCGTGGAGCAGGTGCGTGAGCGGGGCGTTCAGCCAGACCGGCACGCCCGCGTTCGCCAGGCCCACTCGCAGCCCGCCCGCCAGCGCCTGCCCCATCGTGAGCGGCTCCTTCCCCGCGAGGACCGCGTTGGTGTAGCGGGCCACGGTGCCGGCGGAGACCGCCGTGCCGCGCGCGTTCACCGCCGCGATGTTGAGCCACCGGTACTCGTGGCTGTAGATCGAGACGCCGTCGGGCGTGGGGATGTACGGCGGTCATCCCGGCCGCGCCCGAGCCGACGACGACCACGTCGTACGACTCGGCGAGCCGGGCACGGGAGGAGGTGGACGCGTCCGCCGGATGCGGGGTGATGACGACGCCGGCCATCGAGGCCAGCGCACCGCCGAGGACCTGACGCCGGGTGGGCTGAACGGGCATGAGCGGCTTCCCTTCGACGCGGGGTGGGGGTCGGCACCTCGCGCCCAGTGCCACTCGCCACGACGGCCACTCATGTGACCGCCGTCACACCCGTGAGTGTGGGGCCGGGAGATCTCGTTGTCAACGAGCGCTCCCGGACGCCGGAAGGCCCTCTTCGCGCGCCATTCCGGCAGATGCCGAACTCGCCCGCGAAGAGGACCCATGGGGCCCGCTCAGGCGGGGCCGTAGTCCAGCGTGTAGAGCGCGTCGTCGAGGTTGAAGACCAGGGTGCCCCGGTCGCCCTCGATCGTGTCGGAGCCGAGGTGGTCGTCGGCGTCCGGGAAGTCGGAGTCGTACAGGGAAATGGTGTCGCCCGTCTTGGCGAGGCGGTTGACCGGCCGGGTGGCCGGCGCGTTGTGGTCGCAGTCGATGGAGTCCGCGGACGACCACACGGTCTGCCCGTTGATCTGGATGTAGACCTCGTCACCGCCCGAGGTGTCCTCGGTCTCGTAGCAGGTCAGCGTGTGCATGTTGACGCTCGCTGCCCGGACCGCGGCCGGTGCCGCGGCCGCCGGCACGGCGCCGCCGAGCAGGGCCATGGTGAGGGCGAACGCGCCGAGGGCCGAACGGCTGGCGGAATATCTCAATTCCCGACCTTTCCATTTTGGTGAGCTGGTTCGAGCCTTTCAATGCTCGCCATCGCGCACGATGGTGTCAACCATTGAATTGCCGCCTTCGCTGCACTTCACGGAAATGTCATAAAGGTCAGATACAAGGAATTTATGCTCTTTGTATGGCGCTCACGCCGGATTGGAGTAGACGCGGGTGGGGGAGACGAGGACGGCCGTCCGGCGCTCGTCGCGCATCGCCCGGTCGTAGGCGTCCCAGTCGTCGTGGGTGCCGCCGGCCGCGGTGAAGATCTCGCGGAGAAGGAGGCGGAACCGCTCGCCGTCGACGTCGGGGTGGGGGTCGTCGGGCCCGATCAGCTGCGCCGGACCTTCGGCGGTGGTCCACTGCCAGCCGGCTCGCACGACGACCGCGATGGTGGGATCGGCGCGCAGGTGCGCGAGTTTGCGGGTGCCGCCCGCGGCCACGAAGGCGACCGCCGGGGCGCCGGTGAGGGGGTGGGGGAGGACGCCTGCGTTGACGACGGTGGTGTGGGGCGTGCCGTCGGCGCGGAGCGTGACGACGACGCTGAGGCCGTGATCGAGCGTTACCAGCTCGGTGAACGTTGCCAGATCGGTCATGGTCGTATTCTCCATCGGCCGGCGCCGAGCGCCACGTCCCGGCGAAAGCCGGGGTCACCGGGACGTGGGGCGGTCGTGGGGGATGGATCAGGACGGGGCGTGGTCGTGCGACCGGGGGCGGCCGGGGGTGAGCGCCGCGGCGGCGAGGGCGCCGGCGGCGGCCGCTACGGCGGCGACGGTGAACCCCCGCGTGAAGCCGTCCAGCGTCGTGCCGATCAGGCTCGCGGCGGCGACGCTGGACACGACCGCGGCGCCGAGGGAGGCGCCGAACTCGTGGAAGGTGCTGACGATGCCGGAGGCGATGCCCGCCTCGTGCGGCGCCACCTGGCCGAGCGCGGTCGCCGAGGCGACGACGAACAGGGCGCCGGTCCCGGCGGCGGCCACGGACACGCCGGCCACGACGCTCACGGTGTCCAGCGTGAGCGCGGGCACGGTCATCCCGGCGGTGGCGACCACCAGGCCCGCGACGGCCAGGACCCGCCCGCCCCAGCGGGCGATCAGGCGCCCGGTCAGGTCGGCGCCGGCCATCGTCGCCAGCGCCACCGGCAGGAACAGCAGGCCGGTCTGCCAGGCGCCGTAGTCGCGGGCGTGCTGGAAGTAGAACGTGCCGAGGAAGAACACCGCGATCATCAGCGCGGTGGCCATCACGATGAGGAACGCCCCGGTCGCCACGGGCCGGCGGACCAGCAGCCGGACGTCCATCCGCGGCGAGCGCGCCCGCCGCTGCCACAGCACGAACAGCAGGTAGCCGACGGCGGCGGCCAGCACGAGCCATCCGGTGAAGGCGGTGAGCCACCCCCGTTCGCCCGCGGCGATGAGGCCGTAGATCAACGACGTCGAGGCGGCCGTCACCAGGACCGCGCCGAGCACGTCGAGCCGGGGCCGGCCGGCGGGCCGGGGCGAGGCCGGCAGCAGCACGGTGAGCACCGCGGCGATCGCCAGCCCGATGGGCACGTTGACGTAGAACACCCAGGGCCAGCCGGGGCCGGCGGTGAGCAGCCCGCCGATGAGGACGCCGAGCGCGGCGCCCCCGCCGCCGAGCGCGGACCACACGCCCAGCGCCTTGTTCCGTTCGTCGCCGTCGAAGAGCGCGACGACCAGTGACAACGCTGCGGGCGACAACAACGCCGCGCCGACGCCCTGGGCGATGCGGCCGCCGATCAGCATGCCGCCGGAGCCGGCCAGCCCCGTGACCAGCGACGCCGCGCTGAACAGCAGCAGCCCGGCGAGCACGACGGGCTTGGCGCCGATCAGGTCGGTGAGCCGGCCGCCGAGCAGCATCAGGCCGCCGAAGGCGAGCGTGTACGCGCTGACCGTCCAGGCCAGCGCCTCCCGGCCGAGTTCGAGGTCGGTCTCCATGTGCGGCAGCGCGATGGCCACGACGGTGACGTCGAGGATCAGCATGAGCTGGGCCACGCCGAGGAAGCCGAGGATGCGCCAGCGCGCCGGGTGTGGGGACGCGAGCGGTCCCGCCTGGTGGGTCATGGTCCCTCCAAGACCTTAATTCGTACATCGATGTACGAGTTGTGACCCACTATAAGCCGTATTCGCGTGTACGAGTTAAAGTGCCGTCATGGCCGCACCCGAAGCCCGTCCCCGACGCCGAGCCGACGCCGAGCGCAACATCGCCCGGATCGTCACGGCCGCGCGCACCCTGCTGGGCTCCAACCCGAACGCGACCACCGACGACATCGCGCAGGCCGCGGGCGTGGGCCGGATGACCCTGTACGGGCACTTCCGCACCCGGGCCGACCTGGTCGAGGCCGCCCTGATGGACGCGCTGAGGGTGGGGGAGGAGACGTTGTCGTCGATCGACCTGAGCGGCGACGCCGACGCGGCCATGATCCGCCTGCTGGCGTCGAGCTGGCGGCTCGTGGCGGAGTCGGCGTCGCTGCTGACCGCCGCCGAGGACGTGCTGCCGCCCGGGCGGGTGCGCGAGCTGCACGCCGCGCCCGCCGAGCGCATGACCGAACTCGTCCGCCGCGGGCAGGAGCAGGGCGTCTACCGCACCGACCTGCCCGCCGAGTGGCTGGTCAGCGTCGTGCACTACGTCCTGCACGGCGCGGCGGCCGAGTCGAGGGAGAAACGCCTGGCCGCGCCGGACGCCGCGGACGTGGTGACCAGGACCGTCCGCCCGATGCTGATCGGCTAGCGGCGGCGCGGCGCCGTGCCCGCCGTCAGCCGGCGGCGTCGAGCGTGCGGCACTGCTCCGGCGTCAGTTCCAGGTCGACGGCGGCCAGGCTCTCGTCGAGCTGCGCCACCGAGGAGGCGCCGACCAGCGGGATCATCGGGACCTCGCCGCCGGCCATCCAGGCGAGCACGACCTGCCCGGCGCTGCCCCGGTCTCCTCGGCGACCTGCCGAAGTGCCGCCCGCCTCCACGGTCAGCCCGATGGTGCGGTGTCTCATCGACCGAAAGGCTAGACCACGGGCGTCTCGTCGGGGGTGCGGGCGGCCTGGCGGTCGCGGACGACGCGCAGGGCGGGGACGGCGACGACGATGACGAGGAACGCCGCGAAGAGGGACGCCGACAGGGGGCGCTGGAAGAAGCCCAGGACGTCGCCGTCGAAGACGCGCATCGAGCGGCGGAACGAGGACTCCAGCAGTTTGCCCAGCACGAACGCCAGCACGAACGGGCCGGGTTCGAAGCCGAGCTTCTTCATGCCGTAGCCGAGCAGGCCGAGCCCGATCACCAGGAACATGTCGAAGGCGTTGTTGCGGAGGCTGTAGACGCCGATCATCGTGACGAGCACGGTGAGGGGCGCCAGGATGCCCGGCCTGACCCTGAGGACCCGGACGAAGAGGCCGATGAGCGGGATGCTCAGCAACAGCAGGAGGACGTTGCCCAGGTACATCGAGTTGACGACGCCCCAGAACACGTCCGGATGGTCGTTGATGAGGGCGGGGCCGGGTGCGATCCCCTGGAGCAGCAGTGCCCCGTACAGGATGGCCATGGTCGCGTTGGCGGGCAGCCCGAGCGTGAGCAGCGGGATGAACGAGGAGGTCGCGGCCGCGTTGTTGGCGCTCTCGGGACCGGCGACGCCCTCGATGGCGCCCTTGCCGAACCGGGACGGGTCCTTGGCCGAACGTTTCTCGACGGCGTAGGCGACCAGCGACGACATGGTGGCGCCGCCGCCGGGCAGCACCCCCAGCACAAAGCCGACGACCGAGCCGCGCAGGATCGCCCAGCGGGAGGCTATCCATTCCGGCCGGCCGGGCACGGCGCGGCCGAACGGCAGGACGCCGCCCTGGGCGCGGTGCCGGTGCTCGAGGTTGTAGAGGATCTCGCCGACGCCGAACAGCCCCATCGCGACGATGACGAAGTCGATGCCGTCGGCGAGCTGGTCGCTGCCGAAGGTGAAGCGGGGCGTGCCGAGCAGGGGGTCGAGCCCGACGGTGGCGAGCAGGAGGCCGGCCGCCGCGGCGGCGACGCTCTTGACCAGCGTGCCGCTGCCGAGCGTGGCGACCATGAAGATGCCGGTCAGGGCCAGCACGGTGTACTCGGGCGGCCCGAACTTCAGCGCGAACTCGGCGACGACGGGCGCGACCAGGGTCAGCAGCACGATGGACGCGGTGCCGCCGATGAACGAGCTGATCGCCGCGATCCCGAGCGCAGGGCCCGCCTTGCCCTGCCGGGCCAGCCGATGGCCGTCGATCACGGTGACCGCGGTGGAGGCCTCGCCGGGCAGCCGCAGGAGCACCGAGGTGATCGTGCCGCCGTACTGGGCGCCGTAGAAGATGCCCGCGAGCATGATGATCGCCGAGGCCGGCTCGATGTCGTAGGTGATCGGCAGCAGGATGGCGATCGTCGCCGCCGGTCCGAGGCCGGGCAGCACGCCGATCAGCATCCCCAGCGTCACGCCGAGCAGGCAGTAGAGCAGGTTCTGCGGCTCGAAGACGACCCCGAAGCCGGAGATCACGGGATCCAGGTCCATGCGCGTCTCACGATCCGATCAGGTGCGGGAGGGGCACCCCGAGGGCGGTGATGAACAGCAGGTGGGCGGCCACGGTGGCGAGCACCGCCACGACGGCGGTGGTGATCCACTTCTCCCCGCCCAGGAACCGCAGCCAGCCGGCGAGCAGCAGGACGGTGGGGATCTCGAAGCCGACCAGCTCGAAGAGGAACGTGTAGGCGGCCAGGCTCGCCGCGCCCAGGGCGACGGCCGCGGTCCCGCGCGTGAACGCCTCGGTGTCGGCCGTCCCCCGGGCCGTCAGCGCGCCGCGGACGATGACGGCCCCCGCCGCGACGAGGAGCACCGCGACGAACGCGGGCCACAGGCCGGGGCCGGGCTCGGTGAGCGAGCCGAGCCCGAGCCCGACCGCCGGCCACAACGCCGCGAGGCCGATCAGGGCCGGGACCGCCCCGGCCGCCACCGCCAGGGCGGGGCCGCCCTGGCGGGGCTCGTCAGCGGGGAGGCCGTCCGGGTCCCGCCCGTCCAGGTCCGCCGTCACTGGGCGGCACCCAGCTTCAGGCCGTACCGCTGGGCCAGCGCGGCGTACTGCGCCGCGGACTCCTTGATGTGCTGGCGGGCCGCGTCGTCCGAGACCTCCCAGCGCTCCATGTAGTTGTCCTGGAGGAACCTGCCGTACGCGGGGTCCTTGCGCGCGGCGGTGAACGACTCGTCCAGCTTGGTGGAGACGGCGGCGGGCAGCCCGGCCGGGGCGATGACGAACCGGCGCTGGTCGACGACCACGTCGTGGCCCTTCTCCTTGGCCGTGGGGACGTCCGGCAGGAACGGGCTGCGCTGCGCGGAGAAGATGGCCAGCGCCCGGAGCTTGCCGGCCTTGATCTGCTCCATGGTCTCGGCGAGCGAGCCCGAGACCGCGTCGACCTGCTTGCCGAGCAGGGCGGTCACCGCGGGCGCGCCGCCGTCGAACGGCACGTCCCGCGCGTTCGCGTTCGCCGCCTTGAACAGCAGGGCCTGCGACAGCTGCCCGCCGGTGCCGACGCCCGCGGTGCCGTACTTGATCGAGGGCGCCTTGAGCAGGTCGTCGAGGGTCCTGTGCGGCGACGCGGAGTTGACGACCAGGACGTAGTCCTCCTCGGTCAGCGTCGCGACGACCTCCATCTTGTCGGGCTGGATCGCGGTCGCGTCCTTCACGGCCAGGGGAGTGATCGCGAACAGCGACTTCACCGACAGGGAGATGTTGTAGCCGTCCGGCGGCGACGCCAGGACCTCCTTGTTGCCGACCGCGCCGTTGGCGCCCGGCTTGTTGGTGATGACGACCGACTCGCCGAGCGGCTTCTCCGCGGCCTTGGCGACGGCGCGGCTGATCAGGTCGCTGCTGCCGCCCGCGGCGAACGGGACGACGAACGCGACCGGGCGGGTGGGGTAGCCGTCGCCGGCCGCCTCCTTCCCGCCCTTCACGCCGCCGCAGGCGGTGGCCGACAGGACGGGCAGCACGAGCAGGGTGAGCAGCGTCCGCCGGCGCGGGACGCGGGGGAGTCGTGGGGACTGGTTCATGACGGCTCCTCAGGGGGTGAGGGGTGGGTGGGACGTGCCGTCCGCGAGCGCGGCGCGCGGCCGGGATCAGCTCCGCGACAGGCAGGCACGTTTGGGGTCGAACGCCCAGCCGGGCATGAGGTACTGCATGGCCAGGGCGTCGTCACGGCCCCCGAGACCGTGTTCCAGATAGAGCTCGTGCGCCGCCTCGACCCGGTCGAGGTCGAGGTCGCAGCCGAGGCCCGGGGTCGCCGGGACCTCGATGGCGCCACCGGAGATCGTCAGCGGCTCGCGGGTGAGCCGCTGACCGTCCTGCCAGATCCAGTGCGTGTCGATCGCGGTGATCGCGCCCGGCGCCGCCGCGGCGACGTGGGTGAACATCGCCAGTGACACGTCGAAGTGGTTGTTGGAATGGGAGCCCCAGGTGAGACCCCAGGCGTCGCACATCTGGGCGACGCGGACCGACCCGTTCATCGTCCAGAAGTGCGGGTCGGCGAGGGGGATGTCGATCGCGCCGGCGCGCAGCGCGTGGGCGAGCTCGCGCCAGTCGGTGGCGATCATGTTGGTCGCGGTGGGCATCCCGGTGGCGCGGCGGAACTCGGCCAGCACCTCGCGGCCGGAGTAGCCGCCCTCGGCGCCGCACGGGTCCTCGGCGTATGCCAGGACGTCCCGCAACCCGCGGCACAGCCCGATCGCCTCGTCCAGCGACCAGCACCCGTTGGGGTCGAGGGTGATGCGGGCGTCGGGGAAACGCGCGGCGAGGGCGGTGACCACGGCGGCCTCCTCGGGGCCGGGCAGCACGCCCCCCTTGAGCTTGAAGTCGCGGAACCCGTAGCGGGCCCGGGCGGCCTCGGCGAGCGCGACGACCGCGTCCGGCGTGAGCGCCTCCTCGCGGCGCAGCCGCAGCCAGTCGTCCTCGGCGTCCGTCTCGCCCAGGTACGGAAGGTCGGTGCCGGCGCGGTCGCCGACGAAGAACAGGTAGCCGAGCACCGGGACGGACGTGCGCCGCACGCCGTCGCCGAGCAGGGCCGCGACGGGCACCTCCAGGTACCGGCCCAGCAGGTCCAGCAGCGCGGCCTCCAGCGCGGTGACCACGTGGACCGCCGTGCGCCCGTCGAACGTCTGCGCGCCGCGCCCGGCGCCGTCCAGGCCCGCGTACCTTCGCCGGACGTCGCCCAGGACGGCGTTGTAGTGCGCGACCGGACGGCCCACGACGAGGTCGCGCGCCTCCTGGAGGGTGCGGGTGATCGCCGTTCCGCCGGGCACCTCGCCGACGCCGACGCGGCCGTCCGCGTCGGTGAGGACGACCAGGTTCCGGGTGAAGAACGGCCCGTGCGCGCCGCTGAGGTTGAGCAGCATGGAGTCGTGCCCGGCGACCGGGACGACGCGCATGCCGGTGACGATCGTCATGGCCGCCTCCCCAGGCCGCCCGCCGGGTCGTCGCCGGTGAGCTCGGGCGGCAGGAGCGCGGCGGGCACGTCCTGGTAGCAGACCGGGCGGAGGAAACGTTCGATGGCAGACGTCCCGACCGAGGTGGAGCGGGAGTCGGACGTCGCGGGGAAGGGCCCGCCGTGGACCATGGCGTGCCCCACCTCGACACCGGTCGGCCAGCCGTTGACGATGATGCGGCCGGCGAGCGGTTCCAGGAGCGGCAGCAGCTCGCGCGCCCGCTCGTGGTCGCCGCCGGACGCGTGCACGGTCGCGGTGAGCTGCCCGTCCAGCCGTTCGAGGATCTCGGCGAGCCGCGCCGGAGAGGCGACCCTGACCACCAGCGCGACCGGCCCGAAGACCTCCTCGTGCAGCGCGGGCTCGGCGAGGAACGTGGCCTCGTCGGTGACGAACAACCCGGCGCGTCCCGCGGCGGCGATCGCGCCGTCCTCCTCGCCGAGGGCCGCCGTGCTCACCCCCGGGTGGCCGCGCAGCCGGTCCAGCCCGGAGGTGAACGCCGCGCGGACGCGACCGGTCAGCATGGGCGCCGCCGCGACCTTCCGCATCTCCGCGGAGGCGGCGGCGACGAACTCGTCGAAGCCCTCGCCCTCCGCCGCGAACACCAGCCCGGGTTTGGTGCAGAGCTGCCCGGCCCCGGTCGTGACCGACGCGACCAGGCCCCGGCCGATCTCGGCGGCGCGCTCGGCCAGCGCCCCGGGAAGGACGATCACCGGGTTGACGCTGGACATCTCGGCGTGGACGGGGATCGGCTCGGGACGGGACGCCGCGGCCGCCACCAGGGCGAGCCCCGCCGTGCGCGAACCGGTGAAGCCGACCGCCTTGACGCGCGGGTGGCGCACCAGCTCGGTCCCGAGGCCGGGGCCGTCGCCGTACAGCAGGGCGAAGGTGCCCTCGGGCAGCCCGTGCCGCCGGACCGCGTCCTGGATCACCCGGCCGACGAGCTCGGACGTGCCGGGGTGCGCCTCGTGCGCCTTGACCACGACCGGGGCGCCGGCCGCCAGCGCCGAGGCGGTGTCGCCGCCCGCCACCGAGAACGCCAGCGGGAAGTTGCCCGCCCCGAACACCGCGACCGGCCCGACAGGGATCCGGCGCCTGCGCAGGTCGGGGCGCGGCAGCGGCGTCCGGTCCGGCAGGGCCGGCTCGGCGCGCACGCCGAGCCAGGTGCCCTCGCGGACGAACGACGCGAACAGGCGCAGCTGGCCGCAGGTGCGGGCCCGCTCCGACACGACCCGGGCGCGGGGGAGCCCGGTCTCGGCCTCGACCCGTTCGACCAGGACGTCCCCGAGGGCCTCGACGCCGCCGGCGATCGCGTCGAGGAAGGCCGCCCGCCGCTCCGGCCCGGTGGCGCGGTAGCGGGGGAACGCGGCCCAGGCCAGCTCGGCGGCCCGCCCGACCTCGGCCGCGCCGCCCATCCCGTAGGCGGGCTCCAGCTCCCGCCCGGTCCGGGGGTCGGTCGCGCGGAGCGTGCCGCCGGTCCCGCGGACCTCGCCGCCGCCGATGAGCATCGAGCCGGTGAGCCCCTTGCCGGTGAGCCCCTTGCCGGTGAGCGCCGTGCCGGTGAGGGAGGTCATGCCGCCACCCCGGCCCGCTCGATGAGCGCGGTCAGCGTGGCGAACTCCTCCGCGGTGAGGTCGGTCAGCGGCGGCCGCACCGGCCCGGCGGGGCGGCCGACCGCCTGCATCCCGGCCTTGACGATCGACACCGCGTAGCCGGGCTTGCGGTTCCTGATCTCGACGTACGGCAGCACGAAGTCGGTCATCTTTCCGTAGACGGCCGCGCTGTCCCCGGCCCGCACGGCGTCGTAGAAGCCGAGTGCGAACTTCGGCGCGAAATTGAAGATCGCAGAAGAGTACGTGGTGACGCCCAGCTCCAGGTAGGGCAGGGCGAACGTCTCCGCCGTAGGCAGCCCGCCGACGTAGAGCAGCCGGTCGCCGAGCGTCGCGTACAGCCGGGTCATCAGCTCGATGTCGCCGACACCGTCCTTGAAGCCCACCAGGTTGGGGCACGAGCCGGCGAGCCGTTCCATGGTCGGCACCGTGAACGCCGCGTTGGCCCGGTGGTAGACGATGACGCCCAGCGAGGTGGCCGCGCAGACCGCCTCGATGTGCGCGGCCAGCCCGTCCTGGCTGGCCTCGGTCAGGTACGGCGGGAAGAGCAGGATCGCGTCGGCGCCCGCCCGTTCCGCGCCGGCCACCATCTCGGCGGCCTGCGCGGTGCCGTACCCCGCCGGGGCGACGATCGGGATGGCGCCGGCCATCTCCTCCACGCCGGCCCGCACCACCCTGCCGACCTCCGGCGGCGTCAGCGAGAAGAACTCGCCGGTTCCGCCGGCCACGAAGAGCCCCGCGATCGGGAACGACGACAACCAGCCCAGGTTGGCGCGGTAGGCCGCCTCGTCGAACTCCAGCCCGGCGGTGAAGTGAGTGACGGGGAAGGACAGCAGCCCGTTCCCCAGGACTCGCCGGATCTCCGACGGGGTGTGTCGCGTCATGACCTGAACTCCGTTTCAAGAGGTGAGCGGTACGTTAGATCCCTTCGCGATGCTGATCCAACACACCTTTGGCATTGTTCGATACCTTCCGTGCATCACCTCCCGGAGGCCGGATGTACACCCTCGACCAGTTGCGCGGATTCGTGGCGGTCGCCGAGGAAGGGCACGTCGGACGTGCGGCCGCCCGCCTGCGGATGACCCAGCCGCCCCTGAGCCGCCAGGTGCGGCGGCTCGAACGCGCCATCGGCATCACGCTCTTCGAGCGCACCGCCACGGGCATGACGCTCACCCCCGCCGGGCGCACGTTCCTGATCGAGGCCCGCCGCCTCCTCGAGCACGCCGCCAGCGCCCCGCTGACCGCCCGCCGCGTCGCCACCGGGACCGCCGGGACGATCCGGATCGGCTTCACCGCCGTGTCGGCGCTGACCGTCCTCGGGCAGTGGATCGCGACCGCCGCCGAGCATCTGCCCGACGTCGACCTCGTCCTCAGCGAGATGGTCACCCACGCGCAGCTCGACGCGCTCATGGCCGGTGAGATCGAGGTCGGGCTCGTCCGCCAGGTGCCCGAGACCGACGTGCTGTCGGCGCGGCTCGTGCACACCGACTCGCTGATCCTGGCCGCGCCGCGCGACCATCCGCTCACCCGGCTCGGCCGGCCCCCGGCCCTGGCCGACATCGCGCGTCACGACGTCGTGACGTACTCGCCGTCGGACGCCTGGTACTTCTACGAGAAGGTCGTGGCCGCCTTCCACCAGGCCCGCCTCACGCCCCGCTACGTTCAGCACATCAGCCAGGTCCACACGGTCCTGTCGGTGGTCAACGCCGGCCTCGGCGTGGCCCTCGTGCCCAGCTCGGCCGCCGCCCTGCGCCTGGAACGCCTCGTCTTCTCCGAGGTGGACGGCATCGACGAGGACACCGTCGAGCTCTACTGCGTCTGGCGCAACTCCAACGACAACCCGGCCCTGGCCGCCCTCCTGGCCCGCGTGGCCCCGCCCTGATCGCCGCCGCCGTGCCCTAGGTGCGCGGCGGCGCGTCGGCGGGGTCGCCGCGCGGCGAGATCCGCGGCGCGGCCTCGGGCTCGACCCCCTCGCGCACCGGACGCACCGGCGGACGCCCGGCGTCCTGCCGCCAGGTCTCGAACGCGGCGGCGGTGGCGAGCACGATGCCGGCGCCGAGCAGCCACCCGGCCAGCACGTCGCTGACGTAGTGCACGCCGAGCGCGACCCGGCAGACGCCGGAGGCCAGCGAGACCAGCACCGCCGCCGTCCACGCGACGTACCGCCAGGCGCCGCGCAGCACCGGGAGCAGGATCAGCACGATGGTCGCGCTCCCCGCGACGGCGGTGAGCGCGTGCCCGGACGGGAACGACCCGCCGGGGAAGTGCGCGATGGGGGTGGGCAGCTCGGGGCGCGGCCGGTCCACCACCACCTTGAGCAGCAGGCCCAGCAGCCCGGCCACCAGGAGGGTCACCGCCGCCCAGGCGGCGAGGCGCCGGGCGCCCCGGTACACCAGCCAGCAGATCAGCACGATGCCGGTGCCGCGGAACACCCACGCGTGGAAGATGTGCGAGGTCGCCTTGAGCGGCGGGACGACCTCGTCATGGCGCAGCACCCAGGCGTTGAGGTCCCGGGTGGCGTCGCGGTCGAGCGAGGCCGACGGGCCCCACTCGGCGGTCACCGCCGCCAGCACCAGGGCGAACGGGACCAGGGCGGCGAACACCGCGAGCGCCGCCAGCGTGAGCCTCAGACCGAGCGTGACCCTCATCGCCTTTGTCTGGCCGCGAGGCGCGGGTCCAAACCTCCGGCCGGTGAACCCCGGCCGTCCCGGCGCGCGTAGTACCCCGGGGCGGATCTTCACCTGCCCCGGAACGGAAGGAGGTGCGTCGCAGATGGGGTTCTTGGGCCGGGTGGCCGGAGCGATGCCCGTTCGGACGCTGCCGGTGGTGGGCGCCGGAGCCCTGCTGCTCACCACGGGCACGGCGGCCTCCGGGGCCCCGGCCGCGGCCGCGCCCGGGGACGCCGAGCGGGTCGCGCGGCTGACCCGCCAGATCAAGGCTCTGGAGAAGGCGTCCGGCGGCCGGCTGGAGCAGCTGCGCGACGCCCGGCTGGACGCCGGCCGGTCGCTCCGGCAGGTCCAGTCGCTCGGCGCCGACCTCGAACAGGCGCGCGGCGAGGTGGCCAGGCTGGCGGCCGACCAGTACATCAACAACGGCGTCGATCCGTCCGTGCAGGTCCTGAGCGTCGACGATCCGCGCCAGATGCTCGACGGCGCCACGCTGGCGGCGCGGTTCGCCGAGGGCAGGGCGGCCCGGGTCAAGCAGATCCAGAGCCTGCGCGCGCGGCAGGACCGGACCCGCCGCGAGGCCGAGGTCAAGATCCGGAAGCTCGAGTCCGACATCCGGGAGATCGCCGGCCAGAAGCAGCGGGTGCGCGCCCTGCTCCAGAAGTACAAGCCGGAGTCGCCGCTGGTCGGCAGCGGTGGCATGACGGCGCGCATGGTCGCGGTGCGCAACGAGATCGAGACCGAGTTCGGGCCGTTCCTCACGATCGGCTGCACCAGGCCCGGCGACCCGCAGGACCACGGCACCGGCCGCGCCTGCGACTTCATGGAGAGCACCGGCGGCAGGATGCCGACCGCGGACCGCGTCGCGCACGGCGACGCGGTCGCGGCGTACGCCATCAGGCACGCCGGCCAGCTCGGGATCAAGTACATCATCTGGAAGCAGCGCATCTACGACATGCGCAACCCCGGATGGCGGGCCATGTCCGACCGCGGCAGCATCACCCAGAACCACTTCGACCACAACCACATCTCGGTCTTCTGACCCGAGCCGCCCGGCGCGCGGATCGGACGGGGACCGTCAGAGGCGGGGGCCGAGGAAGAGGCCGCCGCTGGCGTCGATGACCTGGCCGGTCACCCAGCGGGCGCCGTCGGAGGCCAGGAAGGCCACCACGTCCGCGACGTCGGAGGCCCGGCCCACGCGGCCGAGCGCGCTCAGCCCGCCGACGGCGTCCCACGTCTCGGGCGGGAAGACGGACTCGTTCGCCTCGGTCCTGGTCCCGCCGGGGGCCACGGCGTTCACCGTGACGCCGCGGCCGCCGAGCGCCTGGGCGAGCGTGCGGCTCATGGTCTCCAGCGCGCCCTTGGTCATGGCGAACGAGGTCTGCGTGGGATTGGCCATCCGGGTCGCGACCGAGGAGAGCGTGATGATCCGGCCGCCGTCGGGCAGCAGGGGCAGGGCCCGCTGGACGATGAAGTAGGGCGCCCTGACGTTCACCGCGAAGAGGCGGTCGAACGCGTCCGGGGTGTCGGTCTCGATCGGCCCGCCGGGGGCCGCCGCGGCGTTGTTGACCAGGACGTCGAGCGGGCGCCCGGCCAGTTCCGCCTCCAGCCGCGCGAAGAGCGCGTCGACGCCGTCGGGGCTCGCCAGGTCGGCCCGTACGGGGAACGCCCGGCCGCCCTCGTTCTCGATGCGCCGGATCGTCTCCTTCGCCGCCGCCTCGCCCGTGCCGTAGTGCACGGCGACCCGCGCGCCGTCCGCGGCGAGGCGTTCGGCGACGGCGCGGCCGATGCCCTGCGACGCCCCGGTCACCAGCGCGGTCCTGCCGGACGTTTGTTCCATGACCCCTCCAGAGTGTTAGTGACTAACAGGTTGGTAGTGTCTATCACATGTCCGGAAAAGGGAAGAGCCTCCGGGACCGGCGCAGGGCGGAGACCCGGCGCATGATCCAGGCGCACGCGATCCGCCTTTTCGTCGAGGTCGGCTACGACGAGACGGCCGTCAACGACGTCGCCGAGGCTGCCGGGGTGTCGGCGATGACGGTGTACCGGCACTTCGCCACCAAGGAGGACCTCGTCCTGTACGACGAGTACGACCCGCTGACGGCCGCCGCGATTTTGGCCCGGCCCGGCGACGAGCCGCTGGTGCGCCGGATCGGGCGGGCGCTGGTCGACACCGCCGCGGCGGCGGACGTGAGCGGCGACCCCGCCGCCAAGGCCCTGCTGCTCGACCGGCTGCGCTTGATGATCTCCACCCCGGCGTTGCGCGCCCGCCACCTCGACAGCCAGTACGCCACCCAGTCCGCCATCGTGGACGCCCTCTGCGGGCCCGCCGGTGACCCGGAGCTGGAGTTCAGCGTGCGCGCCGCGTCCGGCGCGGTCCTGGGCGCGGTCCACGTCGCGCTCACCCGCTGGGCGGAGCACGACGGCCGGGACGACCTGCCCGGGCTCATGCGCGAGTCACTGAACCGCGCGTTCGGGATCTCCTTCGGCTGAACGAAGCCAGACCTGGAAACGGCGGGCGACACCCGGCATGGTCAGCCCGGTCCGCGGTGGCACCGGGTCGCCCATGGCGCCGACGACATGGACCAGGGCGGGCCCGTCCGCCGCGGCGGAACGGTCGAGGGCGGCGCCCAGCGTCGCGGCCTCGGTGACGACCTCGGTCGTCGCGTACCCGAACGCACGGCCGATGTCGTGCACCCGGCCGGGCCCGAAGACGCGCTGGCCGCCGGTGCTCTCCCAGCCCCCGTTCCAGTGCACGACGTGGGTGAGGCGCACACCCGTGAGACCGATCGTCGCGGTGCCCGGCAGGCCCATCAGGTGGTTGCCGTCGCCTTCGAGGGCGACGGCCCGGACGCCGCGCGCCAGGGACAGGCCCGCCGCGACGGCGGGGGCCAGGCCCATCCCGGCCAGCAGGTAGAGGACGTGGTCGCCGTCCCCCGCGGCCATCACCTCGCGCGAGAGGAAGCCGTTGCCGACGACGAGGGGATGCGCGCCGCGCGCCGTCCAGCCGAGCACGGTGCCGGCGAGCTCCGCCCTGGTGACGTGACCGGCCGCGCTCATGGCTCCACCAGCAGCGCGTACGGGCGGCGCGCCGCGCGGGCCGCCGCCGATCCGGCCAGCAGCCGGGACGCGTCGCCGCCGTCCGGGCCGACGATGTCGTGGCCGACGCCGGCCGCGGTGAGCAGCGGCACGGTGCGGCACCCCATGACCACGTGGTGCGGCAGGGTGTCGCTCCCGGCGCCCGCCCATCCCACGACGAGCGTGAGCGGGACCTCGGCGCCGGCGGCCAGCGAGATGATCGCGTCCAGCGAGGTGCCCAGCCCCGCGTTCTTCATGAAGACGGCGAAGTGCTCGCCGGCCAGCCCGGCGCCGACGGCCATCGCGACCGCGACGTCCTCGCGCGCGGCGAACGTGACCGGCAGCCGGCGGGAGACCGCGGCGAGGACGCCGGCGAGCTGGGAGTCGGGGACGCCGACGGCCCGCCGCACGCCGATCTCCACGAGCACCGAGACGACGGTGCCGCCGGCGGCGGTGCCGTGCAGGGGCGTCGCCGTGCCGTTCACGAGAGGTTCGCCCACCAATCCCACTGGAACGGGCCGAGGCCGACGGCCTTGCGCAGGTGCTCCAGCGTGGCCGCCACGCGCAGGGAGGGATAGAACCCCTCCGGGGTGCGCATCGGCAGCACGTCGATCGGGATGCGGGAGCGCACGTGCGCGTCCGCCGTGGCGAGGCAGGTCAGCGCGGCCTCCGCGCAGGCCCGGCCGACGTGCGGCCCGGCCTCGGCGCGCAGCCGGTGGAGCTCGCGCAGGCCCCGCGTCGCGGGCGTCGGCTCGCCGTCCAGGGCGAGCAGCAGCTCGATCTCGCGCGGGGACGCCGCCCGGCCGTCCAGGACCATCTCGCAGAACGCCAGCCGCTCGACCGTCAGCAGGCACGCGAGCAGGCAGGTCCCCCAGTCCTCCACCTCGGCGGCGACCTCGGCGTCCTCCAGCCCCGGCTGGACGAGCAGCGCGTGGGTCCACGAGGCGGCGGTGCCCTTGTCGGCGAACCAGCGGGCGTCGATCGCGGTCATGACAGCCTCCCGTCGACCGCCGCCGGGTCGGGGACGAGCTCGGCCGCGTGGTGGACGAGCGCCTCGCTGAGCGCGTCCGCCCCGAGCGTGCCGAGGGCCTCGCCGAGCGACTCCGACGGGAGCTCGAAGCGGGGGATGAGATGGTCGCCGGCGAGCTGGAACGTGCTGTCGCCGAAGGTGAACTCCGGCGCCTCGTTCCGCCGGACCCTGACCAGGGTGGCCGGCTCGGCGATCGGCAGGCCCAGCCGCGCGGTGAACCGCGCGTGCTCGGCGGCCGAGCCGACCCGCCGGGCCTCCGCCAGGACCTCGGGGGAGAGGCCGCCGCGGCGCGCCTTGGCGGCCAGCCACTTGTCACCGACGAAGATCTCGCCCTGCGCGCGAACGAGCACCTCGACCGCGGTCTCCGCGGCGCGCGACCAGGCCAGGCCGGCGAGCGGGGCGTTCCGCGCCGTCATGACCGTGGCCAGGGCGGCGGCCCGCACCGCCACGTCGAGGGCGAGCCGGACGAGCGCCGCCGAGACGCGCGCGGTCTCGTCCTCGTCGAGGATCGGCCGCGTGCCCTCGTACATGGCGAGCGCGGTCGCCCAGCGGCTGAGCCGCTTCATGTCCGTCATCGACGGGACGGCGCCGAGCGCGCAGCGCCCGCCGAACAGGCCGGTGCTCCGGACGGGGACGCCCGCCAGCGCGGCGGCCGGCGCCCCCGTCCGGTAGTGCACCACGTCGAGGCGGGTGCGGCCGGCGAAGAAGAGCATCGGGACCACGCCCGCGACGTCCTCGTCGACGAAGACATGGAGGTCGACGTCGCTGCCGGTGTTGCCGAGCCCGGCCGCCAGCGACCCCACGAGGTGGACCTCGTCGCCCTCGAGGCAGCTGCCGAGGACCTCGATGACCTCCTCCGGGCCCAGGCCGACCGGCTTGAGCGCGGCCCGGATCCCGTCCGTGCAGACCAGCGCCTTCATACCGGCTGCCCCGCCCTGCGGAAGTCCTCGCTGAGCTCGAGCAGCTCGGCCATGGGCGCGATGCGGTGCTCCAGCTGCGCGAGCCCCTCGCCGCTGCGGATCGCGGCCAGCGCCTGGTCGAGCGTCCACACCGTGGCGCGCAGCAGCTGGTTGGCGTAGATCGCCATGCGGTAGCCGAGCAGGCCCAGCGCCCGCAGCGAGATGTGCGGGTACGCCGTGGGGATGCTCACCAGCGGGGCGGGGTGGTCCCACCGCCGGGCGACCTCCAGCGCCTCGCCGCCGTCCTTGCCCCTGGTGTGCAGGAGGACGAGGTCGGCGCCCGCGCCGGCGTACCGCTTCCCCCGTTCCAGCGCCGCGTCCATCCCCTCCTGGGCGATCAGCGCCTCGGTGCGGGCGATCACCAGGAAGTCGGGGTCGACCGCGGCCCGCCGCGCCTCCGCGATCTTCTCGGCGAAGGACTCGACGTCCTCCAGGTCGCGCGGGCCGCCGCCGAGGAAGCTGTTGCGCTTGGGGAAGGCGCTGTCCTCGATGCACACCCCGGCGATCCCGCTGGCGCTGAAGTCGCGCACGGCGCGGATCGTCGTCTCGATCGTGCCGTAGCCGTTGTCGGCGTCCACGACCAGCGGCAGGTCGGAGGCCGCCGCGATCGAGCGGGACGCGGCGAGCATCTCCGCGAACCCGAGCAGGTTGCGGTCGGGCAGGCCGTGCACGGCGGAGACCTCGAGGCTGCTGGCCCACCCGCCGTCGAATCCGGCGCGCTCCGCCAGCCGGCTGACCAGCGCGTTGTGCACGCCGACCAGCGCCACGGGGAGCTCACCCCCGTCCATCACGGCCCGGCGCAGCCGCGTCGTCGCTCTCGTTGCCATGGTCGTCTCTCCTCATTCGGAACCCGGTGGTGGTCGTCGGCGCTCAGGCCGCCCACGGGCGGGGCTCGGCCAGCGCGGCGCGGGGGTTGGACTCGGCCCAGAACGTGAAGGCCCGGCCGAGGATCTCGTGTACGGGGGGAACGATCATGGTCGGCTTCGGCGGATCGGCCATGGACATGTAGGGGACGAACTCGCTCAGCAGCTCGATGACCCTGAGCTGCCTGCCGGTGAGGGTCGTCCGCGCGAAGGGCAGGAAGAACCGCTCCCAGCGTTCGGTCGAGATGATCGGCGGCGGCGCCAGGCGGGACGCCCCGTTGCGGGCGCGCCAGCCGTTGAGCGCCCGGTAGGACACGTCCACCAGATCCTCGGTCGACAACGCCCGCGGGCCGGCGCCGAGCACGATCGGGGCGGCGCCCGCGGGCGGCCCGGCTTCGAGCGCCGCGTTCACGGCGGTCGCCACGTCGTCCACCGCGACCATCTCCACCGTGCCCTTGGGCTCGCCCACGAGCGCGGGCGCCAGCCCGGACAGCGCGGCGCGGGCGAAGGTGTACAGACCCGAGAACCGCGCGACGCGGCCGTCGGCCCGGCGGCCGATGATCAGCGGCGGCCGGATGACGGTGCACCGCCCGTGGCGGGCGACCAGGCGTTCGGCCGCGGCCTTCGACCATTCGTAGGAGTTGCGGTAGTCGGCGGGCCGGTCCGAGGAGGTGTCGCCGCGCAGGCCGATGGCGAAGGCCGTGGAGATGTGCACGAGGTGGGCGTCCGCGGCCACGTCCAGCACCGCCTCGGTGCTGCGGACGTTGGCCTCCCACGCCTCCTCGGGCTCCTGGTTCCACCGCGTCGAGGCCGCCGCGTGGACGACGGCGTCGAACCGGCGCCCCAGCCCCTCCGGTGGCGGCTCGGCGCCGAGCCGCCACCGCAGGACCCCCCTTCCCGGATCCCCCCGGCGGCTGATGGCGACCAGCTCGACGCCGGGCCGTGCGCGCAACGACGTGAGCAGCTCCGAGCCGAGCACGCCGGTCGCGCCGGTGAGCAGCACCCGCGTCATCCCGCGACCGCCCTGCGTTCGAGCCCGTACAACATCTGCTCGCTGTTGTCGCGGATCGCCCTGACCGCCACCGGGTCGAGCATCTGCGCGAGCAGCGGGATGCCGATCTCGAAGACGATGTCGAGCTCCACATGCGTGCGGCCGCCCTCGCGGGCGGTCACCTGCCAGAAACCGTCGAACCGGTCGAGGTCGCCGTCGAGCTGGTTGAACTCCAGCCGGCGGCGGACGTGGTCGATCCGCTCGGTCTCCGACCACTCCAGGATCGATCCCTTGAGCAGGACCGACCACGCCGTGGTGCGCGTCGTGCCGTCGTCGCGGAGCACCGTGAGGCTCCGCACGTTCTCCATGTACTGGGGGTACGCCTCCACGGCGCACACGGTCTCCCAGACGCTGTCGACATCCGCCTCGATGTCGAGGTCAACCCGAACCTGGGGCATGCCGCCCTCCTTGTCGCCCTGCGGTGCGCGTCCGGCGCGTGTGCATCCGGCGCGTGTTCATCCAGTGCGTGTTCATCCAGTGCGGGGTCATCCGGTCCACGCCTCCCAGTCGAAGAGCGGCAGGCCGAGCCGGTGCCGGAGCCGTTCGAGCTGCGAGACCACTTCGGCCGCGGGCCGGTGGCCGGTCGGCGTGCGCCGCACCGGCAGGCGGAACGGCAGCTCGGCGCGGAGCCTGGTGTCGGCCGCCGCGGCGGCGTCCGCCGCCCGCTCCGCGTCGCCGCGGGTCGCGGCGGCCCCGGCCACCATGGTCCGCATCGCCTCGAGCGGCTCCGCCCTCCGGCTTCCGGCGATGACGAGGTCGACCTCGACCCCGGTCCGCGCGGAGCAGCGGCCGGCCAGCATCTCGTGGCAGACCGCGATCCAGCGCAGGCACTCGACGGCCGCGGCGACGGCCCGCGGCCAGTCGCCCCGTTCGATCGCCGAGGCCACGTCCTCGCGGCCCGGCTGCACGAGCATCGCGTGCGCGACCGCCGCGGCGATGCCCTCGGCCGCGTACCAGTGCGCGTCCAGGCCCGCGGTCTCGTCCGGGAACGGCGTGACGGCGCTCATCGGTCCTCCTCGAGCCGCGGCACGATGCCGCCGACGTCGACCGTCCAGCGCAGCGTGCCGCCGGCCAGCGCGGAGAACACCGCGGCGGCGTCGCCCTCCAGCGCGCCGGCCACCGTCTCCGGCGCCGAGCGCAGCGCGGGGACGAGCCGGCGGCTCGCGACGAGCAGGAACGGCTCGCCCGCGAGGGTCCACCGCTCGGCCTCCGGGTTGAGGTGCAGATGGACCCGGCCGGGCGTCCCGGCGGGGTCGATGCCCAGCCGCCGCTGGACGGGGTCCAGGTCGGCCGCGCGGACGGCGGCGCGGGCCAGCTCGGCGACGGCGGCCACCTCAGGTGCGGCCGAGCGCGCGGGCAGCCAGCGTTCGCCGAGGTAGTGCCGGCCCGCCAGGGTGGCGGCCAGCTCCCACGCGGCGGTGCCGGCCCGCCGCGCGAGGTACCACGCGCGGTCCGCGCCGGCCCGTTCGGCCAGCGCCGCGAAGGCCGCCAGCGCCGTCAGGTCGGACGCGAGGGACATCGTGATCAGGTGGGCCGCCGTGCGGCGTTGCCCCGCGTCGAGCAGCGGGGGAGCGCCGTCCCGCAGCGGCACCGCGGTCAGCCACCGGCTGAGCAGCCACGCGTCGCCGCGGCCCGTGCGCCGTGCGGCGCCGCCGTGCTGCGGGCCGTCCTCGCGGCGCCGGCCGAACGGGCGCGCCCCGACCACGCGGTCGATGGCGGCCCGGTCGACGTACCGCACGTCGACGCAGGCGCCGCCGGGGGTGAACGCCAGCACCGGGCCGTCGAGCGGCGGGCGCTCTCCGGCGGACACGACGTGCACGTCGATGTCGGAACGGTGGTCGCCGAGCCCGGCGGCCAGCGAGCCCACCAAATACGGCTCGCCGCCATAGAGCGTGACAGCCTCGACGACCTCCTCGACACGGGCGCCCACCACCTTGAGCGCGTCGCCGGGGGTCACGGCGGAGACCTGGGTCATCGCGGCCGCCCCCCTTCGCGCCGCAGCGTCCGGCAGGTGGCGTGCAGCGCCTCGCGCAGCCGGTCCTCGGCCGCCTCCAGATCGGCGTCGGAGAGGACCGCCGGGGGCAGCAGCCGGATCACCTCCGGCCGCCCGAGGCAGGGGGAGACGACGACCCCGGCGGCGGCGAGCTCCAGCAGGAGCACGCCCGCCGTGTGGGAGTCGTTCAGCTCGACGCCCCACAGGTGACCCCTGCCGCGCACGTCCGCGATCAGCTCGGGGTGGGCGCGGCGTAGCCGTTCCAGGATCGCGGCGAACGCCGGACCGCGGTCGGGCAGGTCCGCGACGGCATCCAGGGCGCTCAGGGCCGCGGCCGCCGACAGCGGATGGCCGCTGAACGTCGTGGTGTGCAGGAACGGGTCGCGGACCAGCGGGCCGAACAGCTCCTCGGTGCCCACGACGGCGGAGATGGGCGCGACCCCGCCGCCCAGCGCCTTGCCGAGCAGCACGGCGGAGACCTCCGCGCCGGAGTCCAGCGCGACCGACATGCCGCCGCACCGGTGGAACCCGGTCTGCACCTCGTCGGCGATGAGGTGGCTGCCGTGCCGCCGGGCCAGCTCGCCCCAGCCGACGAGGACCTCGCGCGGCACCGGCCGGACGCCGCCCTCGCCCTGGACGGGCTCGACGATGAGCGCCGCGACGTCGCCGGCGGCCAGCTCGCGCTCGACCGCGTCGAGGTCGGTGACCTCGACATGGGTGGTGGCGGCGAGATGAGCGGCGAACACGTCACGGTACCGCGCGTACCAGGTGGCGCTGAGCGCCCCGAGTGTCTTGCCGTGGAAGGCGCCCACGGCGGCGAGCACGCGCGGCCGTCCCGTCGACGCCCGCGCGAGCTTGAGCGCGAGGTCGACCGCGTCCGCGCCGTTGCAGCCGAACCAGCAGCGCCGCAGCGGCGCGTGCCCGAGCGCCTCGATCAGGCGGTGCGCCAGCCGCGGCGTCACGTCGTTGGCCAGCGACCGCGAGCTGGTCGGGAGCCGCGCGAGCTGGGCGGCGACGGCGGCCGTGACCGCCGGATGCCGGTGGCCGAGCAGCGTGACCCCGTAACTGCCGAGGTCGAGCATGCGGCGGCCGTCGGAGAGGGTGATCCAGGCGCCGTCGGCCGACGTCTCCCAGGCGCCGCCGCCGGCCATGCGGTGCGCCAGGGCGAGCCCGGGCGACAGGTGGTGGCGTTCGGCGAGCAGCGGGTCGAACGGCTCGCCCGCCGCGCGGTCCGGCGCGGCGAAGGTCGGTGTGGTGCTCATGGGCGCAGGTCCAGGGACAGCGGCCGGCCGGTGCCGGCGGCGGTGATCAGTGATTCGCACAGCGGGAGCGACGGCGGATGGTGATGGGCCGCCATCGCGTCGAGCACGCGTCCCGCCGCCGGGGTGCCGTCGGTGTACGCGGCCGCGCCGAGCAGCGGCCGGAGGTCCGACAGGACACGGTCGGTGGTCGTGCTGAGCCGGAGGCGCAGCGCCGCCGCCGACACCAGGGCGGCGTCGCCGGCCACCAGGCCGCGCGTCCAGGTGTCGCCCAGCCCCTGGCAGGCGGAGCCGAAGGCGACCAGCTCGGCGGCCGCGGCGGTCAGCGCGGCCTCCCGGGTGGGCCGGGGGAGGCGGGGCGGCGCCGCGGCCGTGAGCTCCACCAGCGCGCTGAGCACGCCGTGGTAGGTGGCGCTGATCAGCACGACGAACCAGACCAGGCCGCCGATGACGACGTCGTCGACGGTGCCGGCCGGCGCCTCGTGGAAGACCAGCCGCCGGTCGATCTCGACGTCGGTCAGCTCCAGGCGCGCGGTGTCGGACGCGCACATGCCCAGTGACGGCCACCCCCCGGTGACCTTGAGGCCGGGCGCCTCCGCCGGGCAGAGCGCGACGATCGTCCGGTCCTCGTCGACGACCTGGGCCGAGAGGCAGAACAGCTTGGCGGCGCTGGCGAGCGAGCAGGGGAACTTCACGCCGGTCAGGCGGAACCCGCTGCCGGTGCGCACCGCCCTGGTCGTGCTGCGCAGGATGTTGGGGCTGCCGCCGGGCTCGGCGAACGCGGATCCGACCAGGTCGTGCCCGCCCGCGATGGCCTCCAGCAACATCCAGGAACCGTCGCGCTCGCGGCGCCAGTGCTCGGCCATCAGGCCGATCGACAACATGTGCATGTTGAGCGCGACCGCGACCGACGGGTCGGCGAGCCCGAGGTTGCGCTGGGCGGAGGCGGCCCGCGGGAGGTCGCCGCCGCCTCCGCCGAACTCCGCCGGGATCGGCAGGACGGCCAGGTCGCCGGCCGCCGCGGCCAGGATGCGCCCGGCCGCGCCGACGCCCGCGTCGAGCGGCGGCAGTTCGGGCGGCGCGGGCGCCGTCGGCCAGCCCGCCGCCAGCACCTCGCCCCATCCACCGGACGGCGGTGCCTGACCCCCGGCGTGCCGTTCGCGCTGGTCTCGCGTCAGTGATTCGCTCATGAGCTCGGCCTCTCGTGCCCGGCCGGCACGGCCTCGCCGGTGAGGCCGACGTCCGCGAGCGGCTCGACCCGCTTGGCGCCGGGGGTGGGCAGCGCCGACACCTCCGTGCACAGTTCGAGCATGTCCCGCCAGAGGGTGCGGGGGAGCCGGGCGCCCTCGACGTGCCGGGCGAACGCCGCCTTCATGAGATGGACGCGCCGCCACAGGGAGTCGCCGGGCTCGCAGACCGGGCCCACGCCGGGGAGGGCGTCGTCGACCCTGGCGGCGTCGGCGGGCGTCGCGAGGTCGAGATCCAGGCGCGCCGGTTCGGCCTCCAGGGTGCTCGCGAGCAGCCGGACCAGCTCGCCCGGCTCCAGCAGCACCGACAGGTCGCGGATGATGTCCGCCGGCTCGTCGGGGATGTGGACGTAGGTCACGATGCGGCACGGCGCCCGGAGCTCGTGGCGCAGCTGGCCCGGGACCTGACGTTCGGACAACGCCGGGCCCTTGATCCGGGCCAGCCGCACCGAGGCGGGCACCCCCTCCACCGGAGCCGTGTCACGGAGCAGGAACCCGTAGGTGGGGCCGAGCGACAGGAGCAGTTCGCTCAGCTCGATCCGCTCGACCGCGGCGACGTTCCAGGAATGCCGCCAGATGTCCCTGATCATGATGGGCGTGAGCTGGCTGCGGAACGTGCCGACCACCTCGAACCCGTTGCGCTCCAGGAAATCCGTGACGCGCGGGAAGACCCCGTCGATCCAGCCTTCCGGCTTGATCGTCAGGACCGCGTACCCCCGCAGCGATTCGAACACGGAAGGGCCGATGGCGGTCATCAGCCTGGAGCAGGCGACCTTGAAACCCGGCTCGTCCCGGTAAAGCTCCCACTTCTGCGGGCTCATCGTGAGCGCCGTGCTGAAGTGGTCGGCCGCGGTCCAGTCGACCGCGATGTCCACCATGGCCGTGTCTGCGGACACAGTGCCCCCTTGTTGGTCTCAGTGAATGGACGTGACCCGCCGGTGCGCGGTCCCGTCGCCCCCGTGACGCCGGGATCCGGAGCCCTTCAGCCCTCGTCCAGGCAGTCCGGTTGCGTTGCGATGACCCAGTCGAAGATCGGCTGTGCGCTGTACCACCCGGCCAGCGGGAAACCGACGTGCCCGCGAATGGCGCGCGCGGTCTCCGGCGGGATCAGCCGCGGCTCGCCGGCCGCCGTCGCCATCAGCTCGGCCTGGCACGAATGCTCCATGCTGACGAACCAGAAGGCCGCCTCGTCCACCGACTCGCCCACCGTGAAGATGCCGTGGTTGCCGACGATCGCGGCCTTGTTGCCGCCGATCGCCTCGGTGATGCGCTTGCCCACCTCGGCGTTGTTGGCGACGCGGCCGGCGTCGTCGGTGCCGACCCCGTGGTCCTCGAAGAAGATGCAGGCGTCCTGGGTGATCGGCTGGAGCGGGCGGTGCAGCGAGGCGAACGTCTTGCCGTACATCGAGTGCGCGTGGGCGACGCAGACCACCTCGGGGCGGGCCGCGTGCACCTGCGAGTGGATCATCAGTGCGGACCGGCTCACCGGCCAGTCGCCCACCAGGACCTCGCCCGCGGAGTCCACCAGCTGCAGATCGCGCACCCGGACCTGCCGGAAGCTCATCGGGAACGGGTTCACCCAGAAGCAGTCCGTACGTTCCGGATCGCGTGCCGTGATGTAGCCCGCGGCTCCCTCGTCGAAGCCGTAGTGCGCGAAGACGCGGTATGCGGCGGCCAGCCGCTGTTTGCGATGGAGCCGTTCCTCCGCCGGTGTGCGCGCCGCGAAAGGTTCGTGCGGAGTCCGCTCTCCGACGTGTGAGGTGCTCATATCGCTTCCCCCGATTTCTGCCGTTGGAAGGTGTTGCATGGCGCAAGCTAACTACTCCCAAACAGTGGGGTCAATGTCGCTTGAAACGTGTGCGAAGAAGTGTTGAACGGTCCGGTTTCCGGGCACTCCAATGAGGTCCAAAACCACCTACTCAGCTATGACGCCCAGTCATGTTCCAGTGCTTGTTCAGCGGACCTCAACGGTGCCGCGCAAACAGAGAGTGACCATCCCCATAAGTGCCGTCCGAAACGTGGCCAAATGCGGCAGGTGTCGTCCCTTATCGTGCAGTCACACAAGTCACATATGCGTTGTGGATGCACCCAGGAATTGCTCAGGTGTCCGGCTGCGGCCAGCGGAAATCGGCAGTTGGACAACTGTCGCTGAGCAGAATTAGCCAGTTCGCGAGTTCGCCTGTGAGTTCTGTGTGCGCGCGAATACCGCGAGCGATCCTGATATGTGAGTACGGTGCGCGCGTTCGACGCGGGAAGGGCGCGCGTTCAGCGCGGGGTGAGGTGTCCCTGGGACGCGGCCGGCTCGTCGCCGGGTCCGCCGGGGTCCGGGCCGCCGGTGGAGCCGCCCTTCCGCCCGCGGAGGAACCGCGGCAGGCGCGGCCGGGGCGGCGTCCACCAGGCGGCGTGGCCGAGGAGCCGCATCGTCGCGGGCACGAGCAGGCCCCGCACCAGCGTCGCGTCGATCGTCACCGTGATGATCATGGCGATGCCGATGAGCTTGACGAACGTGATCCCGGAGAGCGAGAAGGTCGCGATCACGGCGATGAGCAGCAGGGCGGCACTGGTGATGATGCGGCCGGTATGGTCCAGGCCGACCGCGATGGCGTCCGCCGGGTTGCGGGTGAGCTCGTACCGTTCGCGCATCCGTGACAGCAGGAAGAGCTCGTAGTCCATCGACAGGCCGAAGACGATCGCCAGCACCAGGATCGGCTGGGTGGCGTCGAGCGTTCCGGTCGGCGTGAAGCCGAGCACGCCGGAGAGATGGCCGTCCTGGAAGATCCAGACCAGTGCCCCGAAGGACGCGCCGAGCGAGAGCACGCTCATCGCCAGCGCCTTCACCGGCAGCAGCGGAGCGCGGAAGGCCAGGAAGAGCAGCACGAACGTGGCCGCCGCGATGATGAGCACCATCCAGGGCAGGCGCCGGGCCAGGTCGTCCAGCAGGTCCGCCATCTCGGCCGGCTTGCCGCCCACCAGCACGCGGGCGCCAGGTGGCGGCGGCAGGTCCCGGACCTCGCGCACGAGGGCGCGCGAACGCGGCGAGAGCTGGTCGGCCCGGTAGGTGATCGTGATCCGGGCGGTGTCGCCGGACGCCCCGGTGACCCCGGCCGCCCGGACGTCCGGGAGGCGGCCCGCCCTGGCGGCGTACGAGGCGAGGGCGACGCTCGCGGACGGCGAGCGCGCGTCGCCGGGGAGGACGACGATCACCTCGATCGGGGCGGACGCGCCGCCGCCGAAGTCGCGGTCGATGCTCTCGGCGACCTGCCTGCTCTCGGTGGACGCGGGGAGCGCCCGGTGGTCCACCCCGCCGAACTCGGCGCGCAGGAACGGCAGCCCGAGCGCGGCCAGCGCGGCGCCGACGAGGACGACGACCAGCAGCGGCCGGCGCATCACGGCGCGGGCCGTCCGGTACCAGCCGCCGTGGTCCGCGGCCCGGCCGTTCCGCCCGGCGCGCCCGGTGAACGGGAGGCGCACCGCGAGCCGGTCGACCCGGTGGCCGAGCGTTCCGAGCAGCGCCGGCAGCAGGATCGAGGCGGCGAGCACCGCGATCAGGACCGCCGCGAGCCCGCCGAAGCCCATCGACCTGAGGAACGGCTCGGGGAAGATGAGCAGCCCGGCCAGCGAGATCGCCAGCGTGATCCCGGAGATGGTGATCGTGCGTCCCGCGGTCGCCGACGTGCGGGCGACGGCGTCCTCGACCGACGACCCGCGGTGCAACTCCTCGCGGAACCTGCCGACTATGAACAGGGCGTAGTCGATCGCCAGGCCCAGCCCGAGGATGGTCACGATCTGGATGGAGTAGACCGAGACCGAGGTGACGTGGGTGAGGCCGCGCAGCGCGGTGAAGGCGCCGAGGATGGCGACGGTCCCGATCACGAGGGGGAGCGTGGCCGCGACGAATCCCCTGAAGATCAGGATGAGGAGCACCAGCAGCACCGGGGCCGACAGCAGTTCAGCGCGCGCGATGTCGGCTTCGACCCGTTCGTTGATGTCGCGGTCGACGGCGGTGAGCCCGCCGACCCGGGTCTCCATCCCGGGCGGCCGCAGGCTCGCCTCGATCCGTTCCAGGCCCTCCTCGCGCCGGTCGTCGTCGCCGCGCAGCGTGAGCACGACGTAGGTGGACCGGCGGTCGGCGCTCACGAGGTCTTCCGAGCCGCTGTTCCAGTACGTGACACCGCGCTGGACGACGTCCGCGGGCAGGGCCTTCACCGCGGTCGTGACCGCGCGGCGGTAGCCGGGGTCGTCGACGGTGGTCCGCGCGCTGCGGTAGAGGACGAGCACGTCGGCGTCGTCGCGGCCCAGCCGTTCCTCGTTCAGCCGCGCGGCCCGGGTGCTGTCGCTGCCCGGATCGTCGAAGCCGCCGCTCTGCAGCGCGCCGAACACCTGGGTGCCCCAGGCGCCCGCGAAGACCACGAGGACGAGGGCGCAGCCGAGCACCCAGCGGCGGCGCCGGTAGACCCATCTCCCCAGCCGCTCGAACATCGGGTCCCTTCGGTGGAGGCACGCCTAGATGGCGTAGCGCTCCTTGCGTGGATCGAGCCGGACGGCGGCCAGTGCGGTGAGCGCGGCCCCGAAGAGGAACAGCAGTGCCGAGCTCTCCAGCACCACGCTCCAGTCGCCGGTCCCGAGGGTCGCCTCGTCGACGGCCCGCATCGCCCAGAAGTGCGGCGTCACCAGCCCGGCGGCCTGCGACCACCCGGGCAGCTGCGGGGAGGCGACGATGGCGCCGCCCAGCGCCCCGAGGACCATGAGGATCAGGTACGTCAGCGAGAAGTACACCTCGGCCCGGCGGATGACCGTGTAGAGCAGCGCGCCGGTCGCCACCCCGGTGATCGCGAACGGGACGAGCACCAGCATGAGCTGGGCGATCCCGGCAGCGGCTCCCGCCCGCAGGGGCAGCCCGAGCACGGTGACGGCGAACGTGGCGAACACCAGCAGCTGGCCGAGGCCCACGGTCAGCACCGGAAGGCACTTGCCCAGCAGGTATCCGGCCTTCGGCGGCGCGGCCGTGGCCGTGCGGCGCCAGGTGTGGGTGTCGAACTCGCGGTAGAGCGCGCGCCCGACGTAGTTGACGGTCATGTAGGAGAACATCACGCCGAAGCCGACCGTCACCCGGCCGGTCGCGCCGGCCTCGCTGAGCCCGGCCACCGCGGGCCCGAGGATGGCACTGGTCACCGCGGGCAGCACCAGGAACCACACGAACGGAAACCGGGCCCGTACCAGAGCCCGGTATTCGATCAGTGCGAAGGTGCCGATGACGGCGATCACGGGGTCTCCTCGGTGACGGCGGCGCGCAGCGACGGGTCCCTGCGCAGCAGGTCGCGCAGGGACGGAGGCTTCACCTCGACCGCGCGCACGACGTCCTGCCCGCCGATGCCGGCGTCCTCGGCCGCGCGCAGGAAGTCGTCGATGGAGCCCAGCGGGCTGCACAGCTCGGTGTGCTTGACGATCCCGTCGCCGGTCACGTGCTCGACGTAGCCGAGCCGCCGCTGGCGGCCCAGGTAGTCGCGCAGCGAGCCCAGGTCGTACGTCCGGCCCTCGCTCAGCACCGTGATCGACGAGCACAGCTCCTCGACGTCCTCCGGGTAGTGCGCCGTGACCAGCGTCGCGATGCCCTCCGCGCGCCAGTCGCCGACCAGGGTGATCAGCTTCTGCCGGGTCGCGAAGTCGAGCGCGGTGGTCGGCTCGTCCAGCAGGCGGACGGCCGGGCGGTGCACGAACGAGCAGGCGATGTGGACGATGCGCCGCTGGCCGCCGGACAGGAACCGGGCCGACCGGTCGCGCAGCCCGCCGAGGTCGAACTCCTCGATCGCTTGCGCCACCAGGCCGCCGACACGCCATCGGCGCGTCGCCAGCCGGGCCGCGTGCGTGAGGTTCTCCTCGACGGTCAGGTGCGGGTAGAGGGCGACGTCCTGGGTGGCGAAGCCGATCGGCCCCGCCGTGCCCGGGTCGACCCGGATCACGCCGTCCCGTTCGCCCTCGATCGAGCCGGTCACGGCGCCGAGCAGGGTGGACTTGCCGCTGCCGTTGGCCCCGAGGAGCCCCACGGCCAGCCCTGCCTGGAGGCGCAGCGAGGCGCCACGCAGGACGGGCGTCCCGCCCGGGTAGCGAAACCAGAGATCCTCGACGGCCAGCATGGAGTCAGGCTAATCCGTTGACCGACCGTCGGTCAACGAAAATTCCGGCGCTATCCTGAACCCGTGCGCCGAAAGGAACAAGCCGAGGCATCGAAGGCCGGACTGGTCGAGGCCGCCCGCCAGTGCTTCACCGAGCACGGATACGACGCCACCACGGTGGCCGCGATCCTCGACCGGGCGGGGATGGCGCGCGGCGCCCTCTACCACTACTTTCCCGGCGGCAAGCGGGAGATCTTCGCCGCCGTCTTCCGGACGGTCGACGACGAGTTCCACCGGCGCCGCGACGCGCTGTTCGAGATCACCTCGCCGCTCGCCCGGATCAGGGCGGGCTTCCGCCTGTTCCTGGAGTTGTGCGTCGAGGACGACTTCGCCCGGATCATCCTCATCGACGCCCCCGACGTCTTCCCCGGCGAGGCGGACCGCGGCAGCTCCTACGAGCTCCTGCGCGCCCAGCTCAAGGAGGCCGCCGCGGCCGGCGAGGTGCACGCGTTCCAGATCGAGGTGATGGCGGTGTCCCTCTACGGGGCGATCCGCCGCGCCGGCGAGTTCGTCATCTCCGCGCCCGACCGCGGCCAGGCGGCGACCGAGGCGGCCCAGGCCCTGGACCTCATGCTGAACGGCCTGTCCCTGCGCGGCTGAGGAGCACAACTCCGAGGGGCGGCGCTCGCGGGCTACGGCGGCCACCGGCCGCGCCGCCGCCCGGCTCGGAGTTGTGCGGCGCGGCGGCCCAGGGAACGTGAGCCGCCGCCTCCCCCCGGAGCCGGTTCTCCATGCCGGATCTCCGCGCCCGCCCGGACCCGCGGCACCCCGGCGGCCGGCAGGTGTGGGCCCGGGCGCCGCTGGTCAGGCTGGGACAATGACGCTACTCCGCGAGGCGTGTCACGGGAAGTGACCGGATATTTACAGTTCTTCTCGGCGTCGGTCAGGAGTGCGGGGTGGAGAAATCACCCGCGCCCGGTGCGTGGCCAGGCGTTATCCGCGAGGTGGTTTCCCCCGGTCCCACCCGGGCAGATCGGTGATCCGCAGCCTCTCAGGGGAGACCTTCTTGTTCCGGAACGCCGTCGACATGATCGCCTTCGCCTCGGTGCCGGCGGCCGGGCAGGCCGAGCCGTCCGGCGGGATCGCCGGATGGGTGACCGATCTGATGGAGAAGCTGGGCGCGCCCGGGGCGGGCCTGGCGATCGCGCTGGAGAACATCTTCCCGCCCCTGCCCAGCGAGGGGATCCTGCCGCTGGCCGGGTTCACCGCCGCGCAGGGCGACATGAACCTGATCGCCGCGATCGTGTGGACGACGGTCGGCTCGGTCGTGGGCGCGCTGGCGCTCTACGGGATCGGCGCCGGGGTGGGACGGCGGCGGATGCGCACCGTCGTCGGCAAGATCCCGCTCGTCGACGTCGAGGACCTGGAGAAGTCGGAGGCGTGGTTCGCCAAGCACGGCTCGAAGGCGGTGTTCTTCGGGCGCATGATCCCGGTCTTCCGGAGCCTGATCTCGGTGCCCGCCGGCGTCGAGGGCATGGGCCTGAAGAAGTTCACCCTGCTCACCACGGCGGGCAGCCTCATCTGGAACACCGCGTTCATCATGGCGGGCTACCTGCTCGGCGACAACTGGCACAAGGTCGAGGGGTACGTGGGCACCTACTCCAAGGTCGTCCTGGGCGCGGCGGCCCTGGCGGTCGTCGTGTGGGTGGTCCTGCGGGTCAGGCGGGTGCGGCGCAGATCGCGCGAGGGCGGCCGGAACGACCCGGACGGCCGGAACGACCCGGACGACCGGGACGGTCGCGATGATCGGGAGGACAGCGCTACCCGGGCCAGGTGACCGGGAGCTGACGGAGGCCGCGGACGGCGAGCCCGTCCTTCCAGCGCAGCTCGTCCTTGGGGACCGCCAGCCGCAGCCCGGGGAGACGCGCCAGCAGGGCGCCGAGCGCGACCTGCAGCTCGAGCCGGGCGAGGTGGGCTCCCAGGCAGTGGTGGACGCCGTGGCCGAAGGCCAGGTGCGGGTTGTCCGCCCGGTCGAAGTCGAGGGTGTCGCCCTGCGCGAAGACCTCCTCGTCGCGGCTGGCCGCGGTCCTGGCCACCACGACGGTCTCGCCCGCACGGATCTTCACGCCGCCCAGCTCGACGTCGGCGGTGGCGACCCGGGGCAGCCCGGGCGTCGCGCCGAGGGGGAGCAGCCGCAGCAGCTCCTCGATGGCGGCGGGGAGCAGGTCCGGTTCGGCGACCAGCCGGTCCCAGTGGTGACGCTGGTCGAGCAGCGTGTAGGTGATGTTGGCGATCTGGCCCGCCGTGGTCTCGTAGCCCGCGACCAGCAGCGTGGTGGACAGGCTGAGCAGCTCCGCCTCCGACAGGCCGCCGCCCTCGTCGTCGGGCAGGTGGGCCAGGGCGGACAGCAGGTCGCCGGCCGGTTCTTCGCGCCGCTGCGCGATGAGCCCGCCCAGGTAGGCGTCCAGCTGCCGCCCCGATTCGGCCATCTGCTCGGGCGTGTGGGCGGAGACCGACAACCAGGCGTCCGACCAGGAGGTGAAGCGGTCCCGGTCGCCGGCGGGAACGCCGAGCAGCTCGCAGATCACGGTCACCGGCAGCGGCAGCGCGAGGTGCCCGACCAGGTCGGCCGGGGCGCCGTGGGCGGCCATGCCGTCCAGCAGCCCGGCCACGATCTGCTCGACCCGGGGCCGCATGAGCCGGACCCTGCGGTGGGTGAACGCGGTCAGCGCGAGCCGCCGGACCCGGGTGTGCTCGGGCGGGTCCATGTCGGCGATCGAGGGCGCCCTGTCCTGGGGCCCGAAGGGCATGCCGCCGGCCCGCGCCCGGCTGAACACCGGGTCGGCGAACACCCGGCGGGCGTCCTCCCAGCGGGTGACCAGCCACGCGTCCGCACCGCCGCGCAGGCGGATCCGGGAGACCGGGTGGTGTTCGCGCAACCAGCCGTAATGCGGGTCGAGGTCCAGCCGGTCGGTGGTGAACTCGTGTTCGGGAGTCATGCTCAGATCATGGGCACCGGTGCGCGGGTCCGGTCACCCCGCGGACCGGATCCGGCCAGTTCTGTCAGCAAGGTGTCACTTTCCGTTGACCTCAGAGGACGGGGATCCGGGCGCCCAGCTTGAGGGACACCCAGGGTCCGTCCGGGGTGATCTCCTTGACCAGCCAGGTCTTGGGCGGAACGTCGGTGCCGGCGGCGGTGGTGTGCTCCTTCACCGCCAGGACCGGGCTCTGGGGCGTCCCGTTCTCGGGCAGCAGGAGTTCGGCCGGGACCTCGACGTCGTCGGCGAAGCGCAACAGGAGGCCGCACGGCTCCACGCGGTGGCCGTCCGGGGCCTCCGCCACGATCACCGCGCCCGGGAAAAGGTGGGTGTGCGACGTGTGCGCGGCGCGCAGTTCGTCGGTGCTCATCTCACGTCCCCCGCTCGACGGTCGTTCTTGAAGGCCTAGCCGCACTCGCGGGTGGTGAAGCTCGTCGTACGGCCCATTTTTCGCAAAGGCGGCGGCAACCGCCGGTCACTCGCTGCGGGTGAGGCCGGGCCGGGCGATGCCGGACAGGGTTCGGGGGAGGCGTATCCGGCATGGAGGTGGCAGGAGATGCGGCGTACAGTCGTTCCCCTTGTGGTGGCCGTGTTGTTCGCGGCCGGGTGCGCGGACGGCGGGGGGACGACCGCCGAATCGCCGTCGGCGACCCGGAGCGCCGACCGGTCCGCGGACCGGAGCGTCACAGCCTCGCCGGGTCAGCGGACCCGGGAGGCCCAGCCGGCGCCCACCACCGAGGCTCCCCCCAGGGAGGAGCCCACCACCGAGGCCCCCGCCCCGCCGCGGGAGACCGAGACGGTGGAACGCACGGTGACGCGCACCGCCACCGCCACCGCCACCGCGACCGCGACGCAGACGACGCGGGAGGCGGAGACGCCCACCGTGAGCCCGTCGCCGGTCGCGTCGGAGGAGGAGACCTCGCCGCTGATGTGGCTGTGGATCCTGCTGGCGTGCGCGGTCGTCGGCCTGATCGTGTGGCTGATGGTCAACTCCCGGTCGCGGACGACGCCCGAGGACGCGTGGGACGCGAAGGTGGTCGAGGTGGCCGCGCAGGGCGCCGCCCTGCGCGACGCGATCGGCATGACCCGGGCGGAACAGGGGGCCGACGTCCGCCGGGCCGATATCCAGAGCCGTGCGGACATGCTGGTCCAGTCGCTCTACCTGCTGCGGGAGACCGCGCCGAGCCAGGGCGACCGGCTGCGGGTGAACGACGTGCTCGCGGCGCTCCAGTCTGTCCGGCAGGCGATGGAGGCGGGGCAGCCGGTCCAGGAACGGCTGGCCACGTTCGAGTACACGCTCAACATGCTCCGCGCCCCGGCCTCCCAGTACCCGTCAGGGTAGATGCGCGGGCAGGATGTCACGGGGGATGGGGCCCTTGTTGCGACGGCCCTGCTGGGTCTCCTCCCAGGCGTGGGCGAGGATGCCGATGCTGCGGCTGAGGACGAAGAGGCCGCGGGCCAGCGGGGCCGGGAAGCCCAGCTCGGCGTAGATGATGGCCGTGCAGCCGTCGATGTTCATCGGGACGGGCCGGGAGCGGGCGGCCAGGCGCGCCTCGACCGCGAGGCCCGCCCGCAGGTGGTGGCCGGGCACCACGCCGTCCCGGACCGCCCGGTCCACCAGGGCCAGCAGGGGGTCGCGGCGCGGGTCGCGCGGATGGAAGCGGTGGCCGAAGCCGGGCAGGTAGCGCGGCCATTCGGCGACGACCTCCTCGGTCGCCGCCGCGAGGCCCAGGCCGGTGGCCTCGCGCCGCAGGATCTGGTCCAGCAGCTCGACGCACTGCTCGCCGGCGCCGCCGTGGGAGTCGCCGAGGGTGTTGACCGCGCTGGCGACGGCGCCGTTGAGCCCGATGCCGCACGTCGCGGCCATTCGGGCGATCGCGATGGACGGTGCCTGCGGGCCGTGGTCGACGCCGGCGACCAGGGCGGCCTCCAGCAGGTCGGCCTGGGCGGGGGCCGGCGGCTCGCCCCGGAGCATCAGCCAGATCATCGTGCTGAGCCCGGTGGTGCCGATGAGGTCCTGGACGGGCCGGCCGCGCAGCTCGATGACGCCGGGCGCCATGCGGGAGACGGCGGTGCCCCACCAGCCGGCGACCTGTCCGGTCGGGTCGATCCCGGACGTCGGAGGCTCGGACGTCGGAGGCTCGGTCATCGGCTGCTCGCTCATGAGGTGACGGGGTTCTGCTGGCCCAGCAGGGGAGGCGGGGACGTGGGGGAGAGGGGCTCGCCGTCGTGCAGGACGCCGCTCCCGGCGACGCGCAGCGTGCGGTCCGATCCGTCCGGGAAGGGCAGGTCGGTGAAGAAGCGGCGGTGGCGCAGCTGGTCGAGCTCGACCGCCTGGGGAACGCTGGCGACCCGGGCGGCGGGGACGCCGGCGCGGCTGAGGATCTCCTCCCATTCGGCGGCCGGGCGCAGGCGCAGGGACTTGTTCAGCTCGTCGTTGAGCTCGGCCCGGTGCAGCTTGCGCTGCTCGCGGTCCTCGAAGCGCGGGTCGGCGGGGAGGTCGGGCCGCTCGACCAGCGCGCACAACGTCTCGAACTGCGTCTGCCGGTTGGCGGCGATGTTGAGCGGGCCGTCGGCGGCCTCGAACGTGCCCGAGGGGGCGGCGGTGGCGTTCTGCGTGCCCATCGGCTCGGGCTCGACACCGCTCACCAGGTAGTTGGAGACGGCCCAGCCCATCGCCGAGATCGCCGACTCCAGCATCGACACGTCCAGGAACGTGCCCTCGCCGGTGCGGTCGCGGCCCGCGAGGGCGGCGCAGATGTGCAGCGCCGCGGTGAGGCCGCCCACGGTGTCGCAGACCGGGAAGCCGACCCGCAGCGGCGCGGTCTCCGCGGTCCCGGTCACGCTCATCATCCCCGACAGGCCCTGGATGATCTGGTCGTACGCCGGTGCCTGGCTCATCGGGCCGGTCTGCCCGAAGCCGGAGATGGCGCAGTAGACCAGGCGGGGGTTGAGCGCCCGCAGCCGCGGCCAGCCGAAGCCGAGCCGGTCGAGCACGCCGGCGCGGAAGTTCTCGAGCACCACGTCCGCGTCGCGGACCAGGTCCTCGAAGGCGGCGCGCCCGGCGGCGTCCTTGAGGTCGATCTCCACCGACCGCTTGCCGGCGTTCTGGGCGAGGAACGAGGCGCCGAGCCCGGCGCGGTTGAGCTCGGGGTCGGGGCCCAGCCGGCGGGCCAGGTCGCCCTGGCCGGGCACCTCGATCTTGACGACCTCGGCGCCCAGCATCATCAGCTGGTAGCTGCAGTAGGGGCCGGCGAGCACGTTGGTCAGGTCGAGCACCCGGGTGCCACTGAGGGGTCGCGTCGGCACGGGCGTGGTCCTTCCGTCGCGGAACGGGAGCGGGGTCGGCGGGAGCGGCCGGCGGGCGGGCGCCGTCGGCCGGCGGATCAGCGGGCCGGGATCAGCGGATGGTCGAACCCCCGGTCGGAGATCTCCCGGGAGACCTGCTGGAGGTCCGCGGCGAAGGCCTCGACCTTGTCGTCGGTGAACCGCACCGTGGGCCCGCTCAGCGACAACGCCGCGACGACCGTGCCCGACCGGCCGGTGAGCGGGACGGCGACGGCCGACAGCCCGTCCTCCCGCTCGCCGTGGCTGACCGCCCAGCCCTGGTGGCGGGTCTCGTCGATCCACTCGCGCAGGCGCTTGACGTGGCCTTCCCCGTAGGGGGAGCCGACGGCGACGCGCGTGAGCAGGCTGTCGGGGGCGTCGCGCAGCAGGACCTTGGAGGACGCGCCGGCCCACAGCGGGAGCTCGTCGCCCACGTGCACCACGTGGCGCAGCGGCTGCGGGCTCTCCTGCTGTGCGACGCAGACCCGGTAGACGTCGCGGAGCATGTAGAGGTTGACGGTCTCGCGCCGGCGCCCGCCCAGGTCGCGCATGGCCTGGCGGGTCTCCGGCGGGAGCTCCCAGCTGCTGCGGGCCAGGTGCGCCCAGCGCCACAGGCCGGGCCCCGGCAGGTAGCCGTTGTGCCCGGCCCACAGCAGACCGAGGTTCTCGAGGGTCTGGACGAGCCGGATGACGGTGGTCTTCGCCAGGCCGGTCTCGTCGGCGATCTCGCGGATCGTCACCACCGGCCGCTCCTCGCTGAGCAGCGACAGGATGTCCAAGGCCCGCTGGACGCTGCGCACGCCCTGGCCGTCGGCGGCCGGCTCGTCTGCGGGCTTGTTCGCTGGACTCACGGGTGTCGGTCTCCTGATCTGGCCGGGCTGCGGGACGGTCCGTACGTTACACGTAGTCCACTGAGCGGTCTAGTAGGACCGTCAGACGGTCCATCGGGGTGTTTCGTCACGATTGGGGCACCGCTCTTCCCCTTGTGAGCTGCGTCACCTATAACTAACTCACTGGTTCGAACGTTAGCGACCGACTCCCGGCGACCGATCCCGCGAAGTTTCCCGAATCCGCTCTTGTCAAGGCCCGGTTCCGCCCCTTACGTTGACCCGAAGTCCGTATAGCGGAACACAAGGACCGCTAAGTGGTCCAGGAGGAATTTGATGCTGGAACCGGTGCTCGCCTCCGGATCCAAGGCCGAGGTGGTGCAATCGGCCGCTCTCCAGGCTGGGGAGTGGATCACAGGTGGTCCGCAGAGTGAACGAATAGGTCCATATTTGCGGCGCGTCGTCAGCCAGGCCCCGATCGCGGGCCCGGAGGCCGTCGCGACGGTCCGTGCCTACGCCGCCGCGTCGGCTCCGGCGGTGGCCGCCCTGGCTCCCGCCTTCCGCGCCGAGATCCTCGAACGGGCGTCCTTCGCCGCCGCCGAGAACCGCCAGGACCTGGCCCGGCTGCTCGCCCTGGAGCTCGGCAAGCCCCTCAAGGACGGCCTCGGCGAGATCGACCGCGTCGCCGACACGTTCGCGGTCTGCGCGGCCGAGGCCCGGCAGATCGGCGGCGAGACGCTGCCCGTCGCCGGCTGGGCCCGCGGCGTCGGCACCACCGCGTTCACCTACCGCGCCCCCGTCGGCGTCGCGCTGGCCATCACCCCGTTCAACGCGCCCGCCAACCTGCTGGCCCACAAGCTCGGCGCCTCGTTCGCGGCGGGCAACACCACCATCGTCAAGGCGCCGCCGCAGGCGCCCGCGATCTCGACCGCGATCGTCGCGCTGCTGACCGAGTGCGGCATGCCGTTCGAGGCCGTCCAGCTGCTGCACGGCGGCGGAGACGTCGGCGCCGCGCTCTGCGCCGCCGACGAGGTCGGCGTCATCAGCTTCACCGGCGGCGCCGCGACCGGGAACGCCGTCGCGCGGGCGGCCGGCGCCAAGCGGCTGGTCCTGGAGCTGGGCGGCAACGCCGCCACGATCGTGTGCGAGGACGCCGACGTCGCCGAGGCGGCGAAGGTGTGCGCGCGGACCGGCTACACCAACTCCGGGCAGAGCTGCATCTCGGTCCAGCGGGTGTACGTGCAGCGCTCGCGGTTCGAGGAGTTCGTGGAGCTCTTCACCGCCGAGGTCGGGACGCTGACCGTCGGCGATCCGCTCGACCCCGGCACCGACGTCGGGTCGATGGTCGACGAGGACGCCGCCGAACGGGTCGTCCGGTGGAGCGCCGAGGCCGCCGCGGGCGGCGGGCGTGTCGTCCTCGGCGGCGAACGGGACGGCGCCACCGCGCGGCCCACGGTCGTGGCCGATCCGCCCGCCGGCGCCTCGGTCGTCACCGACGAGGTCTTCGGCGCGCTGGTCGCCGTGCTGCCCTTCGACGACCTCGCCGAGGTCGTCGCCCGCTGCAACGAGAGCCGCTACGGCCTCCAGGCGGGCCTGTTCACGCGGGACTTCGGCCGCGTCATCGAAGCCTGGCGCGACCTCCAGGTCGGCGGACTCGTCGTCAACGGCTCCTCCAACTACCGGCTGGACCACGTGCCGTTCGGCGGGGTGAAGGACTCGGGCTTCGGCCGCGAGTCCCCGCGCTGCATGATCGAGGACTACACCGTCGTCAAGACGCTGATGGTGCGCGGCGTCTCCCTCTGGGGCGGTCGCCCATGATGGCGGTCGCCCTCGTGTCGCCCGACACCGTGGAAGTGGTCGACCACTGGCCCGAGCCCGTGTGCGGGCCGGACGAGGTCATCGTCGCGGTGCACGGCGTGGGCGTGTGCGGATCGGACCTGGCGGTCGTCTCGGGCCGCCGCGCCGTCCCCGCCCACCCGTGGGTGATCGGGCACGAGGCGTTCGGGGTCATCCAGACCGTGGGCCGCGACGTCACCGGCCGCCACGTCGGCCAGCGCGTCGTCGTCGAGCCCAACTACCCGTGCCTGGCCTGCGCCGCGTGCCGGTCCGGCGACACCTCCGGCTGCCGGCGGCGCCGGGTGGTGGGCATCTCCGAACCCGGGCTGCTGGCCGAGCGCGTCGCGGTGCCGGCCCCGTTCACCTGGCCGGTCCCCGCCACGCTGGACGACACGGACGCGGTGTGCGTCGAGCCTTTCACCGTCGCGCTCAACGCGGTGCGCATGAGCGGACTGCGGCCGGGCGACCCATGCCTGATCGTCGGCGCCGGGGCACAGGGACTGCTGGTGATCCTGGCGGTCCTGCACGCGGGCGGGGCGCCGCACGTCATCGAGCCGCACCCCGGACGGCGGGCGTTCGCGCTCCAGCTCGGCGCGGTGGACGCCGGTGTCACGGGCGCTCCGGAGACGGTGTTCCCCGCGGTGATCGAGACCTCCGGCGTTCCCGAGGCGTTCGAGCAGGCGCTGGAGCGGGCCGGCGACGGCGCCCGCGTCATCGTGGTCGGGCAGAGCACCCGGCCCGCGCGCGTCCCCACGTTCACGCTCGTGCAGCGCCGGCTCACCGTGCGCGGCTGCCTCATCTACGACCATCCCGGCGGCTTCCGGCACACGATCGCGACGCTGGCCGGGCACGACCTGAGGCCCGGCCGCGTGCTGCGCGAACGGTTCGACCTCGCGCAGGCGCCCGTCGCGTTCGCCAAGGCCCCCGACATCGCCGGCAAGACCTGGATCACCCTGCCCCGAATCGAGGAAACGCTGACATGAGCGTGGACATCCCCACCCGCAACGCCGCCGCGGCCGGGGCCGGACCGGCGACGGCGACCGCCGCCGAGGCGCTGGTCCGGCAGCTCGAACGCTACGGCGTGGAGTACGTCTTCGGGACCTGCGGGCACACCAACATCGCGCTGCTGGACGCGCTGGGCCGCAGCCCGATCACCTTCGTCATCGCGCGGCACGAGCAGGCCGCCGCGCACGCCGCCGACGGCTACGCCCGCGGGTCCGGCAAGCCGGGCGTCCTGCTCGTGCACGTCGGGCCGGGCATGATGAACGCCGTCACCGGCGTGGCCACCGCCGCGCTGGACTCGGTGCCGCTGATCACGATCTCCGGCGACGTGCCGTCCTATTACTACGGCCGGCATCCCCACCAGGAGGTCAATCTCCACGCCGACGCCGACCAGACGGCGATCTACCGGCCCTTCGTCAAGCGCGCCTGGCACGTCCAGCGGGCCGAGGACCTGGCCCGCTTCACCGAGCGCGCGTTCTGGACGGCGACGTCGGGCCGGCCGGGCGCGGTGCTGCTGAACGTGCCGATGGACCTGTTCTCCCGGCCGGTGCCCGTCCAGGACCATCCGCTCCCGGCGACCGCCGCGGAGCCGGACCTGCCCGCCGAGACCGCGCGGCGGATCGCCGCGATGCTGGCCGCCGCCGAGCGCCCCCTCCTCTACCTCGGCGGCGGCCTTCGCGGCGGGCCCGGCAGGGACGCCCTGCTGGACCTGGCCGAGCACCTGGACATCCCGATGGCGCACTCGCTGATGGGCAAGGGCGCGGTGCCCGACGACCACCCGCTGCTGCTGGGCATGCCCGGCTTCTGGGGGCTGGAGACGACCAACGACTACGCGCGTTCGGCCGACGTCGTGCTGGCCCTGGCGACCCGCTTCGCCGAGACCGACGCCAGCTCGTGGGACCCCGCCTACACCTGGGACCTCGGCGGCGCCTCGGGCGGCCGGCTCATCCAGATCGACATCGACCCGGCCGAGATCGGGCGCAACTATCCCGTCGAGATCGGCGCGGTCGCCGACGTCACCCTGGCCGTGCGGGCCATCGCCGACGCGGTGCGCGAGGCCTGCCCCGACCCCGTCGGCCGGCCCGCGCTGCGCGAACGTATCCGCGCCGCCCGTACCGGCCTGTTCGAGGCCAGCCGCGAACGCGGCCGCAGCGGCGACTTCCCGCTGCGGCCCGAGCGCATCCTCGCCGACCTGCGCGACCAGCTGCCCGCCGGCGCGGTGCTGGTCACCGACGTCGGCTGGAACAAGAACGGCGTCGCCCAGTGCTACGAGCTGCCCGCCGAGGGCCGCTTCATCACGCCGGGCGGCGCCTCGACGATGGGCTTCGGCCCCGCCGCGGCCGTCGGCGTGCAGATCGCCCAGCCGGACCGCGTCGTGGTCGCCCTCGTCGGCGACGGCGGCATGAGCGCCCAGCTGCCGGCCGTGCCGATGGCCGTCGAGCAGGGCCTGCCGGTCATCTTCGTCGTGATGAACAACCGGGCCCACGGGACCATCGCCGACCTGCAGGCCGCCAGCTTCGGCGCCAGCTACGGCTGCGAGTTCCAGGACCCGCAGGGCCGTCCCTACAGCCCGAACTTCGCCGCCTTCGCCGACGCGTGCGGCGCGGACGGCTACGAGATCCCCGCCCCGGACGCGTTCGCCTCAGCGCTCCGGTCGGCGGTCGACCGCCGGCGTCCAGCGGTGCTGGACGTGCCGATGGTCAACGAGCCGGTGCCGACACCCGGGCACTGGAACATCACCGACATCTACCAGGGAGTCTTCCCCGCGGAGGGACCGTCATGATCCGCGTGATCGACCCGTTCGCCCAGGCGCACCCCACCTGGCTGGGCCTCGACGACGCCGGCCACCGCCGCAAGGTCTTCAAGGTCGTCGATCAACACCTGAACGACAGCGAGTTCCTGGTCGGCGGGCTCACCATCTTCGAGCCCGGCGAGGCCAGCTCGCTGCACGACCACCCCGACTCCGAAGAGATCAACTTCATCGTGCGCGGATCGGGGGAGGTGGTGTCGGAGGACGGGCACCGCACCCCGTTCGAGCCGCACACCTTCATGTTCATCCCCAAGGGCGTCAAGCACCAGCACGTCAACACCGGCCGCGAGCCGCTGTGGCTGGTCTTCATCTACGGTCCGCACGGCGAGCTGCCCACCACGTAGCCGCCCCACCCCGCTGCCGTCGTTCCACCGCTTGCCGCCCGAACCCACCCCCGATGCCCGACCTCACACCGACGAGGTGACCTTCATGCTGAGATTTCCCCGCGCGCTCCGCGCCTCAGGCCTGGCCGCGTCCGCGCTGGCCCTGTCCCTGGCCGCGACCGCCTGCGGCGCGCCCGGCGAGTCCGAGGACTCCGGCTCCGGCGGCTCCGGCCCCATCAAGATCGCTCTGGTCGACGCGCAGAGCGGCCAGCTCAGCTCCCTCGGCAAGTGGGAGCACAAGGGCGTCAAGCTCGCCGTCGACGAATGGAACGCGGCCGGCGGCATCAGCGGCCGCAAGATCCAGCTCGACGTGTTCGACGACCAGGGCGACCCGACCGTGGGCACCAACATCGCGCGCAAGATCGACAGCCAGAACTACATCGCGATGCTCGGCACCGCCGAGAGCGCGGTCACCATCGCGATGGCCCCGATCCTCAAGCAGGCCGAGATCCCCAACATCGCGTCCGGCCAGTCGCCGGGCATGGTCGCGCTCAAGAGCCCCTTCCTCTTCCTGAACGGGCCCACCAGCACGACCTACGACGAGACGCTCGCCAAGTACATGGTCGAGAACCGCAAGCTGACCAAGATCGCGATGATCACCAACAACGGCGCGTACGGCAAGGGCGAGCACGACGCCTTCCTCAAGGCGCTCGCGGCGCGCGGCGTCAAGCCCGTCGCCGACGAGATCGTCACCGCCGACCAGAAGGACTTCACCGCGCAGCTGACCAGGATCCGGCAGAAGCAGCCGGCCGCCGTCTTCCTGGGCGCCGAGGAGGTCGAGTCCGGCCTCATCGTCAAGCAGGCCCGCGACCTCGGCATCACCGCGCCGTTCGCCGGCGCCGCGCCGCAGGGCACCCCGGTCTTCATCGACACCGCCGGCGCCAAGAACGCCGAGGGCACCATCGTCAGCTCGCCGTACCTCAGCAACGAGGTCAGCGACGCGGCCAAGAAGTTCGCCACCGCCTACAAGACCGCCTTCAACGAGGAGGCGGAGATGCACGGGGCCAAGGCCTACGACGGCGCGCAGATCCTGCTCACCGCCCTGAAGAACAGCAACGTCGCCAAGGGCAAGGCACTGGCCGAGGCGATCCGCGCGGTGCGGCACAAGGGCCTGCTCGGCGACTTCGTCTACGACGAGACGGGCGTCGGCATCAAGGAGACCGACATCGGGATCGTCAAGGACGGCAAGCTCATCAAGGCCGACGGCTAGCCCGGAAGCGAAACCGGAAAGAGAAACATGCAGGCCTTCTTCCAGACGCTGGCCGGCGGGCTCAGCCTCGGCGCGGTCTACGCGCTGGTCGCCATGGGCTTCTCCCTGGTCTACCGGACCATGGGGCTGGTCAACTTCGCCCATGCCGACGTGCTCATGATCGGCGCCTACGCCGCGTCCACCTTCTACATGTCCACCAAACTGCCGTTCGCGGTGGCGATGGCCCTGGCCATCGTCATCACCGGCATCATCGGCCTGTTCATCGAACGGGTGCTGCGCCCGCTCGAGAACAAGGACTTCACCCTGATGCTGATCGGCACGATCGGTTTCGGCATGGTCCTGCAGGCGGTGGCGATCTTGATCTGGGGGGCGACGGGCCGCGCCGTCGCCTCCCCGGTCACCTCGGCGCCGCTGGACGTGCTCGGCGTCCGGATCCGCACCTACGACCTGGTCGTCCTGGTCATCGCCGCGGTGGCGGTGGTCCTGCTGGTCGGGTTCCTGTCCCGCACCAAGCGCGGCGCCGCCATGCAGGCGGTCGCGATGGACCACGAGGCCGCCACCGCGGTCGGCATCCACGTCGGCCGCAGCAACGCCATCGCCTTCGCGATCGGGGCCGGGCTGGCCGCGCTCGCCGGCGGCCTGGTCGGGCCGTTGCTGTACGTCAACCCGACGATGGGCGGGGCGATCGGGATCAAGGGGTTCGCCGCGGCCATGCTCGGCGGCTGCGGCAACATCCCCGGGGCCATCGTCGGCGGCCTGGCCATCGGCGTGCTCGACTCGTTCGCGGCGGGGCACTTCCAGGGCTACTCCGAGCTCATGGTCTTCCTGGTCTTCACGGTGATCATCATGATCCGGCCGACCGGCCTGTTCGGTGAGATGACGGTGAGCCGCGCATGAACGACCTGCTCCGGCACCGCAACACACCGCGGCTCGGCGGCCTGGCCGGCCTGATCGCGGTGGCCTGGATCCTGCCGTACCAGCTCGGCGGCTACGCCATCCACGTCGTCAACATCGCGCTGGTGTTCGCGCTGCTGGCGATCGGGATGGGGCTGGCGATGGGCATCGCGGGCCAGATCAACCTCGCCCAGGTGGCGTTCTTCGGCGTCAGCGCGTACGCGACGGCGATCCTCACCACCCACAGCGGCTGGGGGTTCTGGCCCGCGGCGGCCCTGGCGATGGTGGCCTCCGCGCTGGTCGGGCTGCTGGTCGGCATCCCGGCGCTGCGGATGCAGTCGCACTATCTCGGCATCGTCACGCTCGGCCTCGCGCTGGGGTTCATCAACTGGACCACCAACGCCGAGGTCGCCGGCGGCGCGGAGGGCATCTCGGCGATCCCGGTGCCGCCGATGTTCGGGATCGACCTGTCCAGCCAGTACCTCTACTACTACCTCGAAGTGATCGTGTTCGCGATCGCGCTGGTCTTCGCCCTGTTCGTGGTCCGCACCGGGCTCGGCCGCAGGCTGATGGCCATGCGCGACGACCCGCTGGCGGCGGGCGCGGTCGGCGCGGAGATCCCGCTGCTGCGCATGACGGCGTTCATGTTGTCGAGCGTGTTCGGCGGCGTCGCGGGCGTGCTGTACGTGGGCCTGATCCGCTACATCGCGCCCGAGACGTTCAACATCGCCAACATGTTCCTGCTGCTGGCGATGGTGGTGATCGGCGGACGGCAGAGCCTGGTGGGCTGCGTGATCGGCGCGGTCGGCCTCACCCTGATCCGCGAGCAGCTGATCGACTACCCGACGTACGCCCAGCTCGGCTTCGGCCTGGTCGTGGTGCTCATGGTGGTGTTCGCGCCGACCGGCCTGGCGGGCATCCCCGTGCGGGCCAGGGCTGCCGTCGACCGGCGCCGCGGCCGGACCGTCGACCGGGCCTCGATGCGGCCGTTCCAGCCGTACGCGCGGGCGGAGAACACGGAGACGGCGGACGAGACCGCCGAGGCCGTCCCGATGCTGGAGATCGACAAGGTCAGCAAGCACTTCCGCGGGCTGAAGGCGCTCGACCAGGTCTCGCTGAGCGTCGGCGCCGGCGAGATCCGCGGCATCGTCGGCCCGAACGGCTCGGGCAAGACGACGTTGTTCAACGTGGTCAGCGGCTTCTACAAGGCGACGAGCGGGGGAGTGCGGCTGGACGGCCGCGCGGTCGCCGGCGAACGTCCCTACCGGCTGTCGGCGCTCGGCGTCGCCCGCACGTTCCAGAACCTGCGGTTGTTCGGTGAGATGACGGTCAAGGACAACGTCCTGGTCGCGCTCGACCGCACCCGCACGTACGCCATCTGGCGCTACCTGCTGTGGCCGGTGGGCGTCTGGCGGCAGGAACGGCGGCTCCACCGCCGCGCCGACGCGCTGCTCGAACGGTTCGGCCTGAGCGAGTTCGCGGGGGCCGCGCCCGGCTCCCTGCCCTACGGGATCCAGCGGCGCATCGAGATCGCCCGCGCCATGGCGGGCGGGCCCCGGCTGCTGCTCCTGGACGAGCCGGCCGCCGGCCTCAACGGCGAGGAGGTCCGCCAGCTCGCCGAGATCGTGCGGTCGATCCGCGACAGCGGCGTGACCGTGGTGCTCATCGAGCACAACATGGGCCTGGTCATGACATTGTGCGAACGGGTGACCGTGCTCGCCAACGGCCAGGTGATCGCCGAGGGCACGCCGGACGAGGTCGCCGCCGACCACGCCGTGATCGAGGCCTACCTCGGCGACTCGGCCATGGCCGACATGCCGCTGCCCGACCCGAGCGAGGTGAGCTCATGACCACGTCCGCACCCGAGCACAAGGCCGCGGACGCGCGGCCGGAGCCCGCGACCCTCACGGTCGACGACCTCTCCGTGCACTACGGGGGAGTCTGCGCGGTCCGGTCGATCGGCTTCACGGTCGCGCCGGGTCAGTCGGTCGGCATCATCGGGGCCAACGGCGCGGGCAAGACCTCCACGCTCAAGGCGCTGATGGGGCTGGTGCCGCGCAGCGGAGGCTCGGTCACGTTCGGCGACACCGACCTGACCAAGGTGAAGGCGCGCGACATCGTCCGGCACGGCATCGGCTACGTTCCGGAGGGGCGGCACGTCTTCCCCGGGCTGCCGGTCGAGAAGAACCTCATGCTCGGCGCCTACGCCCAGTCGTGGCGGGATCCGCGCACCCAGCAGACCCTGGACGAGGTGTACGACCTGTTCCCCGTCCTCAAGGAGATGCGGTCGCGGCTGGCCGGAGCGCTGTCGGGCGGCCAGCAGCAGATGCTGGCCGTCGGCCGCGCCCTGATGGCCAGGCCGCGGCTGATCCTGCTGGACGAGCCGTCGATGGGACTGTCGCCCAAGCTCGTCGAGGACATCCTGGCGGTGCTGCTCCGGCTCCGCGAGGAGGGCCTCAGCATGTTGCTGGTCGAGCAGAACGCCAAGCTGACGTTCGAGGCGACCAGCGACTGCGTGGTGATGGAGAACGGTGAGGTGGCCATGACGGGCACCTCCCGCGAGCTGCGCGAGGACGTCCGCGTGCGGCGCATCTACCTGGGGTTGTGACCGGCCCTGTGTGAAGCGGCGCTGGGCGAAGGCGGCGCTGCGCGAGGCGTTCGACGGTGGCCGGGAGATCTCCGGCCACCGTCGGACGCGCGCACCGCCGCTGCCGGCGGCTCTACCGTCTCGCCGCCGTCAGCGGCAGAAGGGCTTGCGGCCCATGGCCGACTCGATCCCGCCGAGCACCAGGCTCTGGAACTGGCGGGCCCCGGCGAAGGTCGAGCCGTCGTCGGTGAACGCCTTGGCGTCGTGCCCGAGCGTGGTCAGCCAGGCGCGGCCGCCGTCGTAGTACTGGCACCAGGCCACCGGGTGGTTCGCCCCGTGACCCGGGTGCCCGGAACCGCCGGTGACGCCCCGGGCCAGCGAACGTTCGTCCACCGTCGCCAGGATCCGGACCCGCGAGGGGAAGGGGACCAGGTTGTACCACTCGTCGCTGAACGCCCAGCGTGACGGCAGTCCGGCCGTCGAGGAGTCCCTGCGGCTCGTGGTCTGGACGGTGCCGGGCTGGGCCGGGCCGTGGTCGTAGAAGTTGGCGCCGCCCAGCAGGCCCTCGTACCAGGGCCAGTTGTACTCGGTGCCGAACGCGTTGTGGATGCCGACGAAGCCGCCGCCGCCCCGCACGTACTGCCGCAGCGCGGTCTGCGCCGAGTCGTCCAGGGTGTCGCGCGTCGTGCTCATGAAGACCACGGCGTTGTAGGCGAACAGGCGCCCCGCCGACGACAGCTGGGTGACGTCCTCGGTCCAGTCGACGCCGAAACCGTGGTCCTTGCCCATCTTCACCAGGGCGGACTGTGCGACGTTCGCCTCGGCGAGCGGCGGGTTGAGGCCGGCCGCCAGGGCCGGGCCGAGGTTGGCGTGACGGGGCCCGGCGGTGCGGCTGTAGACCAGGATCTTGTAGCCCCCGGCCGGGTCGAAGTTGCCCCAGTCGTGGTAGCAGCGCGGATCGGTGCCGCGGCAGACGCCGTAGTCGGGGTCGCCGAGCTGCTCGGCTCCGCGCGCCGGGGGTGCGGCGGCACGGCCGCCCGCCGCCGCGGGCAGCCCGCTCACCAGGGCGGCCGCGGAGATGACGGCGGCGGTGCCGACGGAGGTCAGCGCGGCGGTGAGCGCGTGGGACGAGGGTCTCCTCATGAAGGGGGGTCCTTCCTCGGGAACACGGGTGGTCCATCTAGTGGTTCGTTTGAACCGCTAAGAGGTTTGCTGACCATCTCATGTGGATCCAGAGACGGCAATACTCGCGCTTTGAGGACCAGTGAAAATGGGGAGCCAACTGCGAGACGCTCTTGCCAGGTGAGCGGGGAGCGGCTTACGGTGTCGTCCGCTAAACGGATCTATCAAACCGTCTAGTGGACCGCTAGGCGGACCTGGGGCGGCCGGAGCCGGGTACGGCGTCCGAGATCAGGAGAGCAACATGAGACGACGGAGATTCCTCACCGGCGCCGCGCTCGTCGGCGGCACCGCGGCGTTCACCTCGGTGACCGAACCCGCCCGGGCCGGCACGGTCGGCGGGCTCGCCGGGCCGGTCCCGCCGCAGTCCCCGGGACTGCGCCCCACCGGACGCGACTTCCCCAAGGTCGGCGGCAACCTCGGCAACCAGAACCACAGCGCGCTGCGCGAGATCACCCGCCGCAACGTCCGCGGCCTGGGCGGCGCGTGGCATCTCAACCTCGAGGGCGGCAGCACCACCGCCACGCAGCAGAGCACGATCGTGGTGGAGGACGGCGTCCTCTACGTGCAGACCCGCCAGCAGAACGTCTTCGCCGTCGACGGCCGCACCGGCGCGGTCAGGTGGAAGACCAACGTCGGCACCGAGCAGACCAACATGCGCGGGGTCGGGCTCGGCGGCGGGCTCGTCTACACCACCTCCGGCGCCAACATCGTCTACGCCCTCGACCAGGAGACCGGCGCCGTCGTGTGGCGGCGCGAGCTGCTGATCCCCGGCGAGGGGGATCCCGGCTGCGACCCGCAGAGCGGCCAGTGCGGCGGCAACCGCGGCGGCCTGGCCGGCGCGATCGTCTACTTCGACGGCCTGATCTACGTCGGCACCGAGGGCAGCACGGCCGGCGCGCGCGGCCGCGGCTACGCCCTCGACGCCCGGACCGGCGAGGTCGCCTGGACGTTCTGGGGCCCGCCCGGCCCCGGCGAGTACGGCAACGACACCTGGGAGGGCGAGACCTGGAAGACCGGCGGCGCGGTCTGCTGGATGCACCCCGCCGTGGACCCCGAGCTCGGCCTGGTCTACTGGACGTTCGGCAACCCGTACCCGCGGACCAACGGCTCGACCCGCGGCGGGCTCAACCTGTTCTCCAACTGCCTGGTGGCCATCGACGCCAGGACGGGCGAGCGCCGCTGGCACTTCCAGTCGGTGCATCACGACATCTGGGACTACGACAACGTGATGGCGCCGGTGCTGGCCGACCTGCAGATCGGGCACCGCAAGCGCAAGGTCGTCGTCTACGGCAGCAAGACCGGCATGTACTACATCCTCGACCGCGCGAACGGGAAGCCGGTCCACGGCATGACCGAACGGCCCGTGCCGCAGGACGCCCGCCAGAAGACCTGGCCCACGCAGCCGTTCCCCGGCGGCGCGCCGTTCGTGCGCCACGCGCCGAGCCAGCACGACACCACGCGGCCGGTGCCGTACTACCCGACCGGGAAGATCTACACGCCGTTCTGGGACGACGCGACCATCCTCTACCCCGGCGCGGGCGGCGGCGCGGACTGGTCGCACCTCTCCTTCAGCCCGCACACCGGGTTCCTCTACGTCGGCTACGGGCTGATCAACTCCTCGTACTCCAACACCAACGGGGGCCGCGTCAACACCGCCCGGCCGCTGGGCGAGTACTTCTCCGGCGGCATCGTCGCGGTCGACCCGCGGACCAACCGCCCGGTGTGGCGCCGCGAGGGCGACTGGTCGCTCGCCCACGGGAACGGCATCCTTAGCACCGCCGGACGGGTGATGTTCCAGGGCCGCCCCGACGGCGTGCTGATCGCGATGGACGACACCGACGGCCGCGAACTCTGGCGGTGGCAGTGCGGCGCGGGCGTGCACACCAGCCCGGTCACCTACGAGATCGACGGCGAGCAGTACGTCGCCGTGCTCGCCGGCGGCAACGGCCTGCCCTACCCCGACATCCCGCGCGGCGACCACCTGTGGGCGTTCAAGCTCGGCGGGAAGGTCGCCCCGGCGCCCGCGCCCGTCCCGCCGTCCAAGCGCAACCAGATCCGCACCGCCGCGGTCGCCGGGACGGCCGCCCAGAACACCGTCACGCTCGGCCGCGTCTGGGACGCCGCCGCGGGCCGTCCCGGGGCCACCGAGAACTTCGTGGCGCAGAACGCCATGGCGCCCCAGCACATGACGGTGCCCGCCGGGACCACCGTCACCTTCGCCAACCCGCCCGGCAACGAGCACAGCCACGGCGCGGCGTCGTTCTTCGAGCACGAGTTCAACACCGGCCGCCTCAAGCCGGGCGAGACCTTCCAGCACACCTTCGACCGCCCCGGCGAGTACTTCTACAACGACCCGGTCTTCCCCCAGAGCACCGGGAAGATCGTCGTCCAGTGACCCGGCCGATCCGCCACCAGAAGGGAACACCATGACCGACAACGCCACGACCGGCGCCGTTCCGGCCGCCGACTCCGCCCCGGCCACCGGCACCACCACCTGGAACACGCCCGACTTCGAGATCATCGAGACCTCCCTGGAGGTCACCGCCTACTTCGGCGCCGAGCTCTGACGACCGGCATGCGGGTCCGGATCCTCGGCACCGCGGCGGGCGGCGGCGTACCCCAGTGGAACTGCGCGTGCCCGGGGTGCGCCGCCGCCCGCGCCGACCCGCGGCTGCGCCGCCGGCACGCCTCGATCGCGGTGGACGACGGGACCGGCCGCCGGTACGTGGTGAACGCGACGCCCGACATCGGCGAGCAGATCGAGGCGTACCCCGAGCTGGCGCCGGGGCCGGGCCGCCGCGAGACCCCGCTCGCCGGGGTGATCCTCACCGATGCCGAGCTCGACCACACGCTCGGGCTCTGGCGGCTGCGCGAGGCGGCGGGGCTGAACGTCATCGCCACCACGACCGTGCACCGGGCGCTGGACGGCGGGCCGCACCTCGGCCAGGTCCTCGGCCCGTACGCCGGGATCACCCGCACCGAGCTGCCGGCGGGCGAGCCGATCGTGCTCGGTGACGGGCGGCTGGAGGTGCGGGCCGTCCCGGTGTCGGCCAAGCGCCCGCGCTACGCCGCCGCGCTCGACCTGGGGGAGGACGGCTGGGTGGCGGCGCTCCGCCTGACCGACCGGCGCGACGGCACCACCCTGGTCTACGCGCCGGCGCTCGCGGCCTGGCCGCCCGCGCTGGACGAGGCGCTCGTCGGGGCCGGCGCGGTCGTTCTCGACGGCACGTTCTGGGACGACGAGGAGCCGCTGCGCGCCGGATTCTCCCGGAAGACCGCCACCGGCATGGGCCACCTGCCGATCACCGGCCCGGACGGCACCGCCGACCGGCTGGCCGCGCTGCCCGCCGCCCGGCGCCTCTACACCCACCTCAACAACAGCAACCCCCTCGTCCTCCCCTGCGACGACGGCCACCGCGAGCTGGCCCGCCGGGGGATCGAGATCGCCCAGGAGGGAGCGGTGATCGAACTGTGAGGTCCCCGTGGACGCCGCACGAGTTGGAGACGCGGCTGCGCGCGCACGCCGCCGAGCACTACCACCACCGCCACCCGTTCAACCTGCGGATGCACGACGGGCTGCTGGCGCCCGAGGAGCTGCGCCGCTGGATCCTCAACAGGTTCCACTACCAGCGGCACATCCCGATCAAGGACGCGCTCGTGCTGTCCAAGCTCGACGACCGCGCGGTGCGGCGGAGCTGGATCCGGCGCGTCCACGACCACGACGACGAGGACGGCGGGATCGAACGCTGGCTGCGGCTCGGCGAGGCCGCCGGGCTGGACCGCGTGCTGCTGCTGTCGGGCGAGGGTGTGCTGCCCGGGGTGCGGTTCAGCGTGCACGGGTACGTCGACTTCTGCCGCAACGGGACCGCCCTCCAGGCCGTCGCGTCCTCGCTCACCGAGCTGTTCGCGCCCGACCTGATGGTCACCCGGATCGCCGCGTGGGAACGGCACTATCCCTGGATCGAGCCGGCCGGCCTCCGGTACTTCCAGGGGCGCGTCGCCCAGGGGCGCCGCGACGCCGGCGAGGCGCTGGCGCTCGTCCACCGGTGGGCGGAGACGCGGCGCGACCAGGAGCGCGTGCTGGAGGCCTTCGCGTTCAAGTGCGAGGTGTTGTGGACGCTCCTCGACGCCGTCGAGCACGCCGGGAGCGGGGTGCGCTCCGATGCCGTCTGACGCGCCCGCGCCCGCCGCCGTGGACTGGCGGCCCGCGCTGCCGCCCTCGGTGCGGCGGCGCCACGACCAGGTGCGCGGCGCCGAGCTCCTGCTCATGCCCGAACGGGTCGTGCGCCTCAACGCCGAGGGCGGCCGCGTGCTGCGGCTGTGCGACGGGCGGACCACGGTCGAGGGCATCGTGACCGCGCTCGCCCGGGACTTCCCGGACGCGCCCATCGCCGCCGACGTCCCCGCGTTCCTCGCCCGGCTCCGCGACCGGGGGTGGCTGCGATGACCGGCGTCCCGGCCGTCGCCGAGGCGCCGTGGGCGCTGCTGGCCGAGGTGACGCACGCGTGCCCGCTGCACTGCCCGTACTGCTCCAACCCGCTGGAGCTGGTGCGCAGGAGCGGCGAGCTGAGCGCCGACGAGTGGGCGCGCGTCTTCGCCGAGGCGGCGGACCTGGGCGTCGTGCAGGCGCACGTCTCCGGGGGCGAGCCGCTGTTGCGGCCCGACCTCGAACGGATCGTCTCCGCCGCCGCCCGCGCCGGGGTCTACACGCAGCTGGTCACCAGCGGCGTCGGGCTCACCGCCGGGCGCCTCGGCGCGCTGCTGGACGCCGGGATCGAGAGCGTGCAGCTGTCGGTCCAGGACGCCCGCGCCGCCGACTCCGACCTGATCGCGGGCACCGCCGCGTTCGCCGCCAAGGAACGCGCGGCGGAGGTCATCAGGGCGGCCGGGGTGCCGTTCGGCCTCAACGTCGTCCTGCACCGCCGCAACCTCGGCCATCTGGCCGCGATCCTCGACCTCGGCCGGGCGTGGGGCGCCGGCCGCGTCGAGCTGGCCAACACCCAGTTCTACGGCTGGGCGCTGCGCAACAGGGCGGCCCTGCTGCCGACGCGCGACCAGCTGGACGAGGCCCGCCGCACGGTGGCCGCCCACCGCGAACGGCACCCGTCCGGTCCCGAGCTGGTGTGGGTCGCGCCCGACTACCACGACGGCGTTCCCAAGCCGTGCATGGGCGGCTGGGGAGCACGGTCGATCACCGTCGGGCCCGACGGGACCGCGCTGCCGTGCCCGGCCGCGTACGCCATCGCCGATCTGGACGCGCCGAACGTGCGTGCCCACGACCTGGGCTGGATCTGGCGGGAGTCGCCCGCGTTCAACGCCTACCGCGGCACCGGCTGGATGAAGGACCCCTGCCGCACCTGCTCGCGCCGGGAGGCCGACTTCGGCGGCTGCCGCTGCCAGGCGTACGCCCTCACCGGCGACGCGGGCCGTACCGATCCCGCCTGCTCGCTGTCGCCCGACCACGGCCTGGTGCTGGCGGCCGTCGCCGCGTCCGGGGACGGCGAGACCGGCCTCCCCGGCCTCGTCTACCGGCGTCCCGGGCGGCGCCGGACCGCGTCGTGACCTCGTTCCCGGCCCTGGCGGCGCCGCTCCGCCTCGGCGGCGTCACCCTGGCCAACCGCATCGTCGGCGCGCCGATGGAGCGCAACTACTGCACGCCCGGCGGCGAGGTGACCGAGGACTACGTCTCCTACCTCCGTGCGCGCGCGGCGGGCGGCGCGGCGCTGGTCTTCACCGAGGCCTCGTACGTGCGCGACGACGGGAAGGGACGCGCCCGCCAGATGGGCGTGGCCCGCGACCGCCACGTGCGGGGCTTGGCGGCGATGGCCCGCGCCGTGCACGAGGCGGGCGGGAAGGTCGGCGTCGAGCTCAACCACGGCGGCCGTACCGCGCAGAGCCGGGTGAGCGGCCACCCGCCGGTCGCGCCGTCGGCGGTGCCGTGCGAGCCCGCGGGCGGCGAGACGCCGCGCGCCCTGGAGACACAGGAGATCTACGACCTGGTCGAATGCTACGCGGCGGCGGCGCGGCGGTGCCGCGAGGCGGGCGTGGACGTGCTGTCGCTGCACGCCGCGCACGGCTATCTGATCCACCAGTTCCTCTCGCCGCTGACCAACCTGCGGTCCGACGAGTTCGCCGAGCCGGGGGCGTTCCTCGACCTGGTCATCGAGGCGGTGCGGTCCGCGGCGCCGGACACGCCGGTGGGCATGCGGATCTCCGCGCTCGAAGGGATGCCCGGCGGGCTCGACGCCGCGCGCACCCTGGCGCTGGTCCGGTCGGCCCGCCTGGACCTGCTCGACTTCATCGACGTCTCGGCGGGCAACTACGAGGCCGCCCAGTGGATGGTGCAGCCCGGCGAATGGGAGCCGGGCGTGCTCGCCCGCCACGCCGAGCCCTACCGCGCGCTCGGCCTGCCGGTGGGCGTCGCCGGGCGCGTCCACGTGCCCGAGGTCGCCGAGGACGTCATCGCCTCGGGACGCGCCGACTTCGTCAGCATGGCCCGCGCCCTGCACGCCGATCCTGACTGGCCGCGCCGCGTCCTGGCCGGCGAGGCGTACCGCCCGTGCATCTCGTGCAACCTGTGCATCGACTCCCTGCACGGCGGCGCTCCGGTGCCCTGCTCGGTGAATCCGGACGCGGGCGAGCGGCCCGCGCCGTCTCCTGTCCGGCCGGGCATCACGCCGCCTGAAGGTGATGTGGTGATCGTGGGCGGCGGCCCGGCCGGGCTGGAGACGGCACGGCTGCTGGCGGGCGCGGGCCGCCGCGTTCGCCTGGTCGAACGGGAGGACCGGCTGGGCGGCGCCTTCCTGCTGGCCGCGCGGCTGCGCTGCAACCCCGAGTACCACCGGCTGCTGCGCTGGTACGAGGGCGAGCTGGAACGGCTGGACGTCGACGTCCGGACCGGCGTCGACGCCACCGACGAGATGATCGCCGCGTTCGGCCCCGCCTCCGTGATCATGGCCACCGGGGGCACCGGCCACGTCCCGGACGTGCCCGGCGCCGGCCTGCCGCACGTCCTCGGGCTCCGGGCCTGGCTGCGGGCCTGGTTGCGGGCCGGCGGCCCGCCCCTGCCGCACTGCACGATCTGGGGCGCGGACGGGGAGGCGATGGCGGCCGCCGACCATCTCGCAGGGCTCGGTGTCACGGTCCTGGTCGTCGGTGCCGGACCGGCCCTGGCACCGGCGGTGGGACGGCGCGCCCGGATGCTCCCGGCGCGGCGGCTCGCCCGCGCGCCGAACGCCGCGATCCTGCTGAACGCGCGGGTCCGGGCGATCCGGCCCGGACATCTGGTCGTCGAGACGCCCGAGGGGACCCGCGAGGTCGCGGCGCCGGGCCCGGTGCTGGTCTCTCAGGGTGTGCGGCCCCGGCGGGACGCGCGGACCGGGCTGCCGGTGGGGGAGGCGGCGGGCGCCTCCGCCTCGCTGCGCGCGGTGCTGGGCGGCGCCGCCTCTCTCGGCGAGGCCGCCCGGGTCAGCGGCCGGCGCCGGTGAGGTAGGCGACGACCATCTCGCCGATCATGCGGCGGTGCCGCTCGCGGTGCTCGGGCGCCGTCATGTCGCGCCCGAACAGCGCGCCGAACGTGTGCTGGTTGGCGATGCGGAAGAAGCAGAACGAGCTGATCATCATGTGCACGTCGATCGCGTCGGCGTCGGCCGTGAAGTCGCCGCCGGCCCGGCCCGCCTCCAGGATCTGCGAGATCAGCTCCGCCACCGGGGCGCCGAGGTTGACCAGCGCCTCTGACTTGCGCAGGTGCTCGGCCTGGTGGATGTTCTCGATGCTGACGAGCTTGATGAAGTCCGGGTGCGCCTCGTGGTGGTCGAACGTGAGCTCCGCCAGCGTCCGGATCGCCTCCACCGGCGCCAGGTGCTGGACGTCGATGCTGGACTCCAGCGAGCGGACCTCGCTGTAGGCCTTCTCCAGCACGGCGACGTAGAGGTTCTCCTTGCCGCCGAAGTAGTAGTAGATCATCCGCTTGGTGGTGCGCATGAGGGCGGCCATGTCGTCCACCCGGGCACCGGCGTAGCCGTGCCGCGCGAACTCGCGCTGAGCGATCTCCAGGATCTCCGCGCGGGTGCGGTCGGCGTCACGCTGCCGTTCTCCGGCGGCGGGCGTTGCGGGCTGCGACGACATGTGACTCCACGGCATGACTACGGAAGCAGGCTCATCCTATGACGCCGGAGGGGCGTTCCGGCGCCGGCCTGTCCGGGGGGCGGGCGTGCGGGCGGGTCAGCCGGACCTGTGGTGGAGCCGCGCGTGCTGGACGGCCAGGCGGACCGGCGCGTTGGCCGCGCCGTACCCCCGGTAGCCGTCCAGGCGCTGCACGACCTCGAAGAACACCCGTCCGGTGGTGGCGGTGTAGAAGTGCAGGAACTCGCCGTGCTCGTCCCGGTCGTACAGGAGCCTCAGCTCGCGCAGCAGCGCGTGCCGCCGGGCGCCCAGGTCGTGCCGGGCCTCGAGGTCGTCGTAGTAGTTGTCGGGCACGGCCAGCGGCGCCGTGCCCGACTCGTGCAGGCGTCGCGCCGTGGCGACGATGTCGGCGCTGGCCAGCGCGACGTGCTGCCAGGCCACGTCCGGCCGCCCGTCGGCGGCGCCGACGTAGGCCACGTTGAGGGCCATCCGCACCCGGTCGTCCGGCGTCGACACCGCGCGGCTGCGCAGCAGGCCGTAGGGGTCGGGCAGCTCCAGGCTCTGGTGCGGGCGGAGCCCGAGGACGCTCTGGTAGAACAGCGACGCCTCGTCGAAGTGGTGCCACGGCTGGGTCAGCGCCACATGATCGATGTGGGTGATGCCGCCCGCGGCCCCGGCGGGGTCGCGGCGGTCCTCGCTGAAGTCGTCCAGCCAGCTGGTGTGGTCGGGCTGCGAGGTCCGGCAGAAGAAGACCTCGGTGCCGTCGGGGGCGGCCACCGCGTCCAGCTGCGCGTCGTGCGGGTCGCGCAGCCGCGGCAGGACGGGGGACAGGAGCGACTCGGCGCGCTTGACCGCCGCCGCCGGGTCGGGGGACTCCAGCCCGATCGCGTTGAGCGCCGGGCCCTCCCGCCCCTCGGGGCTGCCCGCGTTCAGCAGGATCCGCGCCTCGCCCTGCTCCCACAGCTCGACCGGCTTGTGCGCGTGCACCCCGGTCCGGACGAACCCCAGCGCGCCGAGCAGGCGGCCGAGCGGCTCGCCGGCAGCCTCGTCCTCGGACGTGGCTCTGGACGTGGCGCCGGGGGCGGCGGCGGGCGGGACGGCCAGCTCGGCGAACGCGAACCCGGTCGGGGTGACGGCGGGCGGCGGGGCGGTGAGCGAGGCGTGCCCGGGGAGCTCGCCGATCGTGCCGCCGACCCGCTCCTCCAGCGCGATCAGGGAGCGCATGGCGTCCTGGGCGGTGCGCATGGACGCGGCCTGCCGGAAGATGTCGTTGAACACCTCCAGCGACAGCGGCCCGTCGTAGCCCGTGCGCAGCACGTGCGAGACCAGGCCGGCCACGTCGAGGTCGCCCTGCCCGGGGAAGCATCGGTAGTGCCTGCTCCAGTAGAGGACGTCCATCGGCAGGGACGGGGCGTCGGCCAGCTGAAGAAAGAAGATCTTCTCGCCGGGGATCGTCTCGATGGCGTACGGATCGACGTCGCGGGCCAGGATGTGGAAGCTGTCCAGGCACAGGCCCAGGTTCGGGTGGTCGGCGGAGCGCACGATCCGCCAGGAGTGCAGGTAGTCGTTGACGTGCCGGCCCCACGCCAGGGCCTCGTAGGCGACCCGGACGCCGTGCTCGGCGGCGCGCTCGGCCAGCAGCCGCAGGTGCTCGGCGGCCAGGGCGTCGTCGTCGACCGCCGCGGGGGAGACGTTCGAGCAGACCAGCAGGCGGGTCGCGCCGAGCCGCTCCATCACCGCGAACTTGTGCTCGGCCCGGCGCAGCGAGCGGGCGAACTCGGCGGGCGGCACCGCCTCCAGGTCCCGGAACGGCTGGTAGAGCTCGATCCTCAGGCCGAGGTCGGCGCACCGGCGGCGCACCTCCTCCGGGCTCAGGCCGCTCGCGATCAGATCGTTCTCGAAGATCTCGACCCCGTCGAAACCGGCCGCGCCGATGGCGGTGAGCTTGTCGGCCAGCGTGCCGCTGAGGGACACCGTCGCGATGGACCTGCGCATGACGAGACACGCCTCCCGGGAACGGATCGGATTGGACGAACTGGTTCGTTAGCTTATTTCACCTCGTCGTCGCGGTCCATCCATGGAGGTCATCGAGGTTCGGGGACTTGACATGTGACGCCGGCCACCAGCACGATACGGGCAGCCCAAATAATTAACTATCTAGTACGTACGGCTCCTGCTCCCCGCCCCGCCCCCGCACCGCGACCGAGGAGACCCCCGCATGACCGACCACCCCGACGCCCCGCCGCCGGCCGGCCAGGCGCTCTCACCCCACCAGGGCCAGCCCCGCAAGGCCGCCCTCGCCGCCTGGATCGGCAGCGCCCTGGAGTACTACGACTTCTTCATCTACGGGACCGCCGCGGCCCTGGTGTTCGGGAAGGTCTTCTTCCCCGACTCCGAGCCCGCCGCGGGCACGCTGCTGGCGCTGGCGACCTTCGGCGTCGGCTACCTCGCCCGCCCGGTGGGGGCGTTCGTCCTCGGCCACGTCGGCGACCGCTTCGGCCGCAAGAAGGTCCTCGTCTTCACCGTCTCCCTGATGGGCGTCGCGACCTTCCTGGTCGGCTGTCTCCCAACATATTCGCAGGTCGGAGTGCTCGCACCGGTGCTCCTGGTCACGCTGCGGCTGATGCAGGGCCTGTCGGCGGGCGGCGAGCAGGCCGGCGCCAACTCCATGACGCTGGAGCACGCCCCCTCGCACCGCCGCGCGTACTACACCAGCTTCACCCTCAACGGGACCCAGGCCGGCCAGATCCTGGCCACCGCGATCTTCCTGCCGATCGCCGCCATGCCCGAGGACCAGCTCCTGTCGTGGGGCTGGCGCGTGCCGTTCTGGCTCAGCGCGCTGGTCATGATCGCCGCGTACGTCATCCGGAACCGGCTGGCCGAGACGCCGGTGTTCGAGGAGCAGGCGGCGCAGGGCGAGGTCGCCGAGATGCCGCTGGCCGTGCTGTTCCGCGACCACTGGCGGGACGTGCTGCGCGTGATGGTCGCGGCCGTGATCGCCTCGGTGAGCACGATCTTCACCGTCTACGCCCTCTCGTACGCCGTCAACACCATCGAGCTCAGCAAGACGCCGATGTTGTGGGTGGGCGTGCTCGCCAACCTGGCCGCGCTCGCCGCGATCCCGTTCTGGGGCAACATGGCCGACCGGGTCGGGCGCAAGCCGATCTTCATCGGCGGCTCGCTGGGCTGCGCCGTGCTGATGTTCGGCTACCTGTGGTCGATCTCGATCGGCAACTGGGGCCTGATCTTCTTCTTCGGCATCGTGATGTTCGGCCTCGTGCACAGCGCCACCAGCGGTGTGTGGCCGGCCTTCTACGGCGAGATGTTCAGCGCCCGCGTCCGCCTGTCGGGCACGGCCATCGGCACCCAGATCGGCTTCGCGATCGCCGGCTTCGCGCCGACCATCGCGGGGGCTATCGCCGGTTCCGGCAAGGACGCGTGGTTCGGGGTCGCGGTCGTCACCGCCGTCCTGTGCCTGGTGAACGTCGCCGCCGTGGCGACCGGCCGGGAGACCGCCCACGTCCCGACCGAGGAACTGGGCATGAAGCCCGGCGACCGGGTCCCGGCCGGGATGGCGCGCGAGAGCGTCCCGGGACGGTCATGAGCGACGGGTCACCGGACGTGCACGGGTCACCGGACGTGCACCGGTCACCGGACGTGCACCGGGTGTACGCGATCTGCTACGGCCACCGCGACGCCCGGCGCGGCCAGCACTTCCACGGCTACGACGAACGCTGGGACGAGCCCCACCCGACGGCGTACTACGTCTGGCTCGCGGTGTCCGACCGGCACACCGTCGTGATCGACACCGGCATCTCCCCGGACCGGGCGGGCGAGCTCCCGTACCTGGACTACCTGGCCTCCCCGGTGGAGACGCTCGCCGCGATGGGCGTGGCCGCCGGATCGGTCGACCACGTGGTGCTGACCCACCTGCACTACGACCACACCGGCACGGCCGAAGCCTTCGGCGCCGCGCGCTACGTCGTCCAGCGCTCGGAGCTGGACTACTGGACCGGCCCCTGGGCCGAGCGCATCGAACGTGAACGCTGGCTGGTCAGCGACCGCGACATGAAGCACCTGCTCGGCGCCCGGGACGCCGGGCGGGTGCGGCTCGTCGACGGCGACGCCGAGATCGTGCCGGGGCTCAGCGTCCACCACGTCGGCGGCCACACCGCGGGCATGCAGGTGGTCCGGGTCAGGACCGCCCGCGGCCACGTCGTGCTGGCCTCCGACGCGAGCCACTTCTACGAGAACGTCGAGGAGGACCGCCCGTTCGCGATCCTGCACAGCATGACCGGCATGTACGGCGCGTTCGACCGGATCAAGGAGCTCGCCGGCGGGCCCGCCCTGGTCGTGGCCGGGCACGACCCCGAGGTCCTGCGCCGTTTCCCGCGCCTGCCCGGCCCGCTCGGCGACCGCGTCGTGGCGGTCGCCTGACCCCGTGACACCCGACAGGAGATCGATGCAGCCGTCCGTCCTGGTCCTCAACGGACCCAACCTCAACCTGCTCGGCGAGCGCGAGCCGAGCCTGTACGGCACCACCTCGCTGGCCGAGGTGGAGGCCCGGTGCCGCACCGTCGGCGCCGAGCACCGGCTGCACGTCGACGTCCGGCAGAGCAACCACGAAGGGGTCCTGATCGACGCCGTGCACGAGGCGCGGGAGACCGCGGCCGGGATCGTGATCAACGCAGGCGGCTACAGCCACACCTCGGTGGCGTTGCGCGACGCGCTGGCCGCCGCCGGGATCCCGGTGGTGGAGGTGCACCTGACCAACATCCACCGCCGCGAGGCGTTCCGCGCCTCCTCCCACGTCGCCGCGGTCGCCGACGCCGTCATCTGCGGCGCCGGCGCGCACGGCTACGAGCTGGCCCTGCACCACCTGGCCCGGCTGATCGGCAAGGAGCGCGCGTGACCGGCCATCTCATCGGGCTGATCGGCTCGACCATCACCACCTCGCTCAGCCCGGCGCTGCACCACCGCGAGGCCGACCACCACGGCCTGCGCTACCTCTACCGGACGATCGACATCGACGAGCTGGGGCTGCCCCCGGAGGCCGCGGGGGACCTGGTCCGCTCGGCCCGGCGGCTGGGCTTCACCGGCCTCAACATCACCCATCCGTGCAAGCAGACCGTCATCGAGCACCTGGACGAGCTCTCGCCCGACGCCGCCCGGCTCGGCGCGGTCAACACGGTGACGTTCGACGGCGACCGCGCCATCGGCCACAACACCGACTGGACGGGGTTCGCCGAGTCGTTCGCCCGCGGCCTGCCGGACGCCCGGACACGGAGGGTCGTCCAGACCGGGGCGGGCGGCGCCGGCGCCGCCGTCGCCCACGCGCTCCTCACCCTCGGCGCCGACGAGGTCACCGTGGTCGACGTCCGGCCGTCCCGGGCCCAGGCGCTGGCCGCCGAGCTGGAGGCGCGGTTCGGTCCCGGCCGGGCGAGGGCGGGTGCCGTCGCCGACCTCAAGGAGCTGCTCGCGGCGGCGGACGGGCTGGTGAACGCCACCCCGATCGGGATGGTCGCCCACCCGGGCATGCCCGTGCCGGACGCGCTGCTGCACCCGGAATTGTGGGTGGCCGACGTCATTTACCGGCCCATGCGGACCGAGCTCCTCGCCCACGCCGCGAGCCTGGGCTGCCGCACCCTGGACGGCGGCGGCATGGTGGTCTTCCAGGCCGCGCACGCCTTCCGGCTCTTCACCGGCATCGCGCCCGACCCCGAACGCATGCTCGCGCACCTGCTCGACCTCGTCACGCCCTAGTCCGGGGACATGCGGCTGCGGCTCGGGTGCGGCATCGTGCCGGGGCCGGGGCCGGGCTCGGGTTCGTGCACGGGCCGGGGGAGGACCGGCTCGATCCGGTAGAGGGACGGCATGCCGGGCCGCGGGCGGGGCTCGCGGGGCGGGCCCCCGGCGAGCGCGTGGATCAGGTCGTGCGCGGTGAGCAGGCCGATCAGGGCCTCGCGCTCGTCCATGACCCCGACGTAGTCGGTGGCGGCGCTGAGCATGGCGCGGGCCGCGGCGGGGACGGGGTCGTCCGGCCGGACCGCCAGGATCGGCGTGCCCGGCAGGATCTCGCGGACGGGCCGGCGCGCCCGGCCGGGGCCTGACGCCTCCCACGTCGTGGCCAGGCCGCGGGCGTCGATCACCCCCATGAAGTGGCCCTTGTCGTTGACGACGGGCAGATGGTGGACGTGGGCCTGGCACATGAGCTCCCACGCCATGAGCACCGAGTCGTCGGGCGTGATGGTGAGCAGGTCGGTGGTCATGACCTGGGCCACCGTGCGGTCCTCCAGGGGACTGCGTACGGCCATTGTCGACCTCCTGAGATCGGCGGCGGTTCCAGTCTCGGCCGGTGCGGCCCCGGGCGGTCAGGGGCCTTGGTGCCGCGCTCGCGGCCGGAGGTCCCGGCGAGCGGGGACCTTCGGCACTGAACCGGCGCCGTCCCGCGTTGGTGGACTGGTGATCCGGCCCGCGACGAGGGAGAACACCATGGACGCCAAGCTCGCCGAGGACGCGCGCGCCGCGGTGGACGCGGCCACCTGGGCACCGTCGGTGCACAACACCCAGCCGTGGCTGTTCGGCCGGCGGGGCGCCCGGATCAGCCTGCGGGCCGATGCCGACCGGCGGCTGACCGTGGCCGACCCCGACGGCCGGGAGGCGCAGATCAGCTGCGGCGCCGCGCTGTTCACGCTGCGGGTGGCCGCCCGGGAGCTGGGCTACGAGCCGCGGGTGGATCTGCTGCCCGACCCGGACCGGCCGAACCTGCTCGCCGACGTCCATCTGGAGGGACGGGCGGGCGCCACCGACGACAACCGGCGGCTGTACGGCGAGATCCGGCGGCGGCGCACCCACCGGGGCGCCTTCAAGCCCGATCCGGTGCCCGAGGGGCTGCTGGCGTTGCTGCGGCAGGAGGCACAGCGCGAGGGCGCCGCCCTGCGGGTGATCGTGGACGCGCACACCCAGGGGGCGATCGCCGCGCTGACCGTCGCGGCCGAGCACCTCCACCGGCTCACCCCGGCCTACGCGGGCGAACTGGCGCGCTGGGCGCCCGCCCCGGGCAACCCGCGCCGCGAGGGCGTGCACGAGGCGGCCTATCCGAAGGAGGAGCCCCGGACCGAGCCGCACTTCGCCGGGCGCACCTTCGGGCGCGGGCACGGCTGGGGCGCCGAGACGGCCGCCGGCGACCGGCCGGAGGAGCCCGCCGCCGGGGTGGCCTGCGTCCTCACCACCAAGGGGGACGGGCCCGCGGACCGGCTCAAGGCGGGACAGGCGATGCAGCGCGTGCTGCTGCGGGCGGCGGCCGAGGGCGAGGTGTCGGCGGCGTTCCACACGCAGGCCCTGGAGGTCCCCGAGCTCAGGGCGTTCATCGGGGCCCGGTTCTGCGCCGGCGACCACCCTCAGATCATCCTGCGGCTGGGCGTCGCCGCCGGTGGGTTCACCACCGTCCGGCGGCCGGTCGGCGAGGTCCTCACCGAGGAGGCGTAACCGTCCGCGGGGTTGCGCGCCCGCGGGGAGCGCGGCGCCGTCAGCCGGAGTGGGGAGGCGTTGCCTTCAACCGGCTCACGAAGGCCGCCGCCTGGGTGCGGCGGCTCATGCCGAGCTTGGCGAACAGGCTCGACACGTAGTTCTTGACGGTCTTCTCCGCCAGGAACATGCGCTCGCCGATCTGCCGGTTGGTCAGGCCCTCGCCGATCAGGTCCAGGATCTGGCGTTCCTGGTCGGACAGCGCGGCCAGCGGGTCGGCGTGGCGCTCCTGGCGTTCGCGCAGCCGGGCCAGCATCCGGGTGGTGCTGGCGGGGTCGAGCAAGGACTGCCCGGACGCGACCGTGCGGACGGCGCCGACCAGGTCGGAGCCGTGGATCTGCTTGAGGACGTAGCCCGCCGCCCCCGCCATCACCGACTCGAAGAGCGCGTCCTCGTCGTCGAACGAGGTCAGCATGAGGCACGCCACCTCGGGCATCCGGGACCGGATCTCGCGGCTGATGGAGATGCCGTCGCCGTCGGGGAGGCGCACGTCGAGGACGGCGACGTCGGGGCGCGCCGCCGGGATGCGGGCCAGGGCCTGCGCGACCGTCCCGGCCTCCCCGACCACCTCGATGTCGCCTTCGGCGGAGAGCAGCGCGGCCACGCCCCGCCTGACCACCTCGTGGTCGTCGGTGAGGAACACCCGGATGGGGCGGTTCCGTTCGGTGTCCGAGGTCGTCATCGTGGTCTCCCTGTCTCGGTGCGATCAACGTTAGTACCCGACAAATCGGACCTGAAGGGACCAAGGTCCCGGGCGATCCGAAGGGCGGCGGAGGCGGGCCGCCACCCGCCGCGAACGTCCCCGATGCCAGGACCTAAGTCCTTGATCACTCGCGACCAACGTTCCTACCGGCCGGCACCCGGCGGAGAGATCGTAGAGATACCGGGCCACCGAGGCCCGGGACCGGAGAAGAGGTGGAACGTCATGAGTGTTGCGGAGCGTCCCGTCGACAAGCGGCACCGGACCTTGCCGCGACCCCATCTGACCGCCCCCGCCCCGCTGACCGAGTCGGCGGCCGCACGCTACGTCTGGGCGATCACGCGGTTGTCGCTCGCCTGGGTGTTCGTGTGGGCCTTCCTGGACAAGACCTTCGGGCTCGGGCACGAGACCGCCAGGGCGCAGGCCTGGATCGAGGGCGGCAGCCCGACCGCCGGGTTCCTCAAGAACGCGCCGGCGGGCCCGTTCGAGGGGATCTACAAGGACCTGGCCGGCATGGCCTGGGCGGACTGGCTGTTCATGATCGGACTGGCGGGCGTCGGCCTCGCGCTCCTGCTGGGCATCGGCATGCGGATCGCCGCCGCCGGCGGCGCCCTCCTGCTGGTGATGATGTGGACCGCGGTGCTGCCCCCCGAGAACAACCCGTTCATGGACGACCACCTGATCTACGCCCTCGTGATCATCGGCCTGGCCCTGGTCAGCGCCGGGAACACCCTGGGGCTCGGCCGCTGGTGGGGCGAGACCGCGCTGGTCAAGCGCCTCCCGTTCCTCAAGTAGCCGGATCGGGCCGCCGGAGGCGGCGGAGCGTCATCAGGGCCGGAGCCCCCGCTCCGGCCCTTCGCCGTGCCCGGCGGCGGGCGGGCCCGGTCGTCTCCGGGCTCAGAACTCGCGCAGGAGGCGGCCGGCGCCGTGGACCTTGTCGGTGATGCCGTTGTCCCGCAGGGCCATCCACCAGGTGGCGGCGTTGATCGCGATGACGGGCAGGCCGAGCCAGCGCTCGGCCTCGTCGGCGAGCCGGACCATGGAGAGGTTGGTGCCGCACTGGACGAGGGCGTCCACGTCCTCGGCGGCGAGCTCGCGCAGGCCGTCGCGCAGCTCGTCCTCGGTCACGTGCGCGATCGAGACCGCGGTGGGGCACTTCAGGCCGATCACCTTGACGACCTCGAAGCCGAGCTCGCCGAAGAACGTGCGGACGTTCGCGTCGCCGACCGGCTGGTAGGGGGTGATCACGCCGATCCGGCGGGCGCCGACGAGGTTCAGGGCCCGTTCGCAGGCCTCGGCCCCGGTGGCGACCTCCAGGCCGGTCAGGTCGTGGATCTGCTTGACGAACGCGCGGTTGCCCTCGACGCCGCCCCAGAACGTCTCCGCGGACATGCCCATGACCATGTAGTCGGGCTCGCAGGTCATGACCCGTTCGCAGGCCGCGCCGATCTCGTCGCGGATCTGCTCGAGCAGCCGCTCCATGCCGGCGTCGCCCGCCATGTTCTGGTCGCGGATGTGGATGCGGGAGAAGTGGGCGGTGACGCCCGGCACGGTCATGGCGTAGAAGTCCGGCTCGACGATCGTGTTGGTCGAGGGCGCGATGACCCCGAACTTGCGGCGCCATCCGAGTGCGTCGGTCATGCTCTCACCGGTTCCTTGGTGCGGGAGGCCAGGCGCCACGCCCCGTAGGCGAAGGCGGCCTGCGTCAGGGTGTTGCAGCCCTGCTCGATCCACTGCAGCGCGACGGTCTGGTCGGGCCGGGCGGCCAGCGGGCCCAGCACGTACTGCCCGGCGAGCCAGACGCCGAAGAGCGCCGCCGCGGTCGTGTCGCCGTCGGCGCGGGCGAGCAGCGCCAGCCGTACGGCGATGACGCTGACCAGCACGATGGTGAGCACCATCGCGGGCCAGGTGTCCCGGAGCAGGGCGGAGCAGACCAGGCCGAGCACGGGGACCGCGGCGAGCGCGTAGGCGACGCCGCGGCTCTCGGGCAGGAGCGCCCGCGCCAGCAGGGTGAACCCGATCATCAGCAGCGGGAACAGGGCCTGGTTGAGCCACTGGAGGTCGGGGCCGTCGAGCGCCACGATGAGCTTCCAGGTGGCCTTGGACAGCCCGCCGGCGCCGGCGAAGGCCGCGGCGAGGGCGGTGAGGCGCCCGGCCTGCTCGCCCCGCCGCCCGGACACGTACGGGACGAGCAGGGCGATGCCGACCGTGGTCAGCACGACCGGTACGAAGTCCTCGGCGGCGAGCGCGACGGGATAGTCGGTCATGCCGCGTCCCCCGGGTCCCCGAAGAGGTCGCGCTTGCGGAACGAGGCGGTGGCGAAGCGGGCCGCGATCTTGCGCCGGGTGAGCCAGGCGACGCGCCCGCCGTTCCGCGTCCCCGCGAGGACGCGGTCGGCGAGCCACGGGGTCACGGTCTCGACCCGGTCCGCCAGGATGTTGAAGATCTTCTTGGCCTTCTCCAGCTCGGCCGGGTCGTAGTCCTGGATGAGCAGGTCGGTGACGACCATGCCGGGGGAGAGGCGCGCCGCCTTGACCGGGCCGTCCGCGAGCTCCTTGGCCAGCGCGTCGGTGAGGTAGGCGGCGGCGCGCTTGGTCGCGCCGTAGGGGGCCAGGCCCGCGACCCGCCGCCCGTCGCTGCCGAGGCCGTCCATGTTCCAGAGCGTGCCGCCGCCCTGGGCGCGCATCCCGGCGCACGCCACCGCGCTGCCGTGCATGACGCCGAGGAGGTTGGTGCCGACGACCGTGCCGAGCTGGTCGGCCGGCACGTCCCAGACCGGCCCGCGGGAGGTGGAGACGCCCGCGTTGTTGATCCAGTGGTCGACGCGGCCGAACGCGCCGGCGGCGGCGTCCCACAGGGCCTGCACCTGGTCGCGGTCGGTCACGTCGCAGGTGACGCCGAGGAGGCGGTCCGGCTCGTTCAGCTCTTTCAGCGCCCGGTCCACGGCCTCGGGCGTGCGCCCGCAGAACACGACCTGGCAGTCGCGGGCGAGCAGTTCGCGGACGAGCCCGTGGCCGATGCCGCGGGTGCCCCCGGTGACGACGACGGTGGTCATGCCGCCTCCCAGTTCAGGACGCCGTGCAGGACGGAGTGCAGCACGGCGCCGTCGAAGATCTCGTACACGACGGTCAGCGTCCGGCCCGCGCTCATGCCGGGTGCGGCGTCGACGACGAATTCGCGGCCCTTGATCTTCCACGCGCCGGGAAGGTGCAGGCTCAGGTAGTTCGCCCGGCCGTAGGCCTGGGCGTTGCCCCAGGCGTCCGGGCCCTCGGAGAACGAGCGGAAGCCGTCGCGCCGCCAGTCCACGGTGAACCGCCGGTCGGCGGCGCCCTCCCACGTGACGTCCAGCCGGTTGCGCAGCAGGTCCAGCGGCCGCAGGGCGATGGTCACCGTGACCTCGCCGGCGAGCTTCTGGTCGGCACCCCACAACTCGCAGGTGCCGGTGAAGGCGCCGGGCGCCTTGGTCGGCAGGATGAAGGGCGTGGGCCCGTTGCGGGTCTCCTCGCCCAGGAACCCGTCGATGGACGTCCGGGTCTGGGGGTTGGTCTCGTAGTCGGTGCTGCGCCGGTAGACCCCGTTGAAGCAGCCGACCACCGCCCAGCCCTGGTAGAGCACCGACGAGTAGACCTGCGTCTCGCCGTCGGGCAGCACGTGGTTCCAGGTGTTGAGGTCGACCTGCCAGCCGGGACCGTAGTAGTGCGCGTCCACGAAGCCGCCGTAGGGCTGCCCGGTGCCGTGGAAGTCCGGGCCGGTGTAGATCCGGTTCTGGTCGGAGTCGGTGACGCCGAACGCGAACGGCGCCCCCAGCCGGAACCGTCCCGCGAGCGGCCCGCCGCCCTCCAGCCCGCCGTCCATGTAGTACGTGGTGACGCCGTCCTCGAACACCGACGAGCGCCGGATGTCCTCGTACCCGCGCCACGTTCCGTCCGCGTCGAACAACGACGGCCGGCCGTGCCACTCGCCGGCGATCCGGCGCTGCCACTCGCTCGGTTCGTCAGCCACCGCGCACCTCGTCGGCGATCAGCTCGGCGCGGATCCGGTCGGTCTCCTCGTCGCCGAGCAGCCGGGCGACGTTCGCCCACACCGGGTCGACCTCGCGGCTGAACAGCGCGGCGCGGTTGCGGGCGTCCCGCGCGGCCAGGTCGGTGCCGGCGAGGTCGTCGAGCACCTCGCCGGGCAGGCCCTTGTCCAGCAGCGCCCGCCAGTGCCCCAGGTAGGCGTCGGCGAAGCCGCCGACCCGCCGGAACCGCTCCTCGTCGGCGCGGTGCACCAGCATCCAGGGCGACATCATCGCGTACTGGCGCGGCGAGATCGCCGCGCGCGACGCGCCGAACAGCTCGCTCGCCTCCTCGAACACGGGGGTGAGCGGCTGGAACGCGGCGTTGAGGTAGGGGAGGTGCGAGGCGAGCTCGGCCCGCGGGACCAGGTCGAGGTGGAAGGCCAGGTACCCGTTGGCCTCCACCGAGTCGAGGGTGAAGTGCGGCACCGCGGACCCGGCCGGGGTGAACGCGAACACCATGTGGCTGTCCATGCCGATCCGCGGCACCGTGAGGCCGACGTAGACGACCTTGGCCAGGCCCGCCCCGGTGGAGACGGTCATCCGGCCGACCGGGTCGGGCGACATCGGGCTCACGAGGTCCCGCGCGTAGACGGTGCGCAGGTCGTCGGCGAGGGACTCCAGGGTCCGGTCGCAGAGCTCCTTGGGCAGGCTCACGCTCGCTCCTTCTCGACGGCGCCGTTGCCGGCGGGCTCGCCACGGGACTTGTGCAGCCACGCCCGCGCCAGCTCGGGGTCCTCGCGACGGGCGGGGGAGGGGATGACGGTGGCGCGGCGGCGCGGCCCGTCGCCGGTGACCACGTCGTCGTCGCCGACCCACCAGCCGTCGGCCATCAGCTCGCGGCGCCGCCGCCGGTAGGCGACCTGGAGCGCGTCGCTGCGGAGGTGCAGCTCGTCGGACAGGTCGTAGGGCAGCAGTTCCGGGCGCTGGCTCTCGACCACCGGCTTGTCCTGGAGCAGGATCTTCTCGATGCGCTTGAGCGCGTTGCCGTCGGCCCACTTGCCGGTGAAGAAGTTGCGGTAACCGACGATCTTCACCAGGGTGCGGTCCTGGCTGATCGGCACGTTGTGGTCGTAGAGGATCAGGTCGCCGAACGGCAGCCGGACGTGCAGCTTGACGATGTTGGGCAGGTACCAGCCGTTGGTGACCACGACCTGCTCCGGCTTCTCCTTGTAGAGCCGCTTCCACAGGCCCTTGGCGGGCGGCGGGCTGAGCAGGATGTCGGCCTCGGCGTGCCACTCGTCCTGGGTGATCTCGTAGTCGGGGATCTCGGGCTTGTCCGGGTTGCCGAACGAGGTGCCGTGCACGAACGGCGTGTGCGCGGCGTCCACCACGTTCTCGAACGTGCGCTCGTAGTTGGCGTCGAGCTCCATCTCGAAGTAGACCGCCCGGAACGCCGGGTCGTCGTGCTGGGGGAAGTGCGGCAGCGGCGGCCGCTCCTCCTCGGGCAGGTCACCGAGGAACGCCCAGATCAGGCCGTACTCCTCCCGGACGGGGTAGGCGTCGACGCGCGCCTTCCTGGGGATGCCGCGGCCCTCCGGGTTGGCGGGGATCTTCACGCAGCCGCCGTCCGGCCCGTACTGCCAGCCGTGGTAAGGGCAGGCGATCTCCTCGTCGCCCACGAGCCGGCCCATCGACAGCGCGCCGCCGCGGTGCACGCACAGGTCCGACAGGCAGACCACCTCGCCGCTCCGCTTGCGGTAGAGCACGAAGTCCTGCCCGAGGCAGGTGACCTTGCGCGGCGCGCGGGTGACGGCGTGCGCGAACTCCACCGCGTACCAGAAGTTCTTGAGCATGGGCTCCGACTCTCCTTACCTGCGCCGCAGCTCGACGAGCGCGGGATCGGCCTCCGGCGTCACCTCGTCGCCGCGCAGGTGCGCGCGGAGGAAGGAGACGACCAGGTCCGTGTACGCCCGGCGGGCGGCCCCGGGATCGGTCCCGGGGTCGAGATCGAGGAACGCGCGGGCCGCCGTCGGGTCGGCGGGCTCGGCGATCAGGAAGTGGTTGGCGCCGGGCACGACGGCCAGCAGGTCGCCGGCACCGCCGAGCGCCTCGTGGAAGGTGCGGCTCACCGGGTCGTGGCCGGCGCCGCCGTCCTCGCCGTACCGGTCGGAGCTGCCCATGATCACGCCGTCCCGGGTGCCGACGCCGAGGAGCACCGGGCAGTCCGCCTGGGCGGGCAGCACCGTGCCGGCCGGCCAGCCGAGCATCGTGGCGACCATGGTGTGCGTGCCCCAGGCGAAGCAGGCGCGCACGCCGGGGACGAACCGCGCCGACTGCAGGACGACCGTGCCGCCCGCCGAGTGCCCGCCGAGCGCGACGCGGTCCAGGTCGAGCATGCCCTTGAGCAGGTCGACCTCCGTGACCGCCTCCAGCACCGTGGCGATGGCCGGGCAGGTGGGACGGGTGCCGTAGGCGTCCGGCCGCGCCGCGTCCAGGTCGACCCCGGGCGTCAGGCCGACCTGGCCGCCGAACAGCTCGGCCACCCGGTCGAAGGTGACGACGACGAACCCGGCCGCGGCGAGGTCGGCGGCGAACACCCGGTAGGAGTCCTGCCCGACGTTGACGCCCGAGCAGAACACCACCACCGGGAACGGGGCGCCGTCCGGGTCGGGCGGGAGCACACCGGTCAGCCGCTCGGCGTCGGTGCCCGCGGCGCGCGCGGGGTAGTAGATCCTGAGGTGGGCGGTGCCGAACGGCGGCTCGCCGTCCGTCACGGCCGCCCACCAGAGCGACCGGACCGTGGTCGTCATCGCGGCGCCCCGGGCCGCGGCAGCTCGCGGTCGCCGCCCCACAGGCCGCGGACGAGGCGGTCGGTGGTCTCCTGGCCGAAGAACCGCACGCCCATCACGTTGGCGGGGTCGCGTTCGGCGATGTTGCGGCGGATGGCCAGGTCGGACGCGGCGAGCGCGGCCCGCTCGTCCCCGGGCACGGGCTCGGCCTCGTCCACCCAGCCGAGCCACCGGTCGACGTGCTCGTGGGTGAGGCGGCGCACCAGGTCGATGTTCTTCTCGGCGCGCGGGAACGAGTAACACTGGGCGGTGGGGGACAGGCTCGCCCGGATGAAGCCCGCGCGGCTGGTGAACCACTCCAGCTCCGGGTTCTCCTCCTTGACGGCCAGCCAGCCGGCGTTGAGCGGCTCGTAGTAGCGGTCGTAGTAGTCGCCGTCCTGCATCAGGTGAACGCGCGGCACCGAGTCCAGGTAGAACCAGCCCTCCGGCCACACCAGCAGGGCGATGCCGAGGTGCGGCACCTTGACCTGCGGGCCGAGCCACACCGTCAGGTGCAGGTTGGCGAAGCTGGCCTTGGGGTTGCCGAGCCAGGAGTGGACCATCCAGTCGATCTCGGGGCCGGAGTAGGCGGCGAGCCGCCCGCCCGGGCCGTCCGGGTGGTTCCCGTACGACTCCAGCGCCAGCGTGGACGGATCGCGCGCCAGCTCGAAACGGCCGTCGACCTTGGCCTTGAGCTCCGCCAGGAGCTCCTCGAACTGCCGGAAGGTCTCGGTCACGTCGACGACGGGGGACTCGTCCACCATCTGCTCGACGTGCTGCAGGGTCTCCTTCAACAGAACTCCACTCGGTTCGCTAGTGGAAACACCGTTTCCAACCTAGGAACGGCGTCCACGTGTGTCAATGGACGTGCTGTTACGGTGCGGTTTCGCCTGTTTCCGCGAGCGCCGCCACGGCCTTCCAGGGGCGCCCGCCGACCAGGTCGGTGTTCTTCGAGACGTGCCGGTTGCGCGCCTGCGCCGGGTGGACGGTCGCGGCGGTGACCGGGCCGCCGGACGCGGTGACCAGGGGATGGCTGATGCGCCCGGTGAACGGCCCCTCCCACCGGGTCCACAACGTGAAGTCCGCGGGCAGCGCCAGGATCAGCCCCCCGCCCGGCCCCGCCGCGACCACGTTCAGCCGGTTCTCCGCCGAACGTTCGAGCAGGCCCAGCCGGGTCTCCCAGGGTTCGGACGGCGTGAAGGGCACGGCCACGACGTCGGCGTCGGCGATCGCCGCGAGCCGGAACGTCTCCGGGTAGATCGCGTCGTCGCCGACCACGATCGCCAGGCGCCCCCACGGCAGGTCGATCACCTGGATCTCGTCCCCGAGCCCGGTGGCCCAGGCGGCGTGGCGGGCGGTCGCGTGCAGCTGCGGCTGGCGCGCCCGCAGCCCGGCCGCGCCGACCAGCACCCCCACGTGGGACCGCCCGTCCCGGACGCTCGTGACCACGTGCGCGCCGGTGCCGCGGACGGCCGCGCTCAGCTCGGCGGCGACGTTGCCGGGGCCGGCCTCGGTCCCGAAGGAGAGCTCGGGGAGCACCACCAGCTCCGCGCCGCCCCGGGCCGCCTCGCGCACCAGGTCAGCCCGCGCGCGCGGATCCGCGCCGGGCTCCGGGGTCACGACGGCGACGGCCAGCTTCTCGGCGCCCGGCGCGGAGCCCCGCACGCGCGGCGGCTCGGTGATCGGGCGGTAGACCTCGGGGCGCCGGGCGGCGAAGACGTCGGTGCCGTCCGGGCGCGTCTTGGCGTCGGCCAGCTCCGGGTCGATGTCGGCGACCACCACCGCCTCCCCGGTCCGCGGCCCCTTCGCCAGGACGGTGCCGTCCGGCGCCACGATCTGGCTCTCGCCGGCCCCGTGCAGCCACTCCGGCGGCACGCCCAGGCGTTCGCCGATCGAGGGGAGGAGCTCGGCGGGCAGCAGCGGGCCGACCTTGTTGGCGGCCACCACCCACACGCGGTTCTCGGCGGCGCGCACCGGGATGTGCAGGCTCGCCTCGTCGGTGGCGAACGAGTTGAGGCCGTTGAGCAGCACCTGCGCGCCGCGCACCGCCAGATCGCGGCAGACCTCGCTGATCACGCCCTCCATGCAGGCGTACAGGCCGAGCCTGCCGTGCTCGGTCGGCACCACGGGCCCGGTGGCCGTCCCGGGGTCGAGATGATCGCCCTCGGCGCCCATCAGCACGAGCTTGTCGGACTCCGCGACCACCGCGCCGTTGGGGGCGAAGAGCACGTTGGTGCCGGTCGTCCGCCCCCCGTCGCGGGCGAGCGTCACGTTCACCTTGACGTACGCGGCGTGCGTCCGGGCCCTGGCCGCGATCGCGCTCAGGAAGCCGTCCCCGAGCCGGCAGGCGAGCCGGTGCGCCTCCGCCCGGTCGGCGTACCACGACAGGTGGTTGCAGAACTCGGGGAGCACGATCAGCCGCGCGCCCTCGGCCGCCGCGCGGTCGATCATCCGCAGGCACGTGGCGAGGTTGGCCTCGACGTCCCGCCCGACCTCGAACTGGACGGCGGCCACCCGGACCGGACCCATGGAGCCTCCTGGTTCCCCTAGCGAAACGCTGTTTCGCAAACCTACAATCGCGGACTCAGGATGACCAGAGGAAAGGGCCCGCGATGCTGACCCATGTGGTGCTGATGAAGTTCACCGACCCCGCGGACGGCCCCGAGGCCAAGAAGCTGCTCGAAGGGCTCGTGGGCGCGGTCGACGAGATCGCCGCGATGACCGTCGGGCTCGACGTCGTGCGGTCCGGGGTCTCCCACGACCTCTGCATGATCACCACGCACGCCTCGGTCGCCGAGCTGCGCGGCTACCAGGAGCACCCGGCCCACCTGGAGGTGGCGGGCTGGCTCCGGCCCCGGCTGGCGGCCCGCGTCTGCGTCGACTTCGAGAGCTGACGCGTGGTCTCGGCAGCGCTGCTCCTGCTCGCCGCGGTCCAGCTCGCCATGCTGGCGGCGGTCCCCCGTGGTCCCCGCGCACCCGCGGGGGCATCCCCCTCGCCCCTCGCGGCGCCGTCCGCCCCGCTGCCCGCGCTGCTGCTCGTCGCGGTCGGCGCCGGGCTCGCCTACGACTCGGCGATCTTCGGTGCCGGCGCGTTCGTCGGTGAGGGGGACCCGCTGCACCGGCTCAGCGTGCCCCGGTACGTGGGACACGCGTTCCTCACGCCTCTCCTGGTCGTCTGGGCGGCCACCCTCGTGCGGCGGCGGGCCTGGGCCGTCGTGCTCGCCGCGGTGCTCGTCGCCTGGGGCCTCGTCGTCGAACTGGCGAGCCTGAGCCTGGAACCCGAGACGTACGCGGGCACCCTCCGCTACGTCCACGCCGAGCCGGGCGGCCCGCCGATCCCCGCCATCGTGGTCATCGTCGTGCTGTTCGGCGTGGGCGTGGCCGTCTGGCGGCGGGACCGCGCGCCCTGGCTCGCCCTCGGCTCCCTGGTCATGTTCGCCGCGTCCGCCGTGGCCTTCCAGATGCCGCCGCTGGGCAACCTCGGCGAGGCGGTGCTGTTCGCGGCGATCGTGTGGACCGCGCGCACCGCCGGGAACGGCGAAGCCCCGCGTGCCGGGCACGCGGGGCTCCGCCGTTCGGGGCGGGCCGGATCAGGATGAGGCGCCGGCCAGGGTCTGGATCTTGCCGCCGGACAGCTGGCCCTGGTAGTAGGCGCCGCCCGGGTAGTAGTCCGGGGTGCGGGTGCCGTTGAAGCCGTCCCGCGCCCAGCCGACCGCCAGCGTCTGCAGGATCGCGACGTTGGCGGCCTGCGGGGTGCCGCAGGCGATCGTGCCGACCGAGTCGGTGCTCGCGCCCTCGGCGTCGGTGTGCACCCCCGAGGTGATCCGCACGCCCACGAACGGCTTGCGCAGGATGCTCTGGACGGCGGCGGTTCCCGAGCCGCTGTTGTTGCAGGTGGAGTTGGGGGCCGACACCGTCAGGATCGGCAGCGCCGTGCCGGCGAGCCGGCCGAGGGACGCGTCGGTGTTGTCGCCGATGAACGACTTGACCGGGTCGAGCAGCACCAGGCCGCGCAGGCCGGACCAGGCGCCCGGGTAGGTGGAGCGGACCCGGTCGGCGACGTACAGCGCGGCCTCGCCGCCGGCCGAGTGCCCGGAGAAGAGCATCCGCGACGGCATCGTCACCTCGGGCCGCCCGGCCTGGCTCCTGGCCGCGGCGAGGCTGCGGCCGAGCTTGTCGGCCGGGTCGGACGCCTTGCCGAAGAGGTCGGCGACGTTGTTGAGGAAGTCGGTGTTGTTGCCGATGTTCTGCAGGGTGCATCCCAGCAGGTGGGCGGACGGCAGGGTCGGGGAGAAGACCAGGTAGCCGGCGCCGGCGTACTTGCCCGCCAGGTCCCTGACGTGGTCGTTGGCGCGGGCGAAGCCGTGCTGGAGCCAGATCAGGCCCTGCGGCTGCCCGGTCGGGAAGTACCAGTCGGCGCTCTGTTTGAGCGTCGTGAACGCGCAGCGGATGTCGACGGTGGTCTGGACCCTGGTCACCGCCGCCCCGGCGGGAGCCGGAACGGCGACGGTGAGCGGGGCGACCGCGAGCAGGGCGGCGGTCAGCAGCCGGACGGCGCGGCGGACGGTCGGGGGCATGGGGCCTCCAGGTGCACCCAACACCGTTTCGCTGAACGAAACGGTGTTTCCAATACTGGCGCTATTAGGCCCCGTACGCCGCCCGCCGTCAAGACCCCAGTTTCGTGCTGATTCCCGCCGCCGCGTCAGGCCGGGTAGGCCGAGGCGCCCAGCCCGGCGCCGCCCGCGCGGAACGCCGCCGGCGCGTGCACGACGCAGGTCTGCGCGTACTCCAGCAGCCCGTCCACGCCGTACTCGCGGCCGTGGCCGCTGCGCTTGACCCCGCCGAACGGGGCGCGCAGCGACATCCCGGTGCGGTTGTGGGTGTTGACGAACGTGAAGCCCGCCTCGAGCCGCCGGGCGACGCCGAACGCGCGGTCCTCGTCCGCCGACCACACCGAGGCCGCCAGCCCCAGGTCGCCCGCGTTCGCGCGGGCCACCACCTCGTCCTCGGTGTCGTAGGCGAGCACGGGGACGACGGGCCCGAACTGCTCCGCCGCGACCACAGGTGCGTCGTCGGCGACCCCGGTGAGCAGCGCCGGGCGCACGTAATGGCCCGCGGCGAGATCGGCCCGGACCGTGCCGAGCCCGATCTCCCGGCCCCCTCCGGCCAGCGAGGCGGCCGTCATCGCGCGGACCCGCAGCGCGGCCTCCGCCGAGATGACCGGCCCGACCGTGGTGCCCTCGGCGAGCGGATCGCCGAGCACGACCGTGCGGTCGGCCGCCGCGACGTAGGCAGCGGTGAACGCGTCGTGCAGGCGCCGCGGCACGTACAGGCGCTTGGCCGCCATGCACACCTGGCCCGCGGTGGCGAACGAGGCCATCACCAGCCGGTCCATCGCCGCGTCCGACAGGTCCGCGTCGTCCAGCAGCACGACCGGGTCGTTGCCGCCCAGCTCCAGCACGGTCGGCGTGAGGCTCCGGGCGGCCGTGGCGCCGATCGCGCGGCCGGCCGCGTCGCCGCCGGTGAAGGCGACCTTGAAGACCCGTTCGTGCCCGGCCAGCGCGCGGGCCGTCGCGGCGTGCCCGTGGACGACCTGGACCGCCCCCGGCGGGAAGGCCGCCAGCACGCGCGTGATCGTCAGCGGCGCCAGCGGCGAGGGTTTCACCACCACCGTGTTGCCCGCCGCCAGCGCGGGCCCGACCTTGAGCAGGGCGAGGACGACCGGCGCGTTCCACGGCGTCACCGCCGCGACGACCCCGTACGGGCGCTGCCGGAACAGCAGGCGGCCCGCGCCGTCGTCCACCGCGCGGTCGGCCAGCGCCGCCGCCGCGTGGCCGGCGACCCAGCGCAGGAAGGCGGCGGAGAACCGCAGTTCGCCCCGGCAGTCGGCGAGCGGCTTGCCGGTCTCGCGCGCCAGCGGCTCGGCCAGGCCGCCGTCGGCCTCCAGCGCGTCCGCCACCTCCCGCAGGACGCCCGCCCGTTCCTCGACCGGGCGCTCCCGCCAGGCCCGCTGCTCCTCGTCGGCACGCCGGACGGCGGCGTCGACGTCCGCCGGGCCGCCGACCGGAACCCGGCCGACGATCTCGCCGATGCGCGCCGGGTTCTCCCGTTCGATCCAGCCGGTCATGGCACCGACGGCGCCGAGTCGCGCAGCGAGGCGATCATCGAGGTGCGCAGCAGGTGCTCGCGGCACCGTCCCGGGTCGGCGGCCAGCGCCCGCAGCTCCGCGTGGTGCCGCGCCGGATCGGCCGAGCGCAGGCGTTCCCAGTTGGCGTGGGAGACCTGCTGGACGTAGGAGAGCGCGACGTCCCGGCGCACCCCGGCCACGAGGTCGAGCCCGCCGTCGCCGCCGCCGTCGTGCACGTCGGCCAGGGCGGCGGCGAACTGGACGGCGTCGTGGATGCCGCTGTTCATGCCCATGCCGCCGAGCGGGTTGTTGACGTGCGCGGCGTCCCCGGCCAGCAGCACGCGGCCGGAGCGGTAGGTCGCGGCGACGCGCTGGTGCACGCGGTACAGGCTCGCGTGGGCGACGTCCCAGTCCTTGTCGACGACGCCGCGCAGCCGGTCCGGCAGCCGCGCCAGCTCGTCCTCGTCGGGCGTGTCCTCGGGGGTGGGGAGGAGCACCCGCCAGTGGTCGGGCGTGCGCAGCAGGACGAGCCACTCCTCCGGGTCGAAGACGTAGTTGACGGCCGCGATGCCGGGCATGAGGCGGTCCAGGTCCTCCCGGGTGGAGGCGACGAGGAACCGCTCGGGATAGGTGATGCCCTCGAACGCGACGCCGAGCGCGCGCCGCACCCGCGAGTGCGCCCCGTCCGCGCCGATCAGCCAGTCGCCGTGGTGGCGCTGCCCGTCCCCGGTCAGGGCCACCACGCCGCCCTCGCGGGACAGCACGTCGCGCACCGGGGACCGGAAGCGCACCTCGCCGCCGAGCGCGGTCAGGTGGTAGCGCAGGATCGGCGTCAGCTTGCTCTGCTCGCACTGCACCCGGAACGGGTAGGGCGTGTCGCCGTCCAGGACGGACAGGTCGAGCTCGGCGATGACGCCGCCGCGGCGGTCGCGGTACTGGAAGGTGCGGGAGACCAGCCCGCGCTCCATCAGCTCGTCCAGCACGCCGAGGTCGGCGAGCATCTCCAGGGTCGGCGGATGGAACGTGGAGGCGCGCGACTCCCTGGCGAGCGCCGCGCCCTCCTCCAGGACGGTGACCTGGACGCCGCGGCGGGCCAGCGCGAGCGCCGCGGTGAGGCCCACCGGCCCCGCGCCCGCGACGAGGACCCTGGTCATGAGCCCTCCGGGCGGGAGTGCAGGGCGAAGCCGTCCTCGACCCCGACCACGCGCGGGTTGGTGAAGAACCGCAGCGTCTCCGCCGTGCCCTCCTCGCCCAGACCGGAAAGCCCCCACGCGGGCCGCGGCGCGAACAGGTGCAGGCTCATCACGCTGGAGCCGTTGACCTTGACCTCGCCGGCCCGGATCCGCCGCGCCACGCCGAGCGCCCGTTCCTCGTCGGCGCCCACCACGTAGCCCTCCAGCCCGTAGGCGGTGCCGTTGGCGAGGGCGACCGCCTCGTCCGCCGAGGCGTACGGGTGGACCGTCGCGACGGGTCCGAAGATCTCCTCGGTGGCGCGCTCCGCCGGGACCCCCGTCACCAGGGCTGGCGGGAGGAAGTTGCCGTCGCCGGGAACGCTCGTCCACGCCGACACCTCGCCGGCCAGGTCGTCGCGCTGCCGCTCCACCAGCTCCCGGTGCGCGGAGTGCACCAGCGGCCCGAGGTCGGTCTCCTCGTCGCCGGGCGCGCCCGCCCGGAGCGCCGCGAGGCGCTCGCCCACGGCCTCGACGATCTCCTTCTCGCGGTCGGCGGGCACGATGAGGCGGCCCAGCGCGCGGCACCACTGCCCGTTGAGCGTGGTGAGCAGGTCGGCCGCGGCGCGCGCGGCGGTCGCCAGGTCGGCGTCGGGCAGCACGACGAGCGGGTTGTTGCCGCCCAGCTCCAGTTGCACCGGCTTGACGCCCAGCGCGCACGCGGCCGCCACGCCCCGGCCGCCCATCGCGCCGCCGGTGAACGACACCGCGCGGATCCGCGGGTCGCCGACCAGCCGCGCGCCGACCTCACCGTCGCCGAGCAGGAACTGGAAGGTGCCGGACGGTGCCCCGTGCGCGCCGAGGACCTCGGCGAGCACCTCGGCGAGGATCTGGCTGCCGTACGGGGCGTACTCGCTCGGCTTGAGGATCGCCGGGCAGCCCGCGGCCAGCGCGTTGGCCACCTTGTGCGCGGCCATCGGCGCGGGGGCGTTCCACGGCACCAGGCAGGCGGCCGGGCCCCAGGGCAGCCGGTGCACCTCGACGGCGCGCCCGTCCTCGCGCGTGAGCGACCCGGCGTCGGCCAGGCCCGCGCGCAGCTGCCCGGCGGCCAGGCGGAACGAGCCGCCCACGATGACGCCGAGCGGGCGGGTCTGCCGGACGGGAACGCCGGTCGCGAACGACTCCAGCGCCACGATCTCGTCCAGCCGCGCCTCCAGGGCGTCCGCGGCGGTCTCCAGGACGGCCGCCCGGTCCGCGGGCGGCGTCGCGGCCCAGGACGGGGCGGCGGCGTCGGCGGCGGCGAGGGCCCGCTCGACGCGGGCGCCGGACGACGCGCGCGACGGCGTCACCGGCTCGCCGGTCGCGGGGTCCTCCAGGACCAGCGGCAGCTCCGCCGCCGCGGCGGCCCACTCGCCGCCGGCGAGGTCACGGAGCGGGGGGAGGTTCATGACCGGACGCTCGCGAACAACTCGTTCTCCCTGTCGGTCGTGATCAGCTGTGCGGCCTCCAGCCTGCCGCGTTCGGCCGGGAACGTCATCACCAGCCCCATCGCCAGGTCGCGCAGCCCGCGCCCGATGACGCCGTCCATCGTCGCCGCCGAGGTGCCGCAGGCCTTGAACGCGCCCAGCGCCACCTGGAAGCAGGCCTCGGCGATGTCGCCCTTGGCGATCCGCCACTGGCGGTAGACCTCCGGCTTGGGCAGCAGCGGCGGCTCGCCGGTCTCCAGGTCGAGCTGGCGGCGGATCCACAGGTAGGCGGTCTCCAGCCGCTCGGTCATGTCGCCGATGATCACCTGGTGCATGGGGGAGGACGCGACCGGGCGGCCGGAGTCGGCGAACGTCTTGTTCGTCAGCCGGTCCAGCGCGACGTCGTAGACCCGCTGGGCCGCGCCCAGGTAGACCGCCGAGATCGCCAGCTGGTTGCCGACGAAGCTGCCGCGGCTCATCCGCAACATCCGCACGAACGCGCCCGGCACGGTGAGCGCCTCGTCCGCCGGGACGAACACGTCGGTGAGCGTGATGCCGTGGTTGGCCGAGGCGCGCATGCCGAGCCCGTTCCAGGGGTCGCGCGACTTGACCCCGGCGGCGGTGCGCGGCACCAGGAACAGCGCGAGCCCGTCGGCGGTCTCGGCGTCCTCCAGCCGGGCCGTCACCAGGTAGGTGTCGGCGACCCCGGTCGCGCAGCCGAACGACTTGGTGCCGCTGAGCACCCAGCCGCCGTCGGCCGCCCGCGCGGTCGTGGCGATGGCGATGTTGGCGCCGGAGCTCTTGACCTCCTCGCTGGCGAAGTTGGCCATCCAGGTGCCGCCCGCCATCCGGGTCAGCACCTTCTCGGCGAACGCCCGCACCACCGGCACCTCGTCGCCGGTGAAGAGCCCGGCCTCGATCGCCTCCAGCGGCAGCAGCCCGCGCGACGCGCTGGTGTTGTGGAAGAAGAACGCCAGCGCGGTGGACGGGCAGGCCGACCCCATCGCGTAGGTGGCCGCGGCCAGGTCGCGCAGCCCGCCGCCGAGCCCGCCGTGCTCCGCCGGCACGACCAGGCCGAGCAGTCCCGCCTCGCGCAGCAGTTCCACGTGCCGGACCGGGAAGTCGGCGGCCTCGTCGGCCCCGGCGGCCGCCTCCCGGAGCGCGGGCAGCACCGACTCGACCCGTCGCGCGCGGTCCCGTTCGGCCTCGGTCATCGTCTCGACCAGGCGCTGGCCGGTCATCGTCATGGGAATCCCTTCAGTCAGTCGCGTCGATCAGCCGCCGTCGCGCCGACCCGGTAGGTCCGCCCGGGCAGCGCCGCGCCCCACAGGTGTTCCAGCTCGCCCGCCGCGACGATCAGCCCGGCCCGGTCGACCGGGCCCGGGATCTGCAGCTGGCCGGCGAGGAAGAGCAGGTCCTCCGCGCACAACCCGCCGTCGATCCCGCCGAGCGTCACGTCGAAGTGGCGCACGCCGCTCTTCATCGCGGTGAGCGCGTTGACCAGCCCCAGCCCGTACGCCTCGCGCAGGCGCAACCGCAGCGGGACGGGCCTGGCGCGCGCGACGGCGTCCTGGAGCAGGCTGCGGACGTGCAGCGGGGACGCCGCGCCCGGCCCCTCCTCCAGGGCGATCTCGGCACAGCCCATCGCCACCAGGCGGTCGACGGCGCCGAGCACGGCGCCCGACCGCGGCGGAGCGAAGGCGTCGGGGATCCGGCCGACCGTGCCGAGCCCGCGGGCGCGCGCCGCCGCCACGATCTCCGCCGCGTCGTTCTCCTCCGCCCCGCGGCCCGCGTGCACCTCCACCACGCCGCGCCGGGCCCCGGCCAGCCGCGCGAGCTGGTCCGGGCGCCGGACGACCACCGACCAGGGGCCGTCGGTCACCGCGGGCGGCACCCCCGACAACTCCAGGTCGGCCAGGTCGAGCCGGGTCCGCACGCCGGCCGCCCGCACCGAGGCCAGCAGCGTGGCCGCCGCGGTCTCGGTGACGCGCGCCGGGGCGGTGCCGTTGGGACGCAGGCGGCGCCGCAGCACGGCCGCCAGCCCGGTGTCGGCGAGCGTCACCTCGGCGGGCAGCGGGTCGGCGAGCTGGCCCCAGCTGCGGGAGTGGAAGAGCAGCGGCGCGGTGCGGCGCGGTGTCGCGGCGGCCAGCACCTCGCCGACGAAGATGGTGTGGTCGCCGCCGGGGTAGGCGTGCACCACCCGGCAGTCCAGCCAGCCGACCGCGTCGGTGAGCACGGGGGCGCCGGAGACCCGGGCCTCCCACGCCTGCCCGGCGAAGCGGTCGCCCGGCACGCGGCCCGCGAAGCGGTCGCCGATCGGGGCCTGGTCCTTGCCGAGGAAGCTGATCGCGAACACGCCGCTGGCGGCGACGAGGCGGTGGGTGTAGACGTGCTCGGCCAGGCACACCAGGACCAGCGGCGGGTCCAGGCTGACGCTGCTGAACGAGCTGGCCGTCATGCCGTGCCGGGCGCCGTCCGCGACCGTGGTCACCACGCCGACCCCGGTGGGCCACTGGGACAGCGCCGCCCGGAAGGTCTCCGCGTCGACCGCCACGCCCCCACCGTCCGTTTCGCTAATGGAAACAATGTCCCGCTCACGGTAACGACGCGCCGGTGCGGGTGTCAACGCGCGAGTGTTTCCCTTGGGGAAACGTTGTGCCCTAGACTCGCCCTCGTTCCGGTTCCTGCGAGAGGAGAGCGGCCGTGGCGCGAAGCGCGACCGGCCAGGACGCCAGGGCGTCCGGCGGCGACGACGGTGAGGGGCAGAGCCGTTCCATCGCCGCGGTGGAGCGGGCGATGGACGTGCTGCTGCTGTTCGGCCGCAGCTCGCGCCCCGACCTGGGCGTCACCGAGATCGCGACCGAGCTGGGCCTCACCAAGGCCGCCGTGCACCGCATCCTCACCGCGCTGCGCAGCCGCGACCTCATCACGCTCGACCCGGTCAGCCGCCGCTACGCGCTCGGCCACGCGGCGATCGCGCTGGGCCGCGCCTACCTGGCGCGCAACGACCTGCGCGCGATGGCGGCCCCCGAGCTGCGCCGCCTCTCCCAGCTGACGGGCGAGACCGCGACGTTGTCCATCCGGCGCGGCGACACCCGCATGTACGTCGACCAGGCGGTGCCCAGCCAGGAGCTGCGGATGGAGGTGAGCCTCGGCATCCCCTACCCGCTGCACGCGGGCAGCTCCTCCAAGGCGTTCCTGGCCTTCGTCGGCGACGACGAGGTGGCTGGCTACCTGGCCCGGCACCCGCTCGAGCCGCTGACCGGCAAGACCATCACCGACGAGGCGGCCCTGCGCAAGGAGCTCGCGTCCATCCGCAGGCGCGGCTACGCCACCTCGCTCGGCGAGAGGCAGGAGGGCGCGGCCTCGATCGCGGCCCCGGTCTTCGACCGGGACGGGCACGTGCTCGCGACGATCAGCGTCTCCGGGCCGATCACCCGGTTCAAGCCGCGGCTGACCGAGCACGCTCCGCTGCTCTTGGAGGCGGCCGGACGTGTCTCCGGCCAGCTCGGCTACGACCCCGACCGCTGACCCGGCCGCCCGCCCGTGGTCCCGGCGCCCTAGAGGTCGGCGCCGGGTTTGAACACGCCCAGCGCCGCGGCGGCCAGCACCGCCGTCCAGATGGCGAACACGTAGGGCAGGCAGCCGTCCACCGACCGCTTGAGCGCGCGTTCGACCGGCTCGCTGCTGCCGTCGGTCATCAGCGCGCCGAACGCGGCGCCGAACGGGCGCAGGGTCAGCCGGATGCCCAGCCCCGCGGCGATCGCCACCGTGTAGAGCGCGAGCTTGGCGCCCAGCCACCGCGGGTCGGTCCCGACGCCGAACGGGCGGTCGGCCAGCAGGGTGTAGGCGGCGACGCAGGCGAGCGCGGTGACCAGGCCGATCCGGACCGCCCAGTCGGCGCGCCGCACCCACGGGAAACGGCCGTGCGTGCGGTGGTCGACGATGGTCGCCGCCAGCCAGGCCGCGGCGAACGCCCACACCAGCGCGGTCTGCCACCAGGTGAACGCGGGCGCGCCGAACAACCGCGCGCCGTGCGGCTCCAGTGCCATCAGGGTGACCCCGCTCGGCAGGAAGAGCACCAGGCAGATCTTCGGCCCGAGGTCGAGCCCGCTCATGACGCGCAGCGCGGTGGCGCGGGCCGCCGGGGGCAGGTCGGGTTTGAGCACGTACCGGCTGGAGTAGAAGACGCCGAGATCGCCGCCCAGCCAGAAGACGAAGAGCACCAGGTGCAGGAGGATCCACCAGCCGTGCGGATGCGGCCCCATCGGTCACCCACTTTGGAAACGTTGTTTCGTTGTGGGAGACGATAGCAGTGGATCAGCGCATCTCGGCGAACACGACGAGCCGGTAGGCCGCCGAGAACTCCGGGTGGCACGTCGTCAGCGTGAGCGCGCGCTCGCGCGGCCGGACGCCGGGTCGCAGCGGCACCGGCGCGATGACCTGCGTCGCGTTCGGCCGCACCACCATCCGCCCGGTGACCCGGTAGGCGAACGTCCCGGCCGCCGAGTCGATGAGGATCTCGTCCCCGGCGCGCAGCTCGTCGTTGCGGTTGAAGGGCGCGCCGTAGGTGGTCCGGTGGCCTGAGATCACCATGTTCCCGACCTCGCCGGGGCCGGCGGTGCCCGGGTAGTGGCCCGGCCCCCGGCGCAGATCGGCCGGGGTCACGCCCTCCACGACGGCGTACCGGTAGGACGGCCCGAAGCGGGGCACCCGGATGGCGGCGAACGCGCGGCCCTCGACCGGCGCGGCGGCGCGCGTCCGCCTGATCGCGCCGGTCCCGGCGCCGGCGCCGGTGCTCCGGTCGCGCGCCGCCTGGGCCCGCGTCCGTTCCGCCTGCCACTGCCGTTCGAGCTCGTCGTTGAGGCTCTTCTGCTCCTGGCGGGTGTAGCCGCCGGTGCCCCAGACCAGGTACGCGACCAGCAGCGCGAGCACCAGGCCCGCGGTCACCGTCAGCTCGGCCAGGCCGCGGATCAGGGTGCGCATGGCGCCGAACGCTAACCCAATGGAAGGGAAACGGCGATCCCCAGAGTGAAACGTTTCTGTTTCCACCCGCGCCCGGACCTTGACATCGGGCGGCCATCCAGAGTTGCCTATGGGCCACGTTGCGAAACTTTGTTTCCTTCTGCGAAACGCGGCGTCGCGGCGCGGACGGGACGTCCGAGGGAAGGAGCAGGATCCTGATGGCGAGGTATCCGACCGCACGGAGAGCGGCGCTGCGCGGCGCCGCGGCGGCCGTCACGGTGGCGGGCGTCACGGCCGCCCCGATGGCCGCGGGCACCGCGGCGCACGCCGGCACGGGACAGGCCGCGTACGACTGCGCGATCTTCTCGACCCACTTCGACTACACCCCCACCATCACCGTCACGGCGCCCGCCGGCGCGGCGGTGGGCGGCCAGGTCGCGTTCGAGGCCGAGTTCACCCCGATGCCCAACAAGGCCCCGCTGCCGGTGGACCGCTGGACCACCAACGGCATGATGACCCTCTCGGGCGCCCAGACCGGCGACGCCGCCATGAGCGCCCCCGAGAAGACCGGACCCGTCGCGCCCGGCACCCCGATCACCGTCGGCACGCTGCGCGGCACGTTCACCGCCGGGGCCGCGGGCGACGTGGCGCTCGCGCCGGGCCGCATCGTGGTCAACGCGGTCGCCTCGGGCGCCAACGCGGCCATCACCTGCACGCTCAAGTCACCGGCACCGACGCTGGCCACGGTCCGGGTCGGCACGTCCGGCCCGGCCGTGACCGTCACCCCCGGCACCGTGCAGCAGGGCGGCACGATCGCCGTCAGCGGCACCGGCTGGGGGAGCGGCGCGGTGAGCCTCGCCCTCTGCGACGCCAACGGCGCCGCCTGCGACGCGGACGACCTCACCGACGCCACCGCGGCGGTGGACGGCACCGGCAGGCTCACCGGGAGCGCCAAGGTGGCGGCGGGCGCCGCGGCCGGCGCCCGCACCCTCAAGGTCACCCAGGGCGACGTCGGCGAGGTCGTCGCGCTGACCGTCACCGAGAAGACCACGCCGCCCACCGGCACGTGCGGGGACGAGCCCGCCGGGCGGTGCGGCGAGCAGAAGGTCACCCTCAGCGTCGGCTCCGGCCCGCTCACCATGGCGCAGCAGCCCGGCGAGGTCGCGCTCACCCCGATCACGCTCGACGGCACCGAGAAGAGCGCGACCGGCGACCTCCGCCAGGTCAAGGTCGTCGACGCCCGCGGCGGGACGACCGGCTGGACGCTCACCGGCACCCTGACCGACTTCGCCTCGTCCGGCGGCCCCAAGATCCCGGCGGGCAACCTGACCTGGACGCCGAAGTGCACCGCAGGGGCCGGCGCCAGCCCGGTCACCACCGGCAGCGCGGGACCGCTCTCCACCACCACCGCGGCGACGTTGTGCGGCTCGGCCGACGGCACCGGAACGGTCGTCGGCGGCACGTTCACCGCCGACGCGGGACTGGACCTCAAGGTGCCACCGGTCACCGGCGCCGGTGACTACACCGCCGTCCTCACCCTCACCCTGTCCTGAACGATGACGTTCCCCCGACGGTTCGCGGCCGGCGCGGCCGCCGTCATGGTCCTCATGACGGCGGCGCCCGCGGCGGCGGCGGCGCCCGACCCCGCGCCCGCCACCGGCAACGGCTCCTGGTCGGTGGGGCCGGCGAACCGCAGCGGGGCGCCGTCCGCGCGCCCGCACTTCGCGATGGAGGCCCCGCCCGGCGCCACCGTGAAGGACACCGTGCGCGTCGCCAACCTGACCGACCGGCCCCTGGTGTTCCAGGTGTACGGCGCGGACGCCTACAACACCCCGCGCGACGCCGGGTTCGCGCTGCGCACCGCGGCCGAGCCGCGGCGCGACGTCGGGGCCTGGATCAGGCTTCCGGCGGACCGCCTGACGGTGCCGGCCCGGACCGCCCGCGACGTCCCGTTCACCGTGGCGGTGCCGCCGAACGCCACGCCCGGCGAGCACATCGGGGGCGTCGTCGCGCTCAACACCGCCATCGAGAGCGTGCAGAACGCCGGGAACGCCCGCGTCGGGCTGCGCCGCGCCGTCGGGGCCCGCGTCTACCTGCGCGTCGCGGGCCCGGTCAGCCCTGGGCTGCGGCTCGAGACGTTCGCCGTCGACCGGAACGCGCCGCTCGTCCCGTTCGTCCGGAAGGGCGACGGGACCCTGCGCGTGGCCGTCGTCAACACCGGCAACCTCCGCCTGGCGCCCGTCGCGAAGATCCGCGCCACCGGCCTCTTCGGCCGTGTCGTCAAGGTATGGCCCGACCGGCGCGTACCGGAGCTGCTCCCCGGCCAGCGCGCCGAGTTCGCGCTGCCCTGGGCCGGCCCGCCGCCGCTGGACGCGGTGACCGTCCGGGTCGAGCTCACCGCCCCCGGCGGCGTGGAGGTCCGCGCCAAGGAACGGTTCGTCGCGGTGCCGTGGATCGCGCTGCTCGGCGCGGTCGTGGCCGTGTTCGTCCTCTGGTCGGTGCTGCCGCGGCTCATCCGGCGATGGCGGGAACGCGCGGGCCTGGCCGCCGTCGTCATCGTGGGCGCCGTGCTGGCGCTCGTACCGGGCCGTCCCGCGCCCGCCTCGGCGTCGGCCGCGGCGTCCGTCGCGGCGGCCGAGGACCCGGGCGTGACCTCGTCCCCGCAGGAGGCACCGCTCGGCACGCTCGTCCGGGTGCGCGGAAGCGCCTGGACCCCCGGCGCGACCGTGCAGATCTCGCTCTGCGGCGCCAACGCCGTGCACGGCTCGGCCGACTGCGACACCGAGCACGCGGTCACCGCGATGGTCGCGCCCGCGGGCACGTTCGCCGCCGGCCTGACCGCCGGCGCGCCCCCGTCCCCCTGCCCCTGCGTCGTCCGCGTGACCACGCTGCCCGGCTCTCCCGCCGCCCCGGCGGCGGTGAACGCGCGCATCGCGGTCCCCGGCCACCGCACCGGGCCGATCCTCAAGGACATCACGCCGGTCCGCGCCGACGTCGTCAGCGCGGAGGTGACCGGCGGAGGCGGCTGGGGCGAGCTCTTCGGCGGCCGGCCGCGCCGCACCCTGGTCCTCCAGATCCGCAACGCGGGCGCCGAGCCGATCTCCGGCGCCCCGCTCGTCGTCGGCTGGGGTGCGGGCCGCGAGGCCGACTCGCCCCTGGACGCGCCCGGCACCGGCACGCTCCCGCCCGGCCGCACCGCGACCTACCGGGTGCCCGTCGAGCTGCCGCAGGCCTCGTTCGGGCAGTTCGTGGTCGGCGGCCGCTACGCCGGGGCGGTGCCGTTCAGCACGTCCTTCAGCACCTACCCCTGGGGGCTGCTCGCCGTGAACGCCGTGGCCCTCCTGCTGTTCGTGCTGGGCGTCCGGCTGAGCGCCGGGCGCTGGGCGGCGCGGCGCAGGCGCGGAGGCGCCCGCGCGGCCGCGCTGCCCGCCGGGCCGGCGGTCGACCTGGCCGCGCTCGACCGCTTCTTCGGGCGGGAGCCGGGCGGGTGAGGGCCGCGACGCTCGGCGCCGCCGCCTCGGCGCCCCTCGCCGGGGCCACCGTCCTCCTCCTGCCGGACGCGCTCGGCGGCGTGGTCAAGGTGCCCGGGGACGTGGTCCTCTACATCGCGCTGACCGGCCTGCTCCTGGCGTGCGCCGGGGCCCCGCTCACGTTGTGGCTCGCCCGCCGGGCGCCGCTGCCGGGACTGGTCGCGGTCTCCGGCGCGGCGGCGGCCGGGCTGGTCGCCGTCGCCGGCCTGGTGCCGGCGGTGCCGGTGTTCGCCACCTGCCTGATGCTCGCGGGGATCGTCGCCGGCCCGTCCCTGGTCCTGGCCCGCGCCCTGGCGGCCCGCCTGCACGACGCCGACGCCTTCGCCCGGTGGCAGGCCGCCGCGCTCGCGGGCCTGGCCGGGGCCGCCTGGCTCGCCGCCACCCGCTCGGGCGCGGCGAGCGGCGCGCTGGTCATCGCGGGTGCGGGCGGAGCGGTGCTCGCGCTGCTCGCCCTCCGCGCGGGCCGCGCCCCGGCGAGACGCGGCGACGCCCCGGAAACGCCCGTGAGGGTCGCGCCTTCGCTGCCCGCGTACGCCGCGGCCGGACTGGCCGTCGCGGTGCCGGTGCAGTCGGGCCTGCACCTGATGGAGTTCCGCTGGAACGTGATCGGAGAGGACGCGGTCCGGCGGCTCGCCTGGGCGGGACTCGGCGCGCTGCTGCTCGTCCTGGTGTTCCGGCGGGCGGGCCGTTCGGTGCGCACCGTTCCGTGGTCGCTGCTGATGGCGTCTGCGGCGCCGGTGCTGATGGCGACGGCGCCGGGCCCGGAGACGCAGGCCGCCGGGTTCGCCGTCGCCCTCGCCGCGGCGGGCCTGGCCGTGGCCGCGCTCGACACCGCCCTCTTCGCCGCGCTGCCGCCGGAGCGGCACGCGGCCGCCGCGACCGCGACGGCGGTCACCGGCGTCGCCGGGGGACTGGCCGGCTGGGGCGGCGTCCTGCTCCTCGGCTCGGTGACCGGAACGGGGACGGCGCTCACCCTGGCGTGCTTCCCGCTGGTGGCCGCCGCCCTGCTCGCCCTCCGCCTGCGCGACCCCGCCGCCTTCACCCTGCGCGTGGACGCGGGGGACACCGTCGCGGTGTTCGGCGACGGCTCCCGGACGTTCCTGACCTCGCTGCCCGGTCACCTGGTGGACGCCGCGCCGATGGCGGAGAACGGGCAGACCGTGATCGGGCGGCTGGACGACGTCGCCCGGCGGCAGGGGCGGCCCGAGCCCGAACGCACCGCCGAACGTGTCCTCGAGGTCTTCCCCCAGCTGCGGAGCCGCCGCGGCGAGCCGCTGTCCGCCCTGCCCGGCAGCGGGCGCAGGCTGCTCCGGCTCGCCGAGGCGCTCATCGAGCGCCCGCCCGTCGTGCTCGTGGACGGCGTCGCGCCCGGCCTCGAACCCGAGGACGCCGACGGCGTCGCCACGGTCCTGCGCCGGCTCGCCGAGACGGGCAGCGCCGTGGTCGTGGCCGAACCGCGGATCCCGCTCGCCCTCACGCTCGCGCGCCGTGCCGTCGTCCTGCGGCGGGGCCGCGTGACGGCCGAGCTCACCGACCCCAGCGCCGGAGAGGTGGACCGGCTGATGCGTTCAGGAGGTCCCAAGTGATCGCCGCCGTGCTCGTGGCCGCCCTCGCCGCCGCGCCGACATTGCAGGTCAGCCAGGTCACCGACCTGCGCGAGGGGCAGGAGATCACGGTGACCGGCACCGGGTTCCGGCCCGGTCTGAAGTCGGTGGCCGTCGGCCTGTGCCGGGAGGGCTACACCAACGGGCTCAAGGACTGCGACCTGGAGGGCGGCGCCACGTTCGTCAACATCGACGGCAAGGGCTCCTTCCCGGCGGTGCGGCTCAAGGCCCGGCCGAAGTTCAAGGGCATCGACTGCACGACCCGGCAGTGCGTCATCGGCGTCGCGCCGCTGCCGGGGCAGAGCCCGCCCGCCATCGTCAGCGCGAACACCGCGGTCGTCCGCGTCGGCTTCCAGGGGTCGTCCATCAAGGGCGGCGGCTCGCCCGCCCCGGCGCCGCCGCCGGCGGCCGCCCCGGCCTCGGACACCGCGGGCCCCTCGACCGCCCTCTGGGCCGCGACCCTCGGCGTGATCACGCTCGCCGGGATCGCGATCGTCACCAGCCAGCGACGCACCCCCCAGCGACGAAACCCAAGGAGGAACGCATGAGACATGCCCTATCGCGACGCGCCGGCGCCATCGGCGCACTGGCCATCCTGGCCGCCGTGCCGATGGCGACGGCGGCGGACGCCGCGGCGCCGAGCCTGAAGGTGAGCAAGACGACCGGGCTCAAGTCGGGAGACAAGATCACCGTGTCGGCGTCCGGCTTCACCAAGGACGGGCAGGGCCCGCTCGGGCTCTGCAAGCCGCCCGCGGCCGGGCTCGACGACTGCGAGCTGTCCGCGCCCAACGCCTACATGGGCACGATCAGCGGCGGCAAGTGGAGTTACCAGGGCAAGACGTCGGTCCAGGTGACCATCAAGTCCGAGGTCAAGGGCGTCGACTGCACGTCCAAGGCGGGCGCCTGCGTGGTGGCCGTCACCATGCTCGGCGGATCGGCCGCCGACCGCGCGGCCAACACCAAGATCGTGCCGCTCACGATCGTCACGGGCACCGGCGGTGGCGACGACGACGGCGGCGACGGCGGGGACGACGGCGGCACCGGGACTGACGGCAGCGGCACGGGCACCGACAACAACGGTGACCTGCCCAACACCGGGAGCCCCGACGGCGTGCCCACCTACGCCCTGGTCGCCTCGGCCCTCGTGCTCGGCGGCGGCGCCGCCCTGCTGATCATCCCCCGGCGCCGTCGGCGGGAGTCGTGATGCGGCGCGGCGTGCCGGCGCTCCTCTCGCTCGCCCTGGCCCTGGCCGTCACCGGGGCCGCGGCGCCCGCCCGGGCCGCCACCGGCGCGGTCACTGACGCGCCCACCGAGTTCGCGACGACCGTGCACGGCGACGCGGCCGACGTCTACGCCCCGCCCCAGGACGAGATCGGCGGCCGGCTGCCGGTCGCGCTTCTCCTCCAGGGCGCGAACGTCGACAAGGCCTACTACGCCGCGTTCGCGCGGGCGGTCGCCGGCTACGGGTTCACCGTCGTGGTGCCCAACCACCAGCGGGTGATCTTCGGCCAGGCGGGCCTGTACGCCGAGGAGGCCCAGGCCGCCTGGACGGTCGCCTGGGCCCGGCAGGAGGACGGCCGCGCGGGCTCCCCCCTCCAGGGCAAGATCGACACCGGCTCCCTCGTCCTGCTCGGGCACTCCTTCGGCGGCGCCGCCGCGCTGACCCTCACCACCGGCGCGTGCGTCCCGCCGTTCTGCGGCGAACCCGCGGCCAGACCCGCCGAGCTCAAGGGCGCCGCCCTGTACGGGACCAACAACACCCCGCCCGGCGGCGCCGGCAACCCGCCCGTCGCCAACACGGTGCCGGTCGCGCTCGTCCAGGGCACGGCCGACGGCGTGGCGAGCCCGGCCGCGGCCGAGGGCACCTACCAGGCGGTCCAGCAGCCGCCCAAGATGCTGGTGTCGGTCACCGGCGCCAACCACTACGGGCTGACCAACACCCAGAACCCGGCCGGCGCGCTGCCCGACCCGGCCGCGCAGACCGTCGCCCAGGAGACCAGCGTCGCGGCGTCGGCGCGCTGGAGCGCCATGTTCCTGCGCACCGCGCTCGGCGACCGCTGGGCCGCGGTCTGGCTGTACGGGGTGGGCGACAGCGTCGACCCCGCCGTGACCGTGAAGTACGTCAGGCGCTAGCGCGGGTCAGCGCGAGCAGGCCGCCGACGTCGGGAGCGTCCGAGATCCCGGCGACGGCGGACGACAACGCCGTCGCCTGCTCGCCGGCCAGCGCCCGCGCCGCGTTGAGGCCGAACTTGGTGAGCAGCTCCGCCCGGCTCAGCGGATGCGCCGGGCCGCCGCGCGAGGAGTCCACCCGGTGCTCCAGCCGCGCGCCGCCGCGGGTGCGCACGCGCAGCACGGCGGCGAAGGCGACAGGGAAGATCTCCGAAGCGCGCTCGTCCTCCCGGCAGCCGACCTTGGCCGCCAGCGCCAGCCGGGCGCCGTCCGCCAGCGTCGCGTCGGTGAAGTCGTCCAGGTAGACGCCCAGGCCCCCGCCGCCGAGCAGCGCCGTCGCGACCGTGAACGGCCCCGAGAACTTGGCGTGGTACGGCGTGCGGGGCCTGATCTTCTCCGGCCGCGGTTCGGCGACGGTGCGCAGGGTCGGCGCGGGCATGCCGAGCTCGATCTCGGCCACGTCGGCCGGGTCGAGACCCCGGGCGCGCAACGCCAGCGCGCAGTCGATCGCCGGGTGGGTGAAGTGGTTGGACGGGTACGGCTTGTAGACCGTCCGGGTCACCTCCCACCGTTCGCCGAGGCCCGACAGCAGCGCCCCGGCGTCGTAGCGGCCGTCCAGCCAGGCGCGGAAGAAGCCGAACCGGCCCTCCAGCACGGTCGGCGGGCCGGTCACCCCGGCGCGGGCCAGCGTGGCGGCGGCGACCCCGGCGTGCGCGGCCCAGCCGCAGTGCACCCGCTTGACGGTGCCGCCGGTGCGGTTGGCCTCGATCACGCCGGCGCCCATGCTGGCGGCCACGCCGATCGCCGACGCGACGCCCTCCGCGTCCAGCCCGTACAGCAGCCCGGCGGCGGTGGCGGCGCCCAGCGTCCCGCAGATCGACGTGGCGTGCTGGCCGCGCTCGAAGAAGAGCGAGTTGCGGATCTCCGGCAGGTAGGACGCCATGCCGAGGCGGTTGCAGACCTCGATGCCCGCCGCGACGGCGCCGGTCAGCGCAGCGCCGCCGGCGCCGGTCTCCTCGGCCGCGGCGAGCGCCGCGGGGACCACCGCGGCACTGGGATGCAGGACGGAGGGCAGGTGTGTGTCGTCGAAGTCCAGGGCGTGCGCGAGCGTCCCGTTGACCAGCGCGGCGCTGGGGGAGGGGAGCCGGCCGGCCTCGCCGAAGATCCCGGCCTGCGGCGTGCCCGCCCATCCCCGTACCGCCTCCAGCACGGCGGTGCCCGGGCCGCCCTCGGCCCGTCCGGCCAGCGCGTTGCCGATCACGTCGAGAATCCGGCCGGAGACGTCGGCGGCGACCGCGCCGGGGACTCCCTCGTCGCGGCAGCGCACGGCGAAGGCGGCGAGCCGCTGGACGGCGGTGGGCTCGGCCGGCTCAGTCACCGAGCACCGCCAGCGGGCGGACGGGGGCGCCGGTCGCGCCCACGATGGGCAGCGGGTTGAGCACGAGGGTGAACTCGCGCGCGCCGCTGTCGAGCAGGACGTCCAGTTTCATCGTCTCCACGATGTTGACGCCCGCCTCCACGAGCAGGACGCGGTGCACGGGCAGCACGGCGTGCCCGCCGCCGGGCGGCAGGTGCTCGAAGGCGATGGTCTCCCCGCCGACCGCGCGGGGGGCCCGCTCGGCCAGCCACCGCCCGGCCGCCTCGCCCGGCCCCGGCACGCCGCCCTCGCGGCCGGTGAACGCGGGACCGTCGGACCAGCGGCGTGACCAGCCGGTGCCGACCAGCAGCACCTCACCGGGGGCGATCTCCAGCCCGCCGGCGGCCTTGTCGAGGTCGTCCGGCGTGATCTCGTAGCCGGCGGGGAGGACGTCCACGCCGTGCACCGCCGTCACGTCCAGCAGGACGCACCGGCCCACGTACGGCTCGAACGTGTCGATCCCCAGCTCCGCGAAGCCGTCATGGCTCGTCACGTCGGCGGGGCGGACGCCGCCGTGCAGCAGCCCGTCCTGCGAGACGTGCGCGAGGGCGTCGACGTGGGTGCCGACGTGACCGCCGAGGACGATCACCTCGTTGGCGGCCGAGCCGCCGTCGGCGCGCGTCATGTCGCCGTGCCGGCGTTCCAGCGCCATCCGGAACGGCGGATGGTTGGGCGACTGCGGCATGCCCTTGCGCAGCGGCTGGGCGAGGTCGAGCACGCGGCCGTTCATCAGATGACGCCTTTCTCGTGAAGCCGGTCGAGGTCGCCGGGCGGCAGGCCGAGCCGTCCGTACACCTCGGCGTTGTGGGCGCCCCGGGCGGCGCCGGTCGAGCGGATCTCCCCGGGCGTCTCCGACATCCGGAAGAGCACGTTCTGCATGCGCAGCGGGCCCAGGTCGGGGTCGTCGACCTCGGTGACGGTGTCCAGCGCGCGGTACTGCGGGTCGTCGAAGACGTCGCGGACGTCGTAGACCGGGGCGACCGCCGCCTGCGCCTCCTCGAAGGCGCGGACGACCGCCGCGGCGTCGCGTTCGGCGATCCAGGCGCTCACGTACCCGTCGAGCAGGTCGGCGTGCCGGGCGCGGCCCGAGCCGGTGGCGAACCACTCCTCGCCGATGACCTCGGGATGCCCGACCAGCCGCAGCACCCGCTCGGCGACGGCCTGGGCGCTGGTCGAGACCGCGAGCCACCGGCCGTCGCGGGTGCGGTAGACGTTGCGCGGCGCGTTGTTGACCGACCGGTTGCCGGTGCGCTCGGGCACGGTCCCCAGCTGGTCGTACGCCTGGGGCTGCGGGCCGAGCAGGGTGACCAGCGGCTCGATGATGGCCAGGTCGACGACCTGGCCGTCGCCGGTCCGCTCGGCGTGGCGCAGCGCCATCAGCACGGCCCCCACGCAGGTCAGCGCGGCGACGCCGTCGGCCAGGCCGAACGGCGGCAGGGTGGGAGGGCCGCCCGGCTCCCCGGTGACGGCCGCGAAGCCGCTCATCGCCTCGGCGAGCGTCCCGAACCCCGGCCGCCGCGCGTACGGGCCGAACTGCCCGAACCCGGTGACCCTGGCGATCACCAGCCGCGGGTTGACCGCGTGCAGGTCGTCCGGGCCCAGGCCCCAGCGTTCGAGGGTGCCGGGCCGGAAGTTCTCGATCAGCACGTCGGCGCGGGCCGCGAGGCCGAGCAGCAGCTCGGCGCCCTCCGGCACGCCCAGGTCGCACGTGATCGTCTTCTTGTTGCGGCCGAGCATCTTCCACCACAGGCCGTGGCCGTCCTTGGCGGGCCCGTGCGTCCGGGCGGGGTCGCCCCGCACGGGATGCTCCACCTTGATCACCTCGGCGCCGTAGTCGCCGAGCACCGTCGCCGCGAGCGGCCCGGCGAACAGCGTGGCGAGATCGAGCACCACGACGCCTGCGAGCGGTCCCACACATCCTCCAGCGGGCTTCCGTCGAATATGGAAACGACGTTACATTGTGCGGAACACGGAGCGGAACCCTCGAAGGAGGCGGCCGATGGCCCGATACGACCTTCTCGTCCACGGCGGAGTACTGGTCGTGCCCTACCACGGCGAGGTCCGCGCCGACCTCGGCGTGCGCGACGGGCGGATCACCGCCGTCGGCGAGGACCTGGGCGACGCCGACGAAGTGCTCGACGCGACGGGCAAGGCGGTGCTGCCGGGCGCCGTGGACGCCCACTTCCACATCGGCATCTACCGCGACATGGGGATCGACGCCTACGAGGAGACGCGCTCGTCACTGGTCGGCGGCGCGACCACGGTGCTCTCGTACTTCCGCACCGGACAGCACTACCTGGACCGGACCGGCCCGTACAAGGAGATCTTCCCCGAGGTGCTCGCCGCGGTGGAGGGGCGGGCGTTCACCGACTACGGATTCCACCTGGCGCCGATGACGGTGGCGCAGATCGGCGAGATCCCGCGGCTCATCGCCGACCACGGGGTCACCTCGTACAAGTACTACATGTTCTACAAGGGGTTCGACCTGGCCGCCAACAGCCGCGACGCCCGGTCGTTCACCATGGGCGACGAGTACGACCTCGGCCATCTCTACCTGATCCTGGAGCAGCTGGCCCAGTCCCAGATCGAGCACCCGGACCTGCGGTTGTCGCTCTCGCTGCACTGCGAGCAGTCCGAGCTCATGCGCGTCTTCATCGACCGGGTGCGGGCCGGCGGCCGGGCGCAGAACCTGCGCGCCTACTCCGAGGGCCGCCCGCCGCTCACCGAACGGGTCGCCATCGCCGAGGCGACGACCCTGGCCGGCCACACCGGGACCAACGTCAACCTGCTGCACCTGTCCAGCGCCGACGCGCTGCGCGCCGCCGAGACGGCCCGCGACCTGCACGGCAACGACATGCGCCGCGAGGTCACCCTGCACCACCTGTGCCTGGACCACGACTCGCTCGACGCCCGCGGCGGCCTCGGCGGCAAGGTCAACCCGCCGATCCGCACGCCGCTGGACAACGAGTACCTCTGGGAGCGGGTGCGCGACGGCGGCGTCGACTGGGTCGCCTCCGACCATGCCTGCTGCATGGAGGAGCACAAGGGCGACGAGCTGTGGCCGGCCCGCCCCGGCTTCGGCGGGACCGCGCTGCTCTACCCCGTCCTGATCAGCGAGGGCCATCACCGCCGCGACATCCCGCTCACCCGCGTCGCCGAGCTCGCCGCCGCCAACCCCGCCCGCGCGTACAACCTGTGGGGCCGCAAGGGGAGCCTCGCGGTCGGCTTCGACGCCGACCTCACCGTCGTGGACCTCGACAAGCGGCAGCGGGTCACCACCGACCTGCTGCTGTCCGGTCAGGACCACTGCCCGTTCGACGGGGTGGACGTGCGGGGCTGGCCGGTCGCCACCGTGGTCGGCGGCCGGGTCGCCTACCGGGACGGCCGGGTCGTGGGCGAGCCTGGCGGCACCTATCTGCACCGCGCCTGAGATGCGCTTTTTCTGGAGATTCGGCCGAATATGCCGGGTTTCTGTTATCTCTGGGTGGCAGGAGGGTCTCCCGTAAGGCGGCCGGAGGGACCGGGCGCCGGGGAGAGGTGCGAGCGTGGACGACCTGGATCGGCTGGTCGGGGCGGCGCGGGCCGGGGACGAGGCGGCCCGCGAACGGCTCGTGCACGAGCACCTGCCGCTGGTCTACAACGTCGTCGGGCGGGCGCTGGACGGGCACGCCGACGTCGACGACGTGGTCCAGGACACCATGGTGCGGGCCCTGCGCGGGCTGGGCGGCCTGCGGGACCCCGCGCGCTTCCGGTCGTGGCTGGTCGCGATCGCGATGAACCAGGTCCGGCGGCGCTGGCGGTCCCAGCGGGACCGGCCCGTGGTCGGGCTCGACGACGAGACCGCGGCCCAGGTCGCCGACCCGGCGGCCGACTTCGCCGAGGTGACCATCGCCCGGCTGGGCCTGACCGGGCAGCGCCGCGAGGTCGCCGCCGCCACCCGCTGGCTGGACGAGGCCGACCGGGAGCTGCTCGCGCTGTGGTGGCTGGAGGCCGCGGGCGCCCTCACGAGGGCGGAGCTGGCCGCTGCGGCCGGGTTGTCGACCCGGCACGCCGCCGTGCGCGTGAAGAGGATGAAGGAACAGCTCGACACCGGGCGGTCGGTCGTCCGGGCGCTGGCGGCCGAGCCGCTCTGCGGCGAGCTGGCGGAGCTGACCGCGGGCTGGGACGGCCGGCCGTCGCCGCTGTGGCGCAAGCGCGTCGCCCGGCACGTGCGCGGCTGCCGGGCCTGCAAGAACCGGCGGGAGGCGCTGGTCCCGGCCGAGATGTTGCTCGCCGGGCTGGCCCTGGTGCCGGTCGCGCCCGCGCTGCTCGAATCGGCGCCCGGGGAGCTGGTGGCGGCGGCCTCGTCGTTGCCGGCCGCGCCGGTGAACGTCGCCCTCGGCCCGTCCGGCGGGCACGGCCTCAGCCTGCCCGGCGGCGGCTGGACGGCGGCGACCGCCGGCGCCGCCGCGGCGGCCGCGGTCGTCGTCATCGCGGTGCTGCCCGACGATCCGCCCCGTTCCGAGGGCCCGGTCGCGGTGTCGCCCGTACCGGACGCCGGACGGCGCACCGTCCCGCCCCCATCGCCGAGCCCGGCCGCCGAGGCCGACCGGCTGGCCCCGCGCAAGACGGCCCGGCCGGTCGCGGCCTCTGGGCCCGAGGCGCAGGTCGTCGCCCTGGTCAACGCCCAGCGCTCCCGGCAGGGGTGCGGGCCCCTGCGGGCCGACCCGCGCCTGACCACGGCCGCCCGCCGCCACTCCGCCGACATGGCGGCGCGCGGCTACTTCGACCACACCAGCCCGGACGGCAAGGGGCCCGGCGACCGGATCGACGCCACCGGGTTCCGCTGGAGCTCCTGGGCGGAGAACATCGCCAAGGGCCAGGGCACCGCGAGCTCGGTGATGACGTCCTGGATGAACAGCCCGGGACATCGCTCCAACATCGTCAACTGCCGGTTCAGCCTGATCGGCGTCGGGCTCGTCACCGGCTCGGGCGGCCCGTACTGGACGCAGGTCTTCGCCACCCCGCGCTGATCGCGGGCGGCGGGGTGGCGGAGCGGGCGCGGGACGGGCTCAGCGGGCGCCGAAGACCTGGGTCCAGTAGGGGGTGCCGCCCTTGCGGGCGAGGCCGACCCCGATGTTCTTGAACGAGCAGTTGAGGATGTTGGCCCGGTGGCCCGAGCTGTTCATCCACGCGGAGACGACGCTGGCCGGGGTCGGCTGGCCCGCGGCGATGTTCTCGCCGTAGGTCGACCACCGGTAGCCGGCCGCGGTGATGCGGTCGCCCGGGCCCTTGCCGTCCGGGCTGCTGTGGGAGAAGTAGTCGCGCGCGACCATGTCGGCCGAATGCCGCTGCGCGGCGGTCTGCAGCCTGCTGTCGATGGTCACCGGGCCGCAGCCCTTCCTGGCGCGCTCGGCGTTGGTCAGCGACACGACCTGCCCGGCGGACGTCGAGGGGACCGAGCCGCCGCTCGACGGCGGGCGGGCACCGGACCCGGGCGAGGAGGTGCGCGAGGGCTTCCTCGTCGGCGTCGCCTTGCGGACCGGCTTCGGCTTCGCCTTGGGCTTGGCGGTCGGCGAGGCCGACGTCGTGGGCGTCGGCGTGGCCTCCGGAGAGGCGCCGGGGGACACGGTCGTGTCCGTGGCCGGCTGCCCGGGAAGGTCGGCCGCGCCCGCCGTCGAGCCCGACGGCGAGTCGGACGGGCGCGTCAGCGCGTAGCCGGCCCCGGCGATGGTGACCACCGCGGCCGAGCCGAGCGCCGCCACGGCCATCCAGCGGGGGAGGCCGCCGCGCCGATCGTCGTCGGGCCGCCGCCCGCCCCGCTGCGGAAGGCGGCGCGGGCCGCCCCCGTGCGGGCCGCCGGGGTGCCGTCCGCCGGGGCGCCGACCGCCCTGCCGCGGAGCGCCGTGGCTCGCGTCATAGCCCGCGTAGCCGCCGTCGTGGCCCGCGCCGGGGTCCGCGCCGGGGTCCGCGTCGTAGCGGGCGTCGTAGCGGGCGTCGTAGTGCCCTTCGCGGCGGCCGCCGGGGCCGTGGACGGTGTCGCGGGGAATGCCATCGTCGTGGTTCATGCTCACCCGTGCTCGTTCTCGGACTCGAAGTTCGATCAACCGACACTTGAGAGACCCCGGGCACGTTACTGGATAACAGAAACCTCAGGAGAATTTTCTCCTATCAGGCACCGGTTCACATGCCGTCGCCCGCCCAGCGGCCCGCGGAGCGGCTGCGGACGGGCAGGCTCGACAGGATCGGGGCGGGGACCGGGTCGCCCTGCTTCCAGCTCCGGCCGCGGCCCCAGTTGTGCGCGTGGCCGTCGGACCGTTCGTCCGGGTGCTCCAGCGTGGGGGCGTGAGAACCCCAGTCCGGCCCGTGGCCGCCCTGGAGGCGGGCGGCGTCCAGGGCCTTGGCGATGGCGGTGATGCTGGTGTCGGTGCCGTGGCCGTGCTGGACGAAGTCGTCGTCGGGCTCGCCCTGGGACCGCTGGAACTCGACGGAGGCGCGCAGGTCCCGCAGGTCCTGCGCGCTGCGGGCGGGAGTGCCGACGCCGAGGTCGTGCGACGACTGGGAGTAGCGCATGCGGCCCTCGGGCCCCCAGTTGACGGCCTCGCCGCCCCACCGCACCCACTCGTTCTGGGTGTACCAGTTGAAGAGCTCGCCGTCGGAGCGCAGCAGCCAGGTGGCGCCGCCCTCCATGCTGGTGAAGTGGCCGTGCTTCACGCGCGCGGGCCGGAAGAAGTAGGTGCCCAGGTCGAGCGTGCCGAAGTTGTACTCCATGTGGCCCTGGACGGTGTACGCCTCCTCGTAGCACGGATGGTGCGCGAGCCGGTGGTCGGTCCAGCCCTGCTGGGCGTGCACGAGACGCGTGTAGAAGCCGGTCTCCGGGTCGACGTGGAGGTACTTGATGAACAGTCCCGGCATCGGCCCGGGGTTGGGCACCGCGTCCCAGGTCATCGCGTCGCTGTCGAGCACGATGACCTCGCCCCGGCCCGCGACCGAGCCGGGGACGGGCGCGCGGACGTCGTCCAGGCGGTCGAACCCCGCGTCGCCGAACTCGCGGTAGTGCAGGATCCGGGTGCCCTCGGCGAACGTCATGGCCTCGACGGTCACGCCCTTGGGCGCGTGCACGTAGCCGCCCTTGCCGATCTCCCGGCCGCCGTAGGACATCGAGCCCTCGAGGACGTAGTACTCGGTGTCGGCGTGGTGCGCGCCGGGGCCGCGCCCCCAGGCGGTGTGGAAGTCGACGCGCAGCGAGGACGAGCCGTCCTCCTCGTCGACCGACAGCCTGCGCTCGCTCGCGCGGCCCTCGCCGCCGGCGAGTTCGGCGGCGTGCCAGACGTAGTCGTTCTCCTGGATGACCTCGACATGCGGACGCACGTGATTCAGTTCCTTCCGGTGCGGAGCTCGCGCTTGAGGATCTTGCCGGCGGCGTTGCGGGGGAGCGCGGCGACGAACTCGACGTGCCGGGGGACCTTGGGCCCGGCGAGCCGCCGCCGGCAGTGGTCGGTGATCGCGGCCGCCTCGACCGGCCCGGCGGCGACTACGAAGGCGGCGACCTCCTCGCCCCACTTGGCGGACGGGACGCCGACGACCGCGGCCTCGGCGACGCCGGGACAGGTCGCCAGCACCTCCTCCACCTCGCGCGGCGCGATGTTGATCCCGCCCGAGATGATCATGTCCTTCTTGCGGTCGACGACGGAGAGGTAACCCTCCTCGTCGCGGACGACGATGTCGCCCGAGGTCATGAAGCCGTCGGGGGTCGTGCAGGCGGCGGTCGCCGCGGGGTCGTCCAGGTAGCCGTTCATCAGGTAGGGGGAGCGGCTGAACAGCTCGCCGCGCTCGCCCGGCCCGGCCTCGGCGCCGTCGTCGCCGACGATCCGGATCTCGGTCATGAACCACGGGGTGCCGACCGAGCCGGGCTTGCGGCGCGCGTCGTACGGGCGGCAGTTGGAGATCACGCCCGCCTCGGTCGACCCGTACAGCTCGTGCACGCCGACGCCCGGGAACGCCTCCATCACCCACTCCTTGAGCGTGGTGGGCAGCGCCGCGGCGTTGAAGTAGATGGTGTCGAGGCTCGACAGGTCGCGGGAGCGCAGCGCCGTGTCGCCGAGCGCGCGCAGCATGTGCGCGTGCGTGGGCACGAGGAAGACCGACTGCGCCCGCTCCCGTTCGATCAGGTCCAGGAGCGCCTCGGGGTCCCAGCGGCGCAACATCGTCACCATGCCGCCGGTGAACACCGGCGCGTAGCCGAACGCGAAGCCGGCGCCGTGGTGCATCGGCGCCACGGCGACGCTGCGGCGGCCCGGCCCCAGGCCCCAGTCGAGCGCCGCGCCGTAGAACGTCAGCACCCGGGACCGGTGGCTGATGACCACGCCCTTGGGGGCCCCGGTGGTCCCGGAGGTGTAGACGACGGTGAACGGGTCGTCCTCGGCGACCGGAACCCGCGGGTCGGCCGGCGACGCGTGCGCGAGCGCCGCCTCGTACGACGGGCCCGCGCCCGCCGCCCCGATCGCCAGGACGAGCGGGGGAGCCGCGTCGCCGGCGAGGTCGGCGTACGCGGCGTCCAGGAGGAGGGCCCGGCTGCCCGAGTGCCCCAGGATGTGCGCGACCTCGGCGGGCGTGGCGCGGGTGCTGATCGGCACCATGACCAGCCCCGCCTTGGCGATGCCGCAGGCGATCTCCACGTACTCCAGCCTGTTGCCGAGCAGCACCGCGACGCGGTCGCCCGCCGACAGGCCCGCACCCGCGGACCGCGCGGACCGCAGCGCGTTGGCCAGGCGGCTCGCCCGGTCGTCCAGGCCCCGGAACGTCAGCCGCCGGTCGCCGTCGGACACGGCCAGGGCGTCCGGGCAGGCGGCGGCCGACTCGCGGATCCCGCCGGCGATCGAAAGCGTCACCCGCACCGCGTCCCCTCCTCGCTCTTGTTTCGACTAAGGAAACAGTGTTTCACTTTGACGTGCAAGAGGCGGCGGCGAGAAGGGATGTGACCTTGACCGTGCACGAGGCGGGGATCGGGCGGTACTACGAGGACTTCGCGGTCGGCGACGTCTTCCGGCACCCGTTCGGCCGCACGATCAGCGAGGCCGACAACACCTGGTTCACGCTGCTGACGCTCAACACCAACCAGAACCACTTCAACGCCGACTTCGCCGCCCGCGCCCCGTACGGGAAGGTCATCGTCAACTCCGGGCTGACCGTCGCGCTCGTCCTCGGCCTGTCGGTCATCGACATCAGCCAGACCGCGCTGCTGAACCTGGGCTGGACCGACATCCGCCTCACCCACCCGGTGTTCGTGGGCGACACCGTCTACGCCGAGTCGCTGGTCACCGAGGCGCGCGAGTCCGGGTCGCGGCCGTACGCGGGCATCGTCACCTGCCGCACCCGCGGCCTCAACCAGGACGGCGACGAGATCATCTCCTGGATCCGGACGGTGATGGTCTACAAGCGCGACGCCCCGCACGACAAGGGCTACTTCCCCGAGGCCAGGACCGGGCCGATGCGGCTGCCGGAGGGCACGGCGTGAGGATCACCTACGGCCCGTGGGGCGAGACGCTCGGCGAGCTGATCGACGCCGCGGGACGCGCCGAGGCGGCGGGCGCGGAGGTCGTCTGGGTGCCCGAGCTGCACCGCAGCGCCACCGTCGCGGCGGCGGCGCTGGCGATGGGGACGCGGCGGGCCCGGATCGGGACCGCGATCACGCTGGCCTTCACCCGCAGCCCCATGATCACGGCGCTGGAGGCGCTCGACCTGGACGAACTGTCGGGCGGCCGGTTCGTGCTCGGCCTGGGCACCGGCGTGAAGAGGCTCAACGAGGACTGGCACAACGTGCGCTGGGCCCCGCCGGCGCCGCGGCTGCGCGAGACCGTCGCCGCGATCCGGCTCATCGTGGCGCGCGCCGCCGACGGCGTCCCGCTGGTGCTGGACGGCGCGCACGCGCCGCTGAACGTGCGCGGCTACCGGCGGCCCTTCCCGCAGGTCCGCGAGAGCGTCCCGGTGTACCTGGCCGGCCTCGGGCCGGGTCTGACCCGGCTCGCCGGCGAGATCGGCGACGGGTGGATCTCCCACGAGCTGTGCTCGCCCGCGTGGCTGCGCGACCGGTCGCTGCCCATGCTGGAACAGGGCCTCGACGCCGCCGGACGTGACCGCGCCGGCCTGGACGTGGTGGTCTCGGCGGTCTGCTCGATCGACCCGGACCCGGCCGCGGCCCGCGCCCGGGCGGCGAACGTGACGTCCTTCTACGCCTCGGTGCGCACCTACGCGGGCTTCTTCGCCTTCCACGGCCTCGCCGGCGCCGCGCCGGAGGCGATGGCGGACGTGCTGACCCTCGCCGGGACCGCCGCGCAGGTGCGCGAGCGCCTCGCCGGGTACGAGGGGCTGGCCGACACCGTCAAGCTGACGCCGCCGACGCACGGCCTGCCGCCGCACGAGATCCGCGCCGCGCAGGCGCGGCTCATCGAGCTGATCGGAGAAGTGGCGTGCTGATCGGAGAAGTGGCGTGCTGATCGGAGAAGTGGCGTGCTGATCGGAGAAGTGGCGTGCTGATCGGAGGAGTGCGGTGAAGCCGCTTCAGGACGTGCGGGTGGTCTCGCTCGAGCAGTACGGGGCGGGCCCGTTCGGCTCGCTGCACCTGGCCGACCTCGGCGCCGAGATCATCAAGATCGAGGACCCGCGCACGGGCGGTGACGTGGGCCGCTACGTGCCGCCCTACGCCGAGGGCGAGGACTCGCTGTTCCACGAGGCGTTCAACCGCAACAAGCGGTCGTTGTCGCTCGACCTCAGCACGCCCGCCGGCCGGGAGGTCTTCGAGGACCTGGTGCGGGTCAGCGACGCCGTCTACTCCAACCTGCGCGGTGACGTGCCGGCCAAGCTGCGCATCACCTACGACGACCTCAAGCCGCTCAACCCGGCCGTGGTGTGCTGCTCGCTGACCGGCTTCGGGATGACGGGGCCGAGGTCGGCCGAGCCGGGCTACGACTACGTCCTCCAGGGCCTGGCCGGCTGGATGGAGCTGACCGGCGAGCCGGACGGGCCGCCCGCCAAGTCCGGGCTCTCGCTGGTCGACTACTCGGGCGGCTTCGTGGCGGCGCTGGCGCTGCTGGCCGGGCTGCACGCGGCGCGGCGCGACGGCGTGGGAATGGACTGCGACGTGTCGTTGTACGACACCGCGATCGCGATGCTGACCTATCCCGGCGTGTGGCATCTCAACGCCGGGTTCCGGCCGGTGCGCACCCGCCGCTCGGCGCATCCCTCACTCGTCCCGTTCCAGGTGTTCGAGGCCCGGGACGGCTGGCTGGTCGTCGGGTGCGCGAAGGAGAAGTTCTGGCGGCGGCTGACCACGGTCATCGGGCTCCCCGGGCTGGCGGGCGACGCGCGCTTCGCCACGTTCGCCGACCGGCAGCGCAACGCGGCCGAGCTGCTGCCGCTGCTGGAGGAGGTCTTCGCGACCCGCACCGTGGCCGAGTGGCTGGAGCCGCTGTACGCCGCCGCGATCCCGTGCGGGCCGGTCAACGACGTGGAGGGCGCCCTGCGCGAGGAGCACACGCTGGCCCGCGACCTCATCGTCGACACCGAGCACCCGCGGTACGGGACGGTGAGGAACCTGGCGTCACCGGTGCGCGTCGGCGCCGGGCGCCCCTCGTACCGGCGGGCGCCGCTGCGCAACGAGGACGCCGGGCACGTCCTGCGCGACGTCCTCGGGTACGGGCCCGAGCGCGTCGGCGGCCTGGCCGCGGCCGGTGCGTTCGGGGAAGGGGCACCGTGACGATCGCGCGGCGGCTCGCCGAGTGGGCGCTCTCCCTGGAACCGGACCGTGTCCCGGCGGAGGTGCGCGCGGCGGCGGCGCGGCACGCGCTCGACGGGATCGGCTGCGCGGCCGCGGCGGCCCGGACCGGCGCCGTGCCCGCCGGGGTCCTCGCCGCGGGCGACGAGGTCTTCGGCCTCGGCGTGCTCGTCCACGCCCTCGACTTCGACGACACCCACGCGGGCGGGCTCGTGCACGCGACGGCGCCCGTCCTCCCGGTCGCGCTGAAGGAGGGCGCCCGGCTCGGGGCGACCGGGGCCGAGGTCCTGACCGCGCTGGTCGCGGGCCTGGAGACCGTGTGCAGGCTCGGCGCCGCCGCGCCGCACGCCTTCCACGCGCGCGGCCTGCACGCGACCGCCGTGTGCGGGGTGTTCGCGGCGGCGCTGACCGCGGCGCGGCTGCGGCGGCTGCCCGCCGAGCAGGCGGTGCACGCGCTCGGCATCGCCGGCAGCCGGGCGGGCGGGCTGCTGGAGTTCCTCGGCGGCGGCGCGTCCACCAAGCAGCTGCACGCCGGCTTCGCCGCCCGGGACGGCGCGCAGGCCGCGGCGCTCGCGGCGGCCGGGGCCACCGGGCCCGCGACCGTCTTCGAGGGGGAGTACGGCGTCTACCGCGCGCTCACCGGGTGGCGGCCCGCTCCCGGCGACGTCCTCGCCGGCCTCGGCGACCGCTGGGAGACGTCCCAGATCACGATCAAGCCGTACCCGGCCTGCCAGCTCATGCACGCCCAGCTCGACGCCGCCCGGCGGCTGCACGGGGCGCCGGGGCGCGTCGAGGAGATCATCGCGGAGGTGCATCCGGACGCGGCGCCGATCGTGTGCGGCCCCGGCAAGGACCGTCCCCGCGGCCCGTACGAGGCGAAGTTCAGCCTGCCGTGGAGCGTCGCCGCGATGGTGCTGGACGGCGAGGTGACCGTGGAGACCTACGCCGGGACCGGCAGGCCCGACGTGGCCGAGCTCGCGGCCCGCGTCCGTCACGAGGTCGTCGGGTTCGGCGGCGTCGCGGCCGACCAGCCCGGCCGGCTGCACGCCCGGCTGGCGGACGGCGGCCGGGTGTCGGCCGAGGTGCGGCGGAGCCGCGGCGGCCCCGGGGACCCCGGGATCGACGCCACCGTCCGCGCCAAGGCGCTGGCGAACCTCGGGCCGGGCGGCGAGCCGGTCGCCGAGGCCGTGCTCGGCCTGGCCGGCCTGCCGTCGCTCGCCCCGCTCACGAAGGCATTGGAGAAGCATGGCCTCTGACGACATCCGGACCGTCCGGCTCCCCGCCGTGCCCGGCTCGATCACGTCCGCCCACGCGGGCGCCGCCCGGGTGCTCGGCGAGCACTCGCTCGGTCCCCCGGACGTGGTGCACGTCGTGGAGTACGCGACGGCCGCCGCGCTGGACTCGTACGCACGGGTGGAGCGGGCGCGCGCGGCGGCGCTGGGGGAGCACCGCGTCCCGGTCACGACCGTCCCGGTGGAGGCGCTCCTCGACCCCGGCGCCGAGCTGGCGGTCGAGCTCACCGCATTTCCCGGCGGCGGACGTGCGGCGGGCGAGCTGCGCATCGCCGAGGACGTGGTCTACCTTCCGGGCGTGCGGCCGCACGGCGGAGGTGACTTCCGCGCCCAGTACCGCGAGTGCCTGGAGAACGCCGCCCGGCTCCTCGGACCGGCCGGGCTCGGGCTGGAGTCCCTGGTGCGGACGACCGACTACACCGCGACCGCGACCCGGGCCGACTACCCGCGCTGCGGCCGGCCGCGCAGGGACCTGCTCCCCGGGCCGGGACCCGGCGCGGCGGGCATCCTCGTCGACCGGCCGGTGGCCCCCGGCGTCATGGTCTCGCTCGACGCGCTGGCGTCCACGGCGCCGCTGCGCGCGGTCAACCCCGGGTGGCGGCGCTACGCCACCCTCACCTACAAGCCGGGCGTCGTGGCGGGCCGGACGCTGCACATGTCGGGTTTCGGGGCGCTCGAACCGGCCACCCAGAAAGCCATCTTCGCGGGCGACCTGGCCGCCCAGGCCGAGTACGTCTACGCCTCCATCGCGGCCGTCCTGCGCGAGGCCGGGCTGGGTGAGGAGCTCCCGTACGGGTGCGTCACCCGGCTGGTCGAGTACATCACGCCGGACGCCGCCGGCCGCTACGAGGAGGTGGCCGGCATCCGGGCGAGGTACTTCGGCGACGTCCCGGCGCTGACGCCGGTGGTGTGCTCGGCGCTGCTGCGGCCCGAGTTCCTGATCGAGGTCGTGCCGACGGCGGTGCTGCCATGACCCTGCTGACCGACGAGATCAGGGCGCTGGCCGGGCGCGAGGTCTCCTACACCGCGCCCGAGGAACTGGGCCGGGCCGCCCTCCGCTACTTCGCGCTGGCGGTCGGCGACGACAACCCGCTGTACGTCGACGACGAGTACGCACGCGCGCACGGGTACGAGGGCGTCATCGCCCCGCCCACGCTGATCTGCGAGACCAACCAGTACGCCGGGGTGCCGCGCGGCGCCGACGGGTACGCGGGCCACGCCTGGGACATCGACATCCCCGGCACGCGGCTCGTGCGGGGCGGCAACGCCTACACCTTCCACCGGCCGGTCCGCCCCGGCGACGTCGTCACCGCGACCTGGCGCATCGACGCCGTGACCGAGCGGACCGGCGCCGGCGGCCGGCCGATGGTCGTGGTCGAGTCGACCGCCGTCTACCGTGACCAGCGCGGCGAGGCGCTGGTCACCAACACCGAGACGCTGATCTACGTGGCGCTGGAGGCGGCCGGATGAGGATCACCGCGGGCACCGAGGTGCCGCCCCTCGAACGCCGCATCGAACTGCCCGACATGATCGCGTACGCGGGCGCGACCTGGGACTGGCACCGCCTGCACTACGACCCCGCCTACGTGGCGGAGAAGGGGCTCCCGGGCCCGGTCGTGGACGGCCAGGTCTTCGGGGCGCTCCTGGCCGAGCAGCTCCAGGATTGGCTCGGCCCGCGCGCCCGGATCACCGAGCTCCACTTCCGCTTCCGGAACATGGTCTTCGCCGGGGAGACCGTGCGCTGCACCGGCACCGTCACCGCCGCGCGGGACGGCCTGATCGTGGTCGAGCAGCGCGTCGAGGCGGCGGGAAGCGGGGACGGGGACGGCCGGGTCGCGGTCGCGCCCGCCGGGGCCACCGTGGAGATCGGCCCATGACCGTCGCCATCGCCGGCGTCGCCGAGTCCGACCTCGGCGTCACCGGGAAGCCGATCCTGGCGTTGCAGGCGCAGGCCGTCACGCGGGCCCTCGCGGACGCGGGGCTGGCCCTGCGCGACGTGGACGGCCTGGCCACGGCCGGGGCGTCGCGGTTCTCCGCGGCACAGGTGGCCGAGTACCTCGGCATCGCCCCGGCGTGGACGGACTCGACGTTCGCCGGCGGGTCGGCCTTCGAGATGTACGTGGCGCGGGCGGTCCAGGCGATCGAGGCGGGCCAGTGCTCCACCGTGCTGATCTCGTACGGGTCCAACCAGCGTTCGGCCGGGTCGCGCTCGCTGGGCGGGGCGACCGAGACGCACACGCCGCAGGCGCAGTTCGAGACGCCCTACGCGCCGCTGTACCCGATCTCCTACTACGCGATGGCCGCCCAGCGGTACCTGCACAACTGCGGGGCCAAGCGCGAAGATCTGGCCGAGGTGGCCGTCGCGGCCCGCGACTGGGCCCTCCTCAACCCGCGCGCCCACCGGTACGGTGCGGGGCCCCTCACCGTGGACGAGGTGCTCGCCGCGCCGATGGTGTCGTCGCCGCTAGGCACGGCCGACTGCTGCCTGGTCACCGACGGCGGCGGCGCGATCGTGCTCACCTCGCTCGAACGTGCCCGCGACCTGCCCCGCCCGCCGGTGGTGGTGCTGGGATACGGCGAGTCCACCACGCACGACGGCATGGCCGCGGCCGGTGACCTGCTGCGGCCCGGATCCTACGACTCCGGGCGGCGGGCGTTCGGCATGGCCCGTCTCACCCCCGCGGACGTGGACGTGGCGCAGATCTACGACTCGTTCACGATCACGGTGCTGCTGACGCTGGAGGGGCTGGGCTTCTGCGGCCCCGGCGAGGCGGCGGCCTTCGTCTCCGGCGGCCGGACCGCGCCCGGCGGCGGCTTCCCGCTCAACACCTCCGGCGGCGGGCTCTCCTACAACCATCCCGGGATGTTCGGGCTGCTGCTCCTCGTGGAGGCGGCGCGGCAGCTGCGCGGCGAGTGCGGCGAGCGGCAGGTGCCGGACGCCGAGGTCGCGCTCGCGCACGGCACCGGCGGTATCTTCTCCACGCACGCGACCGTCCTGCTGGGGGCCGACCGATGACCGGCACACCGGCGGAACCGGCGGCCTTCGGCGACGTGCCCGCCGACGAGGTCACCGCGCCCTGGTGGGACGCCACCCGCGAGCGGCGCCTGACCGTGCAGCGATGCCTGGAGTGCGGGCACCGGCAGCACTATCCGCGGGCGTTGTGCACCGGCTGCGGCGGTACGGCGCTCGACCTCGCCGAGGTGACGGGCCACGGCACCGTCGACGCGTTCACCGTCGTCCACCGCGCGCCGCCGGGAGGCCCGCCGGCGCCGTACGTCGTGGCCCGGGTGCGGCTGGCGGAAGGGCCGGTCCTGCTCACCAACCTCGTCGGCGCCGACCCCGGGTCCTGGTGTTGCGACCGGCCCGTGCGGGTGGACTGGCGCCCCCTGCCCGACGGCCGGCACCTGCCCGTCTTCGCCCCCGCCCGTCCTGCCCCCGCCCGCCTTCCCGAGGACTGACCGCATGGACTTCGAGCTGAACGACGAGCAGCGCCTGTTCCGGGACACGATCCGGGCGTTCGCCGACAAGGAGATCAGGCCCGTCGCCCAGGAGTGGGAGGCGGCCGGCCGCCATCCGGCCGAGATCATCGAGAGGATGCGCGGTCTCGGGCTCTTCGGCCTGACCGTGCCCGCCGAGTACGGCGGCCTCGCCGTCGACATGGTCTCGTTCGCGCTGGTCTTCGAGGAGATCTCCAAGGCCTGGATGGGCATCGCGGGCATCCTCGGCAGCCACTCGCTGGCCTGCTGGATGATCGCCCGGCACGGCACCGACGACCAGAAGCGGCGGCTGCTGCCCGACCTGGCGTCCGGCGCCCGGCGGACCGGCATCGGCCTGACCGAACCCGGCGCCGGCACCGATCTGCAGGGCATCCGCACCACCGCCCGCCGCGACGGCGCCCACTACGTCGTCAACGGCGGCAAGACCTGGATCACCAACGCCCGGCACGCCGACCCGCTGCCGGTGCTGGTCAAGACCGACCCGGCGGCGCGGCCGGCGCACCGGGGCATGTCCGTCCTGCTGGTCGACGCGGCCACGCCGGGGTACCGCGTGCTCCGCGACCTGCCCAAGCTGGGCTACAAGGGCACCGAGTCGTGCGAGATCGTGTTCGAGGACGCCCGCGTCCCGGCGGCGAACCTGCTCGGCGGCGTCGAGGGCAGGGGCATGCAGCAGGTGCTGTCGGCGCTGGAGACCGGCCGCATCAACGTGGCGGCGCGCTCGCTCGGCATCGCCCAGGCCGCCTACGACGAGGCGCTCGCCTACGCCGGGCAGCGCGAGGCGTTCGGCCGGAAGATCCACGACTTCCAGGCCGTCCAGCTCAAGATCGCCGACATGGCCGTCAAGGTGCAGGCGGCGCGGCTGCTGGTCTACTGGGCGGCGGCGAGCGCGGACGCGGGCCGGCGCGTGGACATGGAGGCCGGGATGGCCAAGACCTTCGCCTCCGAGGCGGCCATCGACTGCGCGCTGGCCTCGATGCAGGTGCACGGCGGTTACGGCTACTCCAAGGAGTTCGTGGTCGAGCGGCTCTACCGGGACGCGCCGCTGATGAGCATCGGCGAGGGCACCAACGACATCATGCGGACGGTCATCGCCAAGGCCCTCATCGCAGGCAAGGGGCGCATCGGATGAGGTCGGCCCTCTACGTCCCCGGCGACGCGCCGGGCAAGCTGGCCAAGGCCTTCTCCTCGGGCGCGGACGAGCTCATCGTCGACCTGGAGGACGCCGTCCCGCTCGCCGGGAAGGAGGCGGCCCGGCGGTCCGTGGCGGAGTGGCTCGCGTCCGGCCCGCGAGGCTCGCGGGGCCCGCGCGTGTGGGTACGGATCAATCCCGGCGAGCCCGGGATCGCCGACGCCCGCGCCGTGGCGTTGCCCGGCGTCGCGGGGCTCTGCCTGGCCAAGGCGGAGACGCCCGCGCAGCTCGAGGCGCTCGACGTCCTGCTCACCGGCCTGGAGAAGGAACGCGGTCTCGACCCCGGCGGCCTCGGGACGATCCCGCTGCTGGAGTCGGCCGCCGCCGTCCTCGCCGCCCCCGCCCTCGCCCGCGCGCCGCGCGTCGTCCGGTTGCAGCTGGGCGAGGCCGACCTGCGCGCCGACCTGGGCGCCGAACCCGGCCCGGACGAGCGGGAGCTGCTGGTGGCGCGCTCCCAGGTGGTCCTGGCCTCGGCCGCCGCCGGGATCGAGCCGCCCATCGCCCCGGTCAGCACCGACTTCCGTGACCTGGACCGGCTCCGCGCGTCGACCCTCGCCCTCCGGCGCCTCGGATTCCGCGGCAGGGCCTGCATCCATCCGGCGCAGATCCCGGTCGTGAACGAGGTCTTCACGCCGACCGGGGACGAGATCGAGCAGGCGCGCGACGTCGTCGCACGGCACGAGGCGGCCCTCGCCGCGGGCAGCGGCGTCGGCCTCGACGCCCACGGCCGCCTGATCGACGAGGCCGTCGTGCGTTCGGCCCGCCGCCTGCTGGACGGCTGAACGATGGTCACCCGATGGCGGGGCGGCGGGTCAGATGGTGCCGTCGGCGGCAAGCCGCGCGGCCTCGGCCTCACTCAGCCCGAGCACCCCGCGGTAGATCTCGTCGTTGTGCTGTCCCAGCGCGGGCCCGAGGGACCGCACCGCGCCCGGCGTGCCGGACAGCTTGGGCACCACGTTCTGCATGGGGAAGTCGCCGAACTCCGGATGCGCCATCCGGATGATCGCCTCGCGGGCGCGGTAGTGCGGGTCGCTCAGCATGTCCTTGGCCCGGTAGGTGAGCCCCGCCGGGATGCCGTTCTCGTGGAGCGTGCCGAGCAGCTCCTCGGGGTCGTGCCCGGCGGTCCAGGCACCGATGATCTCGTCCAGCTCGTCGGCGTTCGCGCCGCGCGACCCGTGCGTGGCGAACCGTTCGTCGGCCGCCAGCTCGGGCCGGCCCATGACCTCGGCCAGCCGCTGCCAGATGGTGTCGCGGTTGGCGGCGATGAGGACCGGGCCGTCCTTGGTGGGGTAGACGTTGCTCGGCGCCACGTTGGGCAGCACCGAGCCGGTGCGCTCGCGCTGGTAGCCCGCGATCTCCCACTCCGGGACGAGCGACTCCATCATCGCGAACACCGCCTCGTACAGCGCCGAGTCGACGATCTGCCCGCGTCCCGTGCGGTTGCGGGCGTGCAGGGCGACCAGGGTGCCGAGCGCCGCGAACATCCCGGCCAGCTCGTCGCCCAGCGAGATGCCGGTGCGCGACGGCGGCTTGTCGGGGTCGCCGGTGACGTAGCGGATGCCGCCCATGGCCTCGCCGATCGAGCCGAAGCCCGCGCGCGGGGCGTACGGGCCGCTCTGGCCGTAGCCGGTGACCCGGGTGATGATCAGGCCGGGGTTGTCCGCCCAGAGGGTCTCGGGCGACAGGCCCCAGCGTTCGAGGGTGCCGGGGCGGAAGTTCTCGACCAGCACGTCGGCCTCGGCGAGGATCCGGCGGGCGAGGGCCTGGCCCTCGGGGGTCCGCAGGTTGAGCGTCACCGACTTCTTGTTGCGCGCCAGGATCGGCCACCACAACGACTGGCCGTGCGGCTTCTCCCGGCCCCACTCGCGCATCGGGTCGCCGCCGCCCGGCGGCTCGAGCTTGATGACCTCGGCGCCGAAGTCGCCGAGGAGCTGCCCGCAGAACGGGCCGGCCAGCAGCTGGCCCATCTCGACGACGCGGAGGTCGCTCAGGGGGGTGTCGGTGGTCATTCAGTCGTCCTCGTACCATCCGGAGAGCTTGTGTTGCATGCAATATAAGGCATAATTGAGGTCAGTTCTACACGTGGGGGTCCAATTGCATACAACAATCATTGAGGTCGGCCCCCGGGACGGTCTGCAGAACGAAGACACGATCCTCTCGGCGGACGACAAGATCGAGTTCATCCGGAGGTCCGTCGAGGCGGGCACCACGCGCGTCGAGGCCGTCAGCTTCGTCAACCCCAAGCGCGTCCCGCAGATGGCCGACGCCGAGGAGGTCATGGCGGGGGTGCCGCGCACGCCCGGCGTCTCCTACATCGGCCTGGTCCTCAACCGGCGCGGCCTCGACCGGGCGCTCGCCGCCGCGGTGGACGAGGTGAACGTCGTCGTCGTGGCGACCGACACCTTCTGCGTGCGCAACCAGGGCTGCACGACCGACGAGGCCCTGGACGCCTGGGACGCCATCGCCAAGGACGCCTCCGGGGTCCCGCTGAGCATGACGATCGCCGCCGCGTTCGGCTGCCCCTTCGAGGGGGAGACGCCGGTCGCACGGGTCGCCGAGATCGCGCGCCGCGCGTACGAGGCGGGCGCCGCCGAGATCGCGCTCGCCGACACCATCGGCGTGGGAGTCCCGGGCCAGGTCCGCGAGCTGACCCGGCGGGTCAGGGAGGCGGCCCCCGGCGTGCCGCTGCGCTTCCACTTCCACAACACGCGCAACACCGGCTACGCCAACGCGATCGCCGCCGTGGAAGAGGGGGTCACCGTGCTGGACGCCAGCACGGGCGGCTTCGGAGGCTGCCCCTTCGCGCCCGCCGCGACCGGCAACATCGCCACCGAGGACCTGCTCTACGCGCTCCACAGGATGGGATACACCACCGGCCTGTCCCTCACCGACGTGGCGGAGACCGGAGCGTGGCTGGGGGAGAGGCTCGGCAAGCCGGCCCCGGCGCTGCTGGGCCGGGCCGGCCCCTTCCCCTCGTCCTGAGGGCGCCGCCCGGGCATGCCGCGGCCCTGCCGGGCGAGCCGGAGATCTCGCCGGCAGGGCCGCGGACGGCTCAGGTCAGGCCTGGCGTGACGCCCTGCGGCGCCGCACGCCCTCCAGGGCCAGGATCGTCACCGCCGCCGTCGTCGCGCCCTGCGCCCGGTGCGAACGGGCGAGCCGCCGCCCCTGGGTCGCCGTCGACGCGGCCGCGGCCTGCATGGCGTCGCTGGACCGCACGGTCTCGCCGACGCCGGTCGCCAGATCGCGCAGCTGCCCGCCGGCGTCCGCCGCCAGCTTCTCGCCCGCGCGCAGCCGGTCCCCGGCGTTCGAGGCCAGCTCGCCCGTCCGGGCGGCCAGGTCACCCGTGCGGGCGGCCAGGTCACCGGCGTGCAGGCGGTCGGCGGTCTGGGCGGCCAGCTGCCCGGCCGAATGGCGGGCGCGCTCCCAGCGCGTCCTCTTCGCCGCGCGCCGCCGCAGCCACACCAGCACGATCGCGCCGCCCGCGGCGACCACGACCGTGCCCACCGTCCCGGTCAGCGGAGCGTTGCGCCGCGCTGCCGACGCGGCCTCGCGGGTCTTGTCCTTCAGCCGTTCGGCCTCGGTGTGCGCCCGGCTCTTGAGGTCGGCCTCGGCGAGGTCCGCCACCGTCCCGCCGAACTCATCCCGGGTCTCGGCGATCTCGTTGTCGACGTCGCCGCTCCGGTCCGTCTCGCCCCTCATCGCTGCGCCCTTTCGTGGTCTCGGCTTGAACTGGGCTCGTTCCCCGTGGTCAAGACCTAAACACCGGCGGCGCGCGAGCGGCGGACGGCGGGGCGGGCTAGCGGGGGCGGGCTAGCGGGGGCGGGCGCCCTTCTCCCAGCCCTCGGCGCAGGCGGCCATGAAGGCGCTGCGCCCGGCGGGGAACTTGCCGCCCTCGTCCACGCCCTGCCGGTACGACGCCGCGCAGAAGTTCTTCGGGGCGTTGTTGCCCATGGTGGCGCGCATTCCGGCGGCCATCTGGACCATCGTCCGGAACGTGTAGCGCTTGCCGTCCGGGTCGATCATCACGATCTCCCGGCTGTTGCTGATCTTGGGCGCCGAGGGCCAGGAGGGGGACGCGGCCGGCGGCCGGGCCGCCGGTGTCGTGGGCGCGGCCGCCGGGCTGGACGGCGTGCCCGGAGCGGCCGGCGCGGCGGTGCTCGCCGACGGGGCGGGCGAGGCGCTCTTCGTGTCGCCGTCGCCGTCGCAGGCGGCGGCGCCGAGGGCCAGGCCGAGAGCCAACGCGATCATCGGCGTCTTCGTCACGGGTCAGCTCCGGGGGGGGGCAGGAGGGCGGATACGCGGTCGGACCATAACAGAACGTTCCATACCGGCAAGCTCTCTGCCGCCGGACCCGCCGCCGCGCCCCCGCCCGAGCCGCCCTAGTCGAGGCCGAGCCGGCGCCTCAGCCGCCGGCGTTCGTCCTCCAGCGTCTCGATCGTCGCGGCGTGCTGCTCGCGCGCCGCCATGTCCTGAGCCGCGTCGCCGGAGTCCTGCGGCTCGTCGGTCGGCGGCCCGATCTCCCGGCGCAGCACCCCCAGCGTGCGCTCGATCTCCGCGAGCCGTTCCGCGGCCTGGTCGTCCTCGGTGCTCATGGCTTCCCCCTCGTCCCTGACCTGCCCTGATCCGCCGTTCCCGAACCCGGCGGCGGGTCGTACCGCCCGATCGAGATCGACATCTGGAAACGTGGGTAGGAGACCGGAAAAGACGGGGGTTCGGCCGGCATGGCAGTGACGAAGAAGGACCGGAAGGCGGCGCTTCCCGCGCCGGGGGCGCCCGGCGACGAGGTGCCGGCGGACTTCGCCCGCGCCTGGATCGAGTTCGCCGATCCGGCCGACGAGGACCAGGTCTTCCGCTGCGACCTGACCTGGCTGACCTCGCGCTGGAACTGCCTGTTCGCGCGCGGCTGCCAGGGCATCGTGCCGGGCCGGGCGAGCGACGGCTGCTGCTCGCTGGGGGCGCACTTCTCCGACGAGGACGACCAGGCGCGGGTCGTCGCGCACGCCGCCCGCCTCACGCCCGAGACCTGGCAGTTCCACGCCGCCGGAGCGCGCAACGGGGTCGTCAAGTCCGCCCGCGACGGCGAACGGCAGACCCGCCTGGTGGACGGCGCCTGCATCTTCCTCAACCGCCCCGGCTTCCCCGGCGGCGAGGGGTGCGCCCTGCACGCCCTCGCCCTGCGCGAGGGCCGCGAGCCGCTGGAGCTCAAGCCGGACGTGTGCTGGCAGCTCCCCATCCGCCGCACCTACGACTGGATCGACCGCCCCGACGGCACCCGGGTCCTCCAGATGACGATCGGCGAGTACGACCGCCGCGCCTGGGGGAGCGGCGGCCACGACCTGCACTGGTGGTGCACCGGGGCCAGGTCCGCGCACGGCGCCGGGGACCCCGTCTACGTCTCCTACCGGCCGGAGCTGATCGAGCTGATGGGCCGCCCCGGCTACGACGTCCTGGCCGGGCACTGCGAGACGCGCCTGACCGGGGCGCTGGCGCTGGCGCCGCACCCGGCCGACCCCGCCTGATCGGACCGGAGGCGGCGGGCCCCGTCCATGGCCGGCCGGGGCGAAGTCGCGCATGCGCCCGCGCCGCCACTTCGGGAAGCGTACGATCCGTGACGAGATGATCGCGCGACGAAGCGAGGGGTCATGGACGAGGCCGTCGAGAGCGTCGAGGGGAACCTGCCGGACGAGCTGCCCAGCTTCGTGGGCCGCGCGCGGGAGATGTCGGAGCTCGACGACGCCCTGCGGGCCTCGCGGCTGGTCACCCTGGCAGGGGTGGCGGGCGTCGGCAAGACGCGGCTGGCGCTCCAGGCCGGCCGGCAGGCCGTCGAGCGGTTCCCCGACGGGGTGTGGCTGGTGCCGCTCTCACCGGTGCGCGACGGCGGCCTGGTGCCGCACGCCATCGGGCTGTCGATGAAGGTCCGCGACCAGACGGCGCGGCCGATGATCACCCTGCTGATCGAGCACCTCGCCGACCGCGAGTGCCTCATCGTCCTCGACACCTGCGAGCACCTGGTGGACGACTGCGGGCCGCTGGTCGTGACGCTGCTCCAGGCCTGCCCGGGGGTGCGGATGCTGGCCACCAGCCGGCAGTCCCTGCGCGTCGGCCACGAGGTCGTGGTCGAGGTGGGCCCGCTGCCCACGGCGGCGGGGGGCGACGCGGCGGCGCTGTTCGTCGAGCGTGCCCGCGAGCACGACCCGGCGTTCGGGCTGAGCGAGACCGACGAGGCCGCCGTCCGCGACCTGTGCGACCGGCTCGACGGGCTGCCGCTCGCGCTCGAGCTCGCCGCCGCGCAGGTGGGCGAGCGCACGGTGGCCGACCTCGCCGAGCGCCCCGACCCGCGCGCCGGCTTCGACGTTCCGCCCGGCTCCGCCGTGCTGGCCCCGCACGGCGGGTTGTGGACGGCGATGGGCTGGAGCCACGAGCTCTGCACGCCCGCGGAGAAGCTGCTGTGGGCCAGGGCGTCGGTGTTCGCCGGGAGCTTCTCGGCCGGCGCGGCGCAGCAGGTCTGCGAGGGCGGGCCGCTCGACGACGTCCCGCGCACGCTCGCCCGGCTCCTGGCCAAGTCCGTCGTGGTGGCCGAGGGCGACCGCTACCGGTTCCTCGACGGCATGCGCGAGTACGGCGCGTTCTGGCTCCGCGAGCTGGGCGAGACCCGCGAGTCGCTCGGGCGGCACCGCGACCGCTATCTGGCCATGGCCCGCGAGGCGTTCCCCGAATGGACGCGCTCGGGTCAGGCGGCGTGGTACCGCGCCCTGTCCGAGGACTTCCCCGAGGTCCGCCTGGCGATGGAGACGTGCCTGGCCGAGCCCGGCCCGGCGGCCGTCGAGCTGTCCGGCGCCCTGTGGTTCTTCTGGTTCTCCTGCGAGTACGAACGCGAGGGCCGCGGCTACCTCGAACGCGCCCTCGACAACGACCCCACCCCCGGCCCCCTGCGCGTCCGCGCGGCCTGGGCGCTCGGCTGCGTGATGATGGCCCAGGGCGACCCCGAGGGCCTCGAACGCTGCATCCGGGAATGCCGGTCGGCCGCGCCCGACCCGGACGGGACGCGCGCCGCCGACTACATCGAGAGCACCGACTGGGCCATGGGCGGGCGCCCCGACCTGGCCCTCGAACGGCTCACGTCGATCGTCTCCAGCCCCTGGCGCGACGGCGTCCAGGAGGCGGTCTGGCTGCTGGCCAGGGCGGCCCTGGTCTTCGCCCGCCTCGCCATGGGCGACCACGGCACCGCCACCAGGATGGCCGAGGAGCTCCGCGTCGACGGCCTGGTCCGCGGCGAGTTCAAGTTCCAGTCGTGGGGCCACTACATCCACTCCCTGGTCAGCCTGTCCTCCGGCGACCACGCCACGGCGGCCGACCACGCCGACGCGGCGTTCCGGGGCAGCAAGGAGATCGAGGACAGCTCCAACATGGCGCTCGCGCTGGAGTCGCTCGCGCTCGCCACCAGCGGCCAGGGCGACCACGAACGCGCCGCCGTCCTGCTCGGCATCAGCCACCGCCTCTGGCACCCCGACGGAGGCCGGGCCCGCTTCACCACGCCCGAGCTGGCCGCCGCCCGCGCGGCCTGCGAAGACCGGATCGTCGCCGCCATCGGCCAGAAGTCCCGCGACGCCTGCTTCGCGACGGGCCTGCGCTCCGCCTGGCCCTAGGGCGCGTCTGCGCCGGGCGGTCAGCGGCGGCAGGTGCCGCCCTTGCACTTCTCCAGGTCGTGCAGCCGTTTCTGGAGCTCCTTCAGGCGTGCCGGGGGAAGCGAGCCGACGGTGTTGGTGAGCTGGTGGGGGTCGGTCGTGATGTCGTAGTACTCGCGCTGCCCGCCCGCGTACTCCACGTACAGCTCGTTCGGCGTCCGGATCGCCTCGTAGCTCGGCGGGTTGCCGCTGGCCGGGGCCTGCCGGTCGGGGTCCGCGGCGGCGTTGTCGGGGCCGTGGTGCTCGATGAGGACGCCGCCGCGCGGCGGCGAGAGCGCCCCGCCCTTCAGGACGGGCACGAGGGACCTTCCGTCGACCGAGGCGGGGATCGGTGCGCCGCCGAGCTGCTGGAAGGTGGGGCACAGGTCGGTGTTCTGGGTGAGGCCCCGATGCGTCCTGCCCGCCGGCACGCCCGGGCCGGTCACCACGAGCGGGACCCTGACGTCGGTGTCGAAGGCGGTCTGCTTGCCCGACATGAGCCGGTGCTCGCCCAGGTGGAAGCCGTTGTCGGAGGTGAAGACGACGTAGGTGTCGCGGTCGGTCCCGGTGGCCTTCAGCGTCGCCTGGACGCGGGCGAGGAGGTCGTCCACGGCCTGCACCGACTGCGCGCGCTTGCGGAACACCCGGTCGATCCGCTGGATCTGCCGCGGCTTCAGCTTCGGGTGGTCCTTCAGCCAGGCGGGCTTGTCGGACAGGTCGGCCTCGTTGAAGGCGGGCGTGCGCGGTGCCTTGAGGCCGGGGAAGGCGTCCTTGTCGCGCGGGGCGGGCGTGAACGGGCCGTGCGGCGCGAACGTGGCGATCTCCAGCATGAACGGCTGCCCGGCCGCCGCAGACCGCCTGATGAAGTCGGTGCCCTTCCGCGCGAGGACGTCGGTCATGTAGTCCTCGGGCCTGCTCCCGTACCGCACCTGGCGGCCGTTCTCGTTCAGCGTGTAGTCGTACCCCCGGTAGCCGTCGCCCGCGACGGCCCACTCGCTCCAGCCGGGCTGCACCGGGTCGGCGGGCTGGTAGCCGTTCATGTACTTGCCCATCATCGCCGTGCGGTAGCCGGTCTTCTGGAGCGCGGTGGCGAAGGTGTCCCGCTGGTTCCCGCGGGCGTTGAACGTCGCGTACCCGCCGTCCCGGCCCTGGTTGGTGAACACGCCGGTGTTGTGCGGGTAGCGGCCGGTGAGGATCGTGGCGCGGGACGGGCAGCACAGCGAGTCGGTGACGAAGTAGTCGGCGAACGTCATGCCCTGGCCCCGCATGCGCTTCACCTGGGGCATGTACGGCACGAGGTTGGGCGCCAGGTCGTCGGTGAGCACGAAGACGATGTTCGGTCTCGTCCCGGCCGCGCCGTTTCGCTGCTCTACCCGGCTTCCCGTGCCGCTGCACGAGGACAGGGCCAGCACCGCGGCGACCAGCACCGCGACCGGCCGGACCGGCGGACGACCTCGCATGGGAGCCTCTTTCTCCGACGACGAAGTGGGGGGTACAACGCTGGGTGCCCGAGCTTGGAAAGCCCTCCACGCCTCCTGAGAGGACCCTGGCAGTTGCCGGATGATTTCCGGGGTTTTCGTGGCCCGGGGCTCGCGGTTACCCTGGGGCTGCTTTCCCGCCGTCGTACGGTCCTGCGCGGAGCGGTTCTGCGGAACCGCCTGGCTATGCGTCGGCTCCTCCGCCGTTCCCGTTAGCTGAGGAGCTTCGATGCTCGTGAAGTACAAGCACTGGCTCGCCGCGCTCGTGGCCGCCTTCGCGGTGGCGACGTTGTCGCTCGGCGCGCTGGTGGCCTTCTCCCCGCCCGCCGCGTCCCTGGTCCCGTGCGCCTTCCACGCGTGGGCCGAGGGCGCCGCCTACACCGCGGGCACCAAGGTGACCTACAACGCCCGCGGCTACGAGGCGCTGGTCACCCACACCGCTCACCCCGGCGCGGGCTGGACGCCCGCCACCACACCGGCGTTGTGGCGCGACCTCGGCGCCTGCGACGGCACCCAGCCGCCGACCACGCCTCCGGCCACGCCTCCGACAACGCCGCCGACAACGCCGCCGACAACGCCGCCCACCACGCCTCCGACCACACCGCCCACGGGTGAGGAGACCTGTGCGGTCAAGTCCAGGCCGGCGGGCAAGGTCCTCCAGGGTTACTGGGAGAACTGGGACGGCGCGAGCAACGGCGTGCACCCGCCGTTCGGTTGGACGCCGATCACCGATCCGCGCATCGGGCGGCACGGCTACAACGTGATCAACGCCGCGTTCCCCGTGATCCGCTCCGACGGCACCGTGCTCTGGGAGGACGGGATGGACGCGACCGTCAAGGTCGCGACGCCCGCCGAGATGTGCGCGGCGAAGGTCGCGGGCGCCACCATCCTGATGTCGATCGGCGGCGCGACCGCCGGGATCGACCTGAGCTCCAGCACGGTCGCCGACCGGTTCGTCGCGACCGTGGTGCCGATCCTCAAGCGTTACAACTTCGACGGCATCGACATCGACATCGAGACCGGCCTCACCGGCAGCGGGAACATCGGCACGCTGTCGGCCTCGCAGGCCAACCTGATCCGCATCATCGACGGCGTGCTCGCACAGATGCCGTCCAACTTCGGGCTCACCATGGCGCCGGAGACGGCGTACGTCACCGGCGGAAGCGTCACCTACGGCTCGATCTGGGGCGCCTACCTGCCGATCGTGAAGAAGTACGCCGACAACGGCCGGCTGTGGTGGCTCAACATGCAGTACTACAACGGCAGCATGTACGGCTGCTCGGGCGACTCCTACTCCGCCGGGACCGTCCAGGGCTTCACCGCCCAGACCGACTGCCTCGACCGGGGCCTGGTCATCCAGGGCACCACCATCCGGGTGCCGTACGACAAGCAGGTGCCGGGCCTGCCCGCCCAGCCGGGCGCGGGCGGCGGCCACATGTCCCCGAGCCTGGTCGCCCAGGCCTGGAACCACTACAACGGTGCGCTGAAGGGGCTGATGACCTGGTCCATCAACTGGGACGGCTCCAAGAACTGGACGTTCGGCGACAACGTCCGCGCCCTCCAGGGGCGCTAGCACGACCGGGCCCGGCCGCCTCGGCGGCCGGGCCCGCCGCACGTTCACCGGAAGGCCACCGGTCGCTCACCCGCGCCGGCCCGCGGGCTGGTTGGCTGACCGGGCCGTTCCCGGTCCTGGGTGAGGAGAAGGTACGTGACGATGGTGCGATGGGCGGTCCCGGCGGCCGTGCTGACGATGGCGCTGGGCCTGTCGGCCGACGTGGGCGCCGCCTCCCGCAAGCCCGATCCCGTGGTGACGGCCGTCCAGTCCCTGGACCGCAACGCCAGGTGGACCGTGACCCGCCGGCTCGACCTGGCGTTCCCCACCCACCATCCGCAGGGGCTCGCCCGGGTGGGCGACCGCCTCTACCTCTCCAGCGTCGAGGTGACCGAGCCTCCGGTCCGCTACCCGGCCCCGGTGGACGGCTACGACCGGAGCCCGGGCAAGGGCCGCGGCCATCTCTTCGAGCTGGACCTGTCCGGCCGCCTGCTCCGCCAGATCACGCTGGGGGAGGGGACGATGTACCACCCGGGCGGCATCGACTTCGACGGCCGCGACCTGTGGGTCCCGGTCGCCGAGTACCGCCCGAACTCCCGGTCGATCGTCTATCGCGTCGACCCGCGCTCGCTGCGCGCCTCCGAGGCGTTCCGGTTCAAGGACCACGTCGGCGGCGTCGTGCGGGACCGCCGGACGGGACACGTCCACGGCGTCTCGTGGGGGTCGCGCCGCCTGTTCGAGTGGACCGAACGCGGCGCGCCGCTGCGGCGCGGCCCGAACGAGAGCCACTACATCGACTACCAGGACTGCGCCGCGGCCGGGCCGGGCAAGGCGGTGTGCACCGGGCTCACCGAATACCCGGTCGCGACCGGCGGCCGGTTCGACCTCGGCGGCATCGCCGTGGTCGACCTCCGCACCGGCGCCGTGGGGCACGAGGTGCCGGTGACCGCGCTCTCCCCGAACGGGCACGTGGTCACCCGCAACCCGGTGCACCTGGAGGCCGATGGCGGCACGCTGCGGATGTGGGCCGCGCCCGACGACGGCGAGGAGCCCGGCGGCACCCGCCTCCTCGTTCTGGAGACCGTTCTCCCGCGCGGCTGAGTCCTGCGCGTCGGCTCGTCACTCCCCGTCATCGCTGCCACACTGAGCGCATGAACGACTGGGAGGAACCGGCGGGACGGCCGGAGCACGCCCCCTACGTGGCGGCCGTCGCCGCGGCGCTGTCCCGGAGCCGTGGTCTCCAGGTGCGCGGCCACGAGCACCGGACCGGCGCCTACACCGGCCGCCGGTACGCGACCGTCGAGGTGGCGTTCGGGCCGGACGTCCTGCGGCTGGAGTGGAACGACCTCGACGGCTGGCGCAACGGGCGCGACAGCGAGATGACCCGCTTCGTCGACGAGGCCGTGCCCTCGCCCGAACGTGTCACCAGGTGGGCGCTGCTGCTCTTCACCGCGCGCCATGACCTCTACGACCCCGGGCCGCCCGCCGACGACGAGCGCGACGTGCTCCGGCTCCTCGCGCGTTACGCGGGTCACCAGGCGGCCGGGGTCCGCTAGAGGTCGGCGAGCGCCTCCCTCGGGCGCTCCGCGCAGTCGGCCACGAAGCGCAGGAACGCGGCGGCGGGCGCGCCGTCGCAGACCCGGTGGTCGAACGCCAGCGACAACTGCGTGATCTTCCGTGCGGTGACCTCGCCGTCCACCACCCACGGCCGGTCGATGATCCGGCCGATGCCGAGCATGGCCGCCTGCGGGTGGTTGATGATCGGTGCGGAGCCGTCGACGCCGAACACGCCGTAGTTGTTGAGCGTGAACGTGCCCGCCGTCAGGTCGGCCACCCCCAGCGAGCCGGCCCGCGCGGCGCCGGTCAGCCGGGTGATCGCCGACTGGAGTCCGCGGGCGCTCAGCCGGTGGGCGTCGCGGACGACCGGAGCGACCAGGCCGTGGTCGGACTGGACGGCGACCGCCAGGTTGACGGCGTCGAACCGGACGATCTCACCGGCCGTCGTGTCGACGCGGCTGTTGAGCTCGGGGTGCAGGGACAGGCCGGCGGTGACGAAGCGGGCGAAGAGCGCGAGGACGCCCACCGGCTCGCGCCGCCCGTCCGCGTTGATCTCCTCCCGCAGGTCGAGCAGGGCGGTGGCGTCGACGTCGACCCAGGTCGTCGCCTCGGGGATCTCGCGGCGGCTGCGGGTGAACGCCTCGGCCGCGGCCCGGCGGGCACCGCGCAGCGGGACGCGCTCGCGAACGGGCGCCGGCTCGCCGCGGGCGGGCGTGGGCGGTGGCTCCGGTGCCGCGGCGCCCTCGATCGCGCGCTGGACGTCGGCCCTGGTGATGAGGTGGTCCGGGCCGGTCCCGCGGAGCCCGGCCAGGTCGACGCCGTTGTCGCGGGCCAGCTTCCGGACCACGGGCGACATCGTCCTCGGCCGGGGACCCCTGGGGGCGGCCGGGGCCCGGCGGGCGGTGCGGCGGCGGCGCCGGGTCCCGGCGCGGGCGGTGCCGTAGCCGACCAGGACGTTGCCCGAGCCCGCGCGTTCCTCCTCCATGTACCGGGCGGCGGCCGGCCCGAGCCCCGGGCCGGGCGGCTCGCCGATCACGACCAGGACCGAGCCGACGGCCACGACGTCGCCCTCCGCCGCGTTGAGCGCCGCCACGACGCCCGCGAACGGGACCGGCAGCTCCATCACGGCCTTGGCGGTCTCGACCTCGACCACGGGCTGGTCGACCTCGACGGTGTCGCCCGCCGCCACCAGCCACCGGACGATCTCCGCCTCGGTGAGGCCCTCGCCCAGGTCGGGCAGCACGAACTCGCGCGGGGCCATCAGTCCTCCCACTGGAGGGTCGCGACCGCGTCCAGGATCCGGTCGGCGCTCGGCAGGTGGTGGTGCTCGAGCTTGGGCGGGGGATAGGGGATGTCGAAGCCGGTGACCCGCCGTACCGGTGCCTCCAGCGAATGGAAGCAACGTTCGGAGACGCGCGCCGCGATCTCGGCCGACACCCCGGCGAAGCCCTGCGCCTCGGCGACCACCACGGCACGGCCGGTCCTGGCGACGCTGGCCATGACGGTCTCGTCGTCGAACGGGACGATCGTCCGCAGGTCGACGACCTCCAGGCTCCAGCCCTCCTCGACCGCCCGCGCGGCGGCCTCCAGCGCGACCGGCACGGCGGGCCCGTACGCGACGAGCGTGGCGTCGGTCCCGGCGCGGCGCACCGCGGCGCGGCCGAACGGCTCGGCCCGCGCGGGCAGCACGGTCTCCTCCTTGGCGAAGTACAGCCGCTTGGGCTCCATGAAGATCACCGGGTCGGGCGCGTCGATCGCCTCGCGCAGCAGGCTGTAGGCGTCGGCCGGCGTCGCGGGCGTGACGACGGTCAGCCCCGGGGTGTGCGCGTAGTAGGCCTCCGACGAGTCGCAGTGGTGCTCGACGCCGCCGATCCCGCCCGCGTAGGGCACGCGGATCACCATCGGCAGCGTGATCGCGCCGCGCGTGCGGTTGCGCATCTTGGCGACGTGGCTGGCGATCTGCTCGAACGCGGGATAGGCGAACGCGTCGAACTGCATCTCCACCACCGGGCGCAGCCCGTTCATCGCCATCCCGACCGCCATGCCGACGATGCCCGACTCGGCCAGCGGGGTGTCGAAGCAGCGCGACTCGCCGAACGTCGCGGTCAGGCCGTCGGTGACGCGGAAGACGCCGCCGAGCGCGCCGACGTCCTCGCCGAACACCACGACCCGCTCGTCCTCCTTCAGCGCGTCCGCGAGGGCGGTGTTGATCGCCTGGGCCATGGTGACGGCGGCCATCGTCACGCCTCCTCCGCGAGTTCGTCCCGCAGGACCTCGGCCTGCTCGCGCAGCTGGGCGGTGGGCGCGGCGTAGACGTGCTCGAACAGCGCGCCGTGCGCCGGGGGCTCGGAGGCGGGCAGCCGGTCGCGCAGGTCGGCGGCGGCACGTTCGGCCGCGTCCTCGATCTCCGCGGCCCGGACGTCGTCGAGCAGGCCGGTGCGCCGCAGGTAGGCGGTGATCCGGTCGAGCGGGTCGCGCTCGCGCCACGCCGCGACCTCGTCGTCGGTGCGGTAGCGGGTGGCGTCGTCGGCGTTGGTGTGCGCCTCGATCCGGTACGTGTGCGCCTCGATCAGCGTGGGGCCGCCGCCCGAGCGGGCCCGCTCGGCCGCCTCGCCGACCGCGGCGAGCACCGCCGCGACGTCGTTGCCGTCGACGCCGACGCCCGGCACGCCGTACCCGACGGCCTTGTGCGCCAATGACGGCGCCGCGGTCTGCCGGGCCAGCGGCACCGAGATCGCGTACCCGTTGTTCTGGACGAAGAAGACGACGGGCGCCTGGAACACGGCCGCGAAGTTCATCGCCTCGTGGAAGTCGCCCTCGCTGGTGGCGCCGTCGCCGAGGAACGCCAGCGCCACGGTGTCCTCGCCCTTGGCGCGGGCCGCGTAGGCGAAGCCGACCGCGTGCGGCGCCTGCGTGGCCAGCGGGGTGCACTGCGGCGCGGTACGGCAGGCCACCGGGTCGTAGCCGCAGTGCCAGTCGCCGCGCAGCAGGGTCAGCACCTCGACCGGGTCGATGCCGCGGGCGACCAGCGCGACGCTGTCGCGGTAGGTCGGGAAGATCCAGTCGGTGGGCCGCAGCGCGAGCACGGCGCCCACCTCGCTGGCCTCCTGGCCGTGCGAGGAGGGGTAGACGGCCAGCCGTCCCTGCTTGACGAGGTTGGTGGCCTGGCGGTCGAACCGGCGGCCCAGGACGAGCGCGCGGTGGGCGGCCTGGAGCGCCTCGGGGCCGGGCGGTTCGAGGCCTCCGGCGCGGGACCTGGCGGAGCGCCTGCCCCGTTCGTCGATCAGCTGGAGGGGAGCCTGGGCGGGCAGCAGTTCGATACCGGACTTCGTTGTCACGGCGTTTCTCCTGGTCTCGGCCATTTGCCCGTTACAGTGCTCTGATCAGCGCCATTCGTCCAGATCACCTGGGCAACCCGAGACAGGTGGAGCGAATCGATGAGTTCCGGTGAGCATGTGTCCACGTCCGGCGGCGCGCCGCGGCAGGTTTCTGGACTTTCGGCCCCGGCCCTGGACGACGTCGACCGGAAGATCGTCGAAGAGTTGTCCAGGGACGCCCGCCTGTCGGTGCGGGCGCTCGCCGAACGCCTGCACATCTCCCGCGCGAACGCCTACAACCGGCTCGACCGGCTGATGGCCGACGGGGTGCTGCGGGGCTTCGCGGCCCGGCTCGACCCGGTCAAGGCCGGGTTCGGCACCTCGGTCTACGTGACCCTGAAGATCGAGCAGAACTCCTGGCGGGACGTCCGCGACCGGCTGCGCGAGCTGCCCGCCGTCCGGCACTTCGCGCTGCTGGGCGGCGACTTCGACGTCCTGGCGCTGGTCCGGGTCCAGGACGCCGCCGAGCTGCGCAGCCTCGTCCTGGAGGAGCTGCACTCGATCCCCGGCGTGCGCAGTACCCGCACCCTGGTGATATTCGAGGAGTCCTCGGACGATCTACTGCTCACATGACAGGCAACGCATCGGGCGGCGCACCGACAGGCGCATCGACAGGAGCTTCGGGCGGCGCATCGACCGGCGGGGCGCGGCTCCGCGACCTGGGGCACCGGATCGGGTGGCTGGAGCCGGGCCCGCACAACGCCATCACCGACGTCGCGGGGGTGCTCGTCGGGCACACGACGCTGGTGGACGACGACAAGGGCGTCTACACCGGCGTGACGGCGGTCGTGCCGGCCGCGCTCGACCACGCCCGCACGCTGCCCGCCGGGCTCCACGTGGCCAACGGGTACGGCAAGCTCGTCGGCGCGACCCAGCTCATGGAGCTCGGCGAGCTGGAGACGCCGATCCTGCTGACCGCGACGTTGTCGACGTTCCGCGCGGCCGACGTCCTGGTGACCCGTCACCTCGACCGCGCCCCGGGGCGCGTCACCACGGTCAACCCGGTGGTCGGCGAGGTCAACGACTACTGGCTGTCGGACGCGGAGCCGCGGCCGATCACCGCCGAGCACGTGCACCGGGCGCTGGACGGGGCGCACGGCGGCCCGGTGGCGATGGGCAACGCCGGCGGCGGGACGGGCGCCTGCGCGCTCGGTTTCAAGGGCGGCATCGGCTCGTCCTCCCGCCGGGTGGAACTGCGGGACCGCGAGGTGACGGTGGGCGCGCTCGTCCAGGCCAACATGGACGGCAACCTGCGGCTGCCCGACCGCGTCGTCACGCCCGAGTCGCTCGGCGTCGAACGGGCCGGGCCGCCGACCGCGTACGGCTCGTGCGTGGTCGTGGTCGCGCTCGACCTCGCCTGCGAATCCCGGCAGCTCGCGCGGATCGCCGCCCGGGGCGCCATCGCGCTCGGCCGGGCCGGAGCCGCGTTCAGCCACGGCAGCGGCGACTACGGCCTGGCCTTCTCCACCGTGCCGGACCAGGCGCCGCGCAAGCTGGACATGGTCGATCTCGACCGGGTGTTCGTCGCGGTCATGGAGGCGGTGGAGGAGGCGGTGCTGGACGGGCTGCTGGCCGCCACGACGATCAGCACCCCGCGCGGGCGGCGGGCCACGGCCGTGCCCCATGAGGCGGTCGCGGTCTGAGCGCCTGGGATACTCGGGTCGTGTCTTCCAGTGTCTCCGCCCGTCAGGGCGCCAGGAGGGGGCGCCCCGGCCACGACCTCGAATCGGTCCTGGCGGCCGCCGCGCAGCTGTTCAACGAGCGCGGCTACGAGGCGACCGGCATGGAGGCGCTGGCGCGCCGGCTCGGCATCACCAAGTCGGCGATCTACCACCATGTCGAGAGCAAGGAAGAGCTGCTCAAGCTGGCCACCGACCGGGCGCTGGACGGCCTGTTCGAGGCCGCCGACGAGGCGCGGGCCCGCGACGGCCGGGCGATCGAGCGGCTGGAGTTCCTGACCGAGCGCAGCGTGCACGTGCTGGCCGAACGGCTGCCGTTCGTGACGCTGCTGCTGCGGGTGCGCGGCAACACCGAGGTGGAGCGGCGGGCGGTGGAGCGGCGCCGCGCGTTCGACCACCTGGTCGCCGAGATGATCGAGCGGGCCGCCGAGGAGGGCGACCTGCGCCCGGACGTCGATCCGGCGGTCGGGGCGCGGCTGCTGTTCGGCATGGTCAACTCGCTGACCGAGTGGTACCGCCCGGACGGCGGCATGGACGTGGACGCGCTGGCCGTCCTCGTCCGCCGGACCGCCTTCGACGGCCTGCGCCTCTCCCGCGACGACTGACCCGGCGTGCCGGCGCGACGCACCGGCCGGACGCGCCCTGGTGTGCCTCGCCCTGCCGGGTTAGAATTACTTACCGAACGTCCGGTCGGTAATTCTGGGAGGACCGCTCATGGCCGTGTTGCGCAGCTACGTCTCCGGGGCCTGGCAGGCGCCGCCGGACGAGGGTGCTCCGCTCCTCGACGCCGTCACCGGCGAGGAGGTGGCCCGGTTCGCCACCACCGGCCTGGACTACGCGGCGGCGCTGGCCTACGGCCGCCGCTCCGGCGCGGCGCTGCGCGAGCTGACCTTCCATCAGCGCGCCGCGCTGCTCAAGGCCCTCGCCTCGCACCTGAACGAGCACCGCGAGGAGCTGTACGCCCTGTCGGCCCGGACCGGCGCCACCCTGGGCGACTCCAAGATCGACATCGACGGCGGCATCGGCACGCTGTTCGCGTTCTCCAGCAAGGGCCGCCGTGAGCTGCCCAACGACTCCCTCTACGTCGACGGCGACGTGGAGGGCCTCAGCAAGGGCGGCACGTTCGTCGGACGCCACGTCATGACCCCGATGCGCGGCGTCGCGGTCCAGATCAACGCGTTCAACTTCCCCGTCTGGGGGCCGCTGGAGAAGTTCGCCCCGGCGTTCGTCGCCGGGATGCCGAGCCTGGTCAAGCCCGCCCCGCAGACCGCCTACCTCACCGCGCGCCTGGTCGAGCTGATCGTCGAGTCCGGGCTGCTGCCCGAGGGCTCCCTCCAGCTCGCCTGCGCCGCCCCCGCCGGCCTGCTCGACGAGCTCACCGGGCAGGACGTCCTGGCGTTCACCGGCTCGGCCGGCACCGGGGCCCGCCTGCGCACCCACCCGGCCGTCGCCGAGCGCGCGGTGCGCTTCAACGCCGAGGCCGACTCGCTCAACTGCTCCATCCTCGGCCCGGACGGCGACCTCGACCTCTACGTCAAGCAGCTCACCGCCGAGATGACCGTCAAGGCCGGGCAGAAGTGCACCGCGATCCGCCGCGCGTTCGTCCCGCGCGACCGCGTGGACGAGGTCGTCGAGGCCGTCCGCGCCCGGCTCGCCAAGGTCGTCGTCGGCGACCCGTCGGCCGAGGGCGTGCGGATGGGCGCGCTCGTCAGCCTTCAGCAGCGCGACGAGGTCCGCACCGCCGTCAAGGCCCTCGGCGGCGAGATCCTCTTCGGCGACCCCGACAACGTCGAGATCACCGGCGACCGCGCGCAGAACGGCGCGTTCGTCTCGCCGCTCCTGCTCCTGGGCGACCCCGATCGCGCCGAGCCGCACGAGGTCGAGGCGTTCGGCCCGGTCGCCACGGTCATGGCGTACGACTCGGTCGGCCAGGTCGTCGACTACGCGGCCCGCGGCAAGGGCAGCCTGGTCGGCTCGGTCGTCACCGAGGACGCCGCGTTCGCCCGCGAGGTCGTGCTCGGCGCCGCCGCCTGGCACGGCCGGATGCTCGTGCTCGACCGGTACGGCGCCAAGGAGTCGACCGGGCACGGCTCGCCCATGCCCGCACTCACCCACGGCGGTCCCGGCCGCGCGGGCGGCGGTGAGGAGCTGGGCGGCGTGCGCGCCGTCCTCCACCACATGCAGCGCACCGCCGTGCAGGGCTCGCCGAACGTCCTCACCGCGATCACCGGCCGCTGGACGCCGGGCGCCGACCGTTCCGACGACGCGACGCACCCGTTCCGCAAGACGCTGGCCGAGCTGCGCGTCGGCGACTCGGTGACCGCCGGGCCGCGCGCCGTCACGCTGGAGGACGTCGACCACTTCGCCGAGTTCACCGGCGACACGTTCTACGCCCACACCGACGAGGAGGCCGCCCGCGCCAACCCGCTGTTCGGCGGCATCGTCGCGCACGGCTACCTGGTGGTGTCGTTCGCCGCGGGGCTCTTCGTCTCGCCCGAGCCCGGGCCCGTCCTGGCCAACTACGGCCTGGAGAACCTGCGCTTCCTCACCCCGGTCAAGCCGGGCGACGAGCTGACGGTGACGCTCACCGCCAAGCAGATCAGCCCGCGCGAGAACGCCGGCTACGGCGAGGTGCGCTGGGACACCGACGTCACCAACCAGGACGGCGCGTCGGTCGCCAAGTACGACGTCCTCACCCTGGTGGCCAAATGAGCACGTTCGACGACCTGATCGCCGCCGACCAGCGGATCGAGCCGCGGGACGAGATGCCCGACGCCTACCGCGGGACCATGGTCCGGCAGATCTCCCAGCACGCGCACTCCGAGATCATCGGCATGCAGCCGGAGGGCTACTGGATCACCCGCGCGCCGTCGCTGCGGCGCAAGGCGATCCTGCTGGCCAAGGTGCAGGACGAGGCGGGCCACGGGCTCTACCTCTACTCCGCGGCCGAGACCCTCGGCGTCGACCGCGACGACCTGTCCGAACGCCTGATCGACGGCCGCCAGAAGTACTCCTCCATCTTCAACTACCCGACGCTGAACTACGCCGACGTCGGCGTGATCGGCTGGCTGGTGGACGGCGCCGCGATCTGCAACCAGGTGCCGCTGTGCCGCAGCTCGTACGGGCCGTACGCGCGCGCGATGATCCGCATCTGCAAGGAGGAGTCGTTCCACCAGCGGCAGGGCTACGAGCTGCTGATGACGATGATGGGCGGCACCGACGCCCAGCGCGCGATGGTGCAGGACGCCACCGACCGCTGGTGGTGGCCGTCGCTGATGATGTTCGGCCCGCCCGACGGCGACTCGCCCAACACCGCCCGGTCGATGGCGTGGAAGATCAAGCGGCACACCAACGACGAGCTGCGCCAGAGGTTCGTCGACATGACCGTCCCGCAGGCCGACCGGCTGGGCGTCACGCTGCCCGACCCCGAGCTGCGCTGGAACGAGGAGCGCGGTTCCCACGACTTCGGCACGCCCGACTGGGACGAGCTCAAGCGCGTCATCTCCGGCGACGGGCCCTGCAACGCCGAGCGCGTCGCCCACCGGCGCCGCGCCCACGAGGACGGCGCGTGGGTCCGCGAGGCCGCCCTCGCCCACGCCGCCAAGCAGACCGCCGGGCAGGAGGGATCGCGATGAGCTGGCCGCTGTACGAGGTGTTCGTCCGCGGCAAGCGCGGCCTCAACCACGTCCATGTCGGGTCGCTGCACGCGCCGGACGACGAGTCGGCGCTGCACAACGCGCGCGACCTCTACACCCGGCGCAACGAGGGCGTGAGCATCTGGGTCGTGCGGTCGTCCGCCATCACCGCGTCCAGCCCCGACGAGAAGGACGCCTTCTTCGAGCCCAGCGGCGACAAGGTGTACCGGCACCCCACCTTCTACGCCATCCCCGACGACGTGCCGCACATCTGATGAGCGGCGACAACGTCTACGAGGCCCTCACCGCCGACGGCACCGGCGACGCGCGCTGGGCGTTCGGCACCGGCTTCAGCGACCCGCTCGAGGGCGTCGAGATGACGCCGGCCGGCGACGACCTGGCCGCCTACTGCCTGATGCTCGGCGACGACGCGCTGATCATGTCGCACCGGCTCCAGGAGTGGGTCACCCGCGCCCCCGAGCTGGAGGACGAGGTCGCGATCGCCAACATCGCCCTCGACCTGCTCGGCCAGGCCCGCCTCCTGCTGGCGCGCACCGGACGCGACGAGGACGAGCTCGCCTTCGCACGCGACGCCGGCGAGTTCCGCAACGTGCGGCTGGCCGAACTGCCCAACGGCGACTTCGCCGAGCTGGTCGTGCGCCTGCTGATCTTCTCGACCTGGCGGCTGGCGGTGGTGTCGCGGCTGCGCGGCTCGTCCGACCCGGTGCTGGCCGCGATCGCGGCCAAGGCGGTCAAGGAGCTGGCCTACCACCGCGACTACGCCGCGCGCTGGGCCGTCCGGCTCGGCGACGGCACGGAGGAGTCGCGGCGGCGCATGCTGGACGCCCTCGACGAGCGGTGGCCCTACGTCGCGGACCTCTTCGCGGCCGACCCCGTGGAGAGGGGCCCGTTCGCCGTCGACCCCGCGTCCGTGCGGCCCGAGTTCGACCAGGTCGTCGGCGAGGTGCTCGGCCGCGCGACGCTGGCGGTGCCCGCCTCCGGCGGCGAGCCCGCCGCGCGCGGCACCCGCACCGGCGCGCTCGCGCCGCTGCTGGAGGAGATGCAGGGCGTGGCCCGGACGCTTCCGGGGGCGACATGGTGACCGCGCTCGAGATCGCCCGGACCGTCACCGACCCCGAGCTGCCCCAGCTCACCCTCGCCGAGCTGGGCGTCCTGCGCGAGGTGGCCGAACGGGACGGCCGGGTCACGGTGTGGATCACGCCGACCTACACCGGCTGCCCCGCGATGGACACCATGCGCGACGACCTCGTCCACCGCCTGGAGGACGCCGGGTACGGCGAGGTCGACGTCCGGGTGACCCTGGCCCCCGCCTGGAGCAGTGACTGGATCACCGCCGAGGGACGCCGCAAGCTCGCCGACGCGGGCATCGCGCCGCCCGGACGCGCTCCGCGCCGCACGTCCGGGCCCGTCCCGCTCACGCTCGGCCCGACCAGGACGGCGGCGTGCCCCCTCTGCGGCTCGGCCGACACCGAGGAGCTGTCGGAGTTCGGCGCGACCGCGTGCCGGGCGCTGCGCCGCTGCCGGTCCTGCCGCGAGCCGTTCGACCACTTCAAGGAGCACTGACCGTGGCCGCCTCCTCCGCCCGGACCCCGCACCGGCTGCGCGTCGACAGCGTCGACCGGCTCTGTGACGACGCGGTCGCCGTGACCTTCGCCGTGCCCGCCGGCCTGGCCGGGCTCTACGCCTTCCGGCCCGGCCAGTCGCTCACCCTGCGGCGCCTGGTCGACGGCCGCGACGAGCGCCGCTCGTACTCGATCTGCGCCCCCGCCGACCGGGCGCTGCGCGTCGGGGTGCGGGAGGTCCCCGACGGCCTGTTCTCCTCGTGGCTGGTCCGGGACGTCCGGCCGGGCGACGAGATCGAGGTGCTCCCGCCGAGCGGCTCGTTCACCGCCGAGCTCGAGCCGGGCGCGCACCACGTGCTGATCGCCGCAGGGTCCGGCATCACGCCGGTCCTGTCGGTCGCCGCGTCCGCGCTGTCGGTGCCCGGCAGCCGGGTCACCGTCCTGTACGGCAACCGCAGCAGCGAGACCGTGATGTTCGCCGACGAGCTGGCCGATCTCAAGGACGCCCACCCCGACCGGCTCCATCTCGTGCACGTGCTGTCCCGGGAGCCGCGCGAGGCCGACCTGCTGACCGGGCGTCTGGACGCCGCCAAGCTGCGCGCGCTCCTGCCCGCCCTGGTGCCGGTCGGCGACGTCGACCACTGGTGGTTGTGCGGCCCGCACGGCATGGTGACCGGGGCCATGGAGGTCCTGGCCGAGATGGACGTTCCGGGGGAACGGGTGCACCGCGAGCTGTTCTACGTCGAGGACGTCCCGCCGCCCCCGCGCGTGCGGCCCGCCGACGAGCCCGCCGGGCCGGTCACCCAGGTCACCGTGGTCCTGGACGGCCGCACCACGTCGCTGGACCTCCCCGAGGGCGCCACCGTCCTGGAGGGCGCCCAGCGGGTCCGCCCGGACATGCCGTTCGCCTGCAAGGGCGGCGTGTGCGGCACCTGCCGCGCCAAGGTCACCGGCGGCGAGGTCACGATGCGGCGCAACTACGCCCTGGACGCCGCCGAGCTGGCCGCCGGCTTCGTCCTCACCTGCCAGTCCGAGCCGGCCGGGGACGCCCCGGTGACCGTCGACTTCGACGCCTGATCGGCGGCCGGCGGGTGCCGCTGCGGCACGTGAAGATCACTGTTTGAGATCATATGCATCCGAACGCCTGGTCCCCCGCGAAGTGAGGTGTAGCGACCCTCGCGGAGGGTAGCGAGCTCAGCGCGCCCCGGAGGTGGGGCGCGGCTCCCCGCAGAAAGGCCCCTGGATGCCCCGGCTCAACCGTCGTCTGCGCTGGCTGGCGCCGTTCCTCGTCCTGCTCGTCTGGCTGGTGGGCGTCGGCCCGTTCGGCCAGTACGCGGGCAAGCTGGGAGAGGTGCAGGGCAACGACAACGCCACCTTCCTCCCCGCCGGCGCCGAGTCGACCAAGGTGCGGCTCCTGGAGGAGCGGTTCAGCGCCCCCGGCGTCACCCCGCTCATCGTGATCTGGGAGGACGGGAAGATCACCGAGGAGCAGCGCGCCGCGGCCGGCCAGGCGCTCCAGGCCGCGGTGCGGACGGGCGTCACCACCGGGACGGTGTCGCCGCCGATCCCCTCCGAGGACGGCGGCGCGCTCCAGGCCGTCATCCCGCTGAAGGAGAGCGCGGGCGAGCCGGAGGAGCTGATCGACAAGATCGAGACGGCGCTCGGCGAGGTACCGGGAACGCGGCTGTACCTGGCCGGGCCGGCGGCGCTCCAGGCCGACCTCTCCTCCGCGTTCGCCGGGATCGACAGCGTGCTGCTCCTGGTGGCGCTCGGCGTGGTGCTGATCATCCTGCTGCTGGTCTACCGCAGCCTCGTGCTGCCGCTCATCGTGATCGTCGGGGCCGTGCTCGCGCTGGCGCTGGCCTGCGCGCTGGTCTACTTCCTCGCCGACGCGGGCGTGCTGAAGCTCAACGGCCAGACGCAGGGCATCATGTTCATCCTCGTGGTGGGCGCGGCGACCGACTACGCGCTGCTCATGGCGGTCCGGGCCCGTGAGGAGCTGGCGGGCGGGGCCGACCGGTGGCGGGCCGCGGCGGTCGCGTGGCGCCGTTCCCTCGCGCCGATCGGGGCCAGCGCGCTCACCGTGGCGCTCGGCCTGCTCACCCTGCTGTTCAGCGACCTCAACTCCAACCGGTCGCTCGGCCCGGTCGCGGCCATCGGCATCGGCTGCGCGATGTTGTCGGCGCTCACCTTCCTGCCGGCGGCACTCGCGCTGCTCGGCCGCAAGGCCTACTGGCCGACCAGGCCCGGCAAGGCGGGAACGGCCGGGACGGCCGGCGTCGGCGTGTGGACCCGCGTCGCCGACCTCATCGGCCGGCACCCGCGCCGCGTCTGGATCGCCACCACGCTGGTCCTCGTCGGCTTCGCGGCGCTGGCGCCCACCCTGAAGGCCGGCGGCATCCCGCAGACCGAGGTGTTCCTCAGCCCCACCCCGGCCGTACGCGGCCAGGAGGCCCTCGCCCGGCACTTCCCCGCCGGCACCGGCAACCCGGGCGTGATCATCACCCGCGCCGGCGCCGCGGCCGCGGTCACCGAGGCGGCCGGACGCGTCGACGGCGTGGTGAACGTCCGGCCCGGCGGCGGCTCCGGCGGAGCCCCCGCGGCCGGGGGACGGCCGCGCGAGGTCGGCGGCCTCGTCAAGCTCGAGGCCACCCTGTCCTCCTCGCCCGACGGCCTCGCCGCCCAGGACACGATCAAGCGGCTGCGCACGGCGGTGCACGCCGTGCCCGGCGCGGACGCGCTCGTCGGCGGCTACACCGCGACCCAGCTGGACACGCGGGTCACGTCCGAGCACGACCGCAGGCTCATCATCCCGATCGCCCTGGCGGTCATCGCGGTGATCCTCGCGCTGCTGCTGCGCGCCGTCGTCGCGCCGCTGCTGCTCATCGCCACGGTGGTCCTGTCGTTCGCGGCCACGCTCGGCATCTCGGCGGTGGTCTTCAACCACCTGTTCGGGTTCACCGGAGCCGATCCGGTGGTGCCGCTGTTCGGGTTCATCTTCCTGGTCGCGCTGGGCGTGGACTACAACATCTTCCTGATGACCCGCGTCCGCGAGGAGACGATCGCGCACGGGACCCGGGAGGGCGTGCGGCGCGGGCTCGTGGCGACCGGCGGTGTGATCACGTCGGCGGGGGTCGTGCTGGCCGCCACCTTCGGCGCGCTGGCGGTGATCCCGCTGGTGTTCCTGGTCCAGATCGCCTTCATCGTGGCGTTCGGCGTCGTCCTGGACACCCTGGTCGTCCGGTCGCTGCTGGTGCCCGCGCTGGTGTACGACCTCGGCGACCGGACCTGGTGGCCCGCGTCCCCGGCGAGCAGGGCGAACGCGGCCGCCGAGACCCGCGAGGAACACCTTGTGACCTGACTCACATCCTGGATCTCCCGGCAACCCCCGGGCCCTCCGGCACCGAAGCAAGGGTGAGAGCCCCCGGACGGTCCCGGGGCTCGGGGAGGTCGGAGTGCCGGACGCGGACGGGCGGCGTGCCATCGCGGTGATCGGGGGTGGGATCTCGGGGCTGACCGCGGCGTACGTGCTGCGCCGGACCGCCGCCGTCACGCTCTACGAGGCCGAAGGGAGGCTCGGCGGGCACGCCCACACCCACGAGGTGGAGGCGGAGCCGGGCGTCCTCGGGGTCGACAGCGGGTTCGTCGTGCACAACGACCGTACCTACCCGCACCTGACGAGACTGTTCGCCGAGCTGGGAGTCGCCACCCGCGACGCCGAGATGAGCATGTCGGTGCGGTGCGGCGGCTGCGGCCTGGAGTACGCCGGGGCCCGCGGCCTCACCGGCCTCTTCGCCCAGCCGCGCTCGCTGGCGCGTCCGCGCTACCTCCGGATGCTGACCGAGGTGCCGCGCTTCCACCGCCGGGCCCGCGCGCTGCTCGCCCGGCCCGGCGACGAGCGCACGCTGGCGGAGTTCCTGGCCGCGGGACGTTTCTCCGCCTACTTCCGGGCGCACTTCATCACGCCGCTCGTCGCGGCGGTCTGGTCGTGCGCGCCGGAGACGGCGGGCCGCTACCCGGCCCGGTACCTGTTCGGCTTCCTCGACAACCACGGCATGTTGTCGGTGCACGGCTCGCCGCGATGGAGGACCGTCGTCGGCGGCTCCCGCACCTACGTCGAACGCGTCGCCAAGGAGCTCACGGCGGTCCACACCGCCACCCCGGTGCGGTCGGTGCGCCGGGTGCCGGAGGGCGTCGAGGTCCGGGACGACTCCGGCGCCGCCCGGGTCTTCGACGGCGCGGTCATCGCCGTCCACCCGCCCGAGGCGCTGGCGATGCGGCCCGACGCCACCACCGTCGAGCGCGAGGTGCTCGGCGCCTTCGCCTACTCGCGCAACCCCACCGTGCTCCACACCGACGACCGCGTGCTGCCGCGCGCGGCCGGGGCGCGCGCCTCCTGGAACTACGCGATGGACTCGTGCCACGACGGCGCCGGGCACGTCCGCGTCAGCTACGACATGAACCGGCTGCAGGGACTGCCGACCGCGCGCCCGCACGTCGTCACGCTCAACGCGCCGGTCCCCGAGGAGCACGTCCTGTCCCGGATGGTCTACGAGCACCCCATCTACACGCCCGAGTCGGTCGCGGCGCAGCGCCGGCTGCCCGGGCTGAGCGACGGCACCCTCGCCTACGCGGGCGCCTACCACGGGTGGGGCTTCCACGAGGACGGCTGCCGTTCCGGCGTCGAGGCGGCCCGCCGGCTGGGCGGCGCATGGTGAGCACCGCGGCACGCCAGGCACCGGCGCTGTACGAGTGCACCCTCGTCCACGTCAGGCCGGGCCCGAGCGTGCGCAACACCTTCCGCTACCGCACCTACATGTGGCTCGTCGACCTGGACGCGCTGCCGCGCCCGCCGCGGCCGCTGCGGGCCCTGGCCCGGTTCCGCGCCGCCGACCACGCCGGAAGCCCGGATCGCACGCTGCGCGAGAACCTGGAGGAGTTCCTCGCCGCCAATGACGTCGTCGCGGACGGCCGGGTGCTGATGCTCGCCCACGCCCGCGTCCTCGGCCACGTCTTCAACCCGCTGACCGTCTACTGGTGCTTCACCGCCGCCGGAGACCTGGCGTGCGTGGTCGCCGAGGTCCACAACACCTACGGCGGCCGGCACCGCTACCTCCTGCACACCGATGGTCGGGGGAGGGCCGAGACCGCCAAGGAGTTCTACGTCTCGCCGTTCTACCCCGTCGCCGGCACCTACCGGATGCGCCTCCCGGTGCCCGGCCCCGATCTCCTGCTCACCATCACGCTGCACGGGGCCGCCCCCGGCCGCCCCTTCGTGGCGTCCCTGCAGGGTGTCCGCAGGCCCGCCACCACGGCCGGGCTGCTGCGCGCGTTCCTGCGCCATCCCTGGGCGCCGCTCGCCGGCGCCGCGCGCATCCGCGTCCAGGGCGTGAAGCTCTACCTGCGCGGTCTGCGGCCCCAGCCACGACACGACGCCACCGTACGAGGGGAAGCCCGGACATGACCGTGCTCGCCGTCGGTCAGGAGGAGACCTGGCCGGACATCACCGCCGTTCCGCGCCCGGGCCTCAGATCCGCCGTGGCCCGCCGGCTCTTCGCTCACGCCGCCGCCCGGCTGCCCGTCACCGTGGTGCAGGGCGACGAGCCGGGACCGCCGCCGATCTGCGAGCGGCCCGTGTTGCGGATCCTGCGCCCCGAACGTTTCCACGCCCGCCTCGGCGCCGCCGGGCTCATCGGGTTCGGCGAGTCGTACATGGCGGGGGAGTGGGAGTGCGACGACCTGCCGGGCGTGCTCACCGCGTTCGCCGAGCAGATGTCCACGCTCGTGCCGCCGTCGCTGCAACGGCTCCGGCGGTTCGCGGTGCTGCGCTCACCGGCGGGCACGACCGGCGACCGGGCCGGGGCCAGGCGCAACGCCGGTCACCACTACGACCTGTCGAACGAGCTGTTCGCGCTGTTCCTCGACGAGACGATGACCTACTCCGCCGCGCTGTTCGACCGGCGTGACGCCTGCCACGGCCGCGATCTCGCCGGGGCGCAGCACCGGAAGATCGACCGCCTGCTCGACCGCACCGGGGTCGGGCCCGGCACCCGGGTGCTGGAGATCGGCACCGGCTGGGGGGAGCTGGCGCTGCGCGCCGGGCGGCGCGGGGCGCAGGTGCGCTCGCTCACGCTGTCCACCGAGCAGCGCGATCTGGCGCTGGCGCGGATCGCCGAGGCGGGGCTGGCCGACCGGGTCCGCGTCGACCTGTGCGACTACCGCGACGCCGAGGGCACGCACGACGCCGTGCTCAGCGTCGAGATGATCGAGGCGGTCGGGGAGCGGCACTGGCCGGAGTACTTCCGCACGCTGCGGCGGCTGCTCGCGCCCGGCGGCCGGGCCGGCCTGCAGGCGATCACCATGCCGCACGACCGCATGCTCGCGACCCGCGACACCCACACCTGGATCCAGAAGTACATCTTCCCCGGCGGGTTCCTGCCGTCGGTCCGGGCGATCGAGGAGCACGCCGCGGACGCCGGGCTGCGCACCGCGGACGTGTTCGAGTTCGGCGGCGACTACGCCCTGACCCTGCGGCTCTGGCGCGAACGGTTCCTCGCCGTCGAGGAGGACGTCGCCGCGCTCGGCTTCGACGCGGTGTTCCGCCGCATGTGGGAGCTCTACCTGGCCTACTCCGAGGCAGGGTTCCGCTCCGGATACCTCGACGTCGGCCAGTTCCTGCTCACCCCCGCGGAGGATCGCCCATGACCACCAGCCAGACCGGCACCGAGACCGGCCGGACCACGCGGACCGGGCGGACCGGCCGCCCGCCGGGCGGCGTGGCCGGGCTGCTCGCGCCCGTGCTCGACGCGCTGTTCGACGGCAGGCCGCCCGTCCGGGTGAAGGCCTGGGACGGGAGCGTCGCCGGCCCCGGCGGCGCGCCGGTCGTCGTGCTGCGGTCGGCGGACGCGCTGCGCAGGATCCTGTGGCGTCCCGGCGAGCTGGGCCTGGCCCGCGCCTACGTCACCGGCGACCTCGACGTGGAGGGCGACCTCCTCGACGGGCTGCGCACGGTGCGCGCCGAGAGCCGGCGCGCCCGCCCGTCCCCGGCGGCGCTGGCCGCGGCGGCCCGGGTGCTGCTGGTGCTCGGGGCGGCGGGCCCGCCCCCGGCGGTGCCGTCCGCCGAGGCGCGCATGACCGGCGGCCGCAGCAACGGCCGGACCCGCAGCAAGGCGGTGGTCGAGCATCACTACGACTTCTCCAACGCCTTCTACGGCCTGATCCTCGACGGCACCATGGCCTACTCGTGCGCCTACTTCAAGCGTCCGCGCATGACCCTCGAGGAGGCCCAGCGCGCCAAGCTCGACCTGGTCTGCCGCAAGCTCGGGCTGAAGCCGGGCATGCGGCTGCTCGACGTCGGCTGCGGCTGGGGCTCGCTGTCGGTGCACGCGGCCCGCGAGTACGGCGCGCACGTCACCGGCGTCACGCTGTCGGGGGAGCAGGCCGCGTTCGCCCGCGAGCGCGCCGCCGGGCTGCCGGTCGAGATCAGGCTGAGCGACTACCGCGACATCGGCGACGGCCCCTACGACGCCGTCGCCACCATCGAGATGGGCGAGCACGTCGGCCGGCGCGGCTATCCCGCGTTCGCCGCCGCCCTGCGCCGCCTGGTCCGTCCCGGCGGGCACGTGCTGGTGCAGCAGATGTCGCGGAGCGGCCGTTCTCCCGGCGGCGGCGCGTTCATCGAACGCTACATCGCGCCCGACATGCACATGCGCCCGCTCGGCGAGACCGTCGCCCTGCTCGAACGCGCCGGTCTCGAGGTGCGTGACGTGCAGGCCATGCGGGAGCACTATGTGCGGACCGTCGACGAGTGGCGGGACACGTTCGAGTCGCGCTGGGACGAGGTCGTCGCGATGGTCGGCGAGGAGAACGCCCGGGTGTGGCGCCTCTACCTCGCCGGCGGCGGGCTGGCGTTCGAGCAGGGACGGATGGGGGTCGACCAGATCCTGGCCGTCCGGAAGGAGTGATCGTGACACCGTTCCTGTGGAGTCTCGCGTGGTCCGCCCTCGGCGTGGTCGCGGTCCTGGCGGTCACGTTCCTGATCGCGCTGCGCGCGGGACGGCACAGCGTCATCGACGTCGCGTGGGGCCTGGGGTTCGCCGCCGCCGCGCTCATCGGTTTCGTCACCTCCGCCGGGCACGGCGACACCGCCCGGCGGGCGCTGGTGCTGACCCTCACCGTGGTGTGGGGAGTGCGGCTGGCCGCGCACATCGCCTGGCGGTCGCGCGGCGGCGGCGAGGACCCGAGGTACGCGGCGCTGCTGGCCAAGGCGCCCGGCAACCCCCACGTGTACGCGCTGCGGAACGTCTACCTCACCCAGGGCGTCATCCTGTGGTTCGTCGCGCTGCCGCTCCAGGTGGCCATGCACGAGGACGCGCCGCTCGGCGCGGCGGCCATCGTGGGCACCGTGTTGTGGGCGGCCGGGATGTTCTTCGAGACCGTCGGCGACCTCCAGCTCGTGCGCTTCAAGAACGATCCCGCCAACAAGGGCAAGGTCCTGGACAGCGGCCTGTGGCGCTACACCCGGCACCCGAACTACTTCGGCGACGCCGTGGTCTGGTGGGGTCTCTTCCTGATCGCCTGCGACCAGTGGCACGGCCTGCTGACCGTTCTGTCGCCGGTCGTGATGACCTGGCTGCTGGCCAAGGGCACCGGCAAGCCGCTGACCGAGCGCCGGATGGCCAAGACCCGGCCGGAGTACGCCGACTACGTGGCCCGCACCAGCGGTTTCGTCCCGTTGCCGCCCAAGCGCACCGCACGTTCCTGAAAGAAATCCGCCGGGGGACCAACCCCCCTGCGTGACCGTTCCGAATACAGGGTGTGAGACCCGCACCCCGCACGGGAACCGCCGCCGTGGTCGGCCTGCTCTCCGGAGCCGCCGCCCTCGGAACGGCCGAGCTCGTCGCCGCCTTCACCGGAGCCCGCACCGGCCCGGTGATCGCTGTCGGCGGCGCGATCGTCGACCGGACCCCCGAATGGCTGAAGGACTTCGCCATCCGCACGTTCGGCACGCACGACAAGGCGGTGCTGCTCACCACGACCGGCGTCGCCGTCGCCCTCCTCGCCATCGCCGCAGGAGTCGCCGCGCGCCGGAGGCCCCGGCTCGGGGTGGCGCTCATCGTGCTGCTCGGCCTGGCCGGCGCGGCCGCCGCGCTCACCCGTCCCGGCGCCGGGGCCTCCGCCGCCCTTCCCTCGGCGCTCGGCACCGCCGCCGGAGCCGGGGCGCTCCTCGCCCTGACCCGGCTCGCCGGGCGGGCGGACACCGCGCAGGGCGCAGCCGCCCCGGGCGGGGGAGACGTCCCGGGCGGAGCCGACGCGCCACCCGGCGGCGGGCGGCGCACCTTCCTGGCCGCCGCGGCCGGCACCGCGGCGCTGGCCGCCACGGCCGGCGGGATCGGGCGCATGCTGGCCGGCCGGCGCAGCGTGGAGGCGGCACGTCAGGCGGTGCGGCTGCCCGCGCCGGCCGGGCCCGCCGCGCCGCTCCCGGCGGGCGCCGACCTCCGGATCCCCGGCCTCTCCCCGTTCACCACCCCCAACGGCGACTTCTACCGGGTCGACACCGCCCTGGTGCTCCCGCAGGTCGACCCCGCCGGCTGGACCCTGCGGATCCACGGCATGGTCGACCGCCCGCTGGAGATCACCTTCGACGAGCTGCTCCGCCTGCCCCTGCTCGAACGTGACATCACCCTCACCTGCGTCTCCAACGAGGTCGGCGGCCCCTACGTCGGCCACGCCCGCTGGCTCGGCGCGTCCCTCGCCGGCCTGCTGCGCCGGGCCGGCGTCCGGCGCGGCGCCGACCAGCTGCTCAGCCGCTCCGCCGACGGGTGGACGTGCGGCACGCCCGTCGCGACCGTGCTGGACGGCAGGGACGCGCTGCTCGCCGTCGCGATGAACGGCGAGCCGCTGCCCGTCAGGCACGGGTTCCCCGCCCGGATGGTGGTCCCCGGCCTCTACGGCTACGTGTCGGCGACCAAGTGGGTGGTCGACCTGAAGGTCACCAGGTTCACCGACGACGAGGCCTACTGGACGGCCCGCGACTGGGCCGAGCAGGCGCCGATCAAGACCCTGAGCCGGATCGACGTCCCCAAGCCGCTGCAGCGGGTCAGGGCGGGGCGCGTGCCGGTCGCGGGCATGGCCTGGGCCCAGCACCGCGGGATCGAGGCGGTGCAGGTGCGGGTGGACGGAGGGCCCTGGCGCTCCGCCCGGCTCGCGCCCGTGCCCGGCACCGACACCTGGCGGCAGTGGGTCCTGGAATGGGACGCCGCACCCGGCACGCACCGGATCGAGGCGCGGGCCGTGGACGCCACCGGGGCGGTCCAGCCCGAGGCACGGGTCCCGCCGTTCCCGAGCGGGGCCACCGGCCGGCATTCGGTGGTGGTCACCGTCGACTGACCGGATCATCGCGCGACCTCACAGAACACCACGAAACGCACCAATGAAGATCACGAGGAAGAGGAGTTCGACCATGAAGCTCTCCACCATCGCCGCGGCCACGGTCACGATGGGCCTGGCCCTCGGCCTCACCGCCTGCGGCGGCGACTCCAAGGACGACGCCGGCTCCGGCGCCATGGCCAACACCCCGCCCGCCTCGGCGAGCGCGACGGCCACCGGCGCCGCGGCCCAGACGTTCGGCGCGGGCTGTGCGGCCGTGCCCACGACCGGCGCCGGCAGCTTCGAAGGCATGGCCGCCGACCCGGTCGCCACCGCCGCGTCCAACAACCCGGCGCTCTCCACGCTGGTGACCGCGGTGAAGAAGGCCGGCCTGGTCGACACGCTCAACACCTCGGACGACATCACGGTGTTCGCGCCGACCAACGACGCGTTCGCCAAGATCCCGAAGGCCGACCTCGACGCCGTCCTCGCCGACAAGAAGAAGCTGACCGACATCCTCACCTACCACGTCGTGGCGGGCCGCAAGGCCCCGGCGGACCTGGCGATGGGGCAGTTCAAGACGCTCCAGGGCGGGAACGTGGAGACCAAGGGCTCGGGCGCCGACTACACCGTCAACGACGCCAAGGTCGTCTGCGGGAACGTTCCGACCGGCAACGCCACCGTCCACATCATCGACACCGTGCTCATGCCCAAGAGCTGACCCCGCTGTGGCGGGCCGCCGGTCCCCGGACCGGCGGCCCGCCACGGGTCCCCGCCCCAGCAGCGACGACGACGGAGCATGAGCATGAGTGAACCGCCCACCGCGCGGCCGTGGTTCCGGTCGCGTGGAATCGCCCAGCCGCCCGTGGCGGCGGTGGACGAGGACCACCGGGCCGGGGGGCTCGGCGAGCTGATCGAGCTCGTGGCCCGCGGTGACCAGGCCGCGTTCGCGCGGGTGTACGAGCAGATCAGCGGACCGGTCTACGGCACCGTGATGCGCGTCGTCCGGGACCCCGCCCAGTCCGAGGAGGTCACCCAGGACGTCCTGGTGGAGGTGTGGCGCCAGGCGTCCCGCTTCGACCCCTCCAGGGGCAGCGCCGCGGCCTGGGTCATGACGCTGGCGCACCGCCGCGCCGTCGACCGGGTGCGCTCGTCGCAGTCGGCGGCCGACCGCGAGCAGCGCGCCGCCACCCGCGACCGCGAGCACGACCACGTCGCCGAGGAGGTGGAGACCAGGCTGGAGCACGAACGGGTGCGCCGCTGCCTGGACGGCCTCACCGACCTCCAGCGCCAGTCGATCTCGCTGGCGTTCTACTCGGGGTACACCTACCGGGAGGTGGCCGAACTGCTGAAGGTGTCGGTCAACACCGTGAAGACCCGGATGCGGGACGGGCTCATCCGCATGCGCGACTGCCTGGGAGTGGAGCGATGACGACACCGCACGACACGCACGCTCTCGTGGGCGCGTACGCCCTCGACGCCCTGTCCGACGTCGAGCGGCGCCGGTTCCAGGACCACCTCGACGGATGCGACACCTGCCGCAACGAGCTGCGCGGCCTCCGCGAGACGACCGCGGCGATGGCCTTCGCCGCCGCGCAGGAGCCGCCCGCCGAGCTGCGCGACCGCGTCATGGAACGTATCGCCGGAGTGCGCCAGGTCCCGCCGCGGGTCGCGCCCGAACCGCAGCGGCGCGGGTTCCCGCCGTGGCTGCTGCTCACCACGGCCGCCGCGAGCGTCGTCCTGGCGCTCGTGCTCGGCGTGTACGCCGTCGTCACGCAGCAGCGGCTGGACGAGACGCGGGCGCAGAACGAGCGCATCGCCGCCGTCATCACCGCGCCCGACGCGCGCCTGGTCCAGGGGCCGGTGACCGGGGGCGGGTCGGGGACGGTCGTCGCCGCCCGTTCCCGGGACGAGGCCGTAGTGATCATGGAGGGACTGCCGACGCTGGCGAGCGCCAAGACCTACCAGCTCTGGCTGATGGGCCGGCAGGCGCCGCGGTCGGTGGGCACCATGACCGCCGCCGACACCGGGCCGGTGCTCGCCGCGGGCCTCGGCGACGCCACCGAGGTCGGGATCACCGTCGAGCCCGAGGGCGGCTCGCCGCGGCCGACCGGCGAGCCGGTCTTCACGGCCGGGCTCTCCGGGTAACGGAGGCGTTCGTCACCCTTCCGCGGGCGACGCGGGACTTTGGTCACGATTGGCCCGACCGCTGGCGGGCAGGGGCCTGAGTGATCAATGAACGCCGCTGAGAGGGGACCGTGCCATGGGGAAGGCCGCGACGTTGCCGGACGAGGAGGCCCGGCTGATCGACGCCTACTGGAGGGCGGCGAACTACCTGTCGGCCGGGCAGATCTACCTGCTGGCCAACCCGCTGCTGGAGGAGCCGCTGGCCGCCGAGCACATCAAGCCCAGGCTGCTGGGCCACTGGGGGACCACGCCGGGCCTGAACTTCCTCTACGCCCACCTCAACCGAGTGATCAAGGCGCGCGACCTGGACATGATCTACATCATGGGCCCGGGGCACGGCGGCCCGGCGGCGGTGGCGAACGCGTGGCTGGAGGGCACCTACAGCGAGATCTATCCCGAGGTGTCGCAGGACGCGGCCGGGATGGGGCGGCTGTTCCGGCAGTTCTCGTTCCCCGGCGGCGTGCCCAGCCATGTCGCGCCGGAGACGCCCGGCTCGATCCACGAGGGCGGCGAGCTGGGCTACTCGCTCTCCCACGCCTACGGCGCGGCGTTCGACAACCCGGACCTGACCGTGGCCTGCGTCGTGGGGGACGGCGAGGCCGAGACGGGGCCGCTGGCCGCGAGCTGGCATTCCAACAAGTTCCTCGACCCGGTCAGGGACGGCGCGGTGCTGCCGATCCTGCACCTGAACGGCTACAAGATCGCCAATCCGGCGGTGCTGGCCCGGATCCCCGAGGAGGAGCTGGTCCAGCTCTTCGACGGCTACGGCTACAACCCCTACCTGGTCACCGGCGACGACCCGGCGAAGATGCACCAGGGCATGGCGGCCGCGCTGGACCGGGCGCTGGACGAGATCGCCTCCATCCAGGACGGCGCGCGGAGCGGGCGGACGACCGAGCGCCGCCGCTGGCCGATGATCATCCTGCGCACGCCCAAGGGCTGGACCGGGCCCAAGGAGGTCGACGGGAAGCCGGTCGAGGGCACCTGGCGGTCGCACCAGGTGCCGCTGTCGGGGGTGCGCGACGACCCGGCGCACCTCGCGCAGCTCGAGAAATGGCTGCGGTCCTACGACCCCGGGCGGCTCTTCGACGCCGACGGGCGGCCTGCGGCCGAGCTGCGGTCGCTGGCCCCGGAGGGCGACCGGCGGATGAGCGCCAACCCGCACGCCAACGGCGGCCTGCTGCTGCGGCCGCTCACCCTGCCCGACTTCCGCCGGCACGCGGTGGAGACCGGCAAGCCGGGCACCACGTTCACCGAGCCCACCCGGCGCCTCGGCGCCTACCTGCGGGACGTGATCGCCGCCAACCCGGACAACTTCCGGATCATGGGGCCGGACGAGACGGCGTCCAACCGCCTCGGCGACGTCTTCGACGTCACCGACCGCGTCTTCACCGGCGAACGGTACGAGTCCGACGAGCACCTGGCCTCGTCCGGACGTGTGATGGAGGTGCTGTCGGAGCACCTGTGCCAGGGCTGGCTGGAGGGCTACCTCCTCACCGGCAGGCACGGGCTGTTCAACAGCTACGAGGCGTTCGTGCACATCGTCGACTCGATGTTCAACCAGCACGCCAAGTGGCTCAAGGTCACCCGGCACCTGCCGTGGCGGCGCCCGGTCGCCTCGTTCAACTACCTGCTCTCGTCGCACGTGTGGAGGCAGGACCACAACGGCTTCACCCACCAGGACCCCGGGTTCCTCGACGTGGTCATCAACAAGAAGGCCGAGATCGTCCGGGTCTACCTGCCGCCGGACGCCAACACGCTCCTCTCGGTCGGCGACCACTGCCTGCGCTCGCGCGACTACATCAACGTCGTCGTCGCCGGGAAGCAGCCCGCGCTCAACTGGCTGCCGATGGACGAGGCCGTCCTGCACTGCACCCGGGGCATCGGCATCTGGGAGTGGGCGAGCACCGACGGCGGCGCCGACCCCGACGTCGTCCTGGCCTGCGCGGGCGACATCCCGACCCTGGAGACGATGGCGGCCGTCGACCTGCTCCGGCAGCACCTGCCCGAGTTGCGGGTCCGCGTGGTGAACGTGGTCGACCTGATGAGGCTCCAGCCGCCCGGCGAGCACCCGCACGGGCTCACCGACGCCGAGTTCGACGCGCTGTTCACCACCGACAAGCCGGTCATCTTCGCCTTCCACGGGTACCCGTACCTGATCCACCGGCTCACCTACCGCCGCCACGGCCACGCCAACCTGCACGTGCGCGGATACAAGGAGGAGGGCACCACGACCACGCCGTTCGACATGGTCATGCTCAACGACCTCGACCGCTTCCACCTGGTCATGGACGTCATCGACCGGGTCCCCGGCCTCGGCGGCCGGGTCGCGCCGCTGCGCCAGCGCATGGCGGACCGCCGCCTGGAGGCGCGCGCCCACACCCGCGAGCACGGCGAGGACCTCCCCGAGGTCCGCGACTGGACCTGGCCCTACTAGAACGGTGACCGCGCACCGATGACCGCGCACCGATGACCGCGCACCGATGACCGCGCACCCGTGACCCGGCCCGGCCGGGTCACGGGAAGACGCCGCGGGCCACGCCTGCTGGACGATGTCGACCATCCAGTTGACGCCGAAGCGGTCGGCGCAGGCGCCGAACTCGTCGCCCCACATCTGCTTTTCCAGCGGGACCGAGACCGTGCCGCCGTCGGTGACCTTCTCCCGGTAGCCGCGCAGTTCGCCGCCGTCGTCGCCGCTGACGCTTGACCAAGCGCTTGCATGGTGGAGTAGATTTCGGCTGTCCGCAGAGCGCGGCAGGCCGGCACCGTTGCGAGGTTCGAAGTGGTTGAGAGCGCTGACTACGTGGTTGTGGGAGCGGGCAGCGCCGGGTGCGTGCTCGCCAAGCGGCTCGCCGAGTCGGGCGCCTCGGTCGTGCTCCTGGAGGCGGGCGGCTCCGACCGGACCTCGCTGGTGCGCAAGCCGGGGCTCATCGCGGTGTTCCACAACGTCCCGCAGCTGAAGAAGAAGCTCGACTGGGGCTTCTACAGCGCCCCGCAGGAGGCCGCCCTCGGCCGGAGGATCCCGCAGACCCGCGGCAAGGTGCTCGGCGGCTCGGGCTCGATCAACGGCATGGTGTTCGTCCGCGGCAACCGCAGGAACTACGACGACTGGGCCGCGGAGGGGTGCGAGGGCTGGGCCTACGACGACGTCCTGCCCAGCTTCAAGCGCATGGAGAACTGGGAGGACGGCGCCAACGACCTGCGCGGTGCCGGCGGCCCCATCCAGGTGACCCGGGCCAAGGACCTCACGCCAGCGACACAGGCGTTCCTCGAGGCACTCGCCGACACCGCGGACGTCAAGGAGAACGACGACTACAACGGCGAGTCGCAGGAGGGCGCGTCGCTCTTCCAGCAGAGCGCGCACGGCGGCCTGCGCTACAGCTCCTCGGTCGGTTACCTCGACGACCACGGGCTGCCCAACCTCACGATCCAGACGGGCCGCCTGGTGACCCGGGTGGTGATCGAGGGCGGCCGGGCGACCGGGGTCGAGGTCGTCACCGGGAAGGGCCCGGTGACGATCCGCGCCACCCGCGAGGTGGTCCTGTCCGCGGGCGCGTTCGGCTCGGCCCAGCTGCTCATGCTCTCGGGGGTCGGGCCCGCCGCGCACCTGCGCGAGCACGGCATCGAGGTGCGCGCCGACCTGCCGGTGGGCGACAACCTGCACGACCACATGTTCGTCCCGATGACGTACCTGATGGAGTCGGCGCGCAACCGCGGCACCGCCCCGTACTTCGCCGCCGGTGTGATCAAGGAGAGGCTGCGCGGCGGCACCTGGGTCGGGCGCAGCGTCTTCGAGGCGGTCGGGTTCGTCCGGAGCCCCCAGGCCACCGACGTGCCCGACCTGCAGATCCACGCGCTGCCATGGGGTTACCCGTCGCCCAACCAGGACGCGCCGATCCGCCACAAGGTCGACCCGAGGCCCTCGCTGACCCTGCTGGCGACCCTGATCTATCCCAAGAGCCGCGGCACGCTCCGGCTCGCCTCCGCCGACCCGGCCGACGCCCCGATGATCGACCCCGCCTACCTCGCCGATCCCGCCGACCGCACGCTGCTGGTGGACGGGATGGAGATCGTCCGCGAGGTGATGGCCGGCAAGGCGATCGCGGACGGCGTCTCGGGCGAGCTGTCACCCGGGCCGAGGTACGCGGACCGGGCGGCGCTGGAGGAGGAGGTGCTCGACCGGGCGACCACGGTCTACCACCCGGTCGGCACCTGCCGGATGGGCGCCGACGAGCGGGCGGTGGTCGACCCCGCGCTGCGGGTACGCGGGATCGACGGGCTCCGGGTCGCGGACGCCTCGATCATGCCGAGCATCACCGGCGGCAACACCAACGCCCCGGTCATGATGATCGGCGAGCACTGCGCGAGCCTCATGCTGGGCGGGTGACCTCGCGCTCGGCCGCGATGCGCCGCCGGGCCTCCTCCCAGCCGACCGGCAGGTCGCTCACCGGAACGTCCCAGAGGACGAAGGTCGACTCGGCGGTGACGTCCCGCAGCCGCCGCATCTCCGACTTGTGCGGGTCGGCCCTGGCGTAGTCGTACAGCGCGTCCTTGCCGCTCCAGGCCGAGAGCGTCCAGAACGTGCCGCGCAGCAGCTCGGCCTTCAGCGATACGCCCCACACGCCGGGGGAGCGGCGCGCCTGCCGCCAGAGCCGCATCGAGGCCAGGAAGAAGCCCGGCACCTGGCGCAGCGAGCGCACCTGCAGCCTGGAGGCCATGACGACCGCCTCGGCACCGGGCGCGGGGGTGTTCGGCTGGATCCACGGAAGGGTCGGCATGACGTGTCCTCTCGTTAACTTGTCACTGACAAGATTGCGCCACGCCCTGCAACTTGTCAATGGCAAGATAGGATCGGCGGCATGAGCGGCTACCACCACGGCAACCTGCGGCGCGCGATCATCGACACGGCCGTCGAGGCGATCGGCGAGTCGGGGACGGCCGCCTGGAGCCTGCGCGAGCTCGCCCGCCGCGCGGGCGTCTCGCACGCCGCGCCCGCCCACCACTTCGGCGACAAGGCGGGGCTGCTGACGGCCGTCGCGGCGGAGGGCTTCACGATGTTCGCCGACGCGCTGGCCGCCGCCGGTGACGACTTCCTCGAGGTCGGGCTGGCCTACGTCCGGTTCGCGACCGGGCACCGGCCCTACTTCGAGGTGATGTTCCGGCCCGACCTCTACCACGCCGACGATCCCGAGGTGCTGGCCGCCGCCACGCGCGCCCACGAGGTCCTCGTGGCGGGGGCCGGCCGCGCCCTCCCCGCCGAGGGCCCCGACGACTGGTCCGGCGCCATCGCCGCCTGGTCGATCGTGCACGGGTTCGCGAGCCTGTGGCTGAGCGGCGCGCTCCCCGAGCGCCTCGGCGGCGACCCGGAGGCCGCCGCGCGGCCGGTGCTGAGGATCCTCACCGGCCGCTGATCCCTCCGGCCGCCGATCTCCCCGGCGTCGCGTCCTCCGGCCCCCTACGCCCCGGACAGCTCGCGGCGGACGGCGGCGATGCGCTCGTCGTCGAACTCCACGTCCGGGTCCGGCTCGATGAACGTCAGGACCACGCTCGCGATCCCCAGGGCCGCCTGCGACCAGTCCGCCGCCTCCGGCGCCCCGTACGGGTTGGCCCGCACCGTCCGCCCGGTGATCCCCGGATTGGACGGGGCCATGATGACCAGCCCGCGCATCGTGGCGTTGGCGAGGGTGGCCGGGACCTCGAACGTCGCGTCCACCAGGTCGGGCCGCAGCCGGCAGCCGAGCAGCCGCGTGAAGTACTCGTAGGATCCGGCGATGCGCCGGGTGAGGTCGCGCTCCGACTCGGTGAGCGCCGCCTGCACCTCGGTGCGCAGCTCGCCGCCCGGCAGGCTCAGGAACGTCGCGTGCAGGGCGATGTAGGTGCGCCACTCGGGTGCGTTGTGGAACGTCTCGAGCTCCCGCACCGCCGCCCGGCGCAGGACCTCGCCCACCAGGGCGCGGCGGAGCGCGGGCGTCCGCAGCCAGTCGAGATGCTCGGCGACGGTCCGCCTGACCGCGGCCTCGGCCTCGTCGTTGGGGGCGCCGACGACCGGGCTCCGGCCCCTGGCCAGCTCCTTGAGCAGTTCGCTGAAGAACAGATCCTTGTAGGGCCAGCGCCGGTAGACCGCGCTGCGAGCCACGCCGGCGTCGCGGATCACATCCTCGAAGCTGATGTGGTCGAGGCCCACGGTCAGCCCGCTCCGGCCGACCATGTCCATGGCCGCCCGGAGCATGCGCTGCTCGGTCTCCTCGTCCGACAACCGCCGGCGCCGCCGGGTGACCCCGCCGGACGCGTGCACGCCTTCGTCCACCGTTGATCCTCTTCGTCAGATTGAGATACGGTGTCTCAAGTTTCAAGTCTTAAGTTTGAAATATTGCTCTGTTCGCAGCATATCGGGTCTCCTGCGCGCTCCGGTGAACCGGGAGACGGGGGTTCGTCCGTATACGGGATTGGTGCGGGTCCCGGGCCGGGCGAGTTCAGTGAACTGACAGGGGAGACGATGCGTGATCCAGACATGGAGCTGATCGAGGTCGCAGAATCCGATCTTCGGACGCGGCGCGGAACGTTCCGCGCGGTCGCGTTCCGGGACCCGGTCGACCGCAACGAACACTTGGCCCTGGTCTTCGGCGAGCCGGGCACGCGGCCCGGCGTGCTGGTCCGGATGCACTCCGAGTGCATGACCGGGGACATCTTCGGCGCGCTGCGCTGCGAGTGCGGCGACCAGCTGAACGCGGCATTGGACACGATCGTCCGCGAGGGCTGCGGCGTGCTGGTCTACCTGCGCGGGCACGAGGGGCGCGGGATCGGGCTCGTCGCCAAGGTGCGCACCCACATCCTCCAGGACGAGGAGGGGCTCGACACCATCGACTCGGCGACGACCCTCGGGCTCCCGGTCGACGTGCGCGACTACGGCCCGGCCGCCCGGGTGCTGCGGCACCTGGGAATCGGCTCGGTGCGCCTGATGTCCAACAACCCCGACAAGGTCAGCGCCCTGAAGTCGTACGGGGTCGAGGTCGTGGGACGGGTTCCCGTCCTGGCGCCCGTCCACGACGGCAACATCGCCTACCTGACCGCCAAGCGGGACCGGATGGGACACGACCTCCCGCAGGTGGGCGCTCATGGCTGACCACGCCGAACTGCTGCCCCTCGCCCGCGAGGCGGTCGCCATGGCGCGCGCCATCATCCGCTCGCGGGCGCCGCGGTCGGTGGTCGCCAAGGGCGACCGCGACCTGGTCACCGACATCGACCTGGCGGTCGAGGAGGCGGTCCGCGACTTCCTGCTGCGCGAGACCCCCGAGATCGGCGTCCTCGGCGAGGAACACGGGCGCACCGGCACCGACGCCCTCTGGTGGGCCCTCGACCCGGTCGACGGCACCTCGAACTTCGCGCGCGGCGTCCCGCTGTGCGCGGTGTCCCTCGGGCTCGTGGACGGCCGGCGCGGCGTGCTGGCGGCCATCGACCTGCCGTTCCTCGACGTGACCTACAGCGCGGCCGACGGCCAGGGCGCCTTCGCGGACGACGAGCGCATCGGCGTCTCCGGCGTGACCGGCCTGCACGACGCGGTCATCTCGGTCGGCGACTTCGCGGTGGGCGGCGACGCGGCGGCCGAGGCCAGGAACCGCGTGCGGCTCGCCCTCCTGGAGGACCTCGGCGCGCGGGCCCAGCGCATCCGGATGATCGGCACGGCCGCGATCGACCTGGCGTGGGTGGCCCAGGGCCGCTTCGACGCCACGGTCATCCTGTCGAACCGGCCGTGGGACACCGCGGCGGGCGTGGTGCTGGTCCGCGAGGCCGGCGGGACCGTCCTGGACCACGACGGCGGTGACCACACGACCGACTCGCAGGTGACGGTGGCCGTGACCCCCGGCCTGCGCGACGAGATCATGACGAGCCTGGGGAGCGCGTATGCGGCGGCTTGAGACGGGCGGCGGGCTGGTCTGCGCCGGGCTGTCCGCGCAGCTGGTGCTGCTGGCGGTGTTGTGGGCGGGATTCGGCCTGGGCACCGCGGCGTGGCTGGCAGGGACGGCCTACGGCGTCGGCCTGCCGCTCCTGCTGGCGCTGGCGCTGAGCCGGTCCGGGCGCCGTTCGCTGGGCCCGGCGGACCGCGTGACGTTCACGCGGGCGCTGCTGGTCGGCGGCGTGGCCGCGCTGGTGGTGGACGGCGCGATGGGCGCGGCCCAGGTCGCCGGGGCGGCGCAGGCCATCCTCGCCGTCCTGGCGGGCGTGGCCCTGGCGATGGACGGGGTGGACGGGCAGGTCGCCCGCCGCACCGGAACCTCCTCGCCCCTCGGCGCGCGGTTCGACATGGAGGTCGACGCCGTCCTCATCCTGGTGCTGAGCGTGCACGTCGCGTACGGCCTGGGCCCGTGGGTCCTGGCGATCGGCGCCATGCGGTACGCGTTCGTCGCGGCCTCGTGGGCGATGCCGTGGTTGTGCGCGAGCCTGCCGCCGAGCCTGGCCCGCAAGACGGTGGCGGCCCTCCAGGGCGTCGCGCTGGTGGCGGCGGGCGCGGGAGTGCTGCCCCAGGCCGCCGCGGCGGCGCTGGCGGCCGTGGCCCTGGCCGCGCTGGTGTGGTCGTTCGGACGCGACGTCGCCTGGTTGTGGCACGCCCGCCGCGTCCCGGCCCGATCGGAGAGTGACGATGGAACGCGCGTTCTGGCTTCGGTCGCCTGAGGCGGGCGAGATCCGGCCGGCCGCCGTGCCCGGCGCCGGATCCGGCGAGGTGCTCGTCCGGACGTTGTACTCGGCGGTGAGCCGGGGCACCGAGACGCTGGTCTACCAGGGGCGGGTGCCCGAGAGCCGGTACGAGGACATGCGGGCCCCCTTCCAGGAGGGCGACTTCCCGGGGCCGGTCAAGTACGGCTACCTCAACGTCGGCGTGGTGGAGGACGGCCCGGACGAGCTCACCGGCCGCACGGTCTTCTGCCTCTATCCGCACCAGACCCGGTACGTGGTCCCGGCCACAGCGGTGACCGTGGTGCCCGACGGCGTCCCCGCCGGGCGGGCGGTGCTCGCCGGGACGGTGGAGACCGCCGTCAACGCGCTGTGGGACGCCGGGCCCCTGGTGGGCGACCGGATCGCGGTCGTGGGCGGCGGGATGGTCGGCTGCGCCGTCGCCAAGCTCCTCGCCGGGATCCCGGGCACCCGGGTCGAGCTGGTCGACGTCGACCCGGCGCGGAAGGGGACCGCCGGACGGCTGGGGGTCGCGTTCGCCTCGCCGGAGGGCGCGGCGGGGGAGTGCGACCTGGTGATCCACGCCAGCGCCACCGGGGAGGGGCTGGTGAGGTCGCTGGAACTGCTCGCCACCGAGGGCGAGGTCGTCGACCTGAGCTGGTACGGCGACCGGATGGTCGCCCTGCCGCTGGGGGAGGCCTTCCACGTCCGCCGCCTCGCCGTGCGCAGCAGCCAGGTGGGCACGGTCGCCCCGGCGCGCCGCGGCCGCCGCACGTTCGCCGACCGCCTGGCGCTGGCGCTGGACCTGCTCGCCGACCCGGCGTTCGACGCCCTCGTCACCGGCGAGAGCCCCTTCGACGACCTGCCCGCGGTGATGGGCCGGCTCGCCTCCGGCGAACTGCCCGCCCTCTGCCATCGGATCGCCTACTGATCCCTGCGGGCCCATCCCTGCGTACTGCTTCGTGCCCACCGATCTCCTGGAGGCCCCGCGTTGTTCAGCATCACCGTCCGCGACCACGTCATGGTCGCCCACAGCTTCCGCGGCGAGGTGTTCGGCCCGGCGCAGAAGCTGCACGGCGCGACCTTCGTCGTGGACGCGACGTTCCGGCGGACCCACCTGGACGCCGACAACATCGTGGTCGACATCGGGCTGGCCACCCAGGAGCTGCACGCCGTCCTCGGGCGCCTCAACTACCGGAACCTGGACGACGAGCCGGACTTCGCCGGCACCAACACCACCACCGAGTTCCTCGCCAAGGTCATCGCCGACCGGCTCGCCGAGCGGGCGCGGGAGGGCGCGCTCGGCGACGGGGCGCGCGGCCTGGACGGCATCACCGTCACGCTGCACGAGTCGCACGTGGCCTGGGCGAGCTACGAGCGGGCGCTATGAACGGGCCCTACGTCGTGCTGCCCGGCGGCGCCGTGCCGAGCGGGGGCAACGTCTACGACCGCGAGGTGCTCCGGCGGATGCCGGCGGCGGTCGACATCGTGGTGCCCGGGCGGTGGCCGCGGCCGGACGCGACGGTCAGGGGGCGGCTGGCCGAGGCGCTCGACGGGCTGCCCGACGACGCCGTCGTCCTGATGGACGGGCTCGTGGCCTGCGGGGTCCCGGAGATCGTCGTACCGCGGGCGCGGCGCCTGACCCTCGCGGTCCTGGTGCACCTCCCGCTCGGCGACGAGACGGGCGCCCCGGACGGGCTGATCGACTGCGAGGGCGAGACCCTGCGCGCGGTGAGCGCCGTGGTGACGACCAGCCGGTGGGCGGCGCGGCGGGTGACCGAGCTGCACGGGCTCCCCGCCGGACGTGTCCACGTCGTCCCGCCCGGGGTCGACCCGGCCCCCGAGGCGCCGGGCACGGAAAACGGCGCCAGACTGCTCTGCGTCGCGTCGCTGACGCCGCGCAAGGGCCATGACGTGCTCATCGAGGCGCTGGCGTCCGTCGGTGACCTCGCGTGGGACTGCCTGTGCGCCGGCCCGGCGACGGCCGACCCCGAGCACGCCGAGTGGTTGCGCAAGCTCATCGAGCATCACGGGCTGGACAGGAGGATCCGGCTGGCGGGCCCGTACGCGGGTGCGGAGCTGGACGCCGCCTACGCCGAGGCGGACCTGCTGGTGCTGCCGTCCCGCGCCGAGACGTACGGCATGGTCGTCACCGAGGCGCTCGCGCGCGGCGTCCCCGTGCTCGCCTCCGACGTCGGCGGGGTGCCCGAGGCCATCGGCGGGGACGCGGGACTGCTCGTCCCGCCCGGCGACGCCGGCGCCCTGGCGGCGGCGCTGCGGCGCTGGCTCGGGGACGCCGGCCTGCGGCGGCGCCTGCGGTCCGCCGCCCGAGACCGGCGCGGGACGCTCGGCGGATGGGACGAGACGGCGGTGGGCGTGACCGCGGTGCTGGACCGGCTCGCCGAGCGGTTCAGCCCCGGCTGGCTCGCGCTGCGGGAGGAGGCCGACGCCGCCGCGCGGGCCGAGCTCGTGCCGCCGGACCTGCGCCGCGGCGCCGGTGACCTGGTCGTGCACGACATCGGCTGCGGAACGGGCTCGATGGCGCGCTGGCTCTCGGAACGGCTGGACGGACCGCGGCGCTGGGTCCTCCACGACCGCGACGCCGACCTGCTCGACCAGGCGCGGCGGAGCGTCCCCGCGGACGCCGAGACGCGGCAGGGCGAGATCGCCGACCTGAGCGCCGCCGACTTCGCCGGAGCCTCCCTGGTCACCGCGTCGGCCCTGCTGGACCTGCTGACCCGGGACGAGCTCACCGCCCTCGTGGACGCGATCGCCGGCGCGGGATGCCCCGCCCTGCTGACCCTGTCGGTGACGGGCCGCGTCGAGCTGTTCCCGGCCGACCCGCTCGACGCCGACTTCCAGGAGGCGTTCAACGGCCACCAGCGCCGGGACGGGCGGCTCGGCCCGGACGCGGTCGCCGCCGCGGTGGAGGAGTTCGAGCGGCACGGCCTGGCCGTGCGTGTGCGGACCAGCCCCTGGCGGCTCGGACCCGAACACGCCGCCCTGACGGAGCGGTGGCTCCGCGGCTGGGTGGCCGCCGCCTGCGAGCAGCGGCCCGACCTGGCCCGGCGTGCCGAAACCTACCTGCGTGACCGGACCGGCACGTGCGCCGCGGGAGACCTGCGCGCCGTCGTCCATCACGCCGACCTGCTCGTGGAGCCACGGTGAAAAAGACCCTGTGCGGAGCGGCGATCCTGGCCGTGCTCCTCTATTGGCAGAGCACGGACGCGTTCGTCGCGGCGTTCCGCGTGATCGACGGCGGGGCGGTCGCCGCAGCGCTGGCGATCGGCGTGCTGACGACGGTGCTCAGCGCCGCCCGCTGGCGGTTCGTGGCGCGCGGCCTGGGTCTCGGGATGTCGATGACGTCGGCCGTCGCCGACTACTACCGGGCGCTGTTCCTGAACGCCGTGCTCCCCGCGGGCGTGCTCGGCGACGTGCACCGCGCCGTCCACCACGGGCGGGACGCCGGGGACGTCCGGCGGGGCATCCGCGCCGTCGTCGTGGAACGTGCGGCGGGCCAGGTGGTGCTCCTCGTCGTCGCCGCCGCCGCGCTGGCGTCCGCCGCCGGGGTCGTCCCCGGCGGGCCGGCCGCCGCCGCGCTGGCGGGCATGACGGCGACGGTGGCGGTGCTCGCGGTCTCGGGGCGGTGGACCTGGCCGGGGGCGCTGCTGCTGTCGGCGGGGGCGCTGGCCGGGCACGTGGCGCTCTTCGTCATCGCGGCCCGGCTCGCCGGGGCGACGGCACCGGTCCTCGACCTCGTCCCGCTGTCGCTGGTGGCGCTGCTGGTCATGGCGCTGCCGGTGAACGTGGGCGGCTGGGGACCGCGCGAGGCGGCCTCGTCACTGGCGTTCGGCGCGGCCGGGCTCGGCTCGTCCCAGGGGCTCACGGTCGCCGTCGTCTACGGCGTGCTGGCCCTGGTCGCGAGCCTTCCCGGCGCCGGCGTCCTGCTCGTCCGGGCGGTCTCCACCGAGCAGCGCGAGGTACGGGCCGAACGACGCGACCAGGCTCGCGAGAAGGTCCCGGCCCTTGCCGGCGGAGGCGAGTGACGGCCGGCCGATGACGCCCGAGCCGGTGTAGGCGGCCATCCCCAGCGTGAGCAGGTGCGGGCGGTCGTCGGCGAGGTGGTCGCCCGCCTCGTGCCCGGGCCGGACGAGGCCGGGATGGGCGTGCAGCAGGATCGACGTCTCGATCTCACCGGCGTGCATGTCGCCGTCCAGCGAGGTCTCGACGCCCGCGGCGCTCCGGGCCGCCTCCCAGTCGGGCACGCCGGGGAACAGCGCCATGCCGCCGCCCGCCTCCTGCACGACGTTGCCGAGGACGTAGTTGCCGCCGTGGCCGTTGACCAGGACCAGCCCGGTCACGCCGGAACGGCGCAGCGACGCGGCGATGTCGGTCACCACGGCGTGCAGCGTGCGCGCCGAGATGCTGACCGTGCCGGGCCAGCCGGCGTGCTCGTGCGAACACGAGATCGTGACGGGCGGCAGCAGCAGGACGGGGTACGCGGCGGCGATCTCCCGCGCGAGCGTGCAGGCGATCACGGTGTCGGTGGCGAGGGGCAGGTAGGGGCCGTGCTGCTCGAAACTGCCGACGGGCAGCACCGCGACCCGGGCGTCCCTGGCCTGCGCGTCGGCGGTGGTCTCGTGGGGGAGCCAGGAAGGCGGCGAAGCCGCCTCGGGGGGCGTGGGGGTTCGTCCCCCCTCGGGCGATCTCGTGCGCGTGGAGTCGTTCATGCTCAGGCCACTGTAGGCCGGAGACGGAGGGGCGTCGCCCGCGACGTCAGGAGTCGGTCCTCGCGGGGCCCAGCGCCGGCGGGTCGCCCGCGCCGGCGACGTGCAGCGGCACGCCGAGTGCGCGCAGCCCGTCGACGGTCGGGCGGGGCGTCCCGGCGTCCACGATGACCAGGTCGAACGCGGTGAGCGGCGCGAGCTGGTAGAGGCCGTTCTTGGCGAACTTGCCGTGGTCGACCAGCAGCACCCGCCGGTCGGCCGACTCCATCAGCGCCCGCTTGACCGCGACGGTCTCCTGGGATTGGTGGTAGCAGTGGCCGTTGGTGATCGCGGTCGTGGACATGAACAGCACGTCCGCGTGCAGTGACCGGATGGCCTCGGTCGTCCGCAGCCCGAGGAAGGCGTCGTAGGCGGGGTAGTACGCGCCGCCCAGCGTGACGAGGTCGACCCCGGGCTCGCCCGCCAGCAGGTTGACCACGGCGAGGAAGTTCGTGATCACCGTGAGCGGGCCGCGGGCGGGAAGCCGGCCCGCCAGCGCGAGGCCGGTGGTGCTCTCGTCGACCATGACCGAGGCGCCGGTCTCGACCAGGCTCTCGGCGGCGAGCGCGAGCTGCTCCTTGGCCTCGGACATCGACTGGAGGCGGTGCCGCACGTCGCCGTGGTGCACCGCGGACGGCTCGGCCGTCGCGCCGCCGCGGACCTTGCGGAGCCAGCCGCGGCTCTGCAGCTCGTCGAGGTCGCGATGGATCGTCATCAGGCTGACCCCGTACGCGGCGGCGAGGTCCTTGGCCTGGACGAACCCCTCGCCGGCGACCCGCTGCCGGATCCCCTCGCGGCGGTCGCGGGCGGCCAGGCCGTCGTTCGCCGCCGGTGTCGCGGCGCGTGGTCCGTCGTCGGTCACCGGGCCGTGCCCCCTGTGGTCGATGGCCGCCGATCGCGGCCGGCCGCGGCCAGGTCATGTGAAAGTGAATGTGAACATAACACAGCTCCATCCATGACTCGGGTGCCCATTGTGGTCCGGTTCGACCGAACGATCAACCCTTCGGCCTGGGTTATCACGCGTTTTGGTGTTAATTTCTCGTTCAGAGTTGACACTTCTCGCACTCATCGTGTTGTGTTCGACATCGGCTCAGCCGCCCCTCTTCACGGGCGGACACCCCCCGAGGAGACCCAGTGAAGAAGTCTCACGTCAGAGCGTTCGCCGCGACCACCGCCGCCCTGGCCGTCCTCGCCCCCCTGACGGCCTGCTCGTCCGGCGGCTCCGGCTCCGGCGGCGCCAAGGGTGCCAAGATCGCCTTCCTGATGCCGGACATCGCGTCCACCCGGTACGAGCTCTACGACGCGCCGCTCTTCAAGGCCAAGATCAAGCAGCTCTGCGCGGACTGCGAGGTGCTGTACCAGAACGCCAACGCCGACGCCGCCAAGCAGCAGCAACAGGCCAACTCGATGCTCGCCCAGGGCGTGAAGGCCATCGTCATCGACCCGGTGGACTCCGCGGCCGCCGCCTCCACCGTGCGGATGGCCCAGTCGCGCAAGGTGCCGATCATCGCCTACGACCGGCCGATCCCCGCCGCCAAGGCCGACTACTACATCTCGTTCGACAACGAGAAGATCGGAGCGATGATCGCCCAGTCGCTGGTCGACCGGCTGAAGAAGGACAACGCCAAGGGCGGCGTCCTCCAGGTCAACGGCTCGCCGACCGACGCCGCCGCCGGGCTGATCAAGAAGGGCATCCACAGCTCCGTCGACGCCAGCGGGTACAAGCTCCTGGCGGAGTACGACACCCCCGGCTGGGAGCCGGCCAAGGCCCAGGACTGGGTGAGCGGCCAGATCAGCAAGTACCGCGGGCAGATCGCGGGCGTCGTCGCGGCCAACGACGGCACCGGCGGCGGCAGCATCGCCGCGTTCAAGGCGGCGGGCCAGGAGGTGCCGCCGGTGACCGGCAACGACGCCGAGCTCGCCGCCGCGCAGCGCATCATCGCCGGCGACCAGTACAACACCATCTCCAAGCCGATCAAGATCGTCGCCGAGGCGGCCGCCAACGCCGCGTACCAGTTCGTCCAGGGGAACCCGCCCAAGGGCAACACCACGCTCTTCGAGACCCCGTCGGAGCTGTTCACGCCGACCGTGGTGACCAAGGACAACATCGCCGAGGTGCTCTTCGGGGCCAACGGCGCGCTGAAGGTCTCCGAGGTGTGCACCCCCGAGTACAAGGCCGCCTGCGACAAGCTCGGCCTCAAGTGAGCACCGCCGTGGCCGCGCCGCCGCTGCTGTCGCTGCGCGGGATCAGCAAGTCGTTCGGGGCCGTCGCCGCCCTCAGCGACGTCGACCTCGACGTCGCGGCGGGGGAGGTCGTGGCGCTGGTCGGCGACAACGGCGCGGGCAAGTCCACGCTGGTGAAGGTGCTGTCCGGCGTGCATCCGCCGGACGCGGGCACCATCACCTTCGAGTCCGCGCCCGTCGGCATCGCCAGCCCGGCCGCGGCGCAGCAGCTCGGCATCGCGACCGTCTTCCAGGACCTCGCGCTCTGCGAGAACCTCAACGTCATCGAGAACCTGTTCCTCGGCCGCGAGATGCGCGCGCTGCGGCTCGACGACGTGACGATGGAGGTGCGCTCGCGCGAGCTGCTCCGGCAGCTGTCGGCCAAGATCCCCTCGGTCCGGGCGCCGATCGCGGCCCTGTCGGGCGGGCAGCGGCAGACCGTGGCGATCGCCCGGTCGCTGCTCGGCGACCCCAAGGTCATCATCCTGGACGAGCCGACCGCCGCGCTGGGCGTGGCGCAGACCGCCGAGGTGCTCAACCTCATCGACCGGCTCCGCGAGCGCGGCCACGGCGTGATCATGATCAGTCACAACATGGCGGACGTGACGGCCGTCGCCGACCGGGTCGTGGTGCTCAGGCTCGGGCGCAACAACGGCGTGTTCGACGCCGAGACGGTGTCCGCGGAGGAGCTCGTCGCCGCCATCACGGGGGCCGGGGACAACGCGGTCACCCGCCGGGTGGCGCGCCGCCGCCGCGCCGTGCCGGAGAAGACCGTGCCCGGCGCCGTGCCGGAGAGGACCGTGCGCGAGGAGGCCGCGCGGCAGGAAGGGGCGGACGATGAGTGAGGCCGACGTGGACGTCGCGGAGATCGAGGCGCCCGCGCCCGCCGCCGCCGAGTTCGACCCCGACCGCCCCCGCGGCGTGCGCGGGACGGTCCAGGTGCTCGGCGCGCGCTTCCGGGGCGGGGACCTCGGCGTGGCCCCGGTGGTCGCCGGACTGGTGATCATCTGGACGGTGATGCAGATCCTCAACCCGATCTTCCTGTCCAGCACCAACCTGGTGAACCTCGCCATCGAGTGCGTCCCGGTCGGGATCATCGCGCTCGGCGTGATGTTCATGCTGCTGGTCGGCCAGATCGACCTGTCGGTCGGGTCGCTCAGCGGCCTCAGCGCCGCCGTGACCGCGGTGCTCTTCGTCGACCACGGCCTGTCGCCCTGGCTCGCGATCGGCGGCGCGGTCGTGCTGGCCTGCCTGATCGGCTGGCTGTACGCGCAGGTGTTCAACCGGCTGGGCGTGCCCAGCTTCGTGATCACCCTGGCCGGGCTGCTGGGCTTCCTCGGCGTGCAGTTGTGGATGCTGGGCGCCAAGGGCTCGATCAACCTGCCGTTCGACTCGGGGCTCGTCACGTTCGCGCAGCTCCAGTTCGTCCCGCCGTGGCTGGCGTACGCCCTGGTCGTCGCCGGCGCGGCGGCGCTGTTCGCCGCCGGGTACGCCCGGGCCGCGGCGCGCCGCCGGGCCGGGCTCCCGGCCACCTCCGTCCAGGCGCTGCTGCTGCGCAGCGCGGTGCTCCTGCTCGGCCTCGGCGTGGCCGTCTGGTACCTCAACCGGGACCGCGGCGTAGGCTGGATGTTCGTGCTCTTCCTCGGATTGGTGCTGGTCACGCACTACGTCCTCACGCGCACGAGCTACGGCAAGTCGCTCTACGCGGTGGGCGGCAACGTGGAGGCCGCCCGGCGCGCGGGCATCAACGTCAAGGCGATCTACGCCTCCGCCTTCATGTTGTGCACCACGCTGGCCGCCATCGGCGGCGTCCTGGCGGCGGCCCGGCTCGCGGCGGCCAACCAGAGCAGCGGCGCCGGGGACGTCAACCTCAACGCGATCGCGGCGGCGGTCATCGGCGGCACGAGCCTGTTCGGCGGCCGGGGCACCGCGTTCGCGGCGCTGCTCGGCATCGTCGTCATCCAGTCGATCTCCAGCGGGCTCACCCTGCTCAACCTCGACTCGTCCTTCCGGTTCATGGTCACCGGCGCGGTCCTGCTGCTGGCGGTGGCGCTCGACTCGGTCGCCCGCCGCTCCCGAGCCTCCAGCGGCAGGGCATGATGGCGGTCGTCTGCGTCGACGCCGGCACCACCATGATCAAGGTGGTGGGCTACGACGGCTCCGGCGCCGAGCTCACGGTGGTCCGGCAGCCGACCGAGGTGCGGCGGCCGCGGTCCGGCTGGGTCGAGCAGGACATGGACGCGGTCTGGCGGGCCGTGGTGCGCGGCGTCCGCCAGGTCGTCGAGGTGACCGGCGCGGACGTCGAGTACGTGGCGCTGACCGCGCAGGGCGACGGCAGCTGGCTGGTCGACGCGGCGGGCCGGCCGACCGGCCCGGCCATCCTGTGGAACGACGGCCGGGCGGCCCCGCTGGTGGAGCGCTGGACCGAGTCCGGCGTGCTGCGCCAGGCGTTCCGCGTCAACGGGTCGCTGGCGTTCGCGGGCGTGCCCAACGCCATCCTCACCTGGCTGCGGGAGCACGATCCGGACCGGGTGGAACGTTCGGCGGCCACGCTCACCTGCGGCGGCTGGATCTTCTCCTGCCTCACCGGGGTGGTGGCGGCCGACGGCTCCGACGCCTCGGTCCCGTTCATGGACATCCGAGACCGGAGCTACTCGCCCGAGCTGCTGAGGCTGTACGGGATGGACTGGGCGCGGCGGCTGCTGCCCGAGCTGCTCCCCGACGACCGGCGGGCCGCCGGGCTGGCGCCGGGCGCGGCGGACGAGCTGGGACTGGCCGCCGGCACGCCGGTGGTGATGGCGCCGTACGACGTCGCCGCGACCGCGATCGGCGTCGGCAGCGTGGAGGTCGGCCAGTCGTGCGTCATCCTGGGCACCACGCTGTGCACGGAGACGGTCGTCGACGCGGCCGACCTGGACGGCGAGCCGTCCGGCCTGACGGTGGCGATGGGCCTGCCGGGCCGCTACCTGAGGGCGTTCCCGACGCTGGCCGGCGGGCAGGTGATCGACTGGGCGTGCCGCCTGCTCGGCTTCGGCGACGACCCTGGCGGCCTGTCCGAGCTGGCCGCGGCCGCGCCGGCGGGCGCGAACGGGCTGGTGTTCCTGCCCTACCTGTCCCCGGCCGGGGAACGTGCGCCGTTCCTCGACCCGCGGGCGCGCGGGGCCTTCCACGGCCTCACCGTCGACCACGACCGCGCCGACCTGGCCCGCGCCGTGCTCGAGGGCCTGAGCCTGGTGGTGCGCGACTGCCTGGCCGCCGCCGGGACCACCCCGACCGAGCTGCGGGTGAGCGGCGGCGGGTCGGCCAGCCCGCAGTGGCTGGGGCTGATGGCCGACGTCACCGGGGTGCCCGTCGTGCGCACCGCCGACGCCGAGCCCGGCGCGCGCGGCGCGTTCATCACGGGCCTGCTCGCCACCGGCCGTGCCGCCACGGCGGGCGAGGCCGTCGCGGCGCACGTCCGCGTCGGCGACGGGTACGAGCCCGACCCGGGCCGTGCCGCCTTCTACGGCCGTCTCTACCGGACCTTCCTGGAGGTCCGCGAGGCCGCCGCCGCGACCTGGCCGATCCTCGCGGCGGCACGAGAACCGAACCGAACGGACGGGGGTGACGCGTGACCCGGCGACGTGACCGGGCGGACGACGTGTGGGTGGGGGTGGACCTCGGGACCCAGAGCGTCCGCGCCCTCGCCGTGACCGCCACCGGCGAGGTCGCCGGGACCGGCACCCGGCGGCTGGCCGGCCGGCGCGACGGTCCCCGCCACGAGCAGGATCCGGAGGAGTGGTGGGAGGCCGTCGGCAGTGCCTGCCGGGCGGCGCTCCGCGACGTCCCGGCCGGGGCGGTGCGCGCGGTCGCGGTCGACGGCACGTCCGGCACGGTCCTGCTGACCGACGACGGCGGGCGTCCCCTGACACCGGGGCTGATGTACGACGACACCCGGGCCGCAGGCCAGGTCGCGCGGGCCGACAAGGCCGGGGCGGAGATCTGGGGACGCCTCGGTTACCGGCGCATGCAGCCCGCCTGGGCCCTGCCCAAGGTGCTGTGGCTCCTGGAGAACGTGCCCGGCGCCGCGGACGCGCGGGCCGTCCACCAGGCCGACTTCGTCAACCGCCGGCTCACCGGCCACGCCGTGGCCACCGACCTCAGCAACGCGCTCAAGACCGGCGCCGACCTCATCGCCGAGGACTGGCCGGAGGACGTCTTCGCCGAGCTGGGAGTGCCCGCCGGGCTCCTCCCGCCCTTGGAACGTTCCGGAACACCTCTCGGCGCCGTGTGCGCCGAGGCGGCGGTGGCGACCGGCCTGCCCGAGGGCACACCGGTCATCGCGGGCTGCACCGACGGCTGCGCCTCCCAGCTCGGGACCGGCCGCCTCACACCGGGCTCGTGGAACTCCGTCCTGGGCACCACCCTCGTCCTCAAGGGGGTCACCACCGAGCTCCTCCAGGACCCGCTGGGCGTCGTCTACTCGCACAAGGCGCCCGACGGCGGCTGGCTCCCCGGCGGCGCGTCCAGCACCGGCGCGGGCATCATCAGCCGCGACTTCCCCGGACGCGACCTCGCCGCGCTGGACGACCTGGCCCGCGACCACGAACCGGCGCGCGCCGTCACCTACCCGCTGGTGTCGTCCGGCGAGCGGTTCCCGTTCGTCGCGCCGGACGCGCGCGGCTTCGTCCTCGGCGAGACCGGGGACGAGGGGGACCGGTTCGCCTCGGTGCTGCAGGGCATCGCCTACGTCGAGCGGCTCTGCTTCGACTACCTGGACCTGCTGGGCGCGCCGGTCGGCGGCGACCTCACGCTGACCGGCGGATCGGCCAGGAGCGCCTACTGGTGCCAGCTGCGGGCCGACGTCCTCGGACGGCCGGTGCTGCTGCCCGAGCAGGCCGAACCGGCCCTGGGAGCGGCCGTGCTGGCCGCCGCCGCGTCCACCGGCGGGCGGCTCGCCGAAACCGCCGCCGCGATGGTGCGCCTCCGCGAGACGATCGAGCCCCGCCCCACCCACACCGCCCGCTTCGACGACGGCTACCTCGCCCTGATCGGGGAGCTGGAGCGGCGCGGCTGGCTGCCGCCGGTGGCCGCCGCGCACGCACGGGAAAGGACGTCACGATGACCCGACTGGTTCTGGTACGCCACGGCGAGACCACGTGGCATGCGGAGAACCGCTACGCGGGGGTCACCGACGTTCCGCTCACCCCGCGGGGCCTGGAGCAGGCGGCGCAGCTCGCCGACTGGGCCCGGACGGCCGATCTGGCCGCCGTGTGGTCGTCGGACCTGACACGGGCCCGGCTGACCGCCGAGCCCTGCGCCGAGGCGGCCGGGCTCGCGCCGCGGATCGACGAGCGGCTGCGCGAGCTGGACTTCGGCCGCGCCGAGGGCCTCACCCGGGCGGAGATGCGCACCCGGTTCCCCGAGGCGCTCCAGGCGTTCCACGACGACCCGGTGAACGGGCACCTGCCCGGGGGAGAGGACCCGGCGGCGGCCGCCGCGCGCTTCACCGCGTGCCTGGGCGACATCGTGGACGGCCATCCCGGCGACCGGGTCCTCGTCGTCGCGCACACCACCGCCATCCGGCTCGCCCTCTGCACGCTGCTCGGCCTGCCGCTCTCCGCCTACCGGCGGCTGTTCCCCGCCGTCCGCAACTGCGCCCTCACCGAGGTCCGCGTCGAGGGCGGCGAGGTCGCCCTCCTGGCGTTCAACACACCCATCGAAGCCCTGGAGCTGCCGCAATGACCGTCCGCATCCTGGCCGCCGGCGACCACTTCGTCCTCAACCGGCTGCTGATCGAGGCGATCCGCGCCGAGGCGCCCGGGGCGGACCTGTCCTTCGCCGAGCTCACCCTGCCCTGGCCGGTGGAGCCGTTCGGGCGGGTCGCCGAGGTCGACGAGGCGTCCGGCACCGAGCGGCAGCTGATCGGGGCGCTGGAGGGCGCCGAGATCTGCGTGACCCAGATGGCGCCGCTCACCCGCACGATCCTGGAGGCGTCCCCGGACCTGCGGCTCTTCGGGATCAGCCGGGGCGGCCCGGTCAACGCCAACCTGGAGGCCGCCGCCGAGCACGGCGTCGCGGTCTGCAAGGCGCCGGGCCGGAACGCGGGCGCCACCGCCGAGCACACCCTCGGCATGATCATGGCCGCCGCGCGGCGCATCCCGCAGACCCACGGCGACCTCACGGCGGGCGTGTGGCGCGGCGACTACTACCGCTACGAGGAGGTCGGCCCCGAGATCGGCGGCAGCACGGTCGGCCTCGTCGGCTGCGGCGCGGTCGGCCTCCGCGTCGCACGCATGCTGCACGTGCTCGGCGCCCGCGTCCTGGTGCACGACCCGTACGCCGGCGACCTCGGCGGCGTCGCCGAGCTGGTCTCCCTCGGCGACCTCCTGGCACAGGCCCAGATCATCTCGCTGCACGCCCGGGTGACGCCCGAGACCACCGGCATGATCGGCGCCGCCCAGATCGCCGCGATGCCGCCCGGCGGCATCGTCGTCAACTGCGCCCGGGGCGCGCTCCTGGACTACGACGCGGTCTGCGACGCGCTCGACTCCGGCCACCTGTACGGCGCCGCGTTCGACGTGTTCCCCGAGGAGCCCATCCCGTCCGGCTCACGCCTGCTGACCACGCCCAACATCACGCTGACCCCGCATCTGGCGGGCGCCAGCAAGCAGACCGCCGCCAACGCCGCGCGCATCATCGCCGGAGAGGTCGGCCGCTACCTGCGCGGCGAGCCGCTGCTGCACAGCGCCAACGGCCTGGAAAAACCCTTTGTGCGCGACTGACCCGCGGGGCTCCGTCAGAGTTTGCGGCCGACGGCGCCGAAGGCGTCGACTTCGGCGGGCTCGCCCCAGGGGGTGGCCTCGGGGCGCCAGCGGGAGACCGAGACGACGCCGGGGTCCAGGATCTCCATGCCGTCGAAGAAGCGGGTGATCTGGTCGGGGGTGCGCAGGGTCAGGGGCGCGTTGCCGGACTGGTTCCAGACCTCGACGATCTGGTCGGAGGCCTCCTTGTGGACGGTGTTGGTGCCGTCGTAGAGGGTGAGGAAGCTGCCCGGGCACAGCCGGCTCTTGAGCCGCTCGACGATGTCGTAGGCCTCGTCGTCGTCGGTGATGAACTCCACGATGCCCATCAGGAAGAGCGCGATGGGCCGGTCGAAGTCGAGGAGGTCCGCGGCCTTGTCCATGATCGACGCGGGGTCGCGGAGGTCGGCGTCGATGTAGGAGGTCGCGCCCTCGGGAGTGCTGGTCAGCAGGGCGCGCGCGTGCACCAGCACGAGCGGGTCGTTGTCGACGTAGACGACCTTGGAGTCCGGGGCGATGCTCTGCGCGACCTCATGGGTGTTGTCGACGGTGGGGAGGCCGGTGCCGATGTCCAGGAACTGCCGGACGCCCAGGTCGGCGGTCAGGTGGCGGACGGCGCGGCTGAGGAACGCGCGGGACGCGCGGGCGAGCGTGGCGACGTCCGGGAGCATCTCCAGGATCTGGTCGCCGACCTCGCGGTCGACCGGGTAGTTGTCCTTGCCGCCCAGCCAGTAGTTCCAGATCCGGGCGACGTGCGAGACGCTGGTGTCGATCCCTTCGTGCGCGGGTTCGTCCGAGGCGCGGGAAGTGTCAGACATCGGGGACCTCCAACAAGAGAAACGTTGTCATTCGCAGAGCGTCGTCCGATGAAGGCGGGGAACCCGGCGCGCACCCCCATCGCAAGCCCAAGGCTAAGGCTGACCCGCCGGTAATCGAGGCAGGGCTCCCCAAACCGTTACATAGTCCCCGGGGGATCGGCGCTCAAGAGAGTCGCAACCGTTCGGCATCCTTCCGGTGGAAGACTGCGACCCATGCCGAATCGCAGTTATCTGACCGAATTCGCGGGCTTGGAGGTCGTCGACTTCCCGTCCGCGTCGCGGCCCGCCGGCGAGCGGTTCGCCGCGGCGAAGGCCGATCCCGCCGCGTTCGCGTGGCGGTTGCGGCTGGAGGCCTGGGACGGCGAGGAGGCCTTCGGCGACCATCTCGCACGGTTCATCGGCGAGGTCGACACCCGGGCCGTGACCGCGCTGGTCATCGGTGACTGCTGGAACGCCGGCCTGGCCAACGACACCCCCGACGGCGTGCGCGACCTGCTGGTCGCGCGGGCCGCCTCGTTCCCCGCGCTGAGGGCGCTGTTCTTCGGCGAGGTCGTCGTGCGGGAGACCCGCCTCATCTCCTGGATCCCGCAGGCCGACGTCTCGGCGCTGCTCGCGGTCTTCCCCCGGCTGGCCGAGTTCGCGGTCCGCGGGGCCGACGCGATGACGCTGAAGGTCGGCGGCGAGCGCACGGCGTTCCGGCTCGCCTGGAACGTGCCGCGGCACGCGGGACTGCGCCGCCTGACGTTCCAGACGCACCGGCTGGACCCGGAGGTGGTGCGCGGCGTCCTCGGCTCCGCCCTGCCGAACCTGGAACGCCTGGAGCTCTTCCTCGGCGACGGCGCCGCGCCCGAGGACCTGGCGCCGCTGCTGGCGGGCGCCTTCCCCGCCCTGAGCCACCTCGGCCTGCGCAACGCGGGGGACACCGACGCCCTGGTCGCCGCGCTGTCCGGCGCCCCCGTCACCGCCGGGCTCGCCTCCCTCGACCTGTCCCTGGGCACCCTGACCGACAAGGGCGCCCAGATGATCCTGGACACCCCCGCCTTCCACGGCCTGGGCCGGCTCGACCTGCACCACCACTACATGTCGGAGGGGATGACCGGACGGCTTCGGGACGGGCTCACCGCCGCCGGCGTCCAGGTGGACGCCGGCGACCGCCGGGAGGCCGAGGTCTGGGACGACGACGAGGACGACGAGGAGTGGGAGCCGGAGGAGCTCGAACCGGCGATCACCGAGTGAGCGCCGGCGGCTCAGAGCCTCTCGTTGTTGGCCGCGCCGCCCGCGCCCACCAGGTCGTTGTCGCCGCCCGCCGCGAGCCACCGCGCCTCGTGCCTGGCCATGACCTTGCGGGCGTGCCGCGTGATGACCGCCGGGACGAGGCCGCGCGCGGCCTGCATGGCCGGGATCCAGGCCTGGCCGTAGACGTGCGGGCGGCGGGCGGCCATGCCGTCGACGAGCCGTTCGACCGTGGGGGCGAGCGGGTAGGTGCGGTTGGCGGGGAACGGGAGACCGGCCCGCATGACCCGCAGCGCCTCGTTCTCGTCGGCGCCGCGCACCATGTCGGTGTCGGTCCAGCTCAGGTAGCCGACGCCGACGCCCACGCCGTGGTGGACGGTCTCGGCGCGCAGCGAGTGGGCGAACGCCTCCACGCCCGCCTTGCTCGCCGCGTACGCGGCCATCATCGGCGAGGCGCAGATCGCGGCCAGGGAGGCGATCTGGAAGAAGTAGCCCTTGCTCTCCCGCAGCGCGGGCAGGAACGCGCGGGCCGTGGCGACGCTGCCGAGCAGGTTGACCTCGATGACCCGGTTGAACGTGCGCGGGTCGGAGTGCTCCACCGGGCCGCCGGTCGCGATGCCGGCGTTGGCCACCACCACGTCGACGCGCCCGTAGTGCTCCACGATCTCCGCCGCGACCCGGGCCAGCGCCGCGTCGTCGGTGACGTCGACCTCCCACCAGCGCGCGTCCGGCCCGCAGCCGGCGGCGGCCGCCTCGAGCTCGCCCGGTTCGAGGCCGAGCAGCGCGACCCGCGCGCCGCGCTCCGCCGTCCGCTGGGCGAAGAGCGCGCCGAGCCCGCGCGCCGCTCCGGTGACGACGATGACCTTGCCCGCGATGGACTTCGACTTCCGCATGGGCAGCAGGGTAGGGCACGGCCCTACTCGCGAGTAACCCGCCCCGTCAGGTCTCGCAGGGAAGGTGCTTGATCCCGTTGATGAGGGTGGAGAGCAGCCGGTCGGGTTCGCCGGTGGACCGCAGGCCGGGCAGGCGCGTGTAGAGCTCGCGGAACATCACGCCGATCTCCCTGCGCGCCAGGTGGGCGCCCAGGCAGAAGTGCGGGCCAGGGCCGCCGAAGCCGAGGTGCGGGTTGGGGGAGCGGGTGATGTCGAAGGCGTCGGGATCGGTGAAGACGTCGGCGTCGCGGTTGGCGGAGTTGTAGTAGAGGACGACCTTGTCGCCCTCGCGGAAGTGGTGCCCGTTCATCTCGTGGTCGCGGGTCAGGGTCCGGCGGAACGCGATGACGGGCGTGGCGTAGCGGATGATCTCCTCGACGGCGCCGTCGACGCGGCCGTCGAAGTCCTCCAGCAGCAGGGCGCGCTGCTCCGGGTGGGCGGTGAGCAGGTGCAGGCCGTGCGCCAGCGCGTTGCGGGTGGTCTCGCTGCCGGCGACCAGGAGGAGGATGAAGAACGAGCCCAGCTCCTGGTCGGTGAGGTGCTCGCCGTCGACGTTGGCGTTGACCAGCCGGGTGGTGAGGTCGTCGCGGGGATGCGCGCGGCGCTCCTTGGCGAGGTTCATCGCCAGCGAGTGCAGGGCCCGCCCCGTGCGCAGGTAGCGGACGGCGACGTTGCCGCCGAGCAGGAAGCGGCGGACGAACGGCTTGTGCTCGATGCCGTCGATGTCGATGCCGAGGTACTCGGAGTCGAACCCGCCGAGGATCAGGTTGGCGCGGCGGATGACGAAGGCGCGCCGTTCGGCGGGGACCCCCATCATGTCGCAGATGATCTGTACGGGCAGGCGCGCGGCGACCTCGGTGACGAAGTCGCCGCCGCCGCGCGCGGCGAGCTCGTCCACGATCTGCTCGGCCTGCGTCTCCACGTCGCGCATGGTGGTCGCGAGCATCTTCGGGGTGAACGCGCGGGAGACGATGCGGCGCAGCCGGGCGTGCCGCGGGTCGTCCATGTTGATGAGCGAGCCGAAGTAGCGGCCCATCCGTCCCGGCATGTCGGCGATCGACGTGGTGTTGGGCTCGCTGCTGAAGATCTCGGGATTGCGGCTCGCCTCGACGACGTCCGCGTGCCGCACCAGGCCGTAGAAGCCGCGGCCCTTCGGGATGAACGCCATCGGCGGCTCGTCGAAGAACCGCGGCCGGTCCATCTCGCGGAGCCGCCGGAACGCCGCGTCCCGTTCGTGCGGGGGCAGTTTCCAGAACTGCAGGTCGCCGAGCTGTGGGCCGGGGGGAGCGTGCGGCGAGGACGTCATGGGGCGGTCCCTGGGGTGGGGGTCACCAGCTGACTAGAACGTTATTCGGTCTCGTCGCCCGGTGCAATGAGCGCGGCGTGGTCGACCACGTCGGTCAGGCGCTCGCGGCGGCGGAACGCGGCCCGCTGCCGGTCGGCGCCGGTGCCGGTGGTCAGGAGCCGCCGCATCCCCGCGGTGACCTGGTCGAGGTCGCCGTTGTCGCGCAGCGCGTCGCGGACGTGGGCGACCAGGTCGGCGGCGAGCCTGCGGTGCGGGACCGGCCGGCCGGTGAACGTGTCGATGCCCGTGCCGGACAGGCCGTCGCGCGCCGCCAGCCAGTAGGCGGCCCGCAGGATCTCGGGCGGGGGATCGGGCGCCGGGGCGTCACCGGTCAGGGACACCTGGACCAGGGCCCGGATCAGCGCGGCGAAGAGCACGGCGTCGTCGGCGGTCAGCGCCACGTCGCCGAGCCTGATCTCGACGGTCGGGAACCGGAACGACGGGCGCACGTCCCAGAACAACGTCGCCGGGTCCATCAGGGCCCCGCAGCCGAGCAGGCTCTCGACGGTGTCCTCGAAGTGCGCGAGCGACCGGAAGTACGGCGGAGGGCCGGCCACCGGCCAGCGCGCCCACGACATCACCCGCCAGCAGGCGTGGCCGGTGTCGCGGCCCGACAGGTAGGGCGAGTTGGCCGCCAGCGCGAGCAGGGTCGGCAGCCAGGGCCGCAGATGGTTGCTCACCTCGAGCGCCACCGCCCGGTCGGCGATGCCGACGTGGACGTGGCAGGAGCAGATGCTCATCTCGTCGTCGAGCGCCCGGTAGTGCGCCAGGCTGTCGGCGTAACGCGGGCCGGCGCTGATCGGGGGCGGGACCGTGTCGCCCAGGACGGGGGTGCCGGTCGCGGCGAGGAGCAGGCCCTCGGCGGCGGCCGCGGCGGCCATCGACCCGCGCATCGCGCGGATCTGCTCGTCGAGCTTGGTCAGATCGTCGCAGGGGGACGTCTTCGCCTCGGCGAGGGAGGCGATCAGCTCGGTCGAGGCGCGGTCGCCCAGATCGGCCGAGGCGCGGCGCACCACCGCCGGGGCGCGGGGAACGATCCGCCGCGACACCGGGTCGACGACGAAATACTCCTCTTCGACGCCGAATCTGAGGGCCATCCCACCACCTCTGCTCCGGGCGGCCACGCCATATCGACGTTACGTGGTGGGGCGCCGCTTCGCTACGAGTGCGGCTCGTCGACGACCACGTCGGTCATGATGTCGACCGCCCAGGCCACGACGCCGCCCAGGAGGGTGATCGCGGCTCCGCCCCAGAACAGGGGCCAGTGCGGGCCGATGACCAGTGCCCAGCCGCCGACGGCGAAACCGATGAAGATGATCGTCACCGCGACCCAGGACTTCGGGCGCCCCGCGTGGCTGCCACTGGACATGCGTGTACCTCATACCTTGTACGTTGAAAGGGGATCTCCGCCGGTCCCGCCGCGGAGAACCCTAGCAACGGCCCTCGTCCGCACGGATCCGGGGTAAGGGGGACCCGGTCGAAATGCCCAGTACGCGCTCGCTTACCATCCCAGGCATGACGGTGCCGCCTGAAGAACTCGACCTGGCCACCGCCTTCCCACCCGCCTCGCGGGACCGGTGGAGGGAGATGGTGAAGGGTGTGCTGCGCAAGTCCGGCGCGGCCGCCGACGACACGCCGCTGGACGAGATCGAGGGCCTGCTGACCCGCGATTCCTACGACGGGGTCCCGATCGCGGCCCTGTACACCGGCGACGACGCCCCGCCCGGCCGCCCCGGCCTGGCCCCGTACGTGCGCGAGGTGCGCCCGGACGGCGAGGGGCTGGCCGGCTGGGACGTGCGGCAGCGCCACGCGCACCCCGATCCCGCCGTGACCCGCGAGGCGATCCTCGCCGACCTGGAGAACGGCGCCACCTCGGTGTGGCTCACGCTGGGCGCCGCGGGCCTCCCGGTGGACGCGCTCGCCGAGGCCCTGCGCGGCGTCTACCTCGACCTGGCGCCCGTCGTCCTGGACGCGGGGGCCGAGACCGAGCAGGCCGCCGAGGCGTTCCTCGCCCTCGTCGCCGAGCGAGGCCACGCCGCGGAGGTGTCCGGCGGCCTCGGCGCCGACCCGCTGGGCCTCCAGGCCCGCACCGGCTCCGGGCCCGGAGCCGCGGCGGCGGCGGGGCTCGCGGTGCGCTGCGCCCGTGAGTTCCCGGGGCTGCGCGCCATCACCGTCGACGGCACCGTCCACCACGACGCGGGCGGGTCCGACGCCGAGGAGCTCGGCGGCGCGGTCGCCGCCGGGGTCGCCTACCTGCGCGCGCTCACCGACGCCGGGCTGAGCGTCGACGAGGCGTTCGGGCAGATCGAGTTCCGCCTCGCCGTCAACGCCGACCAGTTCCTGTCCATCGCCAAGCTGCGCGCGGCCCGGCGGTTGTGGCGGCGCGTCGCCGAGGTCAGCGGCGCCTCCGACGGGACGGTCATGCGCGTGCACGCCGTCACCTCGTCCGCGATGATGACCCGCCGCGACCCGTGGGTGAACATGCTGCGCACCACCGTGGCGACGTTCGCCGCCGGGGTCGGCGGCGCGGACGCGGTCACCGTGCAGCCGTTCGACGCCCGGCTGGGACTGCCCGACGGCTTCGCCCGGCGGATCGCGCGCAACACCCAGACGCTCCTGCTGGAGGAGTCCAGCCTGGCGCGGGTGGTCGACCCGGCCGGCGGTTCCTGGTACGTCGAGCGGATCACCGAGGACCTCGCGCGGGCCGCCTGGGAGTGGTTCACCGAGATCGAACGGGCGGGCGGCCTGGCCGCGGCGCTCGGCTCGGGCCTGGTCGCCGACCGCCTCGCCGCCACCTGGGCGCGGCGCCGCGAGGACATCGCCCGCCGCAAGGCCCCGCTGACCGGCGTCAGCGAGTTCCCCAACCTCACCGAGAAGCCGCCCGCCCGGCCCGCGGCCCCCGTCCAGCCGTCGGGAGGCCTGCCGGCCGTCCGCTACGCGCAGGACTTCGAGGCGCTCCGCGACCGTTCGGACGCCCACGCGGAACGGACCGGGGCGCGGCCCGCGGTCTTCCTCGCCACGCTCGGGCCGATCGCCGTGCACACCGCGCGGGCCTCGTTCGCCGCCAACCTGTTCCAGGCGGGCGGGATCGAGACCGTGACCGGCCCGCCCGGGGAGTTCGCGGCGAGCGGGGCGCGGGTCGCCTGCGTCTGCTCCAGCGACAAGCTCTACTCCGAGGAGGCCGCCGACGCGGCGCGGGTGCTCAAGGAGGCGGGCGCGACCAGGGTCTGGCTGGCGGGCAAGGGAGCCTACGAGGGGGTGGACGCCAACGTCTTCGCCGGTTGCGACGCGGTCGAGGTGCTGGAGACCACCCTCCACGATCTGGGAGTGAACCGATGATCCCCGACTTCGCCGACATCGAGCTCGGGACCCTCGACCCGGGGGCCGCCGACGAGGCGGCCAAGCAGTGGCGCGCGGCCGTCACCGAGTCGACCGGCCAGGACCCGGACGCGCAGACGTGGGACACGCCCGAGGGCATCGGCGTGCGGCCGCTCTACACCGGCGACGACCTGGCCGGGCTCGACTTCCTCGACACCTACCCGGGCATCGCCCCGTACCTGCGCGGCCCCTACCCGGCCATGTACGCGACCCAGCCGTGGACGATCCGCCAGTACGCGGGCTTCTCCACCGCCGAGGAGTCCAACGCGTTCTACCGGCGCAACCTCGCCGCCGGGCAGAAGGGCCTGTCGGTCGCCTTCGACCTGGCCACCCACCGCGGCTACGACTCCGACCACCCGCGGGTGGCGGGCGACGTCGGCATGGCCGGGGTGGCGATCGACTCGATCTACGACATGCGGCAGCTCTTCGACGGCATCCCGCTGGACAGGATGAGCGTGTCGATGACCATGAACGGCGCGGTGCTGCCCGTCCTGGCGCTCTACATCGCGGCGGCCGAGGAGCAGGGGGTGGCGCCCGAGCAGCTGGCCGGGACCATCCAGAACGACATCCTCAAGGAGTTCATGGTCCGCAACACCTACATCTACCCGCCGTCGCCGTCGATGCGGATCATCTCCGACATCTTCGCGTTCACCTCGCAGCGGATGCCCAAGTACAACTCCATCTCGATCTCCGGCTACCACATCCAGGAGGCCGGGGCCACGGCCGACCTGGAGCTGGCCTACACCCTCGCCGACGGCGTCGAGTACATCCGGGCGGGCCGCGACGCGGGCCTCGACATCGACGCGTTCGCGCCGCGGTTGTCGTTCTTCTGGGCGATCGGCATGAACTTCTTCATGGAGGTCGCCAAGCTGCGCGCGGCCCGGCTGCTGTGGGCCAAGCTGGTCAAGCGGTTCGATCCGCAGAACGCCAAGTCGCTCAGCCTGCGCACCCACTCGCAGACCTCCGGCTGGTCGCTGACCGCCCAGGACGTCTTCAACAACGTCGCCCGCACCTGCATCGAGGCGATGGCGGCCACGCAGGGCCACACCCAGTCGCTGCACACCAACGCGCTGGACGAGGCGCTCGCGCTGCCGACCGACTTCTCGGCCCGCATCGCCCGCAACACCCAGCTGCTGCTCCAGCAGGAGTCGGGCACCACCCGCACGATCGACCCGTGGGGCGGCAGCGCCTACGTCGAGCGCCTCACCTACGACCTGGCGCGCCGGGCCTGGCAGCACATCGAGGAGGTCGAGGCCGCGGGCGGCATGGCCAAGGCGATCGACGAGGGCCTGCCCAAGCTGCGCATCGAGGAGGCCGCCGCCCGTACGCAGGCGCGGATCGACTCCGGGCGCCAGCCGGTCATCGGCGTCAACAAGTACCGCCCCGACGCCGACGAGCGGATCGAGGTCCTCAAGGTCGACAACGCCGCCGTGCGCGCCCAGCAGATCGACAAGCTGCGGCGGCTGCGCGAGGAGCGTTCGGAGGACGACGTCCGGGCCAGGCTGGCCGCGCTCAGCAACGCCGCGCAGGCCGCCGAGGACGGGACCCGCCCCGGCGACCTGGCGCACAACCTGCTCGGGCTGGCCATCGACGCGGCCCGGGCCAAGGCCACCGTCGGCGAGATCTCCGACGCGATGGAGCGTGTGTACGGGCGGCACGCCGCGCAGATCCGTACGATCTCAGGCGTGTACCGGGAGGAGGCAGGGCAGGTGAGCGCGATCGAGAAGGCGCGCGCCGCGACCGCCGCGTTCGAGGAGGCCGAGGGGCGCCGGCCCCGCCTGCTGGTCGCCAAGATGGGCCAGGACGGCCACGACCGCGGCCAGAAGGTCATCGCCACCGGCTTCGCCGACCTCGGCTTCGACGTCGACGTGGGCCCGCTGTTCCAGACGCCCGGCGAGGTCGCCCGCCAGGCCGTCGAGGCGGACGTGCACATCGTCGGCGTCAACTCGCTCGCCGCCGGCCACCTCACCCTGGTGCCGGCGCTGCGCGAGGAGCTCGCGTCCCTGGGCCGGGACGACATCATGATCGTCGTCGGCGGGGTCATCCCGCCGCAGGACTTCGACGAGCTGCGCGCCGCCGGCGCCGCGGCGATCTTCCCGCCCGGCACCGTCCTCGCGGACGCGGCGCTCGGCCTGCTGGAGGAGCTGTCGGCCAAGCTGGGGCACGCCGCGTGAGAGCCACCACGTGAAGCCCTCGCTCGACGACTACGTCAAGGGGGTGCGGGAGGGCTCCCGGGCGTGGATCGCGCGCTCGATCACGCTCGTGGAGTCCGGCCGCGCCGACCACCGGGAGCTGGCGCAGCGGCTGCTGGTGGAGCTGACCCCGCACGCCGGGGGAGCACGGCGGGTCGGCATCACGGGCGTACCGGGCGTCGGCAAGTCCACGTTCATCGACGCCCTCGGCACCGACCTGACGGGGGAGGGGCACAAGGTGGCGGTGCTGGCCGTCGACCCGTCCTCGACCCGCACCGGCGGCAGCATCCTCGGCGACAAGACCCGGATGCAGCGGCTCGCCGTCGACCCGAACGCGTTCATCCGCCCGTCGCCGACCGCCGGGACGCTGGGCGGCGTCGCCAAGGCCACCCGCGAGGCGATGGTGGTGATGGAGGCGGCCGGCTACGACGTCGTCCTGGTCGAGACCGTGGGCGTCGGCCAGTCGGAGACGACCGTCGCCGAGATGGTCGACTCGTTCCTCTTCCTCACCCTGGCCCGGACCGGCGACCAGCTGCAGGGCATCAAGAAGGGCGTCCTGGAGCTCGCCGACGTCATCGCGGTCAACAAGGCCGACGGCCCGCACGAGATGGACGCCAGGAAGGCCGCCCGCGAGCTGGCCGGCGCGCTGCGCCTGCTCCGCAGCGACGAGCGGGCCCGCGACATCCCCGTCCTCACGTGCAGCGCCAAGGACAACACCGGGCTCGACACGGTCTGGCGGCACATCGTCGACCACCAGGACCGGCTGCGCGAGACCGGCGAGCTGGAGGAGCGGCGCCGCCGCCAGCAGGTCGGCTGGACCTGGGCGATGGTGCGCGAGCGGCTGCTGACCGAACTGCGCGAGAACCCGGCCGTCCGCGAGCTCGCCCCGGGGCTGGAGACGCAGGTCGCCGAGGGGGAGATCACCCCCGCCCTGGCGGCGGAGCGCATCCTCGCGGCGTTCCGCCGGAACGGTTCCTGACCGGATTCCGGTCATGGGTTAAGCCGGGTGATGCTCGTGGCGCCCCGGAATCCGCTACAACAGTCTGATGGACGTCATCGCGGTCGATGATCCCACGGACGCACAGATCCGGCAGTGGCACGCCGTGCTGCTCGCCGTCCACGCCGACGACCCGGCCGGGGACCCCGCCCCCGAGCCCGAGCAGACGGTGGCGCGCCTGCTGGGCGCCGAGCAGGGTTCGCGGCAGCGGCTCTTCGCCGCCGTCGAGGGCGGCGAGATGGTGGCCGTGGCGGCCCTGCGGCTGCCCGGCGAGCCCGGCGCCGACCGGCCCGGCGAGATCGACATCCGGGTCCGGCCCGGCCACCGCCGCCGCGGGCTCGGCACCCGGCTGCTCGCCGAGGCCGCCCGCGGGCTGCGCGGCGACGGCCGTTCCAGCGTCCTCGCCCAGGTGACCGCCGGGACCCCGGCGATCCCGTTCCTGGAGACGCACGGTTTCCACTGCGTGCTGACGCTGAGCGGGCTCCAGCTCGACCTGGCCGACGTCCCGCCCGAGCGGGTCGCCGCGCTGGTCGCGGCGGGCCCGCCGGGATACGAGCTGGTGCGGTGGCGGGGCGTGGTGCCGGACGAGTACGCCGCGGCGCTGGCGCGGGCGAAGCACGCGATGGCCGACATGTCCGCCTACGAGGGCGCGCCGTGGGACGCCGACCGGGTGCGCGAGATGGCCGAGATGGTCAACAAGCGCGGCGACGGCCTCTACACCGTCGCCGCGGTGCGGGGCACCACGGTCGCGGGGTTCACCGAGATCGTCGTCCCCGCCGACACGCCCGAGTGCGCGGCGCAGTACGACACCGCCGTGGTCCCCGAGCACCGCGGCCGGCGGATCGGCATCTGGGTCAAGGCGGCGATGCTGGAATGGCTGCGCGCCGAACGCCCCGAGGTGCGCGAGATCGAGACCGACAACGCCGGCGACAACGTGCACATGCTCGCGGTCAACGAGGAGCTGGGCTTCCAGCGGCAGCGCGAGTCGCGCGAATACCAGGCCGCGGCCGCCGACCTCCCCGGCTGAGTTATCCCCAGAACCCGGTTCTGGTGCGCCGGCCCGGGTGCCGGCCCGAGCCTGGTCCTGCCCGCGGTCCCTCCCGGACCGCCGCAGGATCAGGAGGCCCCGTGCCCACGCTGACGACCCCCGCGTCGGTCACCACCCGGTTCCTGGTGGCCACCGGCGAGTCCCTCACCCCGCCCCTCGGCTACCTCCGTGACGCCCTCCCCGGCACCCCGTTAGGCCGCACCTCCCTGGGCCGCACCGCCCGCGACCTCCTCGGCTCGCCGCTGCTGGAGGTGGCCGCCGGCCGGCCCGTGCCCACCCCGTGGACGCCGCGGCTCCCGGGCCTGGGCGGAGCGCCCGAGCGGCTGCGGCAGGTCATCGAGGCGAGCCACCACATCGTGCTCACGGCCGTGGCCGCGCCGTCCGCACAGCCCCGCCAGGCCCGGGCCGCCCGGCTGGTGGCCCGCACCCTCGCCGCCGCCGTCGGCGGCGTCCTGGTCGACCTCGACTCCAACCAGGTGGTGTCGGATCGTCCCGAGCCCGCCCGGTTCCACCTCGGCGACGAGTGGATCGGCGTCTTCGTGGCGATCGACGGCGCGCGCGACGCCGAGCGCTGCGTCAGGGTCTCCACCTCCGGCATGCACCGCTTCGGCCTGCCCGAGCTGGTGGCCCGCGAGGTCGCCTACGGCCACATGCTCACCGCCGCCAACGTCCTGCGCGCCCTCGCCCACCGGGTCTTCGCCGACCGGCCCGGCTCCCTGCCCGCCGACGAGACCGTCGACACGGGCGACCTCTACCGCTTCTGGGGTGCGCGGCCGGGCCGCGAGGGAGGACTGCGGGTCCGGCTGGCGGCCGCCGAGGCCGACTGCGCCGGGTGCGAGGCCGCCGTCGAGGTGATCCCGACCACCGGGCGCGGCGACGCCCGCTGGTGGGAGCTGAGGGCGGGCGCGGTGATGCCCAGGCTCATGTCGGCCCTCCCCGAATGACGGATTCCGCGAGTGGCGGCGTTCCCCGGCGCCGGGCCCCTCCAAGCCCGGCGCCGGGAAGCGCCTCCCGGTGGTACGGAAAATCCGTTGCCCGGGTTCGATGGGATCGGCAATCTAATGATGGCGCCGGTAAACCGGCACCGGGAATTGCCGGTTCATTCCTCTGTAGTTCAAAGGCAGAACGCCGCACTGTTAATGCGGATATCCAGGTTCGAATCCTGGCGGGGGAGCGGGCACGAGACAGGTCAGGGAGGTGGAGATGATGACCGTGCTCGTCCTGAACGCGTCCTACGAGCCGTTACAGAACGTCGACCTGCGGCACGCCATCCGCATGCTGGTGCGCGGGGTGGCCGTCGTCGAGGAGGCGGAGGAGGGGCGCACGTTCGGCCGCTATCCCGTGCCGCGGGTCCTGAGGCTGGTCAGGTACGTCGCGATGCGCTGGCGGCACGGCCGCCGCCCGCCCTGGAGCAAGCGCGGCGTGTACCTGCGCGACAAGGGCCTGTGCGGCTACTGCGGACGGCGCGGTCACACCATCGACCACGTGATCCCGCAGTCGCGCGGCGGCGGGGACACCTGGGACAACACCGTTCTGGCCTGTGGCAAGTGCAACAACCGCAAGGGCAGCCGGACGCCGGCCGAGGCCGGTATGCGGCTCGCCCTCGAGCTGCGCGTCCCGCGCTGGGAGGAGCTCGTCGGCTTTTAGCGGCGGCCGGGAGACCGGCCGCCGCTTTTATCCTGTGAGCCCTCATCCGGTAGCATTCTGGTGACTCTGTGTATTGAGTGAAGCCGATGAGGCTAATTGGCCGATTGTGGTAGCGTGCCGCCAATCTTCTGCATGATTCGGAGGAGATCAGTGGCGGCCCCCCTCGACCCCCTCGGCCGGAAACGACGTGATTCCGGCCGGCACCCGTTGCGCCGTAGGTGCGCGGCTCTCGCCGTGGTCGTGGCGACCTCCGCGTTGCTGCCCGCGGCGTCCGGCGGCGCGGCCACCGTGCCCGCGGAGCCCAAGGACGTCCAGAAGGAGTACGCCAAGCTCAAGAAGCGCGCGGACGCCCTCAGCAAGGAGTACCGCGGTGAACTGATCTCCCTGGACCAGGCCAAGCGCGCCGCCGAGCGCGCGGGCCTCGAGGCCGGCCGTCTGACCAAGGACTTCGAGACGGCGCGCGCCGACCTCAGCCGGTTCGCCGCGACCTCCTACATGAGCGGGCGGTTCGACGCGGTCCCCATGATCACCTCGGGCGACCCGCGGGCGGCCATCCGCGACATGACGGTGGTCGAGCACCTCGCCCGCAACAACGGGCGCCGCATCGAGAGCCTGGAGGTCCTCGCCGGCCAGGCGACCAGGTCGCAGCAGACCGCCCGGGCCAAGCTGGCGGACGTGGAGAAGGAGATCGAGGAGCTGGAGGGCCAGCGGGCGCGCGTCAAGAAGCTGCTCGCCAAGTACAAGCCCGAGGTGCCCAGCGCCCCCAGCGCCCCCGGTCGGCCGGACGGTGCGCCCAAGACCAAGTCCCCGCTCGTCGGCCCCTCGATGACCGCCCGGATGCGCACGCTGATGCTGGCGATCGACGGCAGGTACGGCCCGTTCCCCACGATCGGCTGCTCCCGGCCCGGCGACCCGCAGGACCACGGCTCCGGCCGCGCCTGCGACTTCATGGAGAGCACCGGCGGCAACATGCCCAGCGCGGGCGCCCGCGCGCACGGCGACGCCGTCGCCCAGTTCGTGATCAGCAACGCGTCCCGCTACGGCGTGAAGTACGTGATCTGGCGGCAGCGCATCTACGACATGCGCGGCGGAGGCGGCTGGAAGGCGATGTCCGACCGCGGCAGCGTCACCGCCAACCACTACGACCATGTGCACGTATCCGTGCTCTGATCACCGGTCGGCCCGTATACGACCCGCTTCGGGGGTGTGACGTGCGGAACGCCGGGTACATGTGTGACGTCGGCGGCCTTTGCGTTCCGAACACCTGTCGATGACCTTGAGGAGACCCTAGACTCCAACGCGCCGGTCATCGATCACGTTCTGTAGTCATTTGATGGCCGAGGGTGGCGACGAGTTGTGGTGCCGGCGGGGAGAGGCCGGCGCGACGGGGTGGTGACGTACGGGGTGAACTCGCCTGCGCGGGAGGCGGCCGACCAGCTGGTGCGGCTCACCCGTCTCGTCGTGCGCGCCGGCGACCCGCCCGCGCCGTGGCACGAGCCGGGCCCGGGGCCGGAAGGCCGCCGGATCCTGCGGCACAACCAGGCCGAGCTGACCGAGCGCGAGCAGCAGGTCTTCGGGCTCATCGTGAGCGGCGGGTTCAACCGGCACCTGGCGGAGATCCTGGAGATCTCCGAGGAGGCCGTGGAAAGCCACCTCCGGGCGTTGCTGCGCGATTTCGAGCTGCCCCAGCGGATCCCGGTGCCGCCGCGCCGGGCCGCGCCGCGCAGGAGATCGCACCGGCGGCGGACCGCGCTCCTGGTGACGCCCGCCGTCATGGGCGGCGCGCTGCTGGCGTTCCACCTCCAGCCGGTCGCCGTCCGGAGCAAGGAGATCCCGCGGCGGCCCGCCGTCGACGCGCTCAGTCCGCTGGCCGCCTTCGGGGTGCCGCTCGGGCTGCGCCGGAGTGGAGCGTTCCCAAGCCCGCGCCCGACCCTGCCCGGCGGCGTCGCGACCGCGACCTCGTTCTGGGACCCGGCGACCGCGCGGGGCGCGCGGATGTCGTACGACACGCTGGCCAGCCCCTACTGGCCGCTCGGCACCCGGGTGCGGGTCACCTACCGAGACGAGAGCGTCGTCGGGGTGGTCGAGGACTTCGGCCCGGCCGACTGGGCGATCGCGCAGCACGACGTCCCGGCCATCATCGACCTCTCCGAGAAGATGATGGCCGACCTGACCGGCACCAGGTCGCACGCCATCCGGGTGCGCTTCGAGGTGCTCGAATGGGGCCGCGGCGAGGTCTACCGGGCGTCCGGGCCCGGCTACGACCTGGCCACCGGCGGCGGCCGCCCCGGCTAGCCGCGCGCACGTCAGGCCGGTCGCTCGGGCGGGCCGGGTCGGGTGGGCCGGGTCAGGCGGTCTCGGGCGGGCGGTCGTCGGTGAGGGGCAGCAGCACCTCGAATCGGGTCTCGCCCGGCCGCGACTCCACGCGGATGTCGCCGTCGTGCCGGTCGACGACGATGCGCCAGGAGATGTCCAGGCCCAGCCCGGTGCCCTGCCCGACCGGCTTGGTGGTGAAGAACGGGGTGAAGATCCGCGTGAGGTTCTCCTCCGCGATGCCCACCCCGGTGTCGGTGATCTGCACCAGCGCGTGGTCGTTCTCGCGGGCGGTCCGGATCGTCAGGGTGCCCACGTAGTCCATGGCGTAGATGGCGTTGACGAACAGGTTGGTCCAGACCTGGTTGAGCTCGGCCGCGTAGACCGGGACCTCCGGCAGGTCCGGGTCGTACTCCCGCACCACCTGGATCTTGGCCAGCTTGCGCTTCAGCATCGTGAGCGTGCTGTCGAGCAGCTTGCCCAGGTCGGCCCGCTGGTACGGGGCCCGGTCGAGCTGGGAGTACTGGCGGGCCGAGTCGAGCAGCGTGGTGATGCGGCCGGTGGCGTCGGAGATCTCCGCCTGCAGCTGGCCGATCTCGAGGATCTCGGCGAGCCAGCGCATGGCGGCGGGCATCTGGGCCTCGCCCGCCACCTCCGCCACCGCCTCGGCGTCCGCGACGCCCAGGCCGGCGGCGACCAGGCCCGGCGCCAGCTCCCAGGCACCGGCGACGTCGTGCTCCTCCAGCCAGTCGCCCATCTCGTCCTCGGCGTCGCTGACCTCCATCGGGCTGCGCGGGCGGCTCTCCGTCTCGTTCAGGTGCTCGCGCAGCTTGACCAGCTTGGCGAGCCGCTCGCAGTCGACCCCCGCCGTGGCGAGCTCGGCCAGCCGCTTCTGCGCGGAGACCAGCCGGTCGCCCAGCTCGGCGCTGGCGCGGGACGCCGCCGCCGCGGGGTTGTTGAGCTCGTGCGTGAGCCCGGCGGTGATCGTGCCGAGCGCGGTGAGCCGCTCGCGCTGGTCGGCGATCCGGCGGGCGTTGCTCATGCCGAAGAAGATGCCCTCCAGCAGGTGCGCGGCCATCGGGAACCACTCGCGCACGACCTTGCCGAACTTGCGGCCGGGCAGCACGAACATCCGGGTCGGCCGGAGCGCGCGCAGCGTGTGCGCGTACCGCTGCTCGATGCGGTCGTCCAGGTAGGCCATGACCGCGCCGCCGTACACGCCGGGCCTGGCGGTGCGGCTCAGCTCGGCCTGGTGGTCATGGATGAGCTGGCTCTGCGCGATCTCGCCGTCGAGCAGCACGAAGAAGAACTCGGCGGGGTCGCCCTGGGCGCAGATGATCTCGCCCTCGCCGTAGGAGCGCACCGAGCCGTACTTGCAGAGCCACTCCAGCTGGTCGTCGTCCAGCCGCTCGAAGAGGAAGAGCGGACGGAGTTCGTCCGGCGTGACGGTCTCGGTCATGACTGCTCCAGGTAACGGTGAACGAGCGCGACGGCCATGGCCCCGTCGCCGACCGCCGAGGCGACCCGCTTCATCGAGTCGGCCCGGACGTCGCCCGCCGCGAACACGCCGGGCACGCTGGTCTCCAGGTGGTAGGGGTGGCGCTGGACGGGCCAGTCGCGCGGGCGGCGCCCGTCGGCCACCAGGTCGGGCCCGGTGAGCAGGTAGCCGCGGTCGTCGCGTTCGACCACGCCCTCCAGCCAGTCGGTGCGCGGCTCGGCGCCGATGAACACGAACAGCCAGCCGCAGTCGACGGTGCGCTCGCCGCCGGGGCCCGACAGCGTGAGCCGCTCCAGGTGGTCGGAGCCGCCGCCGCCCGTCACCTCGGTGCCGGTGTGCACCTCGATGTTGCCGATCCCGGCGATCTGCTCGATGAGGTAGTGCGACATCGATCGTTCCAGCCCCTCGGACCGCACCACGATGTGCACGCGCTTGGCCACCTGCGCCAGGTTGACCGCCGCCTGCCCGGCCGAGTTGGCGCCGCCGACGACGTACACCTCCTGGTCGGCGCAGCTGGGCGTCTCGGCCATCGCCGCCCCGTAGAAGACGCCGACGCCCATCAGGTCGTCCAGGCCGGTGGCCTCGAGCCGCCGGTAGGAGACGCCGGTGGCCAGGATGACCGCGTGCGCCGCGATCTCGGTGCCGTCGGCCTGCCGCACCACCCGGGCCTGGCCGCGGGTCTCCAGCCCGACGACCTTGCCGGTGGTGATCAGCTCGGCGCCGAACCGTTCGGCCTGGCGGCGGGCCCGGTCGGCGAGCTGCGAGCCGGAGACGCCGTCGGGGAAGCCCAGGTAGTTCTCGATCCGGGAGCTCTGGCCCGCCTGGCCGCCCGAGGCGTGGCGTTCGATCAGGATGGTCCGCAGGCCCTCCGAGGCCCCGTACACCGCGGCGCCCAGGCCCGCCGGGCCGGCGCCCACCACGACCAGGTCGTAGAAGTCGGCGGCCGGCGCGGTGGACAGGCCGACCGCCGCGGCCAGCTCGGCGTCGGTGGGCGCGGAGAGCGTGGTGCCGTCGGCCGTGACGACCAGGGGGAGCTCGGGGGAGCCCGCCGCCTTGATCAGCTCGGCGGCCTCCGGCGAGGTGTCGAGCAGCCAGGTGTAGGGCACCTGGTTGCGCGCCAGGAAGTCGCGGACCTGGTACGAGCGCGACGACCAGCGGTGGCCGACGACGCGCAGCTCGTCCGGCGGGGTGCGCTCGGTCCGACGCCAGGCGTCCAGCTGCGAGTCGATCACCGGGTAGAACTTCTCGTCCGGCGGGTTCCAGGGCTTGAGCATGTAGTGGTCGAGATCGACCACGTTGATGGCCCTGATGGCGGCGTCGGTGTCGGCGTAGGCCGTGAGGAGCACCCGGCGGGCGTAGGGGAACAGGTCCATCGCCTCTTCGAGGAACTCCACCCCGGTCATCTCGGGCATCCGGTGGTCGGCCAGCAGCAGCGCGGTGTCGTCGCCGCGCAACCGCAGCTCGCGCAGCGAGTCGAGGGCCTGCGGGCCGGACTCGGCACGGACCACCCGGTAGGACTCGGCGTACCGGCGGCGCAGGTCGCGCGCCACGGCCCGGGACACGCCCGGGTCGTCGTCCACGGTCAGCAGCACAGGCTTGGACAACACCCAACTCCCTCGGTTCCGCGTGATTCGCTCAAAGCCTACGTCGCTGGAAGATCGCTGCCGAGCTCCGGCCCCGAACCCGGCCGGACGGACGCGCATCGGGGTCGTCCGGCCACCGTGCGTACCCCGGTGCCGCACGCCGTGGCCCGCATCGGCGATGATCAGAACATGGACGTGCGCGTTGCTCTCATCGGTTACGGCACCGGAGGCTCGGTCTTCCACGCCCCGCTGATCTCCTCGGTGCCCGGGCTGCGGCTGGCCGCCGTGGTGACCTCCAACCCCGAGCGCCAGGCGGCGGTGCGCGAACGGTATCCGGAGGCAAGGATCCTCGACGGCGCCGACCGGCTCTGGGAGGCGACCGGGGTCTACGACCTGGTGGTGGTCACCGCCCCCAACCGGCAGCACGTGCCCCTGGCCAGGGAGGCGCTGACCTCGGGCATGGCGGTCGTGGTCGACAAGCCGGTCGCCGCCACGGCGGCGGACGCGCGGTCGCTGGCCGCGTTGAGCGCGGTGCGCGGATTGCCGGTGATCCCGTTCCAGAACCGCCGCTGGGACGGCGACTTCCGGACCGTCAGGAAGCTGATCGGCGACAACGAGCTGGGGCAGGTGAGCCGGTTCGAGTCACGTTTCGAGCGATGGCGGCCCCAGGTCAAGCCGGGCTGGAAGGAGAGCTCCGACCCCAGGGACGCCGGCGGGATCCTGTACGACCTGGGAGCCCACCTCGTCGACCAGTCGGTGCACCTCTTCGGCCGCCCGCAGCAGGTGTACGCGGAGATCGACGTCCGCCGGCCCGGCGCGGAGGCGGCCGACGACGCCTTCGTCGCGCTGAGCCACCTGGACGGCACCCGGTCGCACCTCTGGATGAGCGCGGTCGCGTCCGACCTCGGGCCGCGCTTCCGGGTGCTGGGGGATCGGGCCGCCTACGTCGTCCACGGGCTGGACGGGCAGGAGGACGCGCTGCGCGGCGGTGCGACACCGGGCGACCCGGATTGGGGGATCACCCCGCCCGAGGGGTATGGCACTCTCGGCACGCCCGGTGAGGAACGGGTGCAGGCCACCGAGCCCGGCGCCTACCAGGAGTTCTACGCCGAGGTCGGGCGCGCCGTCCGCGGCGAGGGGCCGCCGCCGGTCTCGATCGCCGACGCGATCCTCGGCCTGGAGATCATCGAGGCCGCCCTGCGCTCCGCGCGCGACGCGAAGGTCGTCGACCTCCCCCTCCAATGACGCCCGTTCGGCAGCGCCCGTTCGGTGGCGCGGGCCGCCTTGTCTCGGGAGGGACAAGCGCGGCACCGGAATCTGTCGGATGCGCACAAGCGCTCGGTCGGGCGCCGTGGTTTGCTGCTCTTGTCGGGCTCACACCGGCATGCGAGGCCCGGGCCGACGCCCCCACGGCCCGGGTCCGCGGCAGCCCGCCCGTCCCGCCAGGCCGCGGCCGGCGCCCGGAATCACCGGCCCCCGCCGGGCGCTCGCCGCCCGGCCCGGCGCGGGACGCGCAAGGCCCGGCCCCGGCACGGCGAGGCACTGCCCGCCCGGGGCCGGGCCCGGTCAGGCGCCGTCAGTCGAACAGGTCGGGCTGCTCACGGGTGATCTGGTCGTACAGCGGCTGGTAGTTGATCCAGCCGACCAGGTCGTTGCCGATCTGCGTGTGGGTCAGTTTGGCGTTCTCGGGCTCGATCGGCACGACGGTGCCGGCCGCCTTGGCCAGGAGCTGCACCTGGCACGAGCGCTCCATGGTGATGAACCACCAGGCGGCGGCGTCGACGGTGTCGCCCACCGTCAGCAGGCCGTGGTTGCGCAGGATGACGGCCTTGTAGTCGCCGAGGGCGGCGGCGATGCGCTTGCCCTCCTCCAGGTCGGTGACGACGCCGGTGTAGTCGTCGAACAGCCCGTGGTCCTCGTAGAACGCGCACACGTCCTGGGTGATCGGCTCCAGCTTCTGGCCGAGCGCGGAGATCGCGCGGCCGTGCGTGGAGTGGCTGTGCGCGGCGGCCACCACGCCCGGCCGGGCCTGGTGCACCTGGGAGTGGATGGCGAACGCGGCCTCGTTGACCGGGTAGCGGCCCTCCACGACCTGGCCCTGGTGGTTGACCAGGATGAGGTCGCTGACCTTGACGTGCTTGAAGGACATGCCGAACGGGTTGACCCAGAAATGGTCGGTGCGCTCGGGGTCGCGGGCGGTGATGTGGCCGGCGACGCCCTCCTCGAACCCGAACCTGCCGAAGATCCGCAGCGCGGCCGTGAGGCGTTCCTTGCGGTGCCGCCGCTCGTCCTCGACGTCGTCGAAGGACGGCGGCAACCGGAAGATCAGATCGGTCGGCAGCTTGTCGAGGAACTTCTCGTCGTCGGACACGGACCCACACTCCTTCGATTGTCTCCTGCCACCAAATATCATCGGCACCACGGTCGCCTAGGCTGGATCAGGCCAACCTGGCCAGAGGCCATTGTCTGGAGCGGACAACCACGATGGAGCACGGGACGTCGGCGCAGGGGGAGACCGGCCGGTTCCTCGCGCTGCTGCTCGAACGCGCGTCCGACCCCGCGCTGCTGGAGGCGACGGTCCAGGCCGCGCGGAGCAGGTCGGAGCTGGTGGCCGCGCTGCCCGAGGAGGAGACCCGGCGGCACACCCGGGCCCTGCTGCGCGGCACGCTGGCGGCCCTGGTCGAGGGCGGCGAGCCGGGCGAGGACGTGCTCCGGGCCGCCGGGCGGCTGGGCGCCGACCGGGCGCGCCAGGGCGTGCCGGTGGCGTCGTTCCTGGACGGGTTCCAGGCCGGCCGCGCGCACCTGGTCACGTCCATGATCGCCGACGGCCGGGCCCGCGGTGTCCCGGCGGACGTGCTGCTCGACGTGGTCACCCGGATCGACGAGATCAACACCGCCCTGGTGCACCGGATGGTGCACGCGCACCGGGTCGCGGAGCTGGAGATGGCCCGGACCACCCGTGAGGGCCACGCGCAGATCCTGCGCCAGCTCCTGCACGGCGAGCCGGTCGCCGCGCTCGGCCCGCTCGACCCGGCCGCCGCCTACCACTGCGTGGTCTCGGACATCAGCGACCCCGCCGTCGCCGCCCGGGTCGAGGCGGCGCTCACCACGCGCGAGCCGGGGCTCTGCGGGCTGGTCGACGGCCGGCTGGTGGCGCTGCTGGCCCGCGTGCCCGCGCTCCCGCCCGGCACGCCCCTGCTGGTCGCCGCGCCGGCGGTGCCGCCCGCCGAGGTCGCCCCGCTCTACGAGCTGGGCCGCCGGGCGCTGCGGGCGGGCGCGACCGCCGGGCTCACCGGCCTGCGCGACCTGACCGACCTGGCCCTGCTCACCGTGACGCGGGCCGAGCCCGAGCTCGGCCGCCTGCTGTCCGCCGGCCTGCTGGCCGAGCTCGACCCGGCGGACCCGTTCCACCGCGAGCTGGCCGAGACCGCCCTGGCCTACCTCGACCACGGCGGGCGCGTCGAGGACACCGCCGCCGCGCTGCACGTCCACGGCAACACGGTGAAATACCGGCTGCGCCGCCTCCGCGAGCTCACCGGCAGGTCCCCGTCCGACGCCGCCGCGGTCGAGCCCGCCGCCCACTGGTGGTGGGCCCTGCGCAGCTGGCTCGGGCGGTGATGTCACGCTGGTGGGTGTGAGCGAACTGAGGATCGGCACGGTCATGTGGCCGATGGAGCCGTGGCCCGCGGCGGGGGAGCTGTGGCGCCGCGCCGAGGGGCTGGGGTTCCACGCGGCCTGGGTCTACGACCACACCGCCTGGCGGGGCACCACGCCGTGGTACGACGCGTACACCACGCTGGCGGCCGCGGCCGCCGTCACCGGGCGGGTCCGCCTCGGCACGCTGGTCACCTCGCCCAACTTCCGGCACCCGGTGCCCACGGCGCACGCGGCGAAGACGATCGACCACATCAGCGGCGGGCGGCTCACGCTGGCGATCGGGGCGGGCGGCGGCAGCCGGACCTCGGACGCCGGGATCCTCGGCGGCCCGGAATGGACGCCGGGCGAGCGCGCCGGCCGCTTCGCCGAGTGGGTGGACCTCCTGGACGCCCTGCTGCGCGGCCCGGAGACGACCTTCGAGGGCGAGTACTACTCCGCGCGCGAGGTCGTGACCTCGCCCGGCTGCGTGCAGCGCCCCCGGATCCCGTTCGCGATCGCCGCCACCGGCCCGCGCGGCCTCCGCCTGGCCGCCCGGCAGGGCGACATGTGGGTCACCACCGGCGACCGTGCGCACCGGCACGACCCGCAGGGGGCGGTCCGCCGGCAGATCGCGGGCCTCGAGGAGGCGTGCGCGGCCGAAGGTCGCGACCCCGGGGAGCTCCGTCGGCTGTTCCTCACCGGATTCACCCACGAGCCGTGGCTGGCCTCCCCGGACGCCTTCACCGACCTGGCGGGCCGGTACGCCGCGCTGGGCGTCACCGACATCGCGCTGCACTGGCCGCGCCCCGGCACCGCCTGGGACGCGGACATGAAGGTCTTCGAGGCGGTCGCGGCCGAGCACGGCGCGCCCGCCTGATCCGTCCCGGCCCGGGAGAGATCACCAAAGCCTGGATGCCCGGGCCCGGGCGCGGCTAGGCTGCCGACCGTCTCGACCGGGAGAGGGCTGAATGCCGTACGTGCTGCTGGGTCTGGCCATCGCCGCCGAAGTGACCGCGACGTTGTCGTTGCGGGCCTCGGAGAGCTTCTCGAAGTTCGGGCCGTCCGCCGTGGTGGTGATCGGCTACCTCATCTCGTTCCTGCTCCTGGGCAAGGCGCTCACGTCCCTCAACGTGGGCCCGGTCTACGCGATCTGGTCCGCGCTCGGCACCATCGGCGCGTTCGCCGGCGGGGTGCTGCTCTTCGACGAGCAGCTCAAGCCGATCACGATCATCGGCGCCGGCATCGTCATCGCCGGAGTGATCGTCATGAACCTGGGCGGCGGCGTCAGTCACGGCTGACGCCCGCCCGCCTCCGGCGGCCGTACTCCTGGCCGAACGCGATGGCCAGCCAGCCCAGGGCGGTGGCGTCGTCGACGATCCCGAACGGCAGCAGCGGGTCCGGGATGAGGTCGATCGGGGAGATGATGTAGACCACCGCCGCGATCATCGCGATGACCTTGCCGGTGCTCGTCCTGTAGTAGGCGTCGACCGCCGTTCCGCCGCGGCCGCCGGGCGCGGTGCGGGTGCGGCGGGCGGCGCGGCGCAGCCGGAGCACGCCCGCGATGACGAGCACGCCGCCCGCGATGGCGATCGCCGCGCCCGCCAGGGCGTGGTCGGTGGCGACCAGCACGAGCGTGCCGGCCACGAGCAGGGGGAGACCGAGCCAGACCATGAGCACCGCCGGATCCGTGTCGTCGTCGTCAGATCCGGTATTGCCCGCCTTCCTCGCCCCATTCGCCGAACGCGGGAGTCGTACTCTGACCAGGCTCTTCGTCGAGGCCCACGAAGACCAGCCGGCGCACCCGCAGGTCCTGGGCCGACCGCGCGGTGCCGGCGACGTCGGCGGACGCCCCGGCGAACACCAGGTCCGCCGCCTCCGCCCAGTCCGGCAGCTTGACGAACTCCGGTGCCCACACCGCCGACCGGTGGCCCATGGTGATCTTGTAGCCGTGCACGCCGGCCTTCGGGTGCGCCACCGGCAGCGGGTCGACGTGCAGCGGGCCGTGCCGGAACGACCCCACGACGGGTTCGAGCATCTCGGACTCGTGCGCGATCCGGTGCAGGTCGTCGCGCAGCGGGCCCTGCTCGTCGGCCACCAGCCAGGCGTGCACGTTCTCCGGCGGCTCGGAGCCGGGGCCGCCGTCGAGGCCCACCCGGGTGTGGCCGTACTCGATCAGCAGGCCGGCCGGCGCGAACAGCGCCGACCGCGCCGTCCCGACACCGAGCAGGATCAGACGTGCCACCTCTCGATCGTCACCCGGCACGGGCGCCGCGTCCAGCCCCGAAAGGGGATATTTACGGAGGTGGGGGGCGGATCAGACCGTCTCGCGCGCGGTGGTGATCAGGTATTCGGGGGCCTGGGCGGCGAGCAACCGGGTCGGCGTGCACCCGGCCAGCGTGCGGAACTCGCGGTTGAGATGGGCCTGGTCGTAGTAACCGCAGGCGATGGCGAGATCGGCCCAGCTCACGGTGCCCGAGGACATCAGCTCGACGGCCCGCTGGAAGCGCAGCACCCGGCCCATCACCTTGGGCGTGAGGCCGACCTGCGCCCGGAAGCGGTGGGTCAGGTGCCTGCGGCTCCAGCCGACCTCCCCGGCCAGCTCGGCGACCGGGGCGAGGCCGCTGGTCGCGCTGAGCATGCGCCAGGCCTCCCGGACCTCGGGATCGGGCGCCGGGCCGGCCTCCAGGCGCGCCAGCAGGAACGTGTCGAGCAGGTCGAACCGCTCGGCCCAGCCGCCGGTGTGCCGGAGCCGGTCGACCAGCGCGGGCAGCGCCGGCCCGAACACCTCGGCCAGGTCGACGGCGAGGTTGGTGAGCTCTTCCAGCGGCATGCCGAGCAGCGTGTAGGCGCCCAGCGGGGTGATGTCGAGCTGGATCCCGTGCTGGCCGCCCTCGCACTCGTACATGCCGTGGCCGTCGTGCATGCCCGCGACGAACGAGCCGAACGCGGTGGGCCGGGCCGCCGGGTCGGGGACCCGCAGCCGGAGCGGCACCCCCAGATTGATGATCATGACCGTGTACCGGGTGGGCAGGGTGCGCATCCGGCTGGGCGCCACCAGCGTCTCCCGGTAACCCTCGTACTCGCGCAGGAACGGGCGCAGCGCGGGGTGGGGTGCGCGGGTGGCCATCTGCCAGGTGCCGCGGTCTTCGAGCCGGACGGAGCGGTCGCTCACCCTTCCAGTCCTATCACCCGGGTGTGACAGCCGGCCTCACTCGTACATCTGCCCGCAGACCGCGATGCGCGCGAGATCGGCCCAGCTCATCGTGGTGATCGAACGTACGTACGAACGAGCGGCGGATCCGGCCGCGGGCCCGCCGGGCAACGGCACCCGCGCGCCGTCCGCCGGGTCCCAGCCGCCGAGGCTGCCCGCCACCGCGCACTCCAGGTAGGTGGCCGGGTCGAAGTTGTACCACCGCGGCGGCGTCGCCCGCCGCCCGCAGCCCGGCGGGCGCGGGGCGTCGACGCCGAAGCGGGCCTGCGGCCCCGGCGGCGCGGCGAGGAACTCCTCCAGGTCGGCGAGCTGGGAAAGGATCACCCGTTCCCAGTCGGCGTACCCCTCCGGCTCGTCGCCGGGGAGCGAGAGGTCCTTGCCGGCCCAGGCCGGATCGAAGCCGGCCGGGGGAGTGGTGGCCGCGGCCGAGAACATCGCGGCCACGTCGTCGGGCTCGAGGGCGGGGAGGGTGCGCAGCGGGCCGCTGACCTTCCACAACGACCGCAGGAACGCCGACAGCGACCACGACCGGGCCCGCGCCTCCTGGCCGAGGTGCAGGAAGTGCAGGTAGAGGTCACGGTTGGTGCGGAGCGCCGGCGCGGGCGGCCCGCTCACCCAGTAGAGCTGCTTGTGCGGGACGCCGCTCTCCATCGCCAGCACCTGGGCGAGGGCGGCGATGCGCGAGTCGTGCGTGGCCACGTGGAACTCGTTGCCCAGGTCGTCCTGGCGAATGACGTCCCACGTCTCCACGGCCCCTCCACGGTCGGCGGTCTGTGCCGTCCCCATGTCCCGAGCTGAGAGTCTCCCATCAGGCGGGCCGACGACCAGTAGTTGCCGTGTCACTTTCCGGACTCGAAGTCGTGACCTTTCGTTCGGGCTCCCGTCACGTTCCGTCGCACCGGACGCGCGGGTCCCGGCGGCACCGCCGCCGGGACCCGTCCGTGCGAGCAGGGGATGGTTTCAGAGCTTGGAGCGGTGGAGCACCTGGATCTCCGTGAACCCGTAGAGGCCCCACGGGCCGTTCTCCACGCCCACGCCGCTCCACTTGAAGCCGCCGAACGGCTGGTGCGGGGCCAGCGCCAGGTGGGTGTTGACCCAGGCGGTGCCGCACTCCAGGCGGCTCGCGACCTCGCCGGCGCGCTCGGCGTCGGCGCTCCACACCGAGCCCGACAGCCCGAAGTGGGTGCCGTTGGCGCGGGCGAGGGCCTCGTCCAGGTCGGAGTACCTGACGATCGGCAACGCCGGGCCGAACTGCTCCTCGTCGACGATCCGGGCGCCGTCGGAGACGTCGGCCAGGATCGTCGGCTCGAAGAAGTAGCCGGGGCCGTCGATGGCCTTGCCGCCGGCCGCGGCGCGGGCGCCCTTGGCGATCGCGTCGGCGACCAGCTCGGAGACGCGCTCGTACTGCGGCCTGTTGTTGATGGGGCCGAGCTGGACACCCTCCTCCAGGCCGTTGCCGACCCTGGCCGCGTTCGCCTTGGCCGCCAGCGCGTCGACGACGTCGCCGTACAGGCTCTCCGGCACGTACACCCGCTTGATCGCCGAGCAGACCTGGCCGTTGTTCATGAACGCGGCGCCGAAGAGCTTGTCGGCGACCGCGGCCGGGTCGGCGTCGTCGAGCAGGATCGCCGGGTCGTTGCCGCCGAGCTCCAGCGTGACCCGCTTGAGGTCGGGCGCGGCGGCCGCGGCGACCCGCTTGCCGGTGGCGACGCTGCCGGTGAAGCTGATCTTGCGCGGCGTCTCGTGCCCGGTCATCCAGGCGCCGAGGTCGTCGCCGCCGGTGACCACGTTGAACACGCCGGGCGGCAGGACGTCGCGCAGGACCTCGCCGAGCTTCAGGCTGGACAGCGGCGTGAAGGGGGACGGCTTGAGGACCATCGTGTTGCCGGCCAGCAGCGCGGGCGCCAGCTTCCAGATGGCCAGCAGCAGCGGGTAGTTCCACGGCGTGATGGCCGCGACGACGCCCATCGGCCGGCGGATGACCTCGACGAAGGCCGCGTCGTCGTCCTGGATGACCTCGCGCGGGAGCTCGAGGTCGGCGAAGTACTTGATCCAGACGCCGGCGCCGACGACCTCCATGGTCGCGTCCGCCAGCGGCTTGCCCTGCTCCAGGGTGAGGATCCGGCCGATCTCCTCCGACTTGGCGAACAGCAGGTCGGCGGCGGCCTGGAGGGCCTTGCGCCGGGCCTGCTCGTCGGCGCGCCACGCGGGGAAGGCCGCCGCGGCGGCGGCCATGGCCTGGTCGAGTTGCTCGCGCGCGGCGTCCGGGGCCTGGTCGGCCACGTCACCGGTCGCGGGGTTGATCACGTCGAACGTCCCGGGCGCTTCCACGCTCTGGCCGTCGATGGTCATCGTGAAGCCGGTCACCGTTGAGCCTCCACTTCGCAGCGCATACCGAATGACGTTCAGTATTCACCCCGGAGGCGTCCCGGACCAGCCCTGGCGAGGATCGACGCCACCGGGCTGAGACGGCGGAGACGCGGATGAGCCCCGCCGCGGGACGCGGGGCGGGGCTCATCCGGCCGAGGGCCGGAGCGTCAGGTCGAGAGCAGCCGGTCCACCAGGTCACGGTAGGCGCGCAGGGCGAGCCGGTGCCGTTCGGTGTCGGGCTGGTCGTCCTCCTTCTCCGAGCGCCACCGGTCGTCCAGCGAACGTTTCCGGGAGCCGACGGCCTGCTTCATGGCCTCGACGACCTCGGTGGTGAGCTCGTCGGCCTTCTTCACGGCCTCCCGGGGGTCGTCGACGAAGTTCGCCTGCACCTCGTGCCAGCGCTCCCGGAACCGCTCGGCGTCCTTGACCTCAAGGAGCCGTTCGATGCGCTCCTCGGTGCCGGCGGGCGCGGCCTTGGGGGCCGGCGTGCCCTTGGGGGACGGCGTGTCCTTGGAGCCCGGAGCGTCCTTCGACAAGGGCGTCTCCTGCGGCTGGGCCGCCGTGGCCGCCGCGGCCGTGGGCCCGGGCGGCGCCGTCGCCGGTGCCTGCGCCGCGCCCGACTGTGCCGCGGCCGGCCGCGCCGTCGGCTCGTGGGCGGGAGGCTGCGACGCGGGCGCGGCGTGCTGGGGCTTGGGGAACGAGGTGGCCACGTCGCTGTCGGTCTTGCCGGAAGCGGTGCCGGGCGTGGGGCCGGCGACGTGGGTGTCCCGGGCCCCGGCGGCCTCGCCGGTGCCCGCGGCCTTCGCGCGCTCGTCGGCGGGCAGGTCCGCGCCGGGCCGGTCGGCGGCCTTGTCGGCTGCGCGGTCGGCGGCGCGGTCGGCCGGCTTGTCCGCGGGCCGCCCCGCGGTCTGGTCGGTAGGTCTGTCAGGCATCGTGGTCAGCTCCTCGGCTGGGATTCGTCGTCGCGGCGCGCCTTGGTCTCGGGCCGCCGTTCACTCGCCCCGTCCCCGGGCCCGCCGGCCTCGGGCGCGCGCTCGGCCCGCGTCTCGGGGTCGGGCTCGGGTTTCGGCGCGGGCTCGCCGGGCGCCGGCTCCGTGGCCGCCGGGGCGGCGGGGGAGGGCGCGGCGGCGCGCTCGCCGTCCGGGACGGCGAGGAGGTCCTCGAAGAGGGCGCGGTAGTGGACCATCGCCTGCCGGAGGTCCTCGGTGGAGGCCTCCTTGCGCGCGGCCCGCGTGCTGATGTCCTGGGCGCGCCGGTAGTGGTCGATGGTCCGGCCGTGCTCGACGGACAGGTGTGCCACCTTCTCGTCGAAGCCCTGGCTGGTGGGGTAGCCGCGCTCACCCATCACGACCGTCACGAGGCGGTCCGCCTGCTCGACGGCCGCCTCGGGCGCGTCGACGAACTGCTCCTGGACGTGCACCCACTGCTCGCGGTACTGATCGCGCTGGCGCGGGTCGAGCTCGCGCAGTTCCAGCTCCTGGTGCCGCTGCTCGCGGGAGAGCAGTTCCCGCTCGGCGGCGGCACGGCCGCCGTGCCGTTCCACGGCCCGGTCGTATTCCGAGCCGAACTGCTCGCGCAGCCGGCGGGTCCGCGCCTGCCGCACCGCGAGCAGGCCCGCGCCGGCGAGGGCCGCCACGACCACCACGGCTATGACGACCATGAGGACGGTCGACATGGTTGCCTCCGAAGGTCCTTTTTCTTCTTTGAACGAACGGCACGCCGATGCCCCCACAAACGGGTTCGAAACAGACGCGCCCGTTGCGGCCCTGCTGGCAGGCGGTACTTTCTTATGTCCCGATTTGCTGCGGTGTGACGGATGTGCATGCTGAGATGTACCGAAACGATCGCCAACCGGCACCCTGCGGCCCGTGCGGATGGGATGTGATCTTCGGTGCGCCACGCCTTCGGATTCCTGCTGGGCATCCTCCTGGCCCCTGCCCTCGTCTACGGGGCGGCCTGGGGATTCGTCCAGGCGGGGCAGTCCTTCGACGGGGTGGGGCAGGAGATCACCGACGACACCCGGATCTACGGCGCGTTCGCGCTGCTCGCCGCGGTCGGGCTGGTCATGGGCGTGATCATCGTTGCCCGGTGGGCCTCCCCGCTGGTGTCGCTGGTGCCCGCGCTCGCCCTGATCGGGTTCTCGGTCTACTTCCTGGTCGATCCCGGCGCCGTGCTCGACCTGCCGGGCAAGGTGCCGCCCGCCGGTGACCTGGACTCCGGCCTGCGGCTGCTGCTCGGGTCCGGCGTCTACGCGATGATGGGCTTCGCCCTGCTGGCCCCGACCTGGGCGCCGCGCCGCTGGTCGGGCCGCCGGGACGACGACGATGACGGCCTTCCCCTCTAGGGGACCCCGGCCGCTCCGGCCGCCGGGCGGCCGTCAGGCGCGGACCTGGCCGCCCCGGTAGAGCCGCGCGACGACCTCCTCGATGTCCGCCTCGCGGATCGCGACGTCGCGCACCTCGTACCGTCCGGTGAGCGCGGCGATGACCTGCGCCGCGTTGGCGTCGCGGGGGAAGCGCAGCCACTGGCGCGGCCCCTCGACCCGGTCGACCGTGACGCCGGGGAGCACGATCGGCGGGCACGGCCGGTCCAGCTCCACGACCAGCACCCGGTCCGCGTCCACGGCGGCGCGCAGCCGCGTCAGGTCGCCGTCGTAGGCCAGCCGCCCGTGATCGATGATCATCACCCGGTCGCACAGCCGCTCGATGTCGCCGAGGTCGTGCGTGGTCAGCAGGATCGTGGTGCCGCGCTCGGTGTTGAGGCGGGCCAGGAACTCGCGCACCGTCGCCTTGCTGACCACGTCCAGGCCGATGGTGGGCTCGTCCAGGACCAGCAGCTCGGGATCGTGCAGGAGCGCCGCCACCAGGTCGCCGCGCATGCGCTGGCCGAGGCTGAGCTGGCGGACGGGGGTGTCGATGAACGGCCCGAGCTCCAGCAGCTCGGAGAGCTCGGCCAGCCGCGTGCGGTGCGCCGCGGCGTCGACGCGGTAGAGATGCCGGATGAGGGTGAGGCTGTCGCGCAGCGGCAGGTCCCACCACAACGTGGTCCGCTGCCCGAAGACCACGCCGAGGCGCCGCGCCAGCGTGGTGCGCCGCCGCGACGGGTCCAGGCCGCAGACGCTCACCGAGCCGGCCGAGGGCGTCAGGATGCCGGTGAGCATCTTGATGGTGGTCGACTTGCCCGCGCCGTTGGGGCCCAGGTAGCCGACGAACTCGCCGGCCGCCACGGTGAACGACACGTCGTCCACCGCGCGCACCGTCGTCCGGACGCGGCGCAGGCGCCCGGCGCGCCGCCGCACGGTGAACGACTTGGCGACTCCCTCGACCTCGATCATCGTCCTCCTCAGCTCCCGGTGGACCGGTAGTGGCGCAGCCCCGCCCGCCACGCGACCGCGGCCAGCGCGCAGAGCGCGGCGGCCACCACGGGGGCGGCGAAGCGCAGCCCCCAGGGCAGGCCGATCGGGTCGGCCCGGTCCAGGACGTACAGCGCGGGCTGCCAGTTCACGAACGCCAGCGGCACGACGAAGGTCACCCCGCGGACGAACTCGCGGCCGAACATGCTGAGCGGGTACTGCGTCAGGAAGGCCCCGCCGTAGGTCACCGACTTGGTGGCGCCGTGCCCGTCGATCAGCACGAACTGCACCGACGCCGTGAGCACCCACAACCCGGCGAAGATCGCGACCCCGGTCAGCACCATCGCCGGGACCATCGCCACCCGCCCCGGGGTCCAGTCCACGTCGAGCCGCGGAACCACCAGCAGGAGCACGCCGGTGGGCGTGACCACCCGGCCGACCCGCCGCGGTGAGAAGTCCTCGGTGGCGATCTGGATCAGCGGGCTCACCGGGCGCACCAGCATCGTGTCGAGCGTGCCCTCCCTGATGTGCCTGCCCAGCCGCTCGGTCGTGCCGAACAGCGAGTCCGCGACCGCGAACGACAACGCCGACGTCCCGTACAGGAACAGCACCTCGGGCGCCTCGAAGCCGGCGATGCGCGGGGCGCGCGCGAACATCACCAGGATCGCGGCCATGTCGAGCGCCCCCACGATCGCGGTCGCCAGGGTGAGCAGCACCAGCGACACCGGCTGCTGCGCCGCCGCCCGGATCCACGTCCAGGCGAGGAGCCCGTACATCCGGACGGCCCGCTGCTCAGCCACCGTGGATCACCAGCTTCCGCCGGGCCGCGCGGGTGAGGAGAGCCCCGGCGGCCAGCAGGACGACCGCCCACCCGGCCTGGAAGCCCAGCGCCGCGATCAGGTCGGCCCCGGTCCGCTTGGCGAGGTAGACGTCGGCCGGCACCTGGATGAGGGCCGCCCACGGCAGCAGGCCGGCCAGGGTGCCGAGCCCGCCGGGGAAGACCACCAGCGGGAGGATCATGCCGGAGAAGAACAGCGACATCACCAGCGCGAGGGCCTGCAGGCCGCGGTCGTCGCGCAGCCAGAACACCCCGAGCGCGGTCAGGTAGCGGATCGCGAAGCTGACCAGCACCGCGAGCACCACCGAGACCGCGAACGCGGCGAGCACGGCCGGTCCGGCGCCGCGCAGCGGGAACACCAGCGCGCCCGCGACCAGCGGGAGGGAGGCGCGCATCAGCAGCTCCGCCGAGGCCCGCCCGAGATCGTCCGACAACCACCAGACCTGGAGGCCCGCCGGGCGGTAGAGGTCGATCGCCACGTCGCCGGTGCGGATGCGGTCGGCGAGCTCCAGCCCGCGGAAGATCTGCACCGGCCCGATCAGGGCCTGGGTGAGGAAGCAGAACGTCACCGCGTCCGCCGCGTCGTACCCGCCGAGCGCGGGACGGGCGGCCCAGAGGGCGATGAGGACGTAGGCCCGCATGAAGCCGAAGACGGTGTTGGTGACCGCTTCGGCGGCGGAGCTGAGGGGGTAGGCGGTGTACCGCCGGAACGCGTACCACGCGACCCACGGATAGACCCCCACTTACCGGAATCATACGGAACGGGACGGGCCCGCTCCATGGACTCCTCCACAGAGCGGGCCCGCCGACCGCCCTGCTACGGGAGCGGGGGCTTGCCGGGGGAGTAGATCCAGGTCTGGAAGAACGCGGTCAGGTCCTGCCCCGACACCTCGCCGGCGAGCGCGACGAACTGCTCGGTGGTCACGTTCTTGTCGGCGTTGCGCGCCACCCAGGTGCGCAGCAGCGTGAAGAACCGCTCGTCGCCGATCCGCTCGCGCAGGAACTGCAGCACCATCGCGCCGCCGTTGTAGACGCGGTTGTTGAACATGGTGTCGCGCTTGGGGTCGGCGATGACGACCGACCACCAGGGGCTGCCCGCCGGGTCGGGGAACGCCCGGCCGTTGTAGGTCGCGCGGGCCGCGGCGGCGACCGTGGCGCCGCCGTGGCGCTCGTTCCACCACTGGTGCGACCAGGTCGCGAAGCTCTCGTTGAGCCAGATGTCCTTCCACCGCTTCGGGCTGACGCTGTCGCCGAACCACATGTGCGCCATCTCGTGCGCGATGGTGGTGGTGTCGCGGACCGCCGAGTAGACGGGCTTGCCCTGGGTCTCCAGCGAGAAGCCCAGCGGCTGGTCGTTGAAGCGCGCGTCGTCGGCGATGGCGCCGGCGGTGTTGAACGGGTACGGGCCCCAGGTCCTGGTCCACAGGTCGGTGGCCTCGTTGGTGGTGTCGAAGAAGAAGTCCACCGCGTTCGGCTGGGAGGCCAGCAGCACCGGGTCGACGGCGGTGTAGTTGGGCGTGCCGAGCGGCGTCCGGCCCGTCTTCACCTGCCACTTCCCGATGTCGAGGGTGGTGAGGTACGACGCCATCGGGCTGTCCTCGTGCCACTGGAAGACCGTCGCCTGGGCGGCGGCGGCGCGGCGGCTGAACGTCGCGGCCCGGTCCTTCTGGCTCCTCAGGACGCCGTTGGTGACGGCGCCGAGCCCCTTGGGCACGGTGATGGTGTAGTCGTAGGTCGCCTTGTCGCTCGGGTGGTCGTTGACCGGGAACCAGGTCGAGGCGCCGTTGGGCTCGCCGCCGACGAACGCGCCGTCGGGCGTGTGCAGGAACCCGTACGGCGAGCCGAAGACGATCGGCGAGCCCACGATGGTCTGCGGCACGCCGCCGTAGGTGATGCCCACCCGGAACGTGGCGCCCTTCCGGATGCCCTTGCGGGGCGTGATGGTCAGCTCCTGGCCGCGCCTCTTGTACGAGGCCCTGTGGCGGTCCACGCTCACCCGTTCCACGTCCATGCCGGACAGGTCGAGGTTGAAGGCGGACAGGTTCTGGGTGGCGCGGGCGGTGAGCGTCACGACCCCGTCGAGCTGGTCGAAGGCGGGATCGTAGGCGAGGTTCAGGTCGTAGTGCAGGGCGTCGTACCCGCCGTTGCCCTCCAGCGGGAAGTACTCGTCGCCGACGCCGTCCGCGCCCGGGGCGTACCGGGTGCGCCCGGCGGAGGCCGATGCCGCCGGCGTGAGGGCGACGACGCTGACGGCGGCGAGGGCCAGGGGGAGCACGCGCCCCGGGATCCGGCGCGGGCCGGCCTGCTTGGGGTGACGCAAGGCCATCTTCTTGATCCTCTCCCTTGAGTGATCGACAGCCCGTCCACATTCATCCCGCTAGGGAGATATGTCGATAGATGTGCCGCATGTGGCCGTGTCACCCGGCGGGAGCCCCGGGCGCACGAGAAGGCCCCTCCGGGGTGTAGGACCGGAGGGGCCTTCTCGGGATCGGGGCCGGGGACGACCGCGGATCAGAGGATCAGTGGAACTGGCCCTCTTCGGTGGAGCCCTTGAGTGCCGTGGTGGACGAGTCCGGGGCGATCGCGGTGCTGACCAGGTCGAAGTAGCCGGTGCCGGCCTCGCGCTGGTGCTTGACCGCGGTGAAGCCGCGCTCGGCCGCCGCGAACTCGCGCTCCTGCAGTTCGACGTAGGCGGTCATGCCCTCGCGGGCGTAACCGTGGGCCAGGTCGAACATGCCGCTGTTGAGCGAGTGGAAGCCCGCCAGCGTGATGAACTGGAACTTGAAGCCCATGTGGCCGAGCTCGCGCTGGAACTTGGCGATGGTCGCGTCGTCCAGGTGCTTCTTCCAGTTGAACGAGGGCGAGCAGTTGTAGGCCAGCATCTGGTCCGGGTACTCGGCCTTGACGGCCTCGGCGAACTTGCGGGCCTGCTCCAGGTCCGGGGTGCCGGTCTCCATCCAGATGAGGTCGGAGTACGGCGCGTAGGCCTTGGCGCGGGCGATGCAGGGCTCGATGCCGTTGCGCACCCGGTAGAAGCCCTCGGCGGTCCGCTCGCCGGTGGTGAACTCGCGGTCGCGCTCGTCCACGTCCGTCGTGATCAGGGTCGCGGCCTCGGCGTCGGTCCGCGCGATGATCAGGGAGGAGACGTTGGAGATGTCCGCCGCGAGGCGGGCGGTGTTGAGGGTCTTGATGTGCTGCGAGGTCGGGATGAGGACCTTGCCGCCCAGGTGGCCGCACTTCTTCTCGGAGGCCAGCTGGTCCTCCCAGTGCACGCCCGCCGCACCGGCGGCGATCATGCCCTTCATGAGCTCGAAGGCGTTGAGCACGCCGCCGAAGCCGGCCTCGGCGTCGGCCACGATCGGGGCGAGGTAGTGCGTGTCGCCCTCACCCTCGGACCACTGCACCTGGTCGGCGCGCAGCAGGGCGTTGTTGATGCGGCGGACCACCTGCGGCACCGAGTTGGCCGGGTAGATGCTCTGGTCGGGGTAGGTCTGGCCGGCCAGGTTGGCGTCGGCGGCGACCTGCCAGCCCGACAGGTAGATGGCCTTGAGGCCCGCCTTGACCTGCTGGACGGCCTGCATGCCGGTCAGCGCGCCGAGCGAGTGGACGTAGTCCTCCTCGTGGAGCAGCTTCCACAGGCGCTCGGCGCCGAGCCGGGCGAGGGTGGCCTCTTCCTGGACCGAACCGCGCAGCCGGACGACGTCCTCGGCGGTGTAGGTCCGCTCGATGCCCTTCCAGCGCTCGTCGGTCTCCCACTGACGCTGCAGCTCGTCGGCTGCGCCCTTGAGGCGACTGTCGCTCATCGTTTTGCCCTTCTGTGTCGTCCCCTGGGTGCTTGGGCATGAGTCTGCCCCGGGTTCAAGCCCTTAATGAACTCGCGGGTAACGAAAGATTGTCGAAATTTCCGCTATCATGAAGCCGTGACGACCTTGCGCCCAGAAGAACCCCTCAACTTGACGAGTGACGTAGATCTCGTCACCTTCGGCCAGCGCCTGCGGCACCTGCGGCGCAGTCGGGGGATGACGTTGTCGGACCTCGGGGAGAAGGTGGGCCGGGCTCCGTCCCAGCTCTCGCTGCTGGAGAACGGCCGGCGCGAGCCCAAGCTCTCGCTCCTCCAGACGCTGGCGAACGCGCTCGAGGTCCCGGTGGAAGAACTGCTGCGGCGCCAGCCGCCCAGCCGCCGGGCCCAGCTGGAGATCGCCCTGGAGGAGGCCCAGCGCGACCCGCTCTACCGGACGCTCGGCCTCGGGCACCTCAAGGTCAGCAAGCGCATGCCGAACGAGGTGATCGAGCACATCCTCGCCCTCTACGGCGAGCTGCGGCGCAGCCGCACCAAGCCGACCGCCAGCCCGGAGGAGGCCCGCAAGGCCAACGCCGCGCTGCGCCAGAAGATGCGCGAGCGCGGCAACTACTTCGGTGAGATCGAGTCGGTCGCCGCGCAGACGCTCGACGCCGTCGGCTACCGCAGCGGCCCGGTCTCGCAGAGCATGCTGATGACGCTGGTCGGCCACTTCGGCTTCACCCTGCAGTACGTGCAGGACCTGCCGCGGTCGGTCCGGTCGGTCACCGACCTGCGCAACCGGCGGATCTACCTCGAGCGCGAGCAGCTCGGGATGCACACGCCGCGGACCATCCTGCTGCAGACGCTCGGGCACATCGCGCTCGACCACGACCAGCCCCGCGACTTCGCCGACTTCCTGCGCCAGCGGGTCGAGGCCAACTACTTCGGCGCCGCGATCCTGATGCCCGAACGTTCCGTCGCCCCCTACCTCCAGGAGGCCAAGGCGGCGCGCGAGCTGTCGGTGGAGGACCTGGCCGACGTCTTCTCCGTGTCGTACGAGATGGCCGCGCACCGGTTCACCAACGTCGCCACGCACCACCTCGACCTGAGCCTGCACTTCACCAAGAACGACGAGAACGGCACCATCTACAAGGCCTACGCCAACGACGGCCTGCTGTTCCCGCAGGACGAGGACGGGGCGATCGAGGGCCAGCGGATGTGCCGCGAGTGGGCCGGACGGCACGTCTTCAACACCGAGGACCGCTTCTCGGTCTACTACCAGTACACCGACACCCCCAAGGGCACGTACTGGTGCCTGTCGCACATCGACCCGTCGCACGAGCGCGACTTCGCCATCACGCTGGGCGTGCGGTTCGAGGACTCGCGCTGGTTCCGCGGCCGGGAGACCACCAACCGGGTCAAGTCGGCCTGCCCGGACGGCGACTGCTGCCAGCGCCCGCCGCAGGATCTGGCCGACCGGTGGGAGGGCATGGCGTGGCCGTCGGCCCGCGCGCACTCGCACGTCCTGTCGGTGCTCCCGCCCGGCGCCTTCCCCGGCGTCGACGAGGCCGACGTCTACGCCTTCCTCGACAAGCACGCCGCGGTGGAGTGAGGGAGCGGCCGGCGGCCCGCCGTCGCGCGGGTCAGGGTTTGCGGGGCGGCAGCGGCTCCTTCATCACGGCGTGCAGCCGCGCCAGGTAGTCCTCCCGTTCGGAGAGGTCGCCGCGGTAGGTGCGGATGACCTTCAGGACCCGCTCGGTCCAGGCGTCCCACTCCGGGCGGACCTCCGGGTCGAGCCGCCCGTGCGCCTCGGCGACGTCGAGGATCGCGCGGGAGATCTCCCCGCCCATGTCGCCCTTGTAGCGGAACCGCTGGGTGAAGAGCCCGATGTGGGTGAGGGTGACGGGCCGGCCGGACAGCACGGCGGACAGGTTGAGGTAGGCCTCGATCCCGAAGTCGGGCGGCGCGTCGTCGCCGAGGATCTCCGGCCGGATCGCGCGGAACCCGCTCAGCGGCCGGCCGCCGAACAGGCCGGACGCCTCGGGCACGAGCGCCGCGACCAGCGGGCCGTAGACGGCGATCGTCGCGCTGAGAATGGGCTTGGGCGGCGGGTCGTCGAAATCGGCGACGACCATGACCGCCGATTCCGGCGCCGTTTCGATTCCGCGGCGCAGGGTCAGGGGAATGTTGCGGCCGTTCTCCACGATGTCGGCGTCCAGAAAACACAACCAGGGCGTACGGGTGGCGCGGGCCACCGCCTTCATGGCGGCGCCCTTTCCGAGCGGCGCGGGCAGCACCTCGCATCCCGCGGAACGTGCGCGGGCGGCGGTCCCGTCGGTCGAGGCGCTGTCGACGACCACGACGCGCGTGGCGGCGTCGGCGGCCTCCCTCGCCTGCCTGATCGCATTCTCTACATAGGGCTCCTCGTTGTGGGCTACGATCGCGATAGTGAGCATTGCGGGTCAGATACCCCCTGACTGGACGATTAGCTGGATCCGCACGTACGACCTCGGTGATCTGGCCGACATCGCGCCACGTGACCTTCTTATCGCGGGAAGTGACGGCCGGGGGCGGCTCCTCGACGTCGACGCCCAGGCGTTCTTCGACATCCAGACCCTGCGGCTCGGGCACGTGGCCCGGTACCGGCTGCCGCCCATCGAGTTCGACGGGATGTTGCGGCTGCGCAGCGGCGACCGGCCGGTCGGCGGCGAGGTGTCGGTCCACCTGCTGGTGCACGCCTCCGGATTCATGGTCATCAGGCCCACCCTACGGTCCGCGTGGCTCGACTACGGCGGCCGCGTCACCGCCGAGGTCCTCGGCCAGCTGGAACGGGCCATGTGGATCACCGGCTATCCGCTGCGCTGGCACGTCTCCCCGGACCAGACCGTCGAGGGCAACGTCCGCTGCCTGATGAACTGGGTCTTCTTCGACCTCTACGAGCGCGTCCACGGCGAGGTGGACCCGGCCAAGGTCGCGTTGTGGGCCCTCGAAGGCCTCCAGGGATGCGACCGGCTGCACGAGATGTACGACGAGGGGCTCATCAACTACCCGTTCCCGGGCAGCTTCGGCGTCCAGTTCGAGATCGTCAACCCGCGGCTGAGCCCCCTCTTCCAGGGCATGGAGACCGAGGGGGAGTGGCAGCGCACCATCGACTACCTCATGTACCCCGACCGGACCGACATCCGCGCGGTGCCGATCACGCTCGGCCGGGAGACGCTGGACCGCTGGTACCTGTCGGAGAACCAGGCGCTCACACTGGTGCCCGCGGGCGACTGCGACGCCGAGATGGACGTCATCGACCCGGACCGCACCCAGCTGCTCGAGGCGCTCGGCCTGCGCCGGGCGGTGCTGCGCTGCGTCCAGCGCGACACCCAGCGGGTGCTCACCGAGCGCCTCACCGTCACCCGCTACCAGCTCGAACGCTGGCAGCACATGGTGGCCAGCACCACCGACGACTACGTCCTGCACGACCGCATCGGGCAGCTCATCGAGCCCATCCGGGTGCACAACAGCAGCGAGATCCTGATCCGCGACCTGGGCGACCTCGAACGGCAGGTGCGGGCCAACCTGGCGTGGTTCCAGGAACGCCTGGACACGCTTTCGGCCTGGACGGGCGGCCTGGTCGGCGCCTCGGTCGGCACCGTGGCGATGGTGCTGAGCCTCCAGGAGGCGCTGAAGGCTGTGCTCAGCCAGACCCTCGGCCGCGAGCCCGACAAGGTGTTCCAGGACTTCGGCTGGCTCTTCGCGCTGACCATGCTGACGCTCATGATCGCCTCGTTCACGCTGGCGGTCACGCTGATCCGCCGCGTGACCCGCACGCTGAGCCCGTTCTCGCGACGGCTGCCGGTGCGCCGCGGCCCGCGGGCCCGTCGCCGTGACCGCGCGATCCGCCGGTCGATCGCCCGGCACACTCCGCCCGCCCCGCCGCCTCCGATCCCGCCGTCTCCCGTCCCGCCCGTTCCGCCGGTCCCGCCCGTTCCGCCGGTCCCGCCCCAGGCGCCTCCCCCTGAGCGCCCGCCGCCTCCCGAACGCCCCGAGCCGCCCTCACCTGGAGGTGAGGGCGGCCAGCAACCCGCCGAGGCTTGAGCACGGCCTGGTCTCGGGGCGTGCTTGACTGGGAACTCGCCGTCGCCCGGCTCCGGGCATCGAGGAGGACGTGTCCATGACGCGGAACGAACAGAGCGCGGGATTCCTGCCTGAGCTGATCCGGCCGGATCGCACCATCGGCGCCCGCCGGTTCGACTTCTCGCGCCGCGTCGCGGTCATGGCGATCATCAACCGCACGCCCGACTCGTTCCACGACAAGGGCGCCACGTTCCAGCTCGCCAAGGCGGTCGAGGCGGCCGAGCGCGCCGTCGCCGACGGCGCCGACTGGCTCGACATCGGCGGCATGCCGTTCGGCAAGGGCCCGGCGATCCCGGTCGCCGAGGAGATCGACCGGGTGGCGCCGGTGATCGGGGCGGCGCGGGCCGCGACCGACGCGGTGATCTCGGTCGACACGTTCCGCGCGGAGGTCGCCGCGGCGGCCCTGGAGGCGGGCGCCGACGTCGTCAACGACACCAGCGGGCTCAAGGACCCCGAGCTCGCGCCCGTGGTCGCCAAGGCCGGGGCGGGCCTGGTGGTGACGCACAGCCTGGCCGGTCCGCGGGTGGAGCACCCGCGACCGGAGTACGGCGACGTGGTCGGCGAGGTGGCCGCGTTCCTGCGCGACCGGGTGGACAGGGCGCTCGAGGCGGGCGTCGGCCCGGACAACATCGTCATCGACCCCGGGCACGACCTCAACAAGAACACCTACCACTCGCTGGAGATCACCCGGCGGCTGCGCGAGATCGCCGCCATCGGCTACCCGCTGCTCGTCGCGGTCTCCAACAAGGACTTCATCGGCGAGATCCAGGACCGGCCGCAGCACGACCGGCTGGAGGGCACGATCGCGGTGCTGGCGGCGTGCGTTCTGGAGGGCGCCCGGATCGTGCGCGTGCACGACGTGCGGGCCGCGGTCGCCGCCGTCCAGATGATCGAGGCGGTGCTCGGATTCCGCGAGCCCCTTGCCCCGCGCCACAACCTCTGACCGTCCTCCAGCCCCCGCCCGGCCACCTTTCCATGGACAAGCTTCGCTGGAGTGATCACAGTGTCCCTCAGAACGTGAGGGAGGTTCATATGACGGTGCGGCTGTACGGCGAACCGGGCGGGCGGGGCGACCTCGTCGCCACGCTGGAGGAGACCGGGGCGCCGGAGGGGACGCCCTGCTGGGCGGCGTCGATGACCAACGACGACGACACCAAGAGCGTGTTCCTGGCGACGCAGTTCGACGCGGCGGCGGCCTACCGCGAGTTCCACGGCGCGGGCACGTTCGACCTGCCCGGCCGGCAGCCGGTGACGATGGTCGCGATCAAGGACCGCAGCGGCTGAGACGCGCCTCCGCGGATGCTCCGCCGGTGCTAAGCCGGGACGGCTTTTCATCGCGTTCTGTGACTCTGGCCACCGTGTTACCCCCGGTAACCCCAGCCGATGCTACCGTTGGTAACAGACGATATTGGAGAAAGGGTCAATAACGATGACGAGCAGCGCGGCGACGCCTTTCTCGCTGGAGCTCAGCGAGGACGTCCGCGAAGTCCAGCAGTGGGTGCACGAGTTCGCCAAGGACGTCGTGCGTCCCGCCGCCGAGGAGTGGGACGAGCGCGAGGAGACCCCTTGGCCGCTGATCCAGGAGGCCTCCAAGGTGGGCCTCTACTCCCTCGACTTCTTTGCCACCCAGTGGCTCGAGCCCACCGGGCTCGGCATCCCGGTCGCGTTCGAGGAACTGTTCTGGGGTGACGCCGGGATCGCGCTGTCGATCGTCGGCACCGGCCTGGCCGCCGCCTCGATCGCCGCCGTGGGGACTCCCGACCAGATCGCCGAGTGGGTGCCCCAGATGTTCGGCACCACCGACGACGTGAAGCTGGGCGCCTTCTGCGCGTCCGAGCCGGACGCCGGCAGCGACGTGGGCTCGATCCGCACCCGTGCGGCCTACGACGAGGCCAAGGACGAGTGGGTGATCAACGGCACCAAGACCTGGGCCACCAACGGCGGCATCGCCGACGTTCACGTCGTGGTCGCCTCGGTCTACCCCGACCTCGGCAGCCGGGGCCAGGCCAGTTTCATCATCCCGGCCGGCACGCCCGGGCTGAAGCAGGGCCAGAAGTTCAAGAAGCACGGCATCCGCGCCTCGCACACCGCCGAGGTCATCCTGGACGGCGTGCGGGTGCCGAGCCACCTGATCGTCGGCGGCAAGGAGAAGTTCGACGAGCGCATCGCGCGCACCCGCGAGGGCAAGAGCTCCAAGGGCCAGGCCGCGATGAAGACGTTCGAGACCACCCGCCCCTCGGTGGGCGCGATGGCCATCGGAGTCGGCCGCGCCGCCTACGACTACGCCCTCCAGTACGCCCAGGAGCGCGAGCAGTTCGGCAAGAAGATCGGTGACTTCCAGGCCATCGCGTTCAAGCTGGCCGACATGAAGTGCCAGGTCGACGCCGCGCGGCTGATGGTGTGGCGGGCCGCCTGGATGGCCAAGAACGGCAAGGACTTCACCAGCGCCGAGGGCTCCATGGCCAAGCTGATGGCCAGCGAGGCCGCCGTGCGCGTCACCGAGGAGGCCATCCAGATCCTCGGCGGCAACGGCTACACCCGCGAGTACCCGGTCGAGCGCATGCACCGCGACTCCAAGATCTTCACCATTTTCGAGGGCACCAGCGAGATCCAGCGGCTGGTCATCGGGCGGACCGTCACCGGCCTCCCGGTGCGCTGACCCGCGTCGATAGCGAGCCCCCGTCCCTCGCGGGCGGGGGCCTCCCGGCCTGCGCGCACGGCGGACGACCGTATTGGACGTTTCGTCAGTGAGATGGGCCACCGGCATGCCGGGCACCGCACAGAGATGGCGTACGGTTCTGCACATGACGACCATGGGGACGGCGCGGGCCGGGGCGGGGCGCGACCCCGGCCGCCGCCGTGCCCTGCTGGAGGCGGCCGACCGCGTCATCCAGCGCGAGGGCCCCGGCGCCTCGATGGCCTCCATCGCCGCCGAGGCGGGGATCAGCAAGCCGATCCTCTACCGGCACTTCGGCGACAAGAGCGGTCTCTACCAGGCGCTGGCCGAGCGGCACACGCGCAAGCTGATCGAGGGCGTCCGGGCCGAGTTCTCCCGGGCCACCTCGGTGCGGGCGCGCGTGCGGTCGACGATCGACACCTACCTGTCGACGATCTCGGCGAACCTCAACCTCTACCGGTTCCTCATGCACCGCGCCAGCGCCGAGGACGCCGCCACGCACGGCGCCATGAGCACGATGATCCGCGGCCTGAGCCGGGAGCTGGCCGAGGTCATGATCGCCGAGGGCGAGCTGGCCGACCGCACCCGCGCCAACGTCTGGGCGCACGCGGTGATCGGCATGGTGCAGACCGCGGGCGACTGGTGGCTCGACCACGTCGGCGAGGTGCCGCGCGAGACCGTGGTCGACAGCCTCGCCGACCTCATACTGGAGGGCCTCCCGGCCGCCGCCGGGTACTCCGACCGTGTTCTCGAGATGTTCCGGAAATGACGATTCCCGAGGTGACAGTGCAGTCCGCCCCTCGAACCGAACCCGCAGTGGTGACCGACGAGCGCCCCTGGGGCCGCTTCGAACGGTTCACGCTCAACGAGCCCTCGACGGTGAAGCTGATCCACGTCGAGCCGGGCCAGCGGCTCAGCCTCCAGCGCCACCGCGACCGCGACGAGTTGTGGGTGGCGCTCGACCCGGGCCTGGTCTTCGAGGTGGCCGGCCGCACGATCCATCCCGAGGTCGGCGACCGGGTGCTCATCCGGGCCGGTGAGACGCACCGCCTCGGCACGAGGTCGGCGACGACGGTCCGCATCATGGAGATCGCGTTCGGCCGGTTCGACGAGGACGACATCGAACGCCTCGAAGACTCCTACGGCCGCACCTGACCCCGTCCTCGCGCGACCGGCACGGTCCCTGCTTGGATGGGGCGAAAGTGGTCACTTATGCGAGGGGTGCGCGGTGGATCTCGACCGGCTGACCGGACCGCTGACCGAGGTGCTCGCCGCGCGGTACGGCGCGGACGTGCGGGTGCGCGGGCTGCGCCGTGACAGCGGCGGCGCGTCCCGGGTCACCTGCGCGTTCGACGCGGTCACCGCGGCGGGGGAGAGCCATCCGCTCATCCTCCGCCTCGAGACGCAGGGGGCGATGGCGAGCAACGCCCTGACGCAGGAGGCCGCGCTGATGCGCGCCGCCGCCGCTGCCGGCGTGCCCAGCCCCGAGGTGGTCGCCGCGATGGGCCCCGAGGGGCCGCTCGGCGCCGAGTTCGTCGTGATGGAACGGGTCGAGGGCCAGACCATCCCGCGCCGCATCCTGCGCGATCCCGCGCTGGCGGACGTCCGGCCGCGCCTCGCCGCGCAGTGCGGCGAGGCCCTGGCGGCGATCCACCGCATCCCCGCCGCCGACGTCCCCGCGCTCGAACGCACCGACCAGCTGGAGGCGTGGAAAGCGGTCCTCGACTCCATCGGGGAGCCGCACCCGGCGCTGGAGTTCGCCCTGCGCTGGCTGGCCCGCAACCGGCCGCCGGCGCACCGGTCCGTCGTCGTGCACGGCGACTTCCGCAACGGCAACCTCATCATCGGCCCCGACGGCATCCGCGCCGTGCTCGACTGGGAGCTGGCCCACCTCGGCGACCCGCTGGAGGACCTCGGCTGGTTGTGCGTGAAGGCCTGGCGGTTCGGGTCCGAGCACCCGGTCGGCGGCTTCGGCCCGTACGAGCAGCTGATCGAGGCGTACGAGCGCGCGGGCGGCACCGAGGTCGACCGGGTCGCGCTGCGCTGGTGGGAGATGTTCGGCGTCGCGCGCTGGGCCGTCATCTGCGTGATGCAGGCCCAGCGCCATCTCACCGGCGGCGAACGTTCCGTCGAGCTCGCCGCCCTCGGCCGCCGCGTCGCCGAGAACGAATGGGACCTCCTCCAGATGTTGCCCTGAGCACCGGGTCCGCCGGCTATCCCGCCCCGACGAGGTGGGCGTAGACGATGATGTTGTCGCGGTAGGAGTGCTCCTCCTTGTTGTAGGAGCCGCCGCAGGTCACCAGGCGCAGCCCGGCGTAGCGCACGTCGCCGTACACCCGGTTGCGGGGGAACTCGTACTTGTGGATCTGCTCGACCGCGTCCACCCTGAAGACCGCCTGGCTCCGGTCGTGCCGCCGGATCCGCACCTCGGTGCCCGGCTTGACCTTGTGGAGCCTGTAGAAGACGGCCTTCCCGTCGAGGTCGTCGTAGTGCCCCAGCATCACCGCCGAACCCCGGCTGCCGGGCACAGGGCCGCGCTGGTACCAGCCGACCTGCCCCGACTTGTCGAACGGCGGGACCTGGACCGTGCCGTCGTCCTTCTTGTCGAGCCTCATCACCGCCGCGTCCAGCCCGATGTCGGGGATCGAGATCCGCCGGGGCGGCGAGACGGCGAGCTCGGCGCCCGCCGGGATGTTCCAGAGCGCCCGCGGGCCGCCGAGGTCGCGGTAGTGCGTCTCGCCGCCGCCGCCCCTCATGCCCTGGCCCATGGCCAGCGCGCCGAGGACGGCGAGACCGCCGGCGATCAGGTAGCCGCGGTTACGCTCGCCCACGGGCCCGGGCCCGGAACAGCACGATCCCGCCGATGCCCGCGGCCCCGGCGACCATGGCCAGGCCGGCGCCGGTCCAGGGCAGCTCGGGCCCCTGGGCGCCGCCGCCGCCCGTCGTCGCCCAGCCGCTGGGATTGCTGTCGTGGCCGCGCGACTTCTTCTTCACGACCTTGACCTTGCCGGTCTGGGAGTAGCCGGACGGGATGCACTTGGCCGTGACGGTGTACCGGCCCGGCTCGTTCTTCTTGACCTTGGCGTCGACGCTGAAGTAGCCGCTGGTCACCGCGCCGCCGCCGCTGGCGGCGCCGGAGACGCTCACGTAGGTGTCGCGGCTGTTGTTGTTGGCCTCGCAACCACCGGAGACGGTGACGGTCTCGCCGGGACTGGCGGTACCCGGGTCGAGGTCGAGGTCGTCGGCCCATGCCGCCGGTCCCGACACGACGAGGGCGAGCACCCCCGTGCTGATGACGGCCGCTCTGGTACGCAACTGGTCCCCCCGGAAACTCGTGGTGCTGTGGGGCAGGGCCCCGCTGACCTCGTGATTCCCGGCCGTCGCGCCGCCAAGGCCGCATTGAAGGGATCTTTGCCGACAATTACCGAAGGCGCGGAGAGGCCGGGCGGCCCGGTGGGGGCGGGCGCCCGGCCTCTCCTTCCCTCTAGCCGGCCGGTCCGGTCACTGGAGCAGCGTCCAGGCCCTGGGGGAGGTGTCCGGGGCCTGGCCGGTGCTCGCCGACCGGGCGGTGAAGATCTCGCCCTGGTACGTGACGAGGGTTCCCGGCCGGTAGGCGGTCCCGTCCTGCCAGGCGGGCACGTTCACCGGGGAGAGGCGGCTCGCCCTGCCGTCCGATGCGCGGGTGCGGGTCAGGGCCGCGCTCCCCGCCCGGACCGGTCCGGTGTAGGCCCGCCAGTGCACGCCGTCGGCGGAGTACTCGATGGCCAGGCCCGGGTTGCGGACGTTGGCCGTGAGCGTGCCGCCGTCGAGCTTCGCGCCGGGCGGCGGGATCCGGTAGTTGACGCCCTCGCCGTGCAGCCCGACCGGCTTGTAGGCGTCCAGCAGCGGGAAGGTGACCTGCCCGAGCGTGTTGTTGAAGGTGTTCCAGGCGGCCGGCATCTCGGCGGTACCGGGGGTCCGGCGGTTCCAGGCGCGCTCGGCGGCGCCGAGCAGCTTGGGGAACGCCTGGTATTCGCGGATCTCCGGCGTCTTGCCGTTCTCGGCCCAGAGCTGGGCCTCCAGCCCGAGGATGTTCTTCCTGCCGGTCTCGGTGAGCCTGGTCCAGTTCGGGTCGGGGGTGAACGGCGCTCCCCACCGGGTCTCGGTGGCGTTGGCGTACACGTTGAACGGCTGGTAGGTGAAGGTGGACTTCTCGTCCACGTACGCGGCCCAGTAGTAGCCGGGCTCGTCCGGGTCCTTGTTGTAGGCCAGGTCCATGTAGAGGTTGGTGGCGTGCGCCAGGATCACCGGCGTGCCCTCGTTGGCGAAGCGGTAGGCCCAGTCCTCGCGGCCCCAGCCCCACACGTTCTGCCACGGCAGCGGCGTGAAGTTCTTCAGCCGGAACGGGGTGTCGGGGTGGGTGACGTCCTCCCAGCCGGAGGTGGCCGGGGCGGCGGTGAGCGCGATGGCGTTCCACTTGGTGAAGAACAGCTCCTTGAGCTGCTCGCCGTTCTTGCCCGCCGTGTCGGGGTCGTTCTCGCAGGCCGGCGAGCCGGACCACCATCCGTCCGGCGGGCCCGGCGGCTCGTCGCCGCCCAGGTTGACCCGGTTGAGCGGGGCGCCCGCCGACCGGTACATCTTCTTGACCTCGCCGACGACCTTCGTCAGGAAGGCGTACGTGCCGGGCACGCACGGATTGGCGAGGTTGTCGTTGTAGTACTGCACGCTGACGTGCCGCGAGGTGTCGGCGGGGTCGAGCAGCCGGTACGTGGCGTCACCGGTGCGCTGGTAACGGCGCTCCATCGACTGGACGGCGGCGCGGGCGTGCGCGGGGAAGTTCAGCTCGGGCACGACCTCGATGTGCCGCTCGGCCGCGTAGGCGAGGATCTCCTGGAAGTCCTTGACCGAGTAGTGCCCGCTGCCCTTGCCGACGAAGTTCTGCATCGACTGCTCGACGCCCTGGTAGGCGGGCCTGCGCCCGAGGTTGGCCTCGGTCTGGCTCCGCGGTTTGCCGGCGACGCCGTCGCCGCCGCCCAGGTCGTTGACCGATCCCATGCCCTGGTGCAGGGACCCGGTCTCGGCGGGGTCGAGGGCGCGCCTGGACCCGAACCCGGTGAGCTCGGGCAGGCCGGGGATCTCGACCCGCCACCCCTCGTCGTTGGTCAGGCCGAAGTGCAGCCGGTTGAGCTTGGTGAAGGCCATCAGGTCCAGGAACTTCTTGACGGTCTCCTTGGTCTCGAAGTGCCGGGCCGTGTCGATGTGCAGGCCGCGGTACCCGAACAGCGGGGCGTCGGCGATCCGCGCCCGCGGCACGGCGACCTGGTCGCCGCCCGCCTCGCGGGCGTTCGCCGGGATCAGCTGCCGGAGCGTCTGGACCCCGTAGAGCACGCCGGCCCTGTCGGTGCCGACGATCTCCACGCCCCCTGCGGTGCTGGTGAGGGTGTAGCCCTCGGCGTCGGCCTCGCCGTCGCGGTCGACGTCCAGCCGGGGGTCCAGGCGGAGCGTGAGGGGCGCGCCGCCGCCCTTGGCCGCGTCGCGCAGCGCGGACCTCAGGTAGGCCGCCTCGCCGCGCAGCGCGGCGGGGTGCGCGATGGACGACGCGCCGTCGATCCGCACCGTGCCGCCGGTCGCGGCGGCCGACAGCGGCTGCGGCACGATGCGCTGCCGCAGCGTGAGGTCCTGCCTGGGCGAGGTGTTCTCGGCGAAGCGGGTCGCCGCCGTCTGCACGGGGCGCACGTCGCCGGAGAACGCCTTGGTCTGCTTCGGGTCCGCGGGGTCGAGCAGCGTCTTGGACGGCATCCAGCGGGGCTTGCCGTCGCCGTGGGCGATGCTCCATCCGGCGGGCCCGTCGGACTTGTGCGTCGCCCAGAGCTCGATGTTGACGTCGATCGCGCGGCGTTCGCCCGGGGCCACCGGCCTGAAGGAGGCGGCGGGTTTGAGCGCGTAGAAGTCGCCGCTCTGCGCCCTGTCGGCGCGGGCCACCGAGAGGCCCTGGCGGGCGAGCTGCTCGCGCGCGATGTCCCCGGCGGCGCCGGGCAGGACCGCGGCGGGCTGGCGGACGGAGTTGAAGTACATCGTCCAGCCGCCGCCGAGCGCGCAGCGGCCGTCGCCGTTGGCGAGGGTCAGCCGCGCGAGGAAGTACGAGGCGTCGGTGACGGTGTGGTCGACCGGCTGGTAGGTCATCAGCAGGTCGCCGGCGTCCGGATAGCAGGCGGCGGACGCGGTGAGGGGGGTGGAGGCCACGGCGAAGGTCGCGGCGAGCGCGACGGCCGAGCCGATGGCTGCGGATCTCATCGGGGTCTTCATGGCAGCGTGGACCGGCTTTCCTTGAGTCGGCGTCGATCTCAGGGCAGCATTTTGAATAGGAAAGTAACCTATCTATTTGCCATGAGCCCAGCGCCTCATCCGGCCATGTGCGAAGGCGCAGGCAGCACCGGGGCGGCCGGAGCCGGACAGCGGGCGGAACTTGACGGCCACGCCGTGAAGGGGGAGGCGGGCGGCCGCGTCAGCGCAGGCCGAACTCCCAGGTGCGCCCCTCCTTGTACTCCTTGAGGATGCGCCGCGCGGTCGTCGTCACGTGCACCTCGTCGGGCCCGTCGAAGATGCGCCCCGCGCGGGCGTGCCGGTACATGTGGTCCAGCGGCGTGTCCGGCGTGAGGCCCTCCGCCCCGTACACCTGGATGGCGCGGTCGATGACGTTGTGCAGCATGCGGGCCGCCGCCACCTTGATGACGCCGATCTCCACGCGCGCCTGCTCGCCGGCGTCGATCTTGTGCGCGGCGTGCAGCGTGAGCAGCCGGGACGACTGGATCTCGGAGTAGGAGTCGAAGACGTGCTGCTGGAGCAGCTGCTTGCCCGACAGCGGCCCGCCGAACGCCGTCCGCTCGTGCAGCCGCGCGCACATCAGGTCGAACGCCCGCTGCGCCTGCCCGAGGAAGCGCATGCAGTGGAAGATCCGGCCGGGGCCGAGCCGCTCCTGGGCGATCACGAAACCGTGCCCGCGCGGCCCGAGGAGGTGGTCGGCCGGCACCCGGACGTCGTCGTACAGCACCTCGCAGTGCGAGCCGTCGAGGCCGAGCACCGGAGTGTCGCGCACGATCGTGTAGCCCGGGGTCCCGGTCGGCACGAGGATCATGCTGAACGACAGGTACGGCGAGGTGTCCGCGGGCTCGGTGCGGCACATGACCGTGGTGTACGCGGCCAGGCTCGCGCCGGTGGTGAACCACTTGCGGCCCCGGATCACCCACTCGTCCCCCTCCAGCGTCGCGGTGGTGGTGAGCTGGGTGGGGTCGGAGCTGGAGATCCCCGGCTCGGTCATCGCGAAGCTCGGGTTGATCTCGGCCTGCACCAGCGGCTTGAGGAACCGGTCGCGCTGCCGCTCGCTCGCGTACCGGTGCAGCATGATCGAGTCCTGGAGCGTGTACGTGCCGAGCGCGAGCTGGCCGAACTCGCTGCGGCCCTGCACCTCGTTCACGTACACGTAGTCGAGGAAGGGCAGCCCGCCGCCGCCCAGCTCCTTCGGATGGCCGAGCGCCCACAGGCCCTCGGCCTTCGCCTGCCGCCGAAGCTCGGCGAGCAGCGCGGTGGCCTCGTCGCCGCCCCTCCTCAGCACCGGCTCGGCGGGCTCGACCCGCTCGGTCATGAAGCCGTGGACGGCGTCGCGGATCGGCCGGACGGACGCGGGCACCTCGAAGCTCATGATCCCTCCTCGGGTCTAGAATCGCATTCTGTCCTGGATCGGGAGGAAGCGCGATGCCCCAGCCGCACGACGCCCCGGACGCCCGCGAGCTCGTCGCGGCCGTCCGCGAGTTCCTCGAACGCGACGTCCTGTCCACCCTGGAGGGGCGCACGCGCTTCCACGGCCTGGTCGCGGTCAACGTCCTCGGGATGGTCGAGCGCGAGCTCGCGCTGGGGCCCGGGCAGGAACGCGCGCACGCGGCGCGGCTGGCCGGCCTGGGCTTCGACGACGACGCCGGGTTCGCCGCCGCGATCCGGGAGGGCCGCCTGGACGACCGCTACGACGAGGTCAAGGAGGCCCTGCTGGAGACCGTCGCCGACAAGCTGGCCGTCGCCGACCCCGCGTACACCGGCTGAACCCCTGCGAGCCGCGCCCGGACGGGCGGCGCCCGTTCATGAGCCGCGCCCGTTCATGAGCCGCGCCCGTTCATGAGCCGCGCCCGTTCATGAGCTGAGCCCGGGCCCCTGGACGGGGACCGGGCTCAGCGGGGTGGGATGGGAAACGGTCCGGATCAGGTCGAGCCGGTCAGCTCCAGGTCCTTGACCTTCGGGTCGCCCTCGTCGGCGGTGTAGTCGTCCGTACGGGTGGCGTCCTCGCCGTCCTTGACCTTGGCGGCCTTGAGGATCACCGTGCCGATGATCGCCACGAGGAGGTTCAGCGCGAGCGCCAGCACCCCGACGTAGATCGTCATCTTGGTGTCGAAGCCCAGCTCGCTCAGGTTGTAGGCCGAACCGCCGAAGTGCTCCTTGCCCTTGGCCGGGTTGGGGATCTCGTAGAGCATCCACAGGCCCCACGCCAGGCCGGCCGCCCAGCCGGCGATCAGCGCGCCGCGGTGGAACCAGCGGGTCATCAGGCCGAGCGCCACCGCGGGCAGCGTCTGCAGGATGATGACGCCGCCGATCAGCTGCAGGTCGATGGAGAACTGCGGGTCCAGCAGCAGGATGCAGGCGACCGCGCCGACCTTGACGATCAGCGAGACCAGCTTGCTGACCGTGGCCTCCTGCTTCTCGGTGGCGTCCTTGCGGATGTACTCCTTGTAGATGTTGCGGGTGAACAGGTTGGCCGCGGCGATCGACATGATCGCGGCGGGGACCAGCGCGCCGATGCCGACCGCGGCGAACGCGACGCCGGCGAACCAGCTCGGGAACATCTGGTCGAACAGCACCGGCACCACCGTGTTGGTGTCGGTGCCGATCGGCTTGACCCCGGCGGCGATGGCCATGAAGCCCAGCAGCGCGATCAGGCCCAGCACGAAGCTGTAGGCGGGCAGGGCCGCCATGTTGCGCTTGATCACGTTGCGGTTCTTGCTGGCCAGCACGCCGGTGATGCTGTGCGGGTAGAGGAACAGCGCCAGCGCCGAGCCGAGTGCGAGCATCGCGTAGTTGAGCTGGTTGGCGTCGTTGAGGAAGATGCCGTCACCGGGGGCCGGCGTCTTGTCGAACTTGGCCTGCGCCGCGTCGAAGATGCCGCCCCAGCCGCCGGCGATCTTGCTCGGGATGTAGATCACCGCGACGATGATCACCAGGTAGATCAGCACGTCCTTGACGAACGCGATGAGGGCGGGCGCCCGCAGGCCGGACTGGTAGGTGTAGGCGGCCAGGATCGCGAACGCGATGATGATCGGCAGGTGGCCCTCGACGCCCATCGCCTTGAGGACGGCCTCGATGCCGACCAGCTGGAGCGCGATGTAGGGCATCGTCGCGACGATGCCGGTGATCGCGACCACCAGCGCCAGCGTCGGCGAGCCGAAGCGGGCCCGCACGAAGTCGGCGGGGGTCACGAAGCCGTGCACGTGCGACACCGACCAGAGCCGGATCAGCACCAGGAACACCAGCGGGTAGACCACGATCGTGTAGGGGACCGCGTAGAAGCCCATCGCGCCGGCGCCGAACACCAGCGCCGGCACGGCGACGAACGTGTAGGCGGTGTAGAGGTCGCCGCCGATCAGGAACCAGCTGACCCAGCTGCCGAAGTTGCGGCCGCCCAGGCCCCACTCGTCCAGGCTGTCCATCGTGGTCGGGCGGCGCCACCGCGCGGCGACGAAGCCCATCCCGCTGACCAGCGCGAAGAGAAGACCGAAGATCACCAGCTCGGTGACGTGATCGCTGCTCATCGGTCAGTCCTCCTTCCGCTTGGTCATGCGGTAGACGACCAGCGTGCTGATCACGCCCAGCGGGATGAAGACGAGCAGCTGGATCCAGTAGAAGGCGGGGAACCCGCCGAGCCGCGGCTCCTCCTTGTTGAACAGGAACGTGAGCAGGGGGATCACGACCGGGACAACGAGCAGCCAGTTCCAGTGACTGCGATCCGAGCGCCGGGGTGCCGGCGGCGGACCTTGCGAGTCCTGCGAGTCTTGCGAGGCCAAGGGGGGTTCCTCCTCGTCGCGTGCGCATCGCGCGACCCGTCCGCATCCTGAGACGGGCCTGAAATCAGGGGTGAGTGGCGGGAGCATAACCACCCCCTGGTCACAGCTGAATCTCAGTCGTGGCACGAGTGGGTGGATCGGTCCAACGGGTCCACGATCCGAAACCCCAGGTCACCGCGCGACCGGACCGAACGGGCGGGAGGCTGCTCGTGGCGGATCTCAGACGGTACGGTCGGCGGCGGTCTTCGGCTCGTGCCGCACGTCCCCGGGCTGGTCGAGGTCCCGCGTCCAGCAGGCGAACTCGACCAGGATCCCGTCGGGGTCCTTGAAGTAGACGGACCGCACGAACACCCCGTCGTGCGGCTCCCTGGCCACCCCGAACTCGCTGTCGTCGTGGTTGAGCAGCACGCCGACGTCGACGCCCTTGGCGATCAGCTTGTCCCGGTACTCCTCGATCCGGTCCGGGGGCACGTCGATGGCGATGTGGTTCATCGAGCCGACGGCCGACAGCAGTTCGCCGCGGTCGGGCAGGTTCTTGGGGGCGGACACGCCGGGCACCGGCTCGGGGGCGTCGGGGAACCAGAAGAACGCCAGCGCGTTGCCGCCCCCGCAGTCGAAGAAGAAGTGCTGTCCCCAGCCCATCGGCAGCTCGATCGTCTTGATCAGCGGCATGCCGAGCACGCCCGAGTAGAAGTCGACCGTGCGCTTCATGTCGCTGCAGACCAGGGCCAGGTGGTTGACCCCGCGCAGTTCGAACTCGGTGTTCGTGCCGGTCATGGCTGGGAGCTCCCGGTGCGGTGGGCGGGCGCGCGCCGGAGGGCGCACGCCCACGTAAGCGGACCCTTTTCGCCATGATGACAAGCCGGGGCCGAATTTAGAACCCCGTTCGGCGAGCGTCGCGGCTCGACCCCCGTCCGGCGAACCGGTAGGCTCGCCGCATGCGAATCGAGACCCACCAGTGGTGGTGGCGCCGCTGAGGCGGTGCCAGATTCGTGCTTGCTCGAACTTTCCGGCGACCGCCCTCACCCGGCGGTCGTCTCGCGTTTCGCCGCCGGTGTGCAGGGCCTGACCACGAGGGGCCACCGCGGTGGAGACCGACCGATATCAGCCGCAGACCAGCGAGTTCGTGACCGCCGGGGGCGTACGGGTCAGCCGTACCGCGACACCCGTCGACCCCGAGCGCAAGTCCGACGTGCTCAACGCCCTCGTCGCCTCGGTGGGCGAGCGGCGCGGCGGCGTCCTCAGCTCCGGCATGGAGTATCCGGGCCGGTACAGCCGCTGGCACATGGCCTACCTCGACCCGTGCCTGGAGATCGTGGCGCGGGGGCGCACGATCACCGCGCGGGCCCTCAACGGCCGCGGCGAGGTGGTGCTGCCCGCGCTGGCCGGCGTCCTGCGCGGCGCCGGCGAGGTCACCGCGGACGAGCCCGGCCGGTTCGGGCTGTTCGTGCCGCCCACCGAGGAGTTCTTCACCGAGGAGGAGCGCAGCCGCCAGCCCACGGTCTTCACCGCGATCCGCGCGATCGTCGACCTGTTCCGGTGCGACGACCCGCACCTGGGCCTGTACGGCGCGTTCGGCTACGACCTGTCGTTGCAGTTCGAGCCGCTGCGGCTCAACCTGGAGCGGCCCGCCGACCAGCGCGACCTGGTGCTGCACCTGGCCGACGAGATGGTGGTCGTCGACCGCAAGCTCGAGGTCTCCCACCGCATGTCCTACGACTTCGAGGTCGGCGGGGCGAGCACCGCCGGGCTGGCGCGCGAGACCGAGCCGACGCCCGCGGTGACCGCGGCGGAGCTCCCGCCGCAGCCGGTGCCGGGGGTCTACGCCCAGATGGTGCGGGACGCCAAGGAGAAGTTCATCCGCGGCGACCTGTTCGAGGTCACGCCGGGCCACGCGATGTACGGGCGCTGCGACTCGCCGTCGGCGTTCTTCGAACGGCTCCGCGAGACCAACCCGGCGCCGTACGAGTTCCTGTTCAACCTGGGGGAGGGGGAGTACCTGGTCGGGGCGTCCCCGGAGATGTTCGTCCGGGTCGGCGGCGACCGGGTGGAGACCTGCCCGATCGCCGGGACGATCCGGCGCGGCCAGGACGCGCTGGAGGACGCCGAGCAGATCCGGACCATCCTGACCTCGCTCAAGGACGAGTCCGAGCTGACGATGTGCACCGACGTCGACCGCAACGACAAGTCGCGGATCTGCGTGCCGGGCAGCGTCAAGGTGCTCGGCCGCCGGCAGATCGAGCTGTACTCGCGCCTGATCCACACCGTCGACCACATCGAGGGCAGGCTGCGCCCGGGCTTCGACGCGCTCGACGCGTTCCTCACCCACATGTGGGCGGTGACGGTCACCGGCGCGCCCAAGGCCTGGGCGATGCAGTTCATCGAGGACCACGAGGACTCGCCTCGGCGCTGGTACGGCGGCGCGGTCGGCTTCGTGGGCTTCGACGGCTCGATGAACACCGGCCTCACGCTCCGGACCGCGCAGATCCGCGACGGCGTCGCCACCGTCCGGGCGGGCGCGACGCTGCTCTACGACTCCGACCCCGACGAGGAGGAGCGCGAGACGCACCTCAAGGCCAGCGCGCTGCTCGGCGCGCTCGCCGAGAGCCAGGCCCAGGCCGCCGTGGACGCCGGCGGGGAGCCGGCCGCGGCGGAGGTGGAGGCGGCGGGCGAGGAGGGCGACCGCCCGGGCGACGGCCTGAAGGTGCTGCTGGTCGACCACGAGGACTCGTTCGTCAACACCCTGGCCGACTACTTCCGGCAGAAGGGCGCCGAGGTCGTCACGCTGCGGCACGGCTTCCCGGCCGGGATGCTGGACGAGCACGCGCCGGACCTGGTCGTCCTGTCGCCGGGCCCCGGGCGGCCCGAGGACTTCGCCACCGCGGCGCTGCTCGACGAGCTGGACGCGCGGCGGCTGCCGGTCTTCGGCGTCTGCCTCGGGCTGCAGGCGATGGTCGAGCACGCGGGCGGCGAACTCTCGCTGCTGCCCGAGCCCGCGCACGGCAAGCCGGGCCAGGTGCGGGTGACCGGCGGCGAGGTGCTCGGCGGGCTGCCCGGCGAGTTCACCGCCGCGCGGTACCACTCGCTGCACGCCAGGCCCGAGCAGGTGAAGGGCTTCGAGGTCACGGCGGTGACCGGGGAGGTGGTGATGGCCATCGAGGACGCCGGGCGCAGGCGCTGGGCGGTGCAGTTCCACCCGGAGTCGATCCTCACCGCGGCGGGCCGGTCGGGGCACCGGATCGTGGGTAACGTACTGCGCCTCTGCCGTAATTAGGGGCGGACCGAAAATAGAGGACGGTTTTGCGGGGTTCCCTCGCGGGGACCCCGCCGCCATGCTGACTCTACTCTGGCTCATCGCGGTGATCATGATCATCGCCGGTATCTATGTCATCATCGCCCGGCGCGAGCTGCTGTTCGGGATCGTCCTCATCGTCCTCGGCTTCCTCGTCGGCCCCGGCGGCGTGAGCATCTTCAATCCCTGACGCGGGCTGTCAGGTTTTCCTGTGACGCTCGTTCCATGAGCGAACGAGAGCTGACCGGGAAGATCGCACTGGTCGCGGGGGCCACCCGCGGAGCGGGCCGCGGCATCGCCGTGGAGCTCGGGGCCGCGGGGGCCACCGTGTACGTGACGGGCCGCACCACCCGTACCGGCCGGTCGGAGATGAACCGGCCGGAGACCATCGAGGAGACCGCCGAGCTCGTCTCCGCCGCAGGCGGGACGGGCATCGCGGTCCCGACCGACCATCTGGAGATCGAGCAGGTCGACCGGCTCGTCCGGCGCATCGACGCCGAACAGGGCCGGCTCGACGTCCTCGTCAACGACATCTGGGGCGCCGACCACCTCTTCGAGTTCGGCAGCGCCCTGTGGGACCACTCGCTGGAGAACGGCCTGCGGCTGCTCAAGCTGGCGATCGAGACCCACGTGATCACCAGCCACCGGGCGCTGCCGCTGCTGATCCGCAACCCCGGCGGGCTCGTCGTGGAGGTCACCGACGGCACCGCCGAGACCAACGCCGAGTACCGCAGGGAATCGGGCTACTTCTACGACCTCGCCAAGTGGACCGTCATCAGGATGGGCCTCGGCCAGGCCGCCGAGGTCGAGCCGCACGGCTGCACCGCGGTCTCGGTGACGCCGGGCTGGATCCGGTCCGAGTCGATGCTGGAGAACTTCGGCGTGACCGAGGACGACTGGCTCGAGGGCGCCCGCACGAGCCCGCACTTCGTCATCTCCGAGTCGCCCGCGTTCGTCGGGCGCGCCGTCGCCGCGCTCGCCGCCGACCCGGACCGGCACCGCTGGAACGGCCGGTCGTCGTCAAGCGGGGAGCTGTCCCAGGTGTACGGGTTCACCGACCTCGACGGCAGCCGCCCGGACGCGTGGCGCTACATCGCCGAGGTCGAACGCCAGGGCAAGCCCGCCGACGCCACCGGTTACCGGTAGAGTGCCGCGGCCTACCGGTAGAGCGCGGCGACGCGTTCGGCCGAGTCGCGCAGCCGTACGCGCAGCTCCGCGGGCTCGACCACCTCGACCTCGGGCCCGAGCCACAACATCTGGGCGAACGCGACGTCCGGTGACTCCACCGGCAGGCGCGTGACCACCCAGCCGTCCGCGCCGGGCGGTCCGGCCCGCTCGGCGGCGCGTTCGGCGGCGTACGGCTCGACCGCGTGGCGCAGCCGCCGCATCCCCCGCGGGCTGAGCCGGACCACGATCTCGTCCCGCAACATCGACCGCAGGAACGCGGCGGCCTGGCCGGTCCAGTAACCGGCCAGGTCGAAGTCCTCGTCCCGGTCGAAGGCCCCGCCGGCCTCCGCGACCTCGGTGATCCGGTCCGCCCGGTAGGTGCGGTGGCCGTCGCCGACGGACGCGACGAGATACCAGGAGCCGTTCTTGAGGACGAGCCCGTAGGGGTCGACGCGCCGGGTGAACTCCTGGTCGGGGCGCCTGCGATAGCGGATCTCGATGGCCTCGTCGCCCCAGACCGCCCGCGCGAGCCGTTCCAGCAGCGGCGGCGGTGAGGCGTCGCCGAACCAGCCGGGCGCGTCGAGGTGGAAACGTTGCCCGGCGCGCGCCGACGCGTCCCGGAACGGGGCGGGGAGGGCGGCCAGGACCTTGAGCTGGGCGGCGCCGACGGCGTCGGCCAGCCCCATGTCGCCGGCCGGGCCCGGCAGCCCGGACAGGAAGAGCGCCTCGGCCTCCTCGCGGCTGAGCCCGGTCAGGCGGGTGCGGTAACCGTCGACGAGCCGGTAGCCGCCGTTGCGCCCCTGCTCGGCGTACACCGGGATGCCGGCCGCCGACAGCGCCTCGACGTCGCGGTAGACGGTGCGTTCGGAGACCTCCAGCTCGCGGGCCAGCTCGGCGGCCGTCATGGTGCCCCTGGCCTGCAGGAGCAGGACGAGAGAGATCAGCCGGGCGGCGCGCATGCCCCCATCCTGGCGCACTTGACGCGGTGATGCCCGGTTGACATGCTCGGGTGGCTCAGTGGATGAGCCACTGAGTCACTTGCCTCAGGAGTCGCCCATGACCTCGCCGATCGCCCGCGACACCGTCGTCGACGCGCTGACCGAACGGCTGCGCGACGACGTGCTGAGCGGGCGCTACCCGCCGGGGTCCTACCTGCCGCCGGAGCGCGAGCTGGCCGCGTCGTACGAGGTGACGCGGACCTCGCTCAAGCACGCCATCGTCCGGCTGGCGCAGGTCGGGCTGGTGGAGACCAAGCACGGGGTCGGCACGCGCGTCCGCGACTACGAGCGCCTCGGCGGCCCCGAGCTGCTGCCCCTGCTGGTCCGCACCGTCGGGCCGACCTGGATGGGCGAGATCTTCGAGGTGCGGCGCGAGGTCGGCGCGCAGGTCGCCGCCAAGGCCGCGGCGCACATCACCGCCGAGCAGCGGGACGGGCTCGTCGCGCTCGCCGGCCGGCTGCGCGCCTGCGCCGACGCGGGGGACGCGCAGCTCACCGAGTGCGAGATGCACCGCGTGATCGCGGCGGCGACCGGCAACCGGGTCTACGGCTTCCTGGTCAACGCGCTGCTCAACGCCTACCTGGAGGTCTGCGAGGTGTTCCGGCACGCCTTCGCCGATCCCGCCGCCGCGGCCGACCGCATCGCCCCGCTGGTCGGGGCCCTGTGCGACGGAGATCCGGAACGGGCCCGCGCCGCCGCGAGCGCCTACCTGGCCGAGACCGAGGCGCTCATGCTCAACCCGCTCGGAGGAGACGTGACATGACCGGCAGACGCACCACCTTCGACGAGGTCATGGAGGGCACGGTCCGGCTCGCGGGGGAGGACCGCGACCGGCCGATGCGGCTCGACCTGTCCGCCGACCTGCCCGGCGTGCTGCGGCCGTGGGGCGACGTGGCGGGCACGCTGACCGGCCGCGCCCGGATCGAGGGCCTGGCCGACGACCCGGCGGCCACCGGGAGCCTGCGGGTGGCGCCGATCACGGCCCGCCGCATCCGTTACACCCTCGGCTTCACCGCCGCCGACGGGCGGCGGCTCCACCTCGACGGCTGGAAGTCGACCACGCCGCGCCGTCCCGTTCACTCGATGACCCACCTGCCCGCGACGATCACCGACGAGGACGGCGAGATCGTCGGTGAGGCGCGCCTGAGCTTCCGGCTCCGCCGCGACCTGGTGCGCTTCCTGGCCGGCTTCCGCTTCCCGGGCGCCGGCCGGACCGCCGTCCCGGGCGCCGCGGCAGGCGCGGGCGGGCGCGCGGGGGACGTGTTCGCCTCGCGCTGGCGCGGGCAGCGGGGACGGCTCGAAGTCTGGTACACCACGCTGACCGACCCCGCCACCGGCACCGGTGTCTGGCTCCACCACGAGCTCGTCGCGCCGAGCGACGGGAGCGCGGCGCGCCTGCACGGCTGGGCCGCGGTCTTCCCACCGGGGGAGCGCCCGGCGTTCGGCCGGTTCGGCCCCGGCCCCTGGGACGGCCAGGACGTCGAACGGCTCACCGGGATCGCGGGCGACATCGGCTGGGAGCTCACCGAGAGCGGTGGGGGCCCGGCGCTCTACACGTTCCCGCGCTGGGCCTGGGAACGTGAACTGCTGCCCGCCGCGCAGATCGTGCCGAAGCCGGCCGCGTCGTACGGCGGCACGCTGCGGGTCGGTGACCGGAAGCTGGACCTGCGGGACGCCCCCGGCGGCACGGCCCGGATCTACGGGCACGGGAACGCCGAACGATGGGCGTGGCTGCACGCCGACCTGGGCGGCGGCGACGTCTGCGAGGTCGTCGCCGCCGTGTCCACCCGCCCCGGGCTCAACCGGCTGCCCGCGCTGCCGTTCGTCCGGCTGCGGGTCGGCGGCGCCGAGTGGCCGGGCGGCGACCCGCTGCTGGCCGCCCTGCGGCTGCGCGCCGACATCGCCCTGCCGACGTGGACGGTGCGCGGGCGGGTGGGGGACCGGCGGATCCAGATCCGGGTCACCCAGCGGCCCGGGGAGACCGTGGCCGTCGACTACTCCGACCCCGACGGACGGCCCGCGGTCTGCCGCAACTCCGAGCGGGCCGACGCCCTCATCGTGGTGTCCAGGCGGACGGGCCGGGAGGGGTGGCGGGTCGAACGCGAATGGCGGCTGGAGGGCACCGCGCACTCCGAGGTCGGGTCGCGATGAGCGCGCTGGGCGGCACGGCCGCGGCGCTGCTCGGAGTGGAGGACGCCGGCGAGCTCGCCCGGATCGAGGCGCGCCTGGAGGCGATGGGACGGGCGTTCCCCCGTCCGGCCCGGGTGGGGTTGCGCTCCGGCGCGGAGGTGCTCGACCTGGCCGCGCGCGTGCTCACCGGGCGGCCGCTGGAGGCACTGGACCCCGGGCGGCGGGAGGCGGTCTGCGCGGTCGTGGCCGCCCGCCCGGCGGGCGCGCGGCTGGTCGAGACGCTCAAGATCCCGCTCCTCCTGGCCGCCGGGACCGAACGGCTGGCCTCACCCCACGACGCGCCGCCGGTCTCCTACGAGGGCGCCCGGCCCGACCCGATCCTGGACTGCACGCCGTCGTCGGAATGGCCGTCCTGCACGACCGCCGGCGCGGTGGTGATCGGATCCGGGGCCGGCGGCGCCGTCGCCGCCCGCACCCTGGCCCGCGCCGGGATACCGGTCATCGTGCTGGAGGAGGGGCGGCGCCACGTCGCCGCCGACTTCAGGGAGCGCGCGCCGCTCGACCGGTTCGTGGAGATCTACCGGGACGGCGGCGCGTCCGTCGCCCTCGGCCGGCCGCCGGTGCTGCTGCCGGAGGGCCGCGCGGTCGGCGGCACCACACTGATCAACAGCGGCACGTGCTACCGCACGCCCGGCCGGGTGCTGCGCCGCTGGGAGGACGTCGCCGGCGTCCGGATCGAGGGCTACGCCGCGTACCTGGACCAGGTCGAGGCCATGCTGGGCGTCGCCCGCCAGCCGCTCGACGTGCTGGGCCGCAACGGCCTCCTCGCGCTGGAGGGCGCGCGGCGGCTCGGCTGGGAGGCGGCGCCGCTGCGCCGCAACGCACCCGGCTGCGGCGGCAGCGGCCAGTGCGCCGCCGGATGCCCGCGCAACGCCAAGAACGGCGTGCACCTCAACGCGCTGCCGCAGGCGTGCGTGGCGGGGGCGCGCATCGTGACGCGGGCGAGGGCGGAGCGCGTCATCGTCGAACGCGGCGCGGCCGCCGGCGTCCGGGCGCGCCGCCCCGACGGGTCGGTGCTGGAGATCCTCAGCCCGCTCGTCGTCGTGGCGGCGGGCGCGACGCAGACGCCGCCGCTGCTGCGGCGCTCGGGCCTGGGCGGCCACCCGGCGCTCGGCCGGGGGATGACCGTCCATCCGGCCACCAACCTGGCCGGCCGGTTCGACGAGCCGGTGCGGTCGTGGTCCGGGGTGATGCAGAGCGTCGGCGTGGAGGAGCTGCACGACGACGGCATCCTCATCGAGGCGACGGCGAGCCCGCCGGGGATGAGCTCGTTCGCGCTCCCCGGGGCCGGCCGCGCGCTGCGGCGGGAGCTGGACGGGTCGGACGGGCTGGCGGTGATCGGCGCGATGATCGCCGACGCGCCGTCCGGACGGGTGCACGGGCGGCGGCGCGCCGTCCTGCGCTACGACCTGGCCCGCGCCGACGAGGCGCGGCTGCGGCGCGCGATGGTCGCGATGGGGGAGATCCTCTTCGCGGCCGGGGCACGCGAGGTGCTCACCGGCCTGCCGCACGCGCCGGTCGCGGGCGGCCCGGGGTCCCTGCGGTCCGCCGTCGCGTCCGCGCCCGTCATGGACCTGCGGCTGGCGGGCTTCCACCCCACCGGCACGGCCAGGATGGGGGCCGATCCGGAACGGGCGCCGGTCGACCCGTCCGGGCGGCTGCGCGGGGTCCGCGGGGTCGTCGTGGCGGACGCGTCGGTCGTGCCCGGCTGCCCCGAGGTCAACCCGCAGCTCACCATCATGGCGCTCGCTCTGCACGTCGCCGACCAGGCGATTTCCGCAACCTGACAACTTTGTGGCAGAAACAGGCCCTTTGACTGTCGGGGAGGGTGCCCGGGTTGTTAGCGTCTCGCGCCATGGCGACAACCGAAGACCACCTCACGGGGGCCGGACCGGCCCCGTCCCTGCACTCCTTCATCGACGCGCTCCCCAAGGTGGAACTGCACGTCCACCTGGTCGGCTCGGCGTCGGTGCCGACCGTCCTGGAGCTGGCCCGCCGGCACCCCGGCGGGCCCGTTCCCGCGAACGAGGAAGAGCTCCGGACCTTCTATCGCTTCACCGACTTCCCGCACTTCGCCACCGTCTACGAGTCGGTCTCCAGCCTGGTGCGCACCCCCGAGGACGTCGCCACGCTGGTCCTGGGCACCGCGCGCGACCTCGCCGCGCAGAACGTGCGCTACGTCGAGCTGACCGTCACCCCGTACACCCACCAGCGCATGGGCATGCCCATGCCCGCCATCACCGAGGCGCTCGACCTGGCCGTCCGGCAGGCGCGCGACCGGTACGGCATCCGGGTCGCCTACATCTTCGACATCCCCGGCGAGTTCGGCCCGGAGGGCTGCCGGGCGACCGCCCGCCACGCCCTGGAGCACCCGCCGGAGGCGCTCGTCGGGTTCGGGCTCGGCGGCATCGAGCAGATGCGCGCGGCGATCCGCGACGAGATCCGCGACGCCTTCCGCGCCGCCCGCGGCGCCGGGCTCCGCAGCCTGCCGCACGGCGGCGAGATGAGCGGGCCCGAGACCATCTGGGAGGTCATCGAGGGCCTCGGCGCCGAGCGCGTCGGGCACGGCATCAGCTGCCTGGACGACCCGCGCCTGGTCGCCCACCTGCGCGAGACGCAGATCCCGCTGGAGGTGTGCCCGACGTCCAACGTGTGCACCGGCCAGGTCCCCGACCTCGCCGCGCACCCGCTGCCGCGGCTGATCGAGGCGGGGCTGTTCGTCACCCTCAACAGCGACGACCCGCCGATGTTCGACACCACCCTCAACGGCGAGTACCGGGTGGCCGCCGACGTCTTCGGATTCGGCCGCGCGGAGCTGGCCGGGCTGGCCCGCAACGCCGTCGCCGCCTCGTCCCTGGACGCGGCCGGCAAGCAGGCCATCGTCCAGGAGATCGACGCCCTCGCCTGAGGGCGCCCGGGGTCAGCCCCAGGCGAGCTTGCGCCAGGGGCTGCCCGGGTCTTCGACCAGGATGCGGTGGCCGGTGAGCGAACGCTGGTACCACTCGCCGAACTCGGCGTCGTCGAAGCGCAACATGCGGCCCAGGATGTAGCCCGCGGAGAAGCCCTCCCACGAGTCGTAGACCTGGGTGGCGTAGTGCCCCGCGCGCAGCACGCCGTCCTCGGCGGCCTCCCCGTCGCAGTAACCGGCGTTCAGCCCCCACCGGGCCATGTTGACCGCGCGGCCGAAGTCATAGCCGATCACGCTGTCGACCCGGCCGTCCGCGGGGAGCAGCCCGTCGATCCGGAAACGGTCCTCGTACCGCAGGATCAGCCGCGACAGCGAGACGAGCTCCTCGGTGGTGTCGATCGAGATCTGCTTCTCCTGGCACCACGCGGCGATGGCCGAGTGCCAGGCGAGCGGGTCGGTCATGCCGGGGGCGCGCCGGTCCAGGACGATCTGGATCGCCGGGTCGCAGTTGTCGGCGGCCAGCAGCCGGTCCATCGCCTCGCGCCAGCTCGCGGAGTCGGTGATGCCCCAGTCGCGTTCGAGCAGCGTGCGGTTGTCGGACGGGTCACGGTCGGTGCCGGTCACGGTGTTCCAGGCGACGCCGTTGCCGACCGCCAGGTGCGCGCCGACCGCCAGCGCCGCGGCCAGCCTGCCCCACGTCGCCGCCTCCGGGTCGGCCACCAGGATGTCGTGGTCGCGGTCGGGCCTGCGCTCGGCCTCGGCGAGCACGGCGGCGACCTGCTGGTAGCCGTCGCCGCTCGGCGGCAGCTGCGCCAGCAGGTCGCGCAGCGGCGCCTGGGCGTCGCGCGCGCCGGCGTCCTTCACGATCAGGCGGGCGGCGTGCACCGCCGCACGGTCGGCCCGCTTGTGGTCCTGGAGGGAGCGGAAACCCGTCATCGCGCCCCACGCGCGCCGCGCCGCCTCGCCCGCGCGCCCGGCGCCCGCCAGCACGTGCGCCGCCTGCCCGTCCAGGACCGCGCGCACCTCGGCGTTGCCCCGCAGCCCGCCCGCCGCCTGGTCGGCCCGCGCCAGCACCCGCAGCGCCTCGTCGGTGCGGCCGGCGGCCTGGAGCGCCCGCGCGTGCCGCCCGCGCACCGCGACCGCCGAGGCCCAGTCGCCGCCCGCCTCCATCGTGTCGGCGACCGCGGCGAACGCGGCCGCGGCCTCCTCGGGACGTCCCTGCCGCTCGAACTTCCTGGCGCGGTCGAGCAGCTCCGCGGCCTGGTGTGTCATGAGATCACACGGTACCGGTCATGACAGCGGTTCGACCTCGACTCGGGTGTCGTGGAACACCGGGCCGCCCGCCAGGTCGGTCGCGCGCTCGTCGACGACCGCGTTGGCGTTGGAGCCGCCCATGGACTTGGCCCAGTGCCCCTTGGGCGAGCACACCACCCCGGGCCGCACCCGGTCGGTCACCTCCACCCTCGCCTCGAACGCCCCGCGGTCGTTGCGGACCCGCGCACGCTGCCCGTCCGCCAGCCCGCGCTCCCGGGCGTCGTCGGGGTGCACCTGCACGACCGGGCCGCCCGACCTGCGCCGCAGCACCGGATCGTTGGCGAAGATCGTGTTGAGGAACATGTGGGAGGCCCCCGACACCAGCGCCAGCGGGAACTCGCGCGCCCGCGCGCCGTCGGCGACCTCGGCCGGCGGCACGTAGCCGGGCACCCCGGGATGGCCGCCGCCCGCGGCCCGCGCCGACCGGAACTCCAGGCGGCCCGACGGCGTCGGGAACTCCCGCGCGTACGGCAGGAACGGGTCGGGCACCGAGAAGCGCGCGTACCCCTCCTTGCGCAGCCGGTCGAGCGTGATGCCCTCCAGCCACGGATGGCCCGACCCCAGCAGCTGCTCGGCCAGCCTCTCGTCGGAGTCGTACAGGCTCGGCTCGGTCAGCCCCATCCGCTCCGCCAGCCGCCGGAACGTCTCGGTGCCCGGCAGGCACTCGCCCGCCGGCTCCACCGCGGGCTCGTTCCACGCCAGGTACATGTGCCCGTAACCGGCGTTGAGGTCCGCGTGCTCGTGCTGCATCGTCGCCGGCAGCACGATGTCGGCGTAGTCGGCCGTGTCGGTCGGGAACTGCTCCAGCACCACCGTGAACAGGTCGTCCCGCTCCAGCCCGCGCCGGATCTTGTTCTGGTGCGGCGAGCTGGCCACCGGGTTGGCGGCGATGACGAACAGCGCCTTCACCGCCGGATCGACCTCGAGCAGCCCCTCGCCGAGCTTGCTCTGCGAGAGCGTCCGCACCGGCCCCGGCCGCAGGTCGTCGCGGTAGAGCGCGGGCTTGTCGAGCTTGACGTGCGCGGACGTCGAGTAGCTGACGCCGCCGCCGCGCAGTGCCCAGTCGCCCGTCACCCCGGCGATGCCCGCGATCGTCCGCAGTGTCATCCCGCCGCCGGCGTTGCGCTGCAGCCCCATCGTCGCCCGGATCGCGGTCGGCCTGGTGCGGGCGATCCGCTCGCCCAGCGCCACGATCGCCTCGACCGGCAGCCCGGTGATCCCGGCCGCGCGCTCCGGCGGGTACTCCGCGATGGTCTCCCGGAACTCCTCCCAGCCCAGCGTGTGATCCCTGAGGAACTCCTCGTCCTGCGCCCCGAGCCCGACGATCACGTTCATCAGCCCCAGCGCCAGCGCGCCGTCCGTCCCCGGCATCGGCGCCAGGTGCTCGTCCGCCTGCTTCGCCGTCCGCGTCAGCACCGGATCGATCACCACCAGATGAGCGCCCTCGGCCCGCGCGTCCTGGATGAACTTCCAGACGTGGTGCCCGCTGGTCAGCGGGTTGCTGCCCCACAGGATGACCAGCCTGGCGTGCGCGAGGTCCTCCGGGTCGATGCCCGCCGACGACCCCGTCGCCTGCTTGAGCCCCTCGCTGCCCGCCGCCGAGCAGATGTCGGGGTCATGAGCGGACGCTCCGAGCACGTTGAAGAACCGCCGCCCGGGAAAACCGCTGAGGCCCTGGACGAAGCCCAGCGTGCCCATGCCCCAGTAGGGCCAGATCGCCTCGCCGCCGTCCTCGGCCAGGATGGATCCGAGCCTCCCGGCGATCTCGTCGAGCGCCTCGTCCCAGCTGATCCGCTCGAACCGCCCCTCGCCCTTGGCGCCCACCCGCCGCAGCGGGTACAGGATCCGGTCGGGCGACTCCGCCCGTTCCAGCCACCGGTTGACCTTGGCGCACAGCGCGCCCCGGGTGTACGGGTGATCGGGGTTGCCCCGCAGCTTGACGGCCTTGCCGTCCCGGACGGTCACCACCCAGGAGCACCCGTCCGGGCAGTCCAGCGGGCAGGCCCCCAGGACCTTCAGCTCCCCGCCCGTCGGCTCCGTGCCCATCAGACGCCCTCCCTCACCTGCGGAAGTCCCCAGTCTGCTCGATGGCATCACGAGTGTCATCTTGAGACGGACATTACGCCGCGCGGCGGCCCCGGACTGTCGGCGGTCGGGACTATGGTGTCCCGGGCGGTGAACGTACGACGAGGGGAAGATCGCCATGGATGACTTCGAGATCGAGTTCCGCGGCGACGTGGTGGTCGAGCTGATCAAGTCGGCGGCGTCGGACGCCGACGTGCTGTGGGCCGCGCGCGTCTCCACCAAGGGCGAGAGCTCGCTCGCCGAGATCGAGGCCGACCCCGAGCGCTCCAAGGGCCTGATCAACTACCTGATGCGCGACCGCCACGGCACCCCGTTCGAGCACTCCACCCTGACCTTCTACGTCAAGGCCCCCATCTTCGTGTTCCGCGAGTTCATGCGGCACCGCACGTTCAGCTACAACGAGGAGTCCGGGCGCTACCGCAAGCTCGACCCCGTCTTCTACGTGCCCGGTCCCGACCGCAAGCTCGTGCAGGAGGGCAAGCCCGGCAAGTACGTCTTCGTCGACGGCACCCCGGAGCAGCACAAGCTGGTCACCGAGGCCACCCAGGAGAGCTACCGGCAGGCCTACAAGGCCTACCTGGAGATGCTGGAGGCCGGCGTCGCCCGCGAGGTCGCCCGCACGGTCCTGCCGGTCGGCCTCTACTCCTCGATGTACGCGACCTGCAACGCCCGCGCCCTGATGAACTTCCTCTCCCTGCGCACCAAGCGCGAGGACTCCACGTTCCCCTCGTTCCCGCAGCGCGAGATCGAGATGGTCGCCGAGCAGATGGAGGCGCAGTGGGCGGCCCTCATGCCCCTCACCCACGCCGCCTTCGAGGCCAACGGCCGCGTCTGCCCCTGAGGCCTAGGAAGGCCGCTCCTGGGGCCGCGCGTAGGTGGCGATCTCGATGAGGTTGTGGTCGGGGTCGCGGAGGTAGACGCTGCGGATGGGGCCCGTCGCGCCGGTGCGGTCGACGGGGCCCTCCTCGATGGGGACGCCGTGGGCGGCCAGCTCACCGATCACCTGGTCGAGGGGGTCGGTGGTGATGAGGCAGAGGTCGGCGGTGCCGGGGAGGGCATGCGCGGCCTTGGGCTCGAACTCGTGGCCGGCCCGGTGCAGGTTGATCTTGCTGTGGCCGAAGGTGAGGGCGTGGCGCCCGTCGCCGAAGGAGTCGTGGGCCATGCCGAGCACGCGTGTGTAGAAGCCGATGGTGGCGTCGAGGTCGGTGACGGTCAGGACCAGGTGGTCGAGCCGGTCGATGCGCATGTGATCGACGGTAGCCGGTGATGCGCGTCACACTGGGGTCGCGGGTCTAGGCGTACGTTGTACGTAGGGCCATCGTGATGGAGCATGCCGCACATAGAGATCCCTGTGGGAGCGACGAGGCTGCCCGGCTACCTGGCCGTGCCCGAAGGTGCCGGGCCGTGGCCGGGTGTCGTGATCATCTTCGAGGCGTCGGGCGCCACCGAGGACATGCGGGACCAGGCCGACCGGTTCGCCCGTGAGGGTTACCTGGCCGTCCTGCCCGACCTTTATGACGGGCGGCCCTGGCTGCGCTGCGTCCGCAGGGCGATGCGGGATCTGACGCGCCGCACCGGGCCGAGCTTCGAGTACATCGAGGCGGCGCGGGGCCTGCTCGCCGGGCGGGACGACTGCACGGGGGACGTCGGCGTCATCGGGTTCTGCATGGGCGGCGGGTTCGCCCTGGTGGCGGCGGCCAAGTACGACTTCGCGGCGGCCTCGGCCAACTACGCGCTGCTGCCACGCGGGGACATGGCCAGGGCGCTGGAGGGGGCGTGCCCGGTCGTGGCGAGCTTCGGCGGCAAGGACCGGACGCTGCGGGGCGCCGCGGGCAGGCTCGAACGCGCCCTGACCGAGGCCGGGGTGCCGCACGACGTCAAGGAGTACGCCGGGTCGGGGCACAGCTTCCTGACCGAGTCGAAGGTGCCCGCCGCGCTGGGCCCGGTGATGAAGATCATCATGGGTCATGGGGAGGGCAAGGAGAACGCCGCGGACGGATGGCGGCGCATCTTCTCGTTCTTCGGCGAGCATCTCCAGAAAAAATCTACAACGTAAAGGCGTCAGCCTCCGGAGACCGCCGGGAGGATGAAGACCTCCGCGCCCGGGACCAGGGGAGTCGCCAGCAGGGCCAGGTCGCGCACGTTGGACGGGCCGACGAAGACGTTGACGTGCGGCCGCAGCACGCCCCGCTCGTCGCGGATCCGGCGCTCGACGGCGGGCAGGTCGGCGGCCAGCGCGTCGAGCAGGTCGCCGACCGTCGCGCCGTCGGGCACCTCGAACCCGACGGCGGGCTCGGCCCCGGCGATGTCGCGCAGGGCTCCCGGGAGGCGGACCGTGACGTTCATACCGTCACGGCGCGGACGCAGAGCACGTCGGGCAGGTGGCCGACCACCTCGGTCCACGTCTCGCCGTCCTCGGTGCCGGCGTAGACGCACCCGTCGCGGGTGCCGAAGTAGACGCCCGCCGGGTCGGCCTGGTCGGTGCACATGGCGTCGCGCAGGACGGTGGTGTAGACGGGCTCCCGCGGCAGGCCCTCATCGAGGCCGCGCCAGGTGGCGCCCGCGTCGTCGGAACGGTAGACGCGCAGACGGTGGCCGGCCGGGCTGCGGTCCTCGGCGCCGTTGAGCGGGAGCACGTAGACGGTGTCGGGGCGGTGCGGGTGCACCACGAGCGGGAACCCGAAGTCGGCCGGGAGGCCGTCGTCGATGCGCGTCCAGGTGGTGGTGCCGTCGTCGCTGCGGTAGACGCCGCCGTGGTGCTGGAGGAAGTAGCGGCCAGAGGGATGCCGGTCGACCTTGTGCACGCACTGGCCGTACTCGGGGAAGGCCTGGTCTTCGGGCAGGAAGTCGGCCTTGATGCCCGCGTTGCGCGGCGTCCAGGTGGCGCCGCCGTCGGTGCTCCGGTAGACGCCCCCGGTGGAGATCGCGACCGTGATCGTCTCGGGGTCGGCGGCGTCGGGGAGGACGGTGTGCAGGCACAGGCCGCCGCCCCCGGGGTGCCAGGACGGCCGGTGCGGATGGTCCCAGAGGCCTTCGACGAGGCCGAACGTGGTGCCGCCGTCGGTGGACCGGAACAGCGCCGCGGGCTCGACCCCGGCGTAGACCACCGAGGGGTCGGCGGGAGAGAAGCGGAGCTGCCAGATGTCGGCGACGCTCGCCCCGGTGCCCTCGGGGAAGGCGAGCGGCGCGCCGCCGGCGTCCTTGGACGGCTCGCTCCAGGTGCGGCCGTGGTCGTCGGAGGTGACGAGCGCCAACCCCCAGAACGGGCTGTTGACCGCGGCCAGCATCCGGCCGTCCGGGCCGATGCCGACCGCGGTGACGGGCGTGCTCGGGAACCGGAGGGGATCGGTCGTCCAATCCTTCCGGCCGTTGTGGCTGCGGGCGGTGAACAGCCCCTTGCGGGTCCCGATGACGAGCACGACGTCGTCCATGGCGTTCTCCCCGTTGAGAAGTGGCCTTCGAACGCCATGTTCGCACAGGCGGCCACGGAACGTCCGCCAGAGTGTTCGAACGGTCAGGGACGCAGGACGGCCTGGGTCTGGGTCACCTGGGCGACGCGCCTGCCGTCGGCGTCGTAGATGTCGGTCTGGACGACGATGGACGACTTCCCGACGTGCAGGGGGCGCGCCACGCCGCGCGCGTGCCCGGACCGGACGGCGCGGAAGAAGTTGGTCTTGGACTCCAGCGTGGCGGTCGACGCGCCCGGGGGCAGGTTGAGGAACGCGCAGGCGCCCCCCAGGGTGTCGGCGAGCGCCATGAGGGCGCCGCCGTGCATGATGCCGCCGGAGGTGCACCGGCCGGGCTCCCAGGCGAGCCGGCCGCTCACCTCCTCGGGCGCGGCGGCGTCGATCTCGACGCCGAGCGCGCGGGCGAACGGCATGGCGTCGACCAGCTGGTCGGGGGTGAGCTCGGTGGTCATGGGACCACCCTCGCGCCGGGACCGCGGCACGTCCATGACGTCCGGGGTAAAAGCGCCACCTTCGGCGGATCTCGCGCGGTCCGGCGGGAACGCGGGCCGGGCGGGTCGGGGCGACCGGCATTACCTGCCACGTAATCGCCCGCCTGACCCGTGATCGGTAACGTCGGCGCCGTGACCACGATGACGACTTCGCTCAGTGACGTACGGCCGGTCGGGGAGCAGCTGCGGGCCTGGAGGCAGCGGCGGCGGCTGAGCCAGCTGGAGCTCGCCTCGGCGGCCGACGTGTCGACCCGGCACCTCAGCTTCGTGGAGACGGGGCGGTCGGCGCCGAGCCGGGACATGGTGCTGCGGCTCGCCGAGCACCTGGAGGTGCCGCTGCGCGAGCGCAACCTGCTCCTGGTGTCGGGGGGATACGCGCCGGTCTACACCGAGACGCCGATGCAGGAGCCGCGCATGGACTCGGTGCGGTCGGCGCTGCGGCTGCTGCTGGACGCGCACGAGCCGTTCCCCGCCGTGGTGGTGGACCGGTTCTGGAACCTGATCGACGCCAACTCCGCCGCGGCGCTGTTCATGGACGGGGCGCCGCCGGAGCTGCTGGAGCCGCCGGTGAACGTGCTGCGGCTGAGCATGCATCCCGAGGGCATGGCCAGGAACATCGTCAACCTGGGGGAGTGGCGGGCGCACATGGTCGACCGGGTGCGCCGGCATGTGGCGCTGACGGCCGACGAGGGGCTGGCCGAGCTGTACCGCGAGCTGCGCGACTACCCGGGCGCCGACCCGGTGGCCGAGGCCGTGGTGACGCCGGTGGGCAACGAGGTGGTCGTGCCGCTGCGGCTGCGCGCGGGGGATCAGGAGCTGTCGTTCTTCAGCACGATCGCCACGTTCGGCACGCCGGTGGACATCACCGTCGCCGAGCTGGCGATCGAGTCGTTCTATCCGGCCGACGCGGCGACCACCGAGTTCCTCCGGCGCCGCGCCGGATGGTGACCCGTCCATCCGCCCGTCCCGCCGTGCCCGTCCCGGCCTGACCGCGCCAGGCCGGGACGGGTCCCTGGGGTGGAGGAGCCCGCTGAGCGGGGCGCTAGGCCCCGGTGACCACCCCCCGCAGCGCGCTCTCCGCGTCGAGGAGGTCGTGGTGGATGCGCGCCGGCGGCACGCCGAGCCGCTGGAGCTCGTCCACCGCACGGCGGATCATCGGGGTCGGCCCGGCCACGTAGACGTCGTGGTCGTCCCAGTCGTGGAAACGGTCGAGCACGTCGGCGACCCGGCCGCGCATCCCGTCGAATCCCGGCTCGTCCGACAACACCGGCACCACCCGCAGCCACGGGTAGCTCGACTCCAGCAGCCGCAGGTCGGGCAGGTCGTACAGGTCGGCCTCGCGGCTCGCGCCGGCCAGCAGGTGGATGTTGCGGTGCCGGCCGGACATGATCACCTGCTCGGCCAGCGCCTTGACCGGCGCCAGCCCGGTGCCGCCCGCGACGAACAGCAGGTCGCGGTCGGACTCGGGGTCGAGCGTCATGCCGCCCATCGCGGGGCCGAGCAGCAGGCTGTGGCCCGCCGCGGTGTGGCGGACCAGCGCGCCGCTGACCCAGCCGCCGGGCAGCGCCCGGACGTGCAGGCGGACCATCCCGTCCGAGCGCGGCGCGTTGGCGATCGAGTAGGGCCGCCACACCCTCGGCCAGCGCGCGGTCTGCACCGTGAGGTACTGCCCGGCCTGGAAGGACAGCGGCTGCCCGGGCCGCAGGGTCAGCACGGCCACGTCGTGGCCGCGCCGGTCGTGTTCGACCACCTCCGCCACCCACCAGGGCGGTGACGCGGCCGCGTCCTCGTCGGCGGCGGTGATCATCATCTCGCTGGCCGTCCGGTAGGCGTCGGCCCAGGCGGCCTCGACCTCGGGGGTCCAGGCGTCGCCGCTGAACTTGCGCAGCGTCGCGATGAGCGCGGCGCCGACCGCCGGGTAGTGCTCGCGCAGCACGCCGAACTTGCGGTGGTCGCGGCCCATCTGCGCGAGGTAGGTCCCCAGCGTGGCGGGGCTGTCGAGGCTCCAGACGATCTTCGTGAGAGCGTGGAAGAGGCGGTCGCGCTGGACGTCCATTGCCGGTGGGAAGAGGGCGCGCAGCCGCGGATTCTCCGCGAATAGGCGCCCATAAAAATAGGCGGCGGCCTTATCTCCGGTCGGCGCCAGTTGTGCGAAATTCTCTTTGACTACACGGGGTTCCAATGACATCTGCCAAGCTCGCCCCCTGGCTTTGTCTCCAGGCATCCCGATGTTCCCCGGCGTCTCCGTCGCCCTCGAGTGGCCCGGCCTGCCGCGATTCTCGCACCCAAAGCCGCTGGTACTCAACCGTTTCACGGCAAGGTGGCCACATCTGCACCAAGGGTAATCGGAAGTTGATTCTCCGTAATCCCCCTATGGGTCCCATGGTGGAGGAATACTGATCGGTATTCAACGTGCCCGGTTGAGGGCAGTTGTTCGCCGTGCCGAATTGGCGAAGTCGATCGACCGGTCGCGGTGACGCCTGGGTTTTCTCACCGTACGGCAAGGCGTTTGCCGCATGCGCGGTGGAAAAACCTCAACCCGGGGAGGAGGTTTCCGAATTGGTTGCCGCGGTGCCCGGATCCGGTGGGGATTCCGGACCGTCACCCTGACCGGGCCTGAAAGATCGTTCAGACTGCGAGTTGGACCGGGGTCTCCGCATTGGCCTGCGTGAATCAGGGGGTTGCGGCAAGCTGGGCCAAGACCGGGCCAGGGGTGGGACGGTCCGAAAAGCGGGGGTCATGCTCGACGATGACCCTGGCGAACGCGGCGATTCGCCGCACATCGGTACCGAGCCGTGGCCGGGCTCACCGAGGAGGGGAAGACACGACATGTCAGAGCCGACCCGCGGGGCTCCGGGCCCCCGCGCCGACGACGGCGCGCCGCCGCTCATCGGCGTCACGACCTACCTCGAACCGGCGCGCTGGGGCGTCTGGGTGCGCGAGGCCGCCCTGCTGCCGGCCCCCTACGTGCGCGCGGTCGAACGGGCCGGGGGAGTGCCCGTCCTGCTGCCGCCCCTGGCCGCGCTGGGAGGGATCGACCCGCTGGTCTCCGGGCTCGACGGGATCGTGCTGGCGGGCGGCGGCGACCTCGACCCGGAGCTGTACGGCGCCGACCGGCACGAGGCGACCGGGCCCCCGCAACCGCAGCGGGACCGCTTCGAGCTGGCCCTCGTCCGCGCGGTGGTGGAGGCCGACCTGCCGTTCCTGGCGATCTGCCGGGGCATGCAGGTCCTCAACGTCGCCCGCGGCGGCGCGCTCATCCAGCACCTGCCCGAGGCGGTCGGTCATGAGGGGCACGCGCCCGCGGCGGGGCTGGTCGGCGCCCACGGCGTGCAGATCAGCGCGACGAGCACCGTCGGCAAGATCCTCGGCGACCACGCCGACGTGCCCACGTACCACCACCAGGCCGTCAGCCGCCTGGGCAAGGGCCTGGTCGCGGTGGCCTGGGCGGACGACCAGGTCGTCGAGGCCGTCGAGCTCCAGGGCCACCGGTTCGGCCTGGCCGTCCAGTGGCATCCCGAGGAGGGCGACGACCGCCGCCTGTTCGAGGCGCTGGTCGCCGAGGCGTCCGGCCGCTGACCCGTGGCCATGCCCGCGGGCCGTGGCCGCCGCCGACCGGCGGGCACGCTGATCGTTTGGCCGCGCGGGGCGGCGGGTACCGTGGCCTGACGCCACCTGCCCAGGAGGTCGCCGCATGCCCCTCGACCCGCAGACCGCCCGGTTCCTCGACGACCTGCGCGCCCTGACCGCGTTCGGCGCCACCGAGCCGGCCATCGAGGACATGCGGCGCGAGCTCGGCGCGGCGGTCTTCGCCGAACGGCGCGACCTGCCGCACGTGACCGACCTCAGCGTGCCCTCCGCGGGCGGCCCGGTGCCGGTGCGGCTCTACCGGCCGGTGCCGCCGGGCGGGCCGCCGCTGCCCTGCGTGATCTACTTCCACGGCGGCGGCTGGGTGATCGGCGACCTGGAGAGCGTCGACGCCACCTGCCGCGAGCTGGCCGCCGGCGCCCGCTGCACGGTGCTCAGCGTCGACTACCGGCTGGCCCCCGAGCACCCGTTCCCGGCGGCCGTCGAGGACGCCTGGGCGGTGGCCGCCGCCGTCGCCGGCGACCCCGCGCGGTACGGCGCCGACGCGCGGGCGCTCGCCGTGGCCGGCGACAGCGCGGGCGGCAACCTCGCCGCCGTCGTCGCGCTGCTGGCCCGCGAGCGCAGGCTGCCGCTGGTGCACCAGCTGCTGATCTACCCGGTCACCGACGTCGCCATGGACACCGCGAGCCACGCCGAGTTCGCCACCGGATACGGCCTCGACGGCCCGACCCTCGCCCGCTTCACCGCGCTCTACCGGGGCGCCGCCGATCCCGCCGACCCCCGGCTCTCACCGCTGCGCGCCCCGGACCTGTCCGGGCTGGCGCCCGCCACCGTGATCACCGCCGAGTACGACATCCTGCGCGACGAGGGCGAGGCCTACGCGCGCCGCCTCGCCGGGGCGGGCGTGGACGTCGAGGCGCGGCGTTTCGAGGGCGTCGTGCACTCCTTCTTCATGCTCCCCGAGATGTTCGACGCCGGTGTCGAGGCCATGGAACGCGCTGTGCGACGATTGCGCGCGGCCTTCGACAACGCGATCTCCGGGGAAGCGGGTGCGGCATGAGCGGCGACGGCGACGGGCTGGAGCGTTACGGCGCGTACGAGCGGCTGAAGACCGACTGGGCGGCGCCGCGGGTGCTGCGGGTGACGATCAGCAGCCCGGGCAAGCTCAACGCGGTCGACACCGTCGGGCACCGCGAGCTGGCCGAGATCTGGCGGGACGTCGACGCCGACGAGCGGGTGCGCGCGGTGGTGGTGCGCGGCGAGGGCACCGCGTTCTCCGCGGGCGGCGACCTGGCCATGATCGAGGAGATGATGGACGACCACGTGGTCCGCGCCCGCATCATGCGCGAGGCCCGCGACATCGTCATGAACCTCGTCAACTGCGCCAAGCCCGTGGTCAGCGCCATCCAGGGCCCCGCGGTCGGCGCCGGCCTCGCGGTCGCGCTGCTCGCCGACATCTCCGTCGCCGGGCGCACCGCCAAGCTGCTCGACGGGCACACCCGGCTCGGCGTCGCGGCCGGCGACCACGCGGCGATCGTCTGGCCGCTGCTGTGCGGCATGGCCAAGGCCAAATACCACCTGCTGCTGAACGACGTGCTGACCGGCGAGGAGGCCGAGCGCATCGGCCTGGTCAGCCTGTGCGTCGACGACGACGAGGTGCACGCCCGGGCCCTGGAGATCGCCGGCAGGCTCGCCGGGAGCGCGGCCGAGGCGGTGCAGTTCACCAAGCACGCCCTCAACAACTGGCTGCGCATGGCCCAGCCGGCCTTCGACGCCTCGCTGGCGCTGGAGTTCCTCGGGTTCACCGGCTCCGACGTCCGCGAGGGCGTCGCCGCCATCCGCGGCAAGCGGCCCGCCGACTTCGCCTGACCGCAGGCCGCCCGCCCCGCCCGCCTCAGGAACCGGGGCCGGCGGCCGTCGGCTCGTGGTGCACCTTGAAGTTGACCGAGTTGGCGATGAAGCACATCTGGTGCGCCCGCTCGTGCAGCGCCACCGCGCGCTCGGCGTCGGACGGATCGGTGACGGTCACGTGCGGGCGCAGGACGACCTCCTCGAAGTGCCCGCTGCCGTCGGGCGTCTCGGCCATCGTCCCGTACGGCCGGTCGGTGTACGCGGTGACCGTGATCTTGGCGCCGACGCACAGGTGCAGGAACCACAACATGTGGCACTGCGAGAGCGCCGCGACCAGCAGCTCCTCGGGGTTCCAGCGTTCGGGGTCGCCCCGGAACGCGGGATCGGCGGAGCCGGCGAGCACGGGTTTCCCCTCGGCGCGGATCTCGTGCGAACGTTCGAACGCCCGGTAACCGCTGGTGCCGGTGCCCGAGTTGCCGGTCCACACGACCTCGACCTCGTAGTGGTGCGACTTCGCCATGACCGCCTCCTGCTCCGCTGCCCTCAAGAGGCCAGGATTCCCCCCGGTGGAAACCCTTGAACCCGCCGTTCAGTAGGACTTCGGGAGCCCCAGTTCGTGCTGGGCGATGTGGGCGAGGACGAGCTCCTCCGCCACCGGGATGTTCTTGGCGATGCGCGCGTCGCGGAACATGCGCGCCACCGGGTACTCCAGCGAGTACGCCATGCCGCCGTGGGTCTGGAACGCCCGGTCGGCCGCCTGCCACGCCGCGTCGGCCGCGGTCAGCTTGGCGATGTTGGCCTCCGACCCGCACGGCTGCCCCCGGTCCCACAACCACGCGGCCTTGTAGGTCATGAGGCGGGCCAGCTCGACCTGCGCCTTGACCTTGGCCAGCGGGAACGCCACCGCCTGGTTGGCGCCGATGGGCCTGCCGAACGGCGCGCGGTCGCGGGCGTAGTCGCAGGCGATCTCCAGGACCAGCTCGCCGAAGCCCACGCCGCTGGCCGCCGCGAGGATGCGCTCGGGGTTGAGGATGTCCCACATCACCGCGAAGCCCTGGTCGACCCGGCCGAGCACCCGTTCGGCCGGGACCCGCACCTCGTCCAGGAACACCATGCTGGAGGCGACGGTGTTGGTGCCGAGCTTGGGGATCGGCTGGTAGGTGAGCGTGCCCGCGGCGACGGCCTCCTTGACGTCCACCAGGAGGACCGTGAAGCCCGCCGTGCGCGGCTTGGCCTCGGCCGCCGGGATCGTCCGCGTGACCAGCACCAGGAAGTCGGCGCGCTCCACCCCGGAGATCCAGATCTTCTGGCCGCTCACCACGAAGTGGTCGCCGTCCCGCCGCGCCTGGGTGGTGATGTTGATGGCGTTGCTGCCGGCGTCCGGCTCGGTGATGGCGAAGCAGGTCTCGACCTCGCCCGACACGATCTTGGGGAGGAGCTCGCGCTTCTGCTCCTCGGTGCCGTGCCGCATGATGGTCAGCCCGCCGAACGCGGGGGTCAGCAGGTACATGAACGAGGCCGCGCCGCCCGCGCCGCCCGCCGCGAGGCTCTCCAGCGCGACCGACAGCTCCAGCAGGCCCTGCCCGGCGCCGCCGTACTCCTCCGGGATCGCCAGGCTGTGCCAGCCGCCCCGCACCAGCTCCTGCCAGACCTCCTCCGGCCAGCGCTTCTCGGCGTCGCACCGGTCCCAGTAGGCCTGGTCGTACTTCGCGGCGATCGCCCGCACGCCGTCCCGTACCGCGATCGCGCTCTCGGGCAGGTTGAAGTCCATCTCGCGCCTCCGCAGCCTCGCTCGAATGCCGTTGCGCGCCCACCGTATCCGACGCGGTAAGCGTTCACTGACATCAACCCCGGACCTCGGTCTGACCTGGGGATCAGCCCTTGACCGTCAGCAGCGGGCGAAGCTCGGCGACCACGTCCGCCACGCCGCCGGCCGCCAGGCCCGCGACCACCGGCCCGATGTCCTTGTACGCCCAGGGCGCCTCCTGCTTCAGGTCGCGGCGCCAGGCGGCCATGACGTCCGCCCGCCGAGCCACCACCGGATCGCGGTGGTCCAGCGGCGTCACGACGCGGAACTCCCGCAGGAACGCGTCGAGCTCGGCGTCGCTCGCCCGCGCCGTCGCCCCGCGCGGCACCCGGCGCCCGGCGCCGTGGCACGCGCTGGCGAGCGTCCGCCCGTTGCCCTGACCGCGCAGGACGTAGCTGGAGGCGCCCATCGAGCCGGGCACGATCACCGGCTCCCCCCACATCGCGTACGGGCCGCCCGCCGTCTCGGCGTAGCCGCCCGCCGGAGTGGCGCCCTTGCGGTGCACGACCCGGTCGCCGTCCTGCCAGAAGAGGTTGTGCGGCGCGTCGTACAGCAGGCCGGACGACAGGTCCCCGCACTCGGCCGCCAGGCCCGCCCGCATCGTGAGCGCCAGGAAGAACCGGTTGCCGACCGCGAAGTTGGCCGCGTTGGCGAACGCGTCCAGGTAACGGCGCCGGGCGGGCGCGGAACGTTCGTCCAGCACGAACGGCAGGATCCCGTTGCGCGGCCGGGGCATGCCGGACGGCCAGCCGGCGCGCAGGGCGTCGAGCGCCGTCGTGTTGGCCTGGTGCCCCAGCCCCAGCGAGCCGCTGTGCGCCATCAGCACCACCGCGCCCGGGGCCAGGCCCCAGGCGTGCGCCGCCGCCGCGTCGTGGACGGCGGCGACGTACTGCAGTTCACAGAAGTGGTTGCCGCCGCCGATGCCGCCGATCAGGCTGTCGTGGCTCGCGCTGCCGATCCAGTCGGCGAACGCGCCGGCGGTGGACGCGGGGAACGCCGGGGCGTGCATGCGGTCGACGCCGTCGTCCAGGTCGCCCGGCTGGATCCCGGGCCACCGCGTGGCGTCACCGGTGAGCAGGAGCCCGGGCAGCCCTTCGCGCAGCAGCGCCTCGCGCTGGGCGGGGCTGAGCGCGATCCGCCTGCCGCCCTCGAAGAACAGGTGCCGCAGCCGCCGTTCGAGCGCGTCGAGCCGGGGCCGGACGTCGTCGGCGCGGAGCGAGGTGACCTCCAAGCGCATGCCGCAGTTGACGTCGTTGCCGACGGCCTGGGGGAGCAGGGCGTGCTCGGTCTCCAGGACCGTGCCGATCGGGATCCCGGCGCCCTTGTGGAAGTCGGGGGTGAGGGCGACGCGCGTGATGCGGGCGTCCGGTGCCAGGCCGGCGAGGGTGTCGGCGGTCTCCAGGAGGGTGAGCACCTCGTCGACGGCGGCGGGTTCGAGCGGGACGTCCGGGCCGGCGCAGATCTCGACCGGGATGTCCCAGGGGTTGGGGAGGCGGAGCCAGTTCTCGTCGTCGCGGACGAGGCGGTGGTCTTGGCGGGCGCGCATGAAAGGGGTCCTTCGGGCTGCTGAGCGCGCGGCGAGGCCACGCGAAGAGAAAGGGGAAAGCGAAAAGGGGAAAGGGGCGAGCGAATCGGCTCGCCGGGTCCTCGGGTTCAGCAGCCGCGAGGTCAGTGATCTCAGAAGGTAGCCGGTCGGCGCGCCGGGCGCGACCGGTTATTCGCCGGGCACGTCCAGATAGCGGGTGACCATGCGGGCGATCAGGTCGGCGACGCGGTCGGGCGGCTCGGTGGGCAGCACGATGTGGCTCATCGTCAGCCGCACCGCCGCCTCGGCGATCTCGGCGAACGCGGCCGGGTCGAGCTCGGGCCACTGCGCGCGGGCGTGCTCGACGATCCGGGTGCGGGCGGTGAACAACACCGGCTCGGCCTGCGTGGTCAGCAGCGGCAGCAGCTCGTCGCCGCCCGCGCCGGTGAGGACGACCTTCTTGATGGGGTCGTCGGCCGACAGGCCCAGCGTGAAGCGGACCGCGGCGGCGACGGCGGCGTAGAGGTCGTCCGCGTGCTCGGTCAGGACCCGGTCGATGCCGTCCAGGTACCGCTCGTTGTCGCGCAGCACGACGGCCTGCGCCATGCCCCACTTGTCGCCGAACTCGTTGTAGACGGTCTGCCTGCTGACCCCGACGGCGGCGGCCACGTCCTGCATGCGGACGCCGCGGTAGCCGCGCCGGACGAGCAGCTCCGCCGCCGCGTCGAGCAGCGAGTCACGGAGAGAGGAGTGTTCTGCGGTCATCCGGACCCTCCCTTCCAGGCGACGACGCCGATGACCATTATCGTCGGCCCCATGGTCGACGAGGACTACGTGACGCTCAATCGTGCCCTCCGGGACGAGCGTGTGCCCATACACGTCGGCAGTGACTTCTGCGACGTCGCGGGCTTCCGGCGCACGTCGTGAGCGCGCTGGCCGGGGCCGGGCTGCGGGTGGGGTTCCTGCACGAGTTCGACCACACCCTCTTTCCGCGCCACCGGGGCCTGGAGCGGGAGGGCACGGCCTACCGGCTCCCCGGAGGACGGCCTCGGGTGCCTTTGATGTACTCCTTGAAGGCGGGCAAACCCGGCACGTCCCGATGGGGAGGGTCATGAACGGCATCCTGGTGGCCAACCGCGGTGAGATCGCCGTGCGGGTGATGCGCGCGGCGTCGGAGCTGGGCATCAGGACGGTCGCGGTGCACACCCGTGACGACGCCGGCGCGCTGCACGCGCGGCGGGCGGACCAGGCCCGCGAGCTGCCCGGGACCGGTGCCGCCGGCTACCTGGACGCCGAGGCGATCCTGGCCGCGGCCAAGGACGCCGGGGCCGACGCGGTCCATCCGGGCTACGGGTTCCTGAGCGAGAACGCGGCGTTCGCGGCGCGCTGCGCCGCCGCCGGGCTGACGTTCACGGGGCCGCGGCCGGAGCTGCTGGAGCTGTTCGGCGACAAGACGCGGTCGCGGGCGCTGGCGGAGCGGCTCGGCGTTCCGGTGACGCCCGGGACGGGCGGGCCGACCGGACAGGCGGACGCGGTGGCGTTCGCCCGGGAGCACGGGCCGGTGATGATCAAGGCGCTGGCCGGGGGCGGCGGCCGCGGGATGCGGGTGGTGGAGGACCCCGCCGAGCTCCCCGAGGCGTACGAGCGGTGCCGGTCGGAGGCGCTGGCCGCGTTCGGCGCCGGCGAGGTCTACGTCGAACGGTACGTGCCGCGGGCGCGGCACATCGAGGTGCAGATCGCGGGCGACGGCTCCGGCGCGGTCACCCACCTGTGGGAGCGTGACTGCAGCGTGCAGCGGCGCCATCAGAAGCTCGTGGAGATCGCGCCCGCGCCGGCCCTCCCGGAGGGCCCGCGCGCGGCGATCCTCGACGCGGCGTGCCGGATGGCCGCGGAGGTGCGCTACACGAGCCTGGGCACGTTCGAGTTCCTCGTCGCGGGCGAGGAGTTCTGGTTCCTGGAGGCCAACCCGCGGCTCCAGGTCGAGCACACCGTGACCGAGGAGATCACCGGCGTCGACCTGGTGAAGGCGCAGATCAGGCTGGCCCGCGGCGCCCGCCTGGCCGAGGTCGGGCTGGCCTCGCCGCCCACCGCGGCCGGGTGCGCGATCCAGGCGCGGGTCAACACCGAGACGCTGGACGCCGACGGCACGCCGCGACCGCACGCGGGGACGCTGGCGGTCTTCGCGCCGCCGACGGGCCCCGGCGTCCGCGTCGACACCCACGGCTACGCCGGCTACACCACGAGCCTGCGGTACGACCCGCTGCTCGCCAAGGTCATCGCCCGCGCGGAGGACTTCCCCGCCGCCGTGGCCCGTGCCAGGGGGGCGCTCGCCGAGTTCGAGATCTCCGGTGTCGCGACCAACGTCCCGCTGCTGCGCGCCGTCCTGGAGCACCCGGACTTCGCCTCCGGCGCGTTCGACACCGGGTTCGTCACCGGTCACCTCGGCGAGCTGCCCACCGACCGGCCGGACGCGGTGGGCACGGCGGACAGGGCGGACGCGGCCGGGGCCGAGGTGGTCGCCGCGCCGCTCCAGGGCACGGTGGTGAGCGTGGAGGTCGCCGAGGGGGACCTCATCCGGGCGGGAGCGCCGGTGGTGATCCTCGAGGCGATGAAGATGGAGCACGTGGTGCGCGCCGGCACGTCCGGCTTCGTCCGCTCGCTGGCCGCCGCGGCCGGTGACACGGTGGCCGAGGGCGCCGCGCTCCTGCTGCTGGAACCCGCCGAGACGGACGGCGACCACGCCGACGACGAGGCGGAGATCGACCTGGACGAGATCCGCGCCGACCTCGCCGAGGTGCGCCGGAGGCACGAGATCGGCCTGGACGCCGCGCGGCCGGAGGCCGTCGCCAAGCGGCACGGCCGCGGGCATCGCACCGCCCGCGAGAACATCGGCGACCTGTGCGACCCGGGCACGTTCACCGAGTACGGCGCGCTGGCGATCGCGGCCCAGCGCCGCCGCCGGCCGGTGGAGGAGCTGATCGAGCGCACCCCGGCCGACGGCCTGGTCTGCGGCGTCGGCGACGTCAACGGGAGCCGGTGCGCCGTCATGTCGTACGACTACATGGTGCTGGCGGGCACGCAGGGCCACCAGAACCACCGCAAGACCGACCGCGTCTTCGAGCTGGCCGAACGCCGGCGGCTGCCGCTCGTGCTGTTCGCCGAGGGCGGCGGCGGGCGGCCCGGCGACACCGACACCAGCTCGGTGTCGGGCCTGGACGTCATGAGCTTCCACGCGATGGGCAGGCTGAGCGGCCTGGTCCCGCTCGTCGGCATCGCGTCCGGGCGCTGCTTCGCCGGGAACGCGGCCCTGCTGGGCTGCTGCGACGTCATCATCGCCACCCGCGACGCCAACATCGGCATGGGCGGCCCCGCCATGATCGAGGGCGGCGGGCTCGGCGTCTTCCGGCCGGAGGAGATCGGGCCCGCCGCCGACCAGGTGCCCAACGGCGTCGTCGACGTGCTCGTCGACGACGAGGCCGAGGCCGTCGACGTCGCCCGGCGGTACCTGTCCTACTTCCAGGGGGACGGCGCCTTCCGGCCGGACGGCGACGGCTGGACGTGCGACGACCAGCGGATCCTGAGGCACCTCATCCCCGAGAACCGGCTGCGCGCCTACGACGTCCGGCGGGTCATCGAGCACCTCGCCGACACCGGCTCGGTGCTGGAGCTGCGCCGCGGCTTCGGCGCCGGGGTCATCACCGCGCTCGTCCGTGTCGAGGGGCGCCCGCTGGGCCTGATCGCCAACAACCCGGTCCACCTGGGCGGCGCCATCGACGCCGACGCCGCCGACAAGGCCGCGCGCTTCCTCCAGCTGTGCGACGCGCACGGGCTGCCGGTCGTCTCGCTCTGCGACACCCCCGGGTTCATGGTCGGCCCGGACGCCGAGCGCACCGCCACGGTCCGCCACTTCAGCCGCATGTTCGTCATCGGCGCGAACCTGCGCGTCCCGATCATCACGATCGTGCTGCGCAAGGGGTACGGGCTGGGCGCCCAGGCGATGGCGGGCGGCAGCTTCAAGGCGCCGCTGGCCACCGTCGCGTGGCCGACCGGCGAGATCGGCGGCATGGGGCTGGAGGGCGCGGTCCGCCTGGGCTTCCGCAAGGAGCTCGAGGCCGCCGAGGATCCCCGGGCTCTGTTCGAGCAGATGGTCGCCCTCGCCTACGAGCACGGCAAGGCGCTCAACGCCGCCTCCGTCTTCGAGCTGGACGACGTCATCGACCCGGCCGACACCCGCCGCTGGATCACCACCGCCTTCGACGCCGCGCCGCCCGTCCCGGCGGATCCGCGCCCCTGGATCGACACCTGGTGAGGTTCGGGCGACGGTGACGTTCAGGCCACGGCGACGGGCGCGCCCGGACGGCCGTCGCCCGCGGCGGGCCGTCCCAGGTAGGCCTCGTGGACGCGGGGATCGGCGCGCACCTGGACGGGCGGGCCATGCGAGACCAGCTCGCCGCGGTCCAGCACGCAGAGCACGTCGCAGACGCCCATGACCGTCTCCAGGTCGTGCTCGACGAGGAGCACCGCCACCCCCTCGGCGGCGAGGTCGCGCAGCAGGCACTCCAGCGACCGGGCCGCGGGCACGGGCAGCCCGGAGAAGGGCTCGTCGAGCAGCAGCAGCCGCGGCTCGGTGGCCAGCGCCCGCGCGAGATCGAGCAGCCGCGCGGCCCAGGGCGGGACCCGCGCGGCCGGGCAGGCGGCGTACCCGGCGATCCCGACGCGCTCCAGCAGCCGGTCGGCGACCGGCCCCGCCTCGCGCCGCGCCTGGCGCCGTCGCCGCCACCCCCGCCGGCCCGCGCGTCCAGGGGTCTCCCGCGTCATCGCGTGGATCTCGGCGGCGACCAGCACGTTGCCGCGGACGCTGAGCGAGCCGAACGGCTCGGGGCGCTGGAACGTGCGCGCCATGCCGAGCCGGGCCCGGACGTGCGGGGCGGCCGAGCCGAGATCGGCGCCGCCGAGCCGCACCGGGCCGCCGGGCGGCCGCCGCAGCCCGGTGACGGCGTCGAGGAACATGGTCTTGCCCGCGCCGGCCGGCCCGATCAGGCCGGTGACCGTGCCCGGGGGCGCTTCGAGGCCCGCCGCGCACAGGCCCTCGTCCGGGTGGCCGGGAGTGGTCCGCCGCCGGCGGCCGCGGCCCGCCGAGACGACCGCGCACGCGGCGGCGAGCACCAGCGCCAGGAGGCTCGCGACGGCCAGCGGACCGGCCGCGGGGGATTCCCGCCACACCCCGTCGAGGAGGGCGGCCGCCAGGCCGGTGAGCCCCGCCGGGCCGGCGAACAGCGCGGCCCGTGCCGCCCGGGTGTCGACGCCGAGCGTGGCGCAGGCGATGTGGCTGTCACGCAGCGCGAGCAGGAGCCGTCCGTGCGGGCCGCGCCGGAGCGCCGTCGCGAAGTGCACATCAGCCCCCGGTGTGGACGACCTCGCCGGATGTCCTGTGATCTGGATCACTGGCGGTTCCTCACCCTACTGACGGCGATGTCGCGTTTCAACGGCCCGCCGCGCGCGGCGCCGCCGGCAGGTATGCCGGTTCCGTTCGCGTTTCCGGGAGTTGCTCTCGGTTTCCATTGATTTCTCCCGGTGAGAGAAGGGTGAATGCTCCGAGGACGGGAGATCTCATGGGTGAGCGGCAGGGGCGGGCGCTGGTGCTCGCGCCGATGCGGGGGGACGGCTGGGAACGGCTCGGCGAGCTGACCGAGGTGGTGTACGAGCCGGCCGCCGAGCAGCGGCCGTACCGGCTCCACTCGGCCGCCGACCTGGCGCGCAGGCTCGCCGAGACCGGGGCGTCGATCCTGGTGACCGAGGCCGACGAGGTCGCCGGGCCGGTGTTCGACCACCCGCTGGAGTTCATCGCCGTGACCCGCGGCGACCCGGTGAACGTGGACGTCGCGGCGGCCACGGCGCGCGGTGTCCCGGTGCTCTACACGCCGGGGCGCAACGCCGACGCGGTCGCCGAGCTCACCGTGGCGCTGCTGTTCGCCGCCGCGCGCGGGGTCGTCGGCGCCGACCGCACGGTGCGCGAGGGGTCGGTGTACTCCGACGGCGTCATCCCGTACCAGCGGCACCGGGCGTGGCAGCTGGCCGGGCGCACGTTCGGCATCGTGGGCCTGGGCGCGGTCGGCCGCGCGGTCTGGTGGCGGATGGACGGGCTGGGGCTGCGCGTGATCGCCTGCGACCCGTACGCCGACGGCGCCACCCACAAGCTCCCCGCGCTGCTCGGCGTGGCCGACGTCGTCTCGATGCACGCGGGCCTCACCGAGGAGACGCGCGGGATGATCGGTGAACGCCAGTTCGAGATCATGAAGCCGGGCGCGCTCTACCTCAACACCGCCCGCGCCGAGCTGCACGACACCGACGCGCTCGTGGGCGCGCTGGCGTCCGGGCACCTGGCGGGGGCCGGGCTCGACCACTTCTCCGGGGAGTGGCTGGAGCCCTCTCACCCGATGGCCGGGCTGCCGAACGTGGTCCTGACCCCGCACATCGGCGGGGCGACCTTCGACGCCGAGTCCAACCAGGCGGCGATGGTGGCGGCGGACGTCGAGCGTCTGCGGAGTGGGGAACGCCCCCTGCACTGCCTCAACCCCGAGGTCCTCCAGGTGGGGCACGAGCCGGCCTCCTGAGAGGGGCCGCTTGATCACGTTTCGGTTGCGCAGCGGTAGACGATCTTGCTTGATGAATGGGGCATTTCGTAAATTCGCGGCAAACGGGGTGCCCCTGACTCCCCGGCAGGTCAGCGCCGACCGTACCGCCCCCGTCGATCCGGGAGCCGGTCGCGGCCGTCGTGACCTGTTCTTACTCCCCGGAGGAGACGCATGACCGAGGTCAACCGCCGCGACCTGCTGGCCGGAGCCGCGGCCTTCGCGGGCTTCGCCACCGTGGGCCTGCTGCCCGGAACGGCCGCCGCCGCGACCCGGCAACGCCCCGGCGCCGCCCTGCCCCCCTCGCTGAGCACCGGTGACAAGGCCGTGGTCGCGCGGGTGGACGCCCGCCGCGCGCTCCGGCACCTCAAGGTGCTGAGCGACCAGATCGGCTGGCGCGTCGCCGGCACCCGGCAGGAGCACCAGGCCGCCCGCTACATCGCGGGCGAGCTGCGCGACCTGGGCTACAAGGTCGAGCTCCAGCCGTTCCCGGTGCCCGACAAGAACCTCGCCGAGATGTGGGTCGAGGTGAACCGCCGCCGCGAGCACTGGCAGAGCTGGGCGGTGCTGAACGCCGCCACCGGCCGGGTCCGGGGCGAGGTCGTCGACCTGAAGAACGCGACCGAGGTCACCGCCGACCTGACCGGCAGGATCGCGCTGTTCGACCGGGTCGCCGGCAAGGAGCTGGACCAGGCCAAGGCCGCCGTCGCCAAGGGCGCCGAGGCCGTGCTGATCCAGAACGTGCGCTCGGCCACCTACCCCGAGCGCAAGGCGCAGTCGCTCAACGTGGTCTTCGCCGAGTACGTGGACGCGCCGGTGCTGATCCTGGCCGAGTACCACGGCACCCAGCTCCGTTCGGGCGCCCGCCACTTCTCGCTCGAGGTCACCAAGCACACCAACCTGACCTCCTACAACGTGCTCGCCTCGCGCAAGGCGACCTTCCCCAACCCCGAGGGCAAGGCCGTCATGGTCAGCGCGCACTACGACTCGGTGCCCGGCTCGCCCGGCGGCAACGACGACGGCAGCGGCACCGTCCTGTGCATGGAGCTGGCCCGCGTCCTGAAGCGCCTGCCCACCCAGCAGGACATCCGCATCAGCCTGTGGGGCGCGGAGGAGCTGGGCCTGGTCGGCGCCCGCTACTACGTGAGCCGGCTCAGCGAGGCCGAGCTCAAGCAGATCACCGGCGTCTTCCAGAACGACATGGTCGCCACCAGCCACCCGCCGGCGGGCACCTACTGGCTGCTGTCGGTGGACGGCAACGCCAACACCACCACGACGGCCGTCCTGGAGTCGGCCACCCGCCTGGGCTACGTCGGCCAGACCAAGGGCCCGGTCGCCCGCGGTTCCAGCGACCACGAGGCCTTCTACGAGAAGGGCGTCGCGGCGGGCAACTTCAGCTGGCGCGGCGGCGAGTCCCCGGCCCAGCTCGAGCCCGTCTACCACACCCCGGAGGACACGATCCGGGGCAACGTCAGCACCCAGCGCCTCCAGGTGTCGCTGGAGCTGATCGGCGCCGCCATGTACGACGTGGCGCGGCGCCGCTGACCCGCGTTTTCGCACGTTCCACGGTGGCGGGTCCGCTGTCAGGAGGTTCCTGGCGGCGGGCCCGCCACTGAGCGTGTTCATCCCCATCGAGTAGAGTGTCGAGCTTGTGGCACGCGGACCGCGTGCCGGACGTGACCCGTCCGGACGGTCCGCTGCCTGCGGGGATCCAGAGAATCCCCAGGTGGCGCTTGGTGTGCGCCGCCGTGGACGGCCCAGCGGCACGGGCCCCGTGGTGGGACGGGGCTGACAACGTGATGCCGTGGTGGAGCGGCCGCCATCACCTCGACACCGGGGGAGAATTTGCGTCCACTTCCGGCCGACGTGCCCTTGGCCGTGCACGAGACCGCGCTCGCGACGGAGCCCGAGCCCGCGACGGCGCCCGAGCCTGAGAGACCCCGCGCGGTCTACCGGTCGCCCGGTGGCCCGCCCGCGCCGCGCACGCTGCTCGACGTCCTCGACGAGACCGCGCTCCTGCACCCCTACGCGCCCGCGCTCGACGACGGCACCACCTGCCTCGACTACGACGGCCTGCGCGCCGAGGCCGGGCTGGTGGCCAAGAAGCTGGAGCAGGCCGGGATCGGCCCCGGCGACCGGGTCGGCGTCCGCGTGCCGTCGGGCACCGTCGACCTCTACGTGGCCGTCCTGGGCGTGCTCGCCGCCGGCGCCGCCTACGTGCCCGTCGATGCCGACGACCCGGACGAACGCGCCGACCTGGTGTTCGGCGAGGCCGGGGTCTGCGCCGTCATCGGCGAGGCCCGCACGATCGAGACGCGCGGCACGCCCGGCGGGCGCAGCGGGCGGCCCGGTCCCGGCGACGACGCCTGGATCATCTTCACCTCCGGCTCGACCGGCAGGCCCAAGGGCGTGGCGGTCACCCACCGCAGCGCGGCGGCCTTCGTGGACGCCGAGGCGCGGCTGTTCCCGGCCTCCCCGGGCGACCGGGTGCTGGCCGGGCTGTCGGTCGCCTTCGACGCCTCCTGCGAGGAGATGTGGCTGGCCTGGCGGCACGGCGCCTGCCTGGTGCCGGCGCCGCGGTCGCTGGTGCGCACCGGCATGGACCTCGGGCCCTGGCTGGCCGGGCGCGGCATCAGCGTGGTGTCGACCGTGCCGACGCTGGCCGCGCTGTGGCCCGTCGAGACGCTCGACGGCATCCGGCTGCTGATCTTCGGCGGTGAGGCCTGCCCGCCCGAGCTCGCCGCCCGGCTCGCCGTTCCCGGTCGCCAGGTCTGGAACACCTACGGCCCCACCGAGGCCACCGTGGTCGCCTGCGCCGCGCCGCTCGGCGGCGACGGCCCGGTCCGCATCGGCCTGCCCCTGGACGGCTGGAGCCTGGCCGTCGTCGACCCGGCGGGCGAGCCCGTCGCGGCCGGCGAGACCGGCGAGCTGGTCATCGGCGGCGTCGGCCTGGCGCGCTACCTCGACCCCGCCAAGGACGCCGAGAAGTACGCGCCGCTGCCCTCGCTCGGCTGGGACCGCGCGTACCGCAGCGGCGACCTGGTGCGCGCCGACCCCGAGGGCCTGGTGTTCGTCGGCCGCGCCGACGAGCAGATCAAGCTCGGCGGCCGGCGCATTGAGCTCGGCGAGATCGACGCCGCCCTGCGGGCGCTGCCCGGGGTCACCGGGGCCGCGGCCGCCGTCCGCACCACCGGCGCGGGGCACCAGCTCCTCGTCGGCTACCTCGTGCCCGGCGACGGGTTCGACGAGAACGCCGCGCGCGAACGCCTCCGCGAGGCGCTCCCGGCGTCCCTGATCCCGCGGCTCGCCCGCGTGGAGACGCTGCCCACCCGCACGTCCGGCAAGGTCGACCGCGACGCCCTGCCGTGGCCGCTGCCCGGCACCGGCGACGACGCCGCAGGCCCCGGCGACGCGCCCCTGACCGGGGCGGAGGAATGGTTGGCCGCCCGCTGGGCCGAGATCCTCGGCGAGGCCCCGCCCGGCCCCGGCGCCGACTTCTTCGCCCTGGGCGGCAGCAGCCTGGGCGCCGCCCGGCTCGTCTCGGCGCTGCGCCCGCACCACCCGTCGGTCGCGGTCGGCGACGTCTACGAGCACCCGACCCTGCGCGCCCTGGCCTCCCACCTGGGCGCCACCGAGGCGGAGGAGGCGCCGCGCGCCGAGGTCTCCGACCGCACCGTCGCGCCCGTGCCGAGGCGGGCCGCGATCGTCCAGACGCTGCTGATGCCGCCGCTGCTCACCCTCGGCGCGATGCGCTGGGTGGTGGGGCTGGCGGCGCTCAACAACCTGGCGGGCCTGCCCTGGGCCCCCGCCGTCTCGTGGTGGTGGGTGCTGGCCGGCGCGCTGCTGTTCGTCATGCCGCTGGGGCGCATGGCCCTCAGCGTCGCCGGCGCCCGCCTGCTCCTGCGCGGGGTGCGGCCCGGCGACCACCCGCGCGGCGGCGCCGTGCACCTGCGGCTCTGGACGGCCGAGCAGATCGCCGTGCGCCTCGGCGCGGCCGAGCTGAGCGCCGCGCCCTGGTTCGCCTTCTACGCCCGCGCGCTCGGCGCCCGCGTCGGCCCCGACGTCGACCTGCACTCCCCGCCGCCCGTCACCGGGATGTTGCGCGTGGGCCGCGGCGCGGCCGTCGACCCCGAGGTCGACCTGACCGGCCACTGGCTCGACGGCGACGTGCTGCGGATCGGCGAGATCCGGATCGGCGCCGGCGCCACCGTCGGCGCCCGGACGGTGCTGTTCCCCGGCGCCAGGATCGGCAAGAACGCCCGCGTGGTGGCGGGCTCCGCGGTCACCGGCCGGGTCCCCGCCGGGCAGCGCTGGGCGGGCGCGCCCGCGGTCCGGCGCGGCAAGGCCCGGCCCCACGAGGGCGCCCCGCCCGCGCGGCGGCGCCGCTGGGCGGTCGTCTACGGCGCCACGGCGCTGCTGCTCGGCCTGCTCCCGCTGGTCACCGCGCTCCCGGGGCTGGCGGTGCTCGCCGCGTTCGCCGGCGACGCGGCGTCGCTCGGCGCGGCGCTGCCCGCGGCCCTGGCCGCCGTTCCGCTCGCCACACTCGCCGCGATGGGCACGTTCGCGCTGACGACCCTGGTGTCGGTCCGGCTCCTCGGGGTGGGCCTGGGGGAGGGCGACCATCCCGTGCACAGCCGCCAGGCCTGGCAGGCCTGGGCGACGAGCCGCCTGATGGGGATGGCCAGGGTGTGGCTCTTCCCGCTGTACGCGAGCATCCTGACGCCCGCCTGGCTGCGCGCCCTGGGCATGAGGGTCGGGCGCGACGTCGAGCTGTCGACCGTGCTGGCGCTGCCCTCGATGACCACGGTCGCCGACGGCGCGTTCCTCGCCGACGACACCATGGTCGCCCCCTACGAGCTGGGCGGCGGCCGGATGCGCGTCGCCAGGGCCCGCATCGGCAAGCGTGCCTTCCTCGGCAACTCCGGCATGGCCGGCCCGGGCCGCAAGGTGCCCAAGGGCGGGCTGATCGGCGTGCTGTCGGCGGCCCCCAAGAAGGCCAAGGCCGGCACCTCCTACCTGGGCATGCCGCCGGTCAAGCTGCGCCGCGCGGTCGGCGACTCCGACCAGTCCCGCACCTACGAGCCGCCGCGGCGGCTCAAGGCGGCGCGCGCCGCGGTGGAGCTCTGCCGCATCGTGCCCGCGATGCTGACCGTCGCGGTCGGCGTGCTGGCCGTCGCCGCGCTGGAGTGGCTGGCCGCCGCGTACGGGTTCGGCGCCGCCGCGCTGCTGTGCGGCGTGGTCGCCCTCGGCGCGGGGATCGCCGCCGCGACCCTCGCGACGCTGGCCAAGTGGCTTCTCGTCGGCCGGATCAGGGCGGGCGAGCGGCCCCTGTGGAGCTCGTTCGTCTGGCGCAACGAGCTCGCCGACAACTTCGTCGAGGTGCTGGCCGCCCCCTGGTTCGCCGAGCCGTGGCTGGGCACCCCGGTGCTCAACCTGTGGTTGCGGTCGCTCGGCGCCCGCATCGGCCGCGGCGTCTGGTGCGCCACGTACTGGCTGCCCGAGGCCGACCTCGTCCGGCTCGGCGACGGCGCGAGCGTCAACCAGGGCAGCGTCCTGCAGACGCATCTGTTCCACGACCGGATCATGAGCATCGATACGGTCGTGCTGGAGCGCGGTGCGACGCTAGGCTCCAACGGGGTCGTCCTGCCCGCGGCGCGGGTCGGGGCGGACACCACGGTCGGACCCGCGTCGCTGGTGATGCGCGGCGAGCAGCTGCCCGCCGGCACCCGGTGGCTGGGCAACCCGGTCGCGGCGTGGCCCCGCGCACGCTGACCAGCCCGACCCGGAGGACCTGACCGGCCGTGAACAGCATGAGCGAGCCGGACGACGGGCGGTGCTCCTACTTCCCGGGGCACGGCGCCGGCGGCTACCGGATCGCGCACTACGACCTCGCCCTCGACTACAAGGTCGGGCCCAACCGGATGACCGCCACGGCGCGGCTGTCGGCGGTGGCCACGGCGCCGCTGGTGCGGTTCGATCTGGACCTTGGACCGTTCCGGGTCAACCGGGTGCTGGTCGACGGCGACCCGGCGCGTTTCCGGCAGCGGCGCGACAAGCTGCACGTCACCCCGCCCCAGGCGATCGGCCTCGGCCAGGCGTTCGGCGTCGAGGTGCGCTACGCCGGCAACCCGCGGCCGATCTCCAGCCCGTGGGGCGGGCTCGGCTGGGAGCAGCTCACCGACGGCGCGCTCGTCGCCGGGCAGCCCATCGGCGCGCCGTCGTGGTTCCCCTGCAACGACCGCGCCGACCACAAGGCCTCGTTCCGGATCGCGGTGACCACCGCGTCGGCCTACCACGTGGCCGCCACCGGCAGGGAGGCCGGCCGGACCCGCTCCGGGGCCACCACGACCTGGGTGTACGAGCAGGACGAGCCGATGGCGCCCTACCTCGCCAGCGTGCAGATCGGCCGCTACCAGAGCACCCTGGTGCACGGCCGGATCCCGCAGCACCTGATCTACCCGAGCGCGGCCGTCGGCCGGGTCCGGCACGACTTCGGCCGGCAGCCCGAGATGATCGAGGTGTTCGAGGAACGGTTCGGGCCCTACCCGTTCGGCGCCTACACCGTCGTGGTCGCCGACGACGAGCTGGAGATCCCGGTCGAGGCGCAGGGCATGTCGATCTTCGGGGTCAACCACGTCGACGGGCGGCGCGGGGCCGAACGGCTGGTGGCGCACGAGCTGGCGCACCAGTGGTTCGGCAACAGCCTGACGCTCGCCCGCTGGAGCGACATCTGGCTGCACGAGGGCTTCGCCAGCTACGCCGAATGGCTCTGGTCGGAGGCGTCGGGCGGCGAGCCCGCCGACGAGCACGCGCTGCGCTGGCACGGCCGCCTCGCCGCCCAGCCGCAGGACCTCGTGCTCGCCGACCCCGGCCCGCGCCGCATCTTCGACGACCGCGTCTACAAGCGCGGCGCGCTCACGCTGCACGCGCTGCGCCGCACGATCGGCGACGGCCGGTTCTTCCCCATGCTGCGCGAGTGGACCGCCGAGCACCGGCACGGCACGGTCACGACGGCGGAGTTCGTGGCGCTCGCCGCGCGGTACGCGGGGGACGGGGGAGACGGGGGAGACGCCGCCCGGACCGGGCCGCTCCTTGGGGCGTGGCTCCACGCCCGGCCGCTGCCCCGGCTCCCCTGACGCGCTCCGGCCCGGTCAGTCCCACTCCCACCGGATGCCGTGCACGCCCGGCTTCACGTTCTGCTCGGCGATGTGCGCCATGTGCCGGCCGGTGAGCCGCAGCTCGGCGACGTCGGCCGGCGGGGTCGACACGTTCGGCTGCCGGTAGCGGTGGCACCGCGCGGGCAGCGCGGCCGGATCGAAGTGCACCTGGAGCAGGTACTCGTGCGCGGGGAACCGGAACCACCGGCTGTAGGAGTCCGACGGCGGCCCGCCCTCGGAGTAGCCGAACTCGTACTCGACGACGTAGGTCTCGCCGCGCTCCAGCGGGCGCTCGAACAGCAGCTCCGCCGCCGTCACGCCCTCGTCGGGGTCGGTGCGCACCCGGCCGGGCCGGCAGTACGCGACGCGTTGCAGGCCGGGGAGCACGCCCTCCTGGTTGTGGTGCAGGGCCACGTGCCGGTCGACGCCGCCGGCGCGCGCCCGCAGCACCAGGCGGGTCCGCACGGTGCGCTCCTCGCGGCCGGGGCCCACCGTGAACCGCTCGTGGCAGCTGACCCATTCCAGCCGGCCGTCGTCGCGGTTCTCGATCTGGCCGAGCAGCCGGTCGACGCTGCCGTGCACTTCGCAGATGTCGCGGTAGGGGAGCGCCCCCGGCACGTGCCGGACCCAGCGCCCGCGCGGGCGCGGCGGGCCGAGCAGGGAGACCAGCGACTCCGCCGGGACGCCGAGGATCTCCTCCAGGGCGCGCACGGCGTGCAGGGAGTTGGACCGCTCGGGCCGGCACCGCCCGCGCTGCCAGTTGCTGAGGCTGGCCAGGCTCACCCGGATGCCGCGTCCGGCGAGCCGCGCGTGCAGCCGTTCCAGGCTCAGCCCGCGGGCGCGGATGGCCGCGCGGAGAGCGGCGTCGAACGACGCGGCGTCCGGGACGCCGGGGGGTCCGGGTGGGGCGGTGCGCGACACGGAACGGGCTGGCGGGGCCATCGGGAGCCTCCAGGCGGCGCGAACGGGCCGGAATGATCACGAAGGTACCGTTCCGCCGGACGGCCGGGAAGCCTTACGGCGGAGGCCGGGAAGCCTTACGGCGCCGGGCCGCGCGCGTACGGGCGCGGCCGCCGACCGGGCCCGCACGCGCACCGGAATGGGTGTGCGCGTGCGGGCGGTCCCAGGACGCCGGGGTCTTGAAGACTGCGCCGGGGAGGCCGGCGGGGCAAGACGCGGGACCGGGTCCGCGGCCAAACCCTGAATCGGCGGCTCTAAAAGCTGAAAAACCGCCCTGGCCGGATGCGGCCGGAGAGAGGTCGTGCCAGGTGGGACGAGTGCGCCGGTCCCAGCCCTTCCGGCTCGTCACGGCCCGGCCGGGACCGGCGCTGGATCTTTAGAACGATTCCCGGCCGCGCGGGTGGGGTAGTCTGGCCGGTTCCCCCTCACGCCGCCGGAGGTCTGCACGCATGCCCACGACCGACCAGGCCGAGACGACCACCGACCAGGTCCTCGCCGACGAACGCGCGCACCTGGCCGAGTCGCGCGCGGCGCTGCGCCGCATGCGCGAGCACACCGAGTCCCTGTCCGCCGACGTCGCCGCCGACTGGGTGTCCAAGCAGATCCTGGAGGCGCAGCTCGAACTGCGCGTCGCCGCGCTCGCCGACCATCCCGGCACCCCGCTGTTCTTCGGGCGGATGGACCACGACGGCGAGGCCGCGTCCGACGAGCTGCCGGCCACGATGTACGTGGGGCGGCGGCACGTCCACGACGGCGACGAGGGGCGCCCGCTGGTCCTGGACTGGCGTGCGCCGGTCTCGCGCGGCTTCTACCAGGCGGGCCCGGCGGACCCGATGGGGTGGGCCCGGCGGCGCCGGTTCGGCTTCCACGGCGGCGAGCTGACGGCGTTCGAGGACGAGCCGCTGGACGGCCGGTCCCTGGGCCCCTCGGCCATCCTGACCGAGGAGATCGAACGCCCGCGCACCGGGCCGATGCGCGACATCGTGGCCACCATCCAGCCCGAGCAGGACGTGATCGTCCGCGCCGACCTGCTCCGGACCGTCTGCGTGCAGGGCGCGCCGGGCACCGGCAAGACGGCCGTCGGCCTGCACCGGGCGGCCTACCTGCTGTTCACCCACCGCGAGCGGCTCGCCCGCTCGGGCGTGCTGATCGTCGGGCCCAACCGCGCGTTCCTGGCCTACATCTCGGCGGTGCTCCCGGCGCTCGGCGAGATCCAGGTCGACCAGGCCACCATCGACGACCTCCTCGGCGAGCCGGCGGCGGACGAACCCGCCGGGGCGGCCGCGATCAAGGGCGAGGCGCGGATGGCGGACGTGCTGCGCAAGGCCCTCTGGCGCCACCTGCGCAAGCCCGAGGAGGGCCTGGTCGTCACGCGCGGCGCCAGCCGGTTCCGGCTCGCCGACCACGAGGTCCGCCAGATCGCCGCGGCCCTGCGCGGGACGATGCGGTACGGCAACGGCCGCGCCGCGTTCGCCCAGCGGCTGGCCCACCAGATCCTCGTCCGCATGGAGGAACGCGGCGAGGCGCCGGACGACCGCGTGCAGGACCAGGTCGCCCGGTCCAAGCCGGTCAAGGAGCTCCTCGACGCGGTCTGGCCCAAGGTGACCGCCGAGCAGGTGCTCTACGGGCTGCTGTCGGACGCGGACGTGCTCAGGGCCGCCGCCAGGGGAGTGCTGAGCGACGAGGAGCAGGCCGCGATCCGCTGGGCCAAGCCCGCCCGCTCGCACCGGTCGGCGCGCTGGACCACGGCCGACCGGGCGCTGCTGGACGAGCTCAACGGCCTCATCGAACGCACGCCGTCCCTCGGTCACCTGGTGGTGGACGAGGCCCAGGACCTGTCGGAGATGCAGCTCCGCGCGCTGGGCCGCCGCTGCGCCACCGGGTCGGCCACCGTCCTCGGCGACCTCGCCCAGGGCACCACGGCCTGGTCGGCGCGCTCGTGGGAGGACGTGCTGCGGCATCTGGGGCAGGAGGAGGGCGAGGTCACCGAGCTCACCCTCGGCTTCCGCGTCCCGGGCGCGGTGCTCGACTTCGCGGCCCGGCTGCTGCCGCAGGTGGCGCCCGGGCTCGCCGCGCCGCGGTCGCTGCGCGCCGGGGCCGGCTCGCTGACCCTGCGGGCCGTCCCGGACCTGGCCGCGGGCGTGGCCGGCGCGGCCCGGACGGCGCTGGAACGCGAGGGCTCGATCGGCGTGATCGTCGCCGACGACGCCGTTCCGGCGTACGCCGCGGCGCTGGCCCGGGCCGGGCTCGACCACGCCGTGCTGGGGCCGGAGGCCACCGGAGACCAGCGGCTCCTGGTCGTTCCGGCGACCCTGGCCAAGGGCCTGGAGTACGACCACGTGATCGTCGCCGAGCCCGCCGGCATCGTCGCGGCCGAGGAACGCGGGCTGGCGCGGCTGTACGTCGTCCTCACCCGGGCCGTCAGCAGCCTGACGGTCGTCCACCGGGCCGATCTCCCCGAGCGGCTGGCTTCATGATCTCTGGCTGTTGACGGGCCCACCCGGGCTTCCTAGGGTGGCCATACCGACCGGTTGGTATGGAGGTCCCTTCCGTGAGCACACCCCCACCCGACGCCGACGACCTGCGCAGGCGGGTCGAGGAGTTCCTGTCCGGGCACGATCCGGCGACCACCGAGCCGCTGGAGTTCCTGCGGGCCCGCTACGACGCGGGCCTCGCCTGGGTGCACTACCCGGAGGGACACGGCGGCCTGGGCGCGCCCCGTGCGCTGCAGCGCGCTGTGGACGAGCGGTTCGCGCGGGCCAAGGCGCCGCGCAACAACCCCGAGCGCAACGGCATCGGCCTGGGCATGGCCGCGCCCACGATCCTGACGTTCGGCACCGAGGAGCAGCGCGGCACGTTCCTGCGCCCGCTGTGGACCGGCGAGGAGGTCTGGTGCCAGCTCTTCAGCGAGCCCGGCGCCGGCTCCGACCTGGCCGCCCTCGGCACCCGCGCGGTCCGCGACGGCGACCGCTGGATCGTCAACGGGCAGAAGGTCTGGACGTCCATGGCGCACGAGGCGCGCTGGGCGATCCTGGTCACCCGCACCGACCCCGACCTGCCCAAGCACAAGGGCATGACCTACTTCGTCTGCGACATGACCGCGCCCGGCGTCGAGGTCCGGCCGCTGCGGCAGATCACCGGCGAGGCCGAGTTCAACGAGGTCTTCCTGACCGACGTCGTGATCCCCGACGAGCACCGGCTCGGCGAGGTCGGGCAGGGCTGGCAGGTCTCCACCACCACCCTGATGAACGAGCGGGTGGCCATCGGCGGCCAGGCCCTGCCGCGCGAGAGCGGCATGATCGGCGTCGTCGCCAGGTTGTGGCGTGACCGGCCTGAATTGCGCACCGCCGGGCTGCACGACTCGCTCATGCGCGCCTGGGTCGAGACCGAGGCCGCGCGGCTCACCGGCGAACGGCTGCGGCAGCAGCTCACCGCCGGCCAGCCCGGCCCGGAGGGCTCGGCGGGCAAGCTGGCGTTCGCCAAGCTCAACCAGGAGGTCTCCGGCCTCGAGCTCGAACTGCTCGGCGAGGAGGGTCTGCGCTACGACGACTGGACGATGCGCCGTCCCAGCGAGGTGGACTTCACCCGCCGCTCGCCCGGCTACCGCTACCTGCGGGCCAAGGGCAACTCCATCGAGGGCGGCACCTCGGAGATCCTGCGCAACATCGTCGCCGAGCGGGTGCTCGGCCTGCCGGGTGAGATCCGGGTCGACAAGGACGTGGCGTGGAAGGACCTGCCCAAGTGAGCGACCTGCTGTACAGCGAGATCGAGAACGACCTGCGCGCGGGCGTGCGCGGCCTGCTCGACGACAAGTGCGCCTGGCCGGACGTGCTCGCCGGGACCGAACGCGACGAGCCGTACGACGCCGCGCTCTGGCGCGCGGTCGCGGCCGAGCTCGGCTGCGCCGGCCTGCCGGTCCCCGAGGCGCAGGGCGGTGCCGGCGCCACCTGGCGCGAGACCGCGGTGACCATGGAGGAGCTCGGCCGTGCCGTCGCGCCGGTGCCGTTCCTGGGCAGCGCCGTGCTGGCCACCGCGGCGCTGCTCGCGGCGGGGGAGGAGGAACTGCTGGCCGGGCTGGCGGCGGGCGACCGGACCGCCGTGCTGGCGGTGTCCTTCAGCACCTCTCCCGGCGTCGTGCTGCGCGAGGCCGTCCACGCGGAGGACGGCCGGCTGACCGGCCGGGTGACCAGCGTCGCCGACGGCCTGGCCGCCGACGTGCTGCTGGTCCCGGCGCAGGACGGCCTGTACGCGGTGGACGCGGCGGACGTGACCCGCACGCCGGTGACCTCGCTCGACATGACCCGCAGGCTCTGCGACGTCGAGCTGTCCGGCGCGCCCGCCCGGCTGGTGGCGCCGGGCGACGCGGCCGAGCGCCACGCCCTCACCGTCGGGGCGGCGATGCTCGCCTCCGAGCAGCTCGGCCTCGCCGAGAAGTGCCTGGAGATCACGGTCGAGTACCTGAAGACGCGCTACCAGTTCGGCCGTCCGGTCGGGTCGTACCAGGGGCTCAAGCACCGCCTGGCCGACCTCTGGACGTCGATCACGCAGGCGCGCGCGGTCGCGCGGTACGCCGCCGCCTGCGTCGCGGCCGGTGACACCGACACCGACATCGCGGTGGCCGTCGCCCAGGCGCACTGCTCGGCCGTCGCGGTGCGGGCCGCCGAGGAGTGCGTGCAGATGCACGGCGGGATCGGCTTCACCTGGGAGCACCCCGCGCATCTCTACCTGAAGCGGGCCAAGAGCCTCTCGATCGCGCTCGGCACCGCCGACCGGCACCGGGCCACGCTGGCCGCCCTGGTCGGGCTTCCGCCGGCCTGACAGTGCTCGCACGCGGACCCGGCCGCTCCGGCGGCCGGGTCCACGTGCCGGGTCAGGTGAGGGAAGCCGGGGCGGGCTCGGCGTTCACCTTCGCGACGACGTCCAGGAGCCGGCCGAGGGTCGCCAGCCGCCGCTCGGGCGGGCCGTCCAGCTTGGCGAGCAGCGTCGTGGTCCCGGCCGCGCGGTGCAGCCGGAGCCGTTCGGCGATCTTCTCCTCGGTGCCGAGCAGGTTGGTGCGCAGCCCGATCTCCAGCGGCACGGCGGCGGCCGCGGCCTCGCGGTCGCCCGCCAGCCACAGCCGCCGCACCTCGCCGACGGCGTCGCCGAAGCCCTGCCGGGCGAACGCGTCGTTGTAGAAGTTGCGCCTGCGCGACCCCATCGCGCCGATGGTGAACGCGTAGCCGCCCGCGTGCCGCCGTCCGGCCTCCTCGACGTCGTCGGTGAACTCCACCGCGACCGGGATCGCCAGATCGAGATCGGTGAGAGCGCGGCCCGAGCGCTCGGCGCCCTCGCGCAGCGGCCCGAGGAACGCGGCGGCCTCCTCGGGCATGAACGCGTTGCCGATCCACCCGTCCGCGAGCTCACCGGTCAGGGCGAGATTGCGCGGGCCCATCGCCGCCACGTACGCCGGGACGCTCACCGGAGGCGCCAGGGAACGCAGTGCACGGCCCTGGCCGCCGGGCAGCGGCAGGCGGTAGACGCTCCCGTCGTGGTCGAGCCGTTCTCCCGCGGCGACCTTGCGCACGATCTCGATGGTCTCGCGGGTCGCCGCCACAGGCGCCGCGAACCGGACGCCGTGCCAGCCCTCCATCACCTGCGGCCCGCTGACGCCCAGCCCCAGCAGGAACCGGCCGCCCGACAGCGCCTGGAGCGACATCGCCGACATGGCCAGCATCGCCGGGCTGCGCGCGCCGATCTGCGCGATCGCCGTGCCCAGCCTGATCGTGGACGTGCGGGCCGCCAGGTAGGCCAGGGGCGTGAGCGCGTCGTGCCCCCAGGCCTCCGCCGTCCAGACCGAGGCCGCGCCGAGGCGCTCGGCCTCCTGCACGTAGGCGGTGTCGGACACGTCGAAGAACCCCGGGAAGATGCCCACCTTCATCGGGCCGCCTCCTCCGCGAGATCCCTGATGCCGTTCACCGTGGCCGTCATGTTCTCGCGGAACTCCCGCAGCCGCCGCGCCACGATCCGCTGCTCCTTGTCGGGCATCGCCTCGATGGCGAAGCTCAGCCCGGACCTGCCGGGCCCCATCCGCGCCCACTGCCGCAGGCGGGTGCCGCCCGCCTCGGGCTCGAGTGTGAACCGCCAGGTGCAGGAGGGCGGCTCCGGCCCGTCCAGGCCCGCCACGACGTACGCGAACGCCTTCGGCTCCTCGTACTCGACGAGCGTGCACGTCGTCTGCCACGTGCCGATCGCGGCGTGCTCGCTGTGCCCGGTGAACCTCGACCCGACGCCCGGCGCCGCGTCCGGCTCGGCCCACTCGGCCCCCGTGAACTCCGAGCTGAACCGGGCGGGCAGGCCGATGTCGGAGACGAACCTCCAGACGGTCGAGGGCGGCGCGGCGATCAGCACGTCCACCTCGACCACCGGGCCGTCGGCGTAGCGGGGCGCTTTCTGGGTCATGCCCTCACCGTAGAGGGGTGAGTTCAGTAGAGCAACGCACCCTGCTTCCCCGCTGCGACCCGGGCTTCGCCTTTTCTTCGTGTGATTCTTGGGAAAGTCGGTGTCATGCGAAAAATGTCACTGGACGCGCTGGCCCGTGAGCACCTGGAGAAGGCCGTGGCCGATTCCTCCGGACGCAGCGCCACGACCGTGTTCGGCGGTCACGAGCAGGTGCTCCGGCAGACCGTCATCGCCCTGGCGAGGGGGCGGGAGCTCTCCGAGCACGAGAACCCCGGAGAGGCGACCGTGCACGTACTGCGGGGCCGTGTGCGCCTGGTGGCCGGCGACGACGTGTGGGAGGGCCGGACCGGGGACCTGATCGTGGTCCCTCCCGCCCGGCACCGGCTGGAGGCGATCGAGGACTCGGCCGTCCTCCTCACCGTCGCCAAGCGGCACTGACCGCCGCGGGGAGGCCTCGGGTCCGCCGCGGATCCGGGGCCTTCGCGGGCCCTAGATCGTTGATGTGAAATTTGGTTAGTGGTCGTAGGCGGTGAGTGATCGTTTGGTGGGGGCGCCTACCTGCCAGTTGTGCCAGATGGCGGCGT
>NZ_JBEYUA010000016.1:0-275964 GCF_040643285.1 Spirillospora sp. NPDC047279
AACACCCGGTCCCATCCCGAACCCGGAAGTTAAGCCCTTCAGCGCCGATGGTACTGCACGGGAGACTGTGTGGGAGAGTAGGACACCGCCGGACACTTTATTAGGGGAAAGGCCCCGCCAGAAATGGCGGGGCCTTTCTTGTTTGGTGCCGATCAGATGGCAGATGGTCAGATGTCGTCGCCCGCCAGGACGGCGTCGGCGTCGACGATGCGGTACGCGTAGCCCTGTTCGGCGAGGAAGCGCTGCCGGTGGGCGGCGTAGTCCTGGTCGAGGGTGTCGCGGGCGACCACGGCGTAGAAGCGGGCTCCCCGCCCGGACGCCTTCGGCCGCAGGAGCCGGCCCAGACGCTGGGCCTCCTCCTGGCGTGATCCGTAGGCCCCGGAAACCTGGACGGCGACCGTGGCCTCGGGCAGGTCGATGGAGAAGTTGGCGACCTTCGACACCACCAGGACGTCGATCTCGCCGGAGCGGAAGGCGTCGAAGAGGCGTTCGCGCTCGCGTACCCGGGTCTCGCCCTTGATGACGGGCGCGTCCAGGAGTTCGCCCAGCTCGTCGAGCTGGTCGATGTACTGGCCGATCACCAGGGTCTGCTCGCCCCGGTGCCGTTCGACGAGCGCCTGGACGAGCTTGGTCTTGGTGTCGGTCGTCGCACAGAACCGGTAACGCTCCTCCGGCTCGGCGGTCGCGTACGCGAGGCGTTCGGAGTCGGTGAGCGTCACCCGGACCTCGACGCAGTCGGCCGGCGCGATCCAGCCCTGCGACTCCATGTCCTTCCAGGGCGCGTCGTAGCGCTTGGGCCCGATGAGCGAGAAGACGTCGCCCTCGCGGCCGTCCTCGCGGACGAGCGTCGCGGTGAGGCCGAGCCTGCGCCGGGCCTGGAGGTCCGCGGTCATGCGGAAGATCGGGGCGGGCAGCAGGTGCACCTCGTCGTAGACGACCAGGCCCCAGTCGCGCGCGTCGAAGAGCTCCAGGTGCGTGTAGACGCCCTTCCGGCGGTGGGTCATGATCTGGTACGTCGCGATCGTGACCGGCCGGATCTCCTTCTTCGTGCCGGTGTACTCGCCGATCTCGTCCTCGGTCAGCGAGGTCCGCTTGATCAGCTCCTGCTTCCACTGGTGCGCGGAGACGGTGTTGGTGACGAGGATCAGGGTGGTCGCCCGGGCCTGAGCCATGGCGGCGGCGCCGACGATGGTCTTGCCCGCGCCGCAGGGCAGGACGACGACGCCCGAGCCGCCGTGCCAGAAGGCCTCGGCGGCCTCGCTCTGGTACGAGCGGAGCGCCCAGCCCTCCTCGTGCAGGTCGATCGAGTGCGCCTCACCGTCCACGTACCCGGCCATGTCCTCGGCGGGCCAGCCCAGCTTGAGCAGCGCCTGCTTGAGCGAGCCGCGCTCGCTCGGGTGGACCACGACGGTGTCCTCGCCGACCCGGTCGCCGATCATCCCCTTGATCTTCTTGGCGCGCAGGACCTCTTCGAGGACCGAACGGTCGATGGACGACAGCACGAGGCCGAAGGTGGGGTGCTTCTCCAGCCGCAGCCGCCCGTACCGCGCCATCGTGTCGGCCACGTCGACCAGCAGCGCGTGGGGGACGGGGTAGCGGGAGTACTTCAGCAGCGTGTCGACGACCTGCTCGGCGTCGTGCCCGGCCGCGCGGGCGTTCCAGAGCGCCAGCGGCGTCACGCGGTAGGTGTGGATGTGCTCGGGCGCCCGCTCGAGCTCGGCGAACGGGGCGATCTCCTTGCGGCAGGCGCCGGCCAGCTCGTGGTCGACCTCGAGCAGCAGGGTCTTGTCGGACTGGACGATGAGCGGACCGTCGGTCACAGGTGGGAACCCCCGTCAGAACTGATGATCATGGGCGCCGTGGACGACGTCCGGCCGCCCGCGTCGCGAGGCGCCTGCTGCACGGTACCCGAGCACGGCGCCCACCAGGCGGGTCTCGGCGCACACCCGCCGAGGCGGCGTGCATGAACCGGGGCGCGGCGAGACGCGGTGATGACGCGGTGATGAACGGTCGGTTCAACGGTCCGCGGCGGGCTTTTCTTCCTGAGCGCGGCCCGCTTCTTCCCGGAGACGGCGGCTTCTCCCTGAACGGTGGCATCCGGCCCGCCTTCGGGCGCCCCGGCGGAGGTCCCGGGGCCGCGTGCGGATCAGATGTTGCCGCTGCCCGAGGACTCGGCCGCCACGATCAGCACGATGTAGAGGATGATGATGATCAGGCCGATCACCAGCGAGACGCCGAAGATGACCCAGCTCCACGTGGTCAGCTTGCGCGCCGAGACCGGGTCGGTGCGGACGCGCGACATGGCCATGGCGGACGTGACGATGCCCGCGATGCCGAAGATGCCGCAGCAGAAGAGCGTCACGAGGATGTTGCACACCAGCGCCGCGATGGCGTTGCCTTCGCTGACGGGCGGCGCCGAGACCCCGGGCGGCCCGTACCCGTAGGAGCTCTGGCCGTACTGGCCGTACGGGTCCCAGCCGGCCTTGCCCGCACCGCCGCCCTGCCCGTACGGATTCTGCCCGTACGGGTCGTTCCAACCACCCGGCGGTTGGCCTCCGTAGCCGCTCATGGGCAGCCTCCTCGCCCCGAAAGGACCGGGTCGCGCCGGCGTGCGTCCCCGCTGGATCGCACGCTACCCGCCCAGTGTCTCAATTCATTGGACTGAGGAGGCTATCTGTTGGTTCCTGGTACCTGGTGGCCGGTCCCGGGCATTCTTGATCACGATGCACGCAGACCAGAGGGGAATTCGATCATGACTTTGGTGATGACCGCGGCGGAGCGGGAGCGGTTCCTGGCCGATCTTCACGTCGGGATCCTGAGCGTCGCGGGCGAGGACGGCCGCGCGCCACTGGCGATGCCGGTCTGGTACCTCTACGAGCCGGGCGGGGAGATCACCTTCGCGACCGGCCAGGACAGCCGCAAGATGCGGCTGATCCGCGAGGCGGGCCGGGTGAGCCTGGTGGTGCAGAACGAGGAGATGCCGTACGGGTACGTGTCCGTGGAGGGGGAGGTGACCTCCGTCCGGCAGGCCCACCCCGATGAGCGCCGGGCCCTGGCCGAGCGGTACCTCGGCGCCGAGGGCGGTGCCGCGTATCTCGAGTCCACCAAGGACGTCGCGCACACGATGGTGATCGTCCACATCCGGCCGGAACGCTGGCTCACCCGCGACTACGGCAAGCAGACGGGATAGGTGCCCGCCCGCCGAGCCGCCCGCCGAGCCGCCCGCTGCGCCCCCTCGCCGGTCGGCGTACGGGGGTCACCTGTCGGGGGTGTCGACCTCGGCGACGCCGGTGATGCGGTGGAGGGCGAAACGCTGGACGGCCGCCCTGGTGGCGTCGTAGCCGGTGAGGAAACCGCCCTCCACCCGTACGGGCTCGACGATGCGGCTGGACGCCTGGCCCTGCTGGTCCAGGTAGCCGATCCACATGCGGGCCCCGCGGGCGACGGCGTCGCGGAGCAGTTCGATGGTCGCCATGGAGGGTGAACGGGGCGGTTCGCCCGCGGGGGTCTCGGCACGCAGCCGGGCCTGTTCGGCGCCGTGCCGGGTGGCCTCGTCGCCCGCCCGGAGCGCCCGGACGGCCGCGCCGATCATGGCGGAGTCGGCGGCCTCGTCGGGGCGCAGGCGGACGATCTCGGTGCTGGGGAGCGGCTCGGCGCGGTGCGCGTCCGGGCGGGTGACGATCACGCCGCCGCCGGGCGCCTCGGCCACCGGGGCCAGGCCCATCGCGCGCAGCGCGTCGATCAGCTCCTGGCGCGGCAGGGCGGAGGCCAGCACCGTGGGGGCCAGCCGGAAGAGCCGGAGCGTGCCCGAACGGCGGTCGGCGAGGATCTCGTCGAGGGTGGCGGGCGAGTCGGTGCGCACGTACGAGGAGAGGCTGCCGACGCGCAGGTGGCCGTGGCGCCGGGCCACGTCCTCGATCAGGTACGTGAGCGGCTGCGGCAGCGGCGTCGCGGAGTGGCGCGCCAGCAGGTCGACCAGGTCGGCGCCGGTGCGGCCCGCGTCCAGCGCGCGGCGTACGGACTCGGGCGTGAACCGGTAGACCGTGGCGCCGCCGGTCGACTCGACGTCGGCGCTGAGAGCGAGCTCGCGGGCGAGGTCGGTGACCAGCGGGCCGGGCGCGACGGCGGTGAGGTCGGCCTGGATGAGGATCTCGTCGACGGGCGTCGGCAGGTACTTCTCCAGCCGCGGCTCCGGGTCGCCGCCGTCGACCAGGTCGCGGGCGTAGGGGACGATGCGGCCGAAGCCGGTGAGGCCGAGCGCCGCGGCCTCGCGCAGCGTCCAGCCGACCAGCCGGTCGCGGAGCTGCCCGGAGCGGCGCGGGTGCAGCCACGTCATCCGGGTGCGGACGGCGTCGGCGTCGGGCGCCTCGCCGGGCGCCTCGGCCAGGATCTCCAGCGTCGTGCGCCGGACGGCCGGTGCCCCGCCGCGGACCATGCCCTCGCTCAGCGCGTTGATCAGCCGGTCGCGGTCGTCGCGTTCGCCGGCCAGGCCCGCGACACGGTCGGTGCGCAGCCAGCCGCGGGCGACCTCGCTCCAGCGGCCGGCGATGTCGCGCAGCAGCCACAGGTCGTACGCCGGGGTCGGCAGCCATTCGCCGTCGAGGTCGCCGCTGCGGGTCAGCAGCCCGGCGGCGAACGCCACCTCGACGAGGAGGGCCGCGTGCCACTCCTCGACGTCCAGCAGCCCGGCGGCGGCCCGCAGGTCGCGGACGGCCAGGCCGCCGCTGCGCAGGACGGCCGGCGGGTCGACGCCCCAGCGTTCGAGGAGCTCCTCGATCAGCCGCACGGTCGTGAACGCCTCGCCCGCGGCGGCCCGGACGACCATGTCGGCGCCGCCGGGCGCCCGGCCGCCGAAGCCGCCGAGGGGCGGCGGCTGGGCGCTGACATCGCGGAACAGCACGCCGCCGCGCAGGTGGAGGGCCACTTCGCGGGGAAGCGTGACCGTACGGTCGTCCTCGGCGGCGAGCAGGCCGCGGGCCAGCAGGCGTTCGATCGGGGTCTCCGCGGTCTTGACCCGCACCGGCCGGCGGGCGTCGGTGACGCGGCCGACAGGCGGCCCCCAGGTGAGCTGTTCGAGCGCGGCGCGGGCCTCGGGACCGGCGTCCGCGATCAGCGCCTCGGGTGTGGTGAGGATCTCCGCGAGCCGCTGCAGGAGCCGGGCGACGTCCGCGAACCCGCGCGGCTCGGCGCCGTCGAGGTCGGTGACCAGCGCGGTCAGGCGGTCGACCGGGTAGCCGGCGAAGACCTCCTGGACGGACGGGCCGAGCCCGGCCGGGTGGGGCACCGCCTGCCGGACGCCGGGCGCGGGCGTCATCGTGTCCTCGCCCCAGGCCAGCCCGTGCCGCTTCAGGCGGGCGAGCGCCCCGGCGACGTCCTGCGGTGAGGCGCCGAGCGTGGCGGGCAGCGCGCCGGGGCCGGGCGCCGGCTGGAACGGCGCGGACAGCACCAGCAGCGCCTCCAGCACCGCCAGCGAGAACCGGTCCAGCCGGTCGAGGGCGCGGGAGACGGCGGCCGGAGTCGCGGCGCGCGCGGCCAGGGCGGTGAGGTCGGCGGGCACGGGCGCGACCAGTTCCGGCCGAGCGGACAGCAGCGCACGCAACTCCTCGTCGTCGCGTGCGCGCAGCCAGTCCGCGTACGTTTCCATGCCGCTCCAAACTTAATGTGGCGTGCCCGGTGCTCGGACGGGCACTATCAGCGTAGGAGGGCGGGGGCCTTCCCGGGCGCACTGCCGGATCGAGGTGGCGCTATGAGCGAGGTGGCCGAGCAGCTGATCCTTGAATACCTCGGCAGGGTGGCCGACGCCGCGCACGGGGAGCTGAGCTCCCGGGAACGGCTGGACTTCTGCGATCGGCTGCGGCGCCGGATCGAGGAGCACCGCGCGGGCAGCGACGATCCGCGGCGGGTCAGGCAGGTGCTGGCCCGGTTCGGCGACCCGAAGTTCCTGGTGGCGAGGGAGCGCCGGCGGCTGGACGAGGCCCGCGCCAAGACGTCCGCGGCGGCTTCGGGCGACGGCCAGGTACGGGACGTCGAGAAGGCGGACGAGGAGCGCGGGGAGGATGCCGAACGTCCCCGGCGTTCAGCCCAGCGTTCCGCCCGTCGGCCGCGCTCCGGCAAGCCCCGCGCGCCGGTACGGACCGTTCGGGGCGGTGGCCGGACCACACGACGTTTCACCTGGAGCCCTTCGGGAGCGGTGCGCCTGCGCCGGGAGCGGCGCGGCGGTGTCCGCGACCGCCTGGGCCCGCTCACCCGCCTCGTCGCGGCCGTCCGTGGCGGCCTGCGCTCGTCCTTCCGCCGCCGCCGCACCACCGACTGACCTGTCGCCGCACCCCCGCACGGGCCGCCCGACCGGCGATCCGCCGTGAATGCGTCGGCCGGCGCGTCAGGTGGCGCGTCAGGTGGCGCGTCAGGTGGCGCGTCAGGTGGCGGACGCGGACTTCTCGATGGTGACCAAGCCGAGGCCGAGCCGGGCCCAGCTCGCCACGAACCGCTTCTCGTCTATGCGGGTGGGAGGCTCGTACATCGACTCGTTCGCCAGCCAGTAGTTGACGACGGCGCCGCCCAGGATGGACGCGATCGCCGGCCAGTCCTCGTCGACGTGCTCGAACTCCGGCTGCGCGGCCAGCCAGGTCGCGATGCTGTCGTAGAGCGGGTTGACGATGCCCTCGCGCATCTCCGCCACGAGGTTGGGGAACTGGTCGAGGTCGCGGAAGAGCACCCTGATCAGGTCCTGTTCCTCGCGCATCTTGGCCAGGCCGGCCTGGCAGGTCATCTTGAGACGGATCTCCAGGGGCCGGTCCTCGTAGGTGGTGGCCTGCTGCAGCACTTCGCTGACCTGCTGGCGGGTGCGGTCGATGTGCTCGCGGATCGCCGACGCGAGCACCTCTTCCTTGGACCGGAAGTGGCGATAGAGGCCGCCCGCGCCGGGGGACAGGCCGGCGGCGGCCTCGATCTCCGCGACCGACGTCGCGGCGTAGCCCCGATCGGCGAACAGCCGGAGCGACTCGGCCACGATCCGCTCGCGCGTTGAAGTCGTCATGTTCTGTAGTTCCTCCGCAAGAACACTAAGGCATGTTCGAGCAGGTGTCCGTGCTCCGCGCGAGGCACGTCCGAATTCGTGATCTGTCTCGCACCGGCAGAACGGCGACTAGAGTTCGTTGCTCCGCGCCCTGTCGCCGTAGGGGCGTTGCCGGAAGGGTCGACGATGCCTGAATTCCTCCCCGAGGACTTCGTGATCCCCACCCTGGTCGCCGGGCTCCGGTTCCGGATCCGTCCCATCACCGTGCACGACGTGGTCAAGGACTACGGCGCGATCGTGGGAAGCCTGGACCGGCTCCGTGACCAGTTCGGACCCGAGTGGGGCTGGCCTGCGCCGGAGTTCACCTTCGAGCAGGCCCTGATCGACGTGGCCTGGCTGCAGAAGGAGGGCCAGCTGCGCCGCTCGTTCAGCTACGTGGTGACCACGCCGGACGAGGAGCGCCAGCTGGGCCGCATCCACGTCGCGCCGTCGGACGAGCCGGACGCGGACGCCGTCGTCGTCTTCTGGGTGCGCTCCGACCAGGACGACCCCACCCTGGAGAAGGAACTGGACGAGTTCGTCCGGGAATGGGCGATCACGGCTTGGCCGTTCGAAACCGTCCGATTCCCGGGACGCGAACTCCGCTGACGCGCCTGGACCCCGGCCGCGCCGCTCAGCCGAGGCGGCGGACCAGGGACACCACGATCCTCCCGATCACCAGGTAGACCAGGGCGGCGAGGCCGTAGTTGACCGCGACCTCCCACTTGGGGTTCGCGGGTTGGAAGACGTCCTTGAACTGCCAGGCGAGGTCGTTCGCCCATTCGCCCACGGTCTTGACGAGCTCGTTCGCCGTGTTCGCCTCGAACGCCACGAAGACGATGTGCACGGCCAGGACGAGCACGAGCACCGTGGTGACCAGCGAGATCACCCACGCCACCGCGTTCACGACCCGGTGCCGTACGCCGTTCATGGTCTCGCCGGGCCGCCGGTGCCGCGCGGGCTCACCGCCGCTCGAACGGGGGCCCGTGGTGGTCGCGGAGGTCCCGCCGCTCACCCAGGTCGTTCCGGGGTCCGGGGGGATGCGCCCGCCGAAGTTCGAGCCCGAGCCCGAACCTGAGCCCGAGGTGGGCGGCGGGTTCGGGGGCGGGCCGGCCGGATCGTCGGACGGCGCGCGCGGGGCAGGCGTGCCGCCGGCCCCGCGCGCGGCCGGCGTGCCGCCGGCGACCTTCGTCTCTCCCGGGGGTGGGGTGTCGGGGGCCTGGCCGGACCCCTTTTCCGGAGGTGGGTTCTCCGCCATGACGCCTCCTTTTCGGTCGGGAGCGGGGATGGGCTTCTTGAGTTGAGTCGGGTGTTTTTCCTGGTAGCACGGTTTGCGGGCACGGAGGCGGGTATATCCGGATCACGAAACGCTGTTTCGGACGATCAGGCCAACCAGTTCTGGTCGGTACATAAGTAAGCGCACAGACTCCCGCGCCCTCCTACTCGGATCCCGTCGCATCGCCACTACCAGGGGGGCGCGGGTGTGTGCGCAGGTCACGTCCTTGATCGTGGATAGGGTGCCACCCGGTTCGGCCGTCATACCCATCCCTTTACCCTGTGGGACGTGTTGGACCTGGATTCGATTGATTCGTCGGTACGTGTCGGCTTCGACCTCGACCTGACGCTCGCGGACACTCGCGCGGGCATCTGCGCCGTCTACGACGCGCTCTCCGCCGAGACCGGCGTCCCGATCGACAGCACGCTGGTCGCGACCCGCATCGGGCCTCCTCTGGAAGTCGAGCTCGGTTACTGGTTCCCGCCGGACGCCATCGCCGAGATGGCCGATCGTTACCGGGCCATCTACCCCGAGATCGCCGTCCCCGCGACCCTCCTGATGCCGGGCGCGGCCGCCGCGATCGAGGCGGTCCTGGCCGGGGGCGGGCGGACCATCGTGGTCTCGGGCAAGAACCAGCGCGACACCGAGCGCACGGTGCGCTTCCTCGGGCTGGCCGTGGACGAGGTCGTGGGCGGCGTCTTCGGTGCCGAGAAGGGCGTGGCGCTGCGGCGGTTCGGGGCCGGGGCGTACGTGGGCGACCACACCGGCGACGTGGACGCGGCGCGGGCGGCCGCGGCGGTCGCCGTCGGGGTGGCCACCGGGCCGTTCGATAGCGACGCCCTCACCGCGTACGGCGCGGACGTGGTCCTGGACGACCTGCTGTCCTTCCCGGGGTGGCTCGAAGGCTTCCGGCCACCCGGCTGATCGGCCGAAAGTGGCCTCCGTGCGGAACGGGTCCGCGGGGCCACGGAGGCCGAATATCCAGATGCCGCGCCGGTCGAACGGATGTAGCTTCTGTCCGTTGGCTCGCAGCGGTCTCCAGCCGTCGCTCGCGTGTTCACCGGCCCGCGGCCGGGCGCTAATCTTGGGGCCAATTCAGGACGAGATCGAACGAGGTCCCCCGTGCCCACTGGCAAGGTCAAGTGGTACGACGCCGACAAGGGATTCGGCTTCCTCACCCGCGAGGACGGCGGTGAGGTCTTCGTACACTCCTCCGCGCTGCCCGGCGGCGTCGCCGCGCTCAAGCCCGGCCAGCGCGTCGAGTTCGGCGTGGTCGAGGGACGCCGCGGCCAGCAGGCGCTTCAGGTGCGCGTGCTCGACACCCTCCCGTCGGTGGAGAAGGCGGTCGCCAAGGCCCGCCGCAAGAAGCCCGACGAGATGGTGATGATCACCGAGGATCTCATCAAGCTGCTGGACGGCATCTCCAACACCTACCGTCGCGGCAAGCACCCGGCCCCGGCCGAGGCGAAGAAGATCGCCACGGTGCTCCGCGCCGTCGCCGACGACCTGCACCCGTGACCCGGCCCGGCCCCTCCGCCCGCCTCCGCAGGATCTGAGGCGGGCGGTTCGCTTTCCGGGCCTGGGGGTCAGCGGGCGGGGGTCGGGCTGTCGTCGAGCTTGGCGCTGCGGGCGCGGACACGGCGCGGGCCCGCGCGGCGAGCGAGGAGCGCGCCGAACGCCAGGGCCAGCGTGCCCGCCACGATCGCCAGCGCGAGCCGCCCGTCCGCGACGATCGACATGCCCAGGCCCACCAGGCCGCCGAGCACCCAGACCAGCTGGTGCAGGGTCTCGGAGACGGCCAGCGTGGACGACCGCACCTCCTCGCCGATCTCGCGCTGCACCACGGCGTCCAGCGAGAGCTTGCCGAGCGACTGGCCCAGGCCGGCGGCCAGGGCGACCGCGAGCGCCGCCCACAGGCCGAAGAAGAGCGCGCTGACGGCGGTCACGGCAATGACGAACGCCAGGGTCGCGAAGACGATGATCCGCGGGGCCCGCGCCTTCATCCAGGCGCCGAGGGCCGTGCCGGCGAGGCCGCCCGCTCCGGCGGCCGCCGCCAGCAGGCCGAGCGCCACGTTCGCCGAGACCGTGTCGAACCGTTCCTCCTTCAGCAGGAACGCCAGGTAGAGGATCAGGAACCCGGAGAACGCCCGCAGGATCGCGTTCGCCTCCATCGCCTCGGCCACCACCGGGCCCACGCGGGGCAGGGTCCGCCAGCGGCGGCGGCCCGTCCGCCCGTCCGCCCGTCCGGCGGGGGAGGAGGACCCGCCCGCGCCGGCGGCGTCCGGCCCCGCGTCCGGCCCCGCGTCCGGCCCCGCGTCCGGCCCCGCGTCCGGCCCGGGCGAGGCGGAGACGGCCGTGGCGGGCTCTGAACCGGCCGCTGAGCCCGGAACCGAGCCGGGTTCAGGGTCGGTCTCGGGGGCGTCGACATGGCCCGGCAGGCGCATGCTGAAGATCACGCCGCACAGGAAGACCAGCATCGCGATGCGCAGCACCCAGGCCGGACCGATGAGCACCGACAGGCCGGCCGCGATCGGGGCGGCGATCGAGGCGGCGATGAGGCCGGCGAACGAGGTGCGCGCGTTGGCCGTGACCAGGGTGATCTGGTCCGGCAGGACCCGGGGCGTGACGGCCGACCGCAGCACGCCGAACGCCTTGGACAACACCAGCACGCCGAACGCGGCGGGCAGGAAGGTCACCACGTCGTCGTTCGAGACCGCCCCGGCCATGCCCCAGCACAGCAGCCCCCGGGCCACGAAGGTGCCCGCGATGGCGTACCGCCGGGCGTGCCGCATCCGGTCCAGCGCCGGGCCGATCAGCGGCGCGACGAGGGCGAACGGGGCCATCGTGACCAGCAGGTAGAGGGCCACCTGGCCGCGCGCCTGGGTGACGTCCAGGCCGAAGAACAACGTGCCCGCCAGCGCCACGGCCACCAGCGCGTCGCCGGTCGAGTTGACCGCGGCCGCCTCGATCAGGCTGCCGAGGCCGCTGCGCCCGGCGCCGTGGGCGTGCGTGGCGCGGCGGGTGAGCCGGCCGGTGCGCCGGGCCGCGCCGCCCACCCGGCGTGCCGCGCGGCTCGCGCCGCGGGCGCCGGTGCGCACGCCTTCCCGGATTCCCATGCCGTCGCCTCGTGCCCTTTCGTTCCGCGCCTGGATCTTTCTGCTCCGCCTGGGCGCCTCGAACCATCTTCACCCTTCGCGACCGGATCCGGACCTGGTCACCGCCGTTGTTTCCGGTCACGTTCGCCGGGGTCAACCGGGTTCACCGGCCCGGAAAGCCAGTGATCTACGGGTGTTCGCAGCTGACTTGGGTGCCACCGGGTGGACGCTGTGGCCGGTGTGGTGCTCGGCCACGCCATTCCATGAGCGAGAATTGGGATGTGAGCCCACTCCGTCAGCCCAGCTCCGCGCGTTCGTCCACTTCCTCCACGGCTTCCCCCGCGGTGCGCACCGCCACGGGCGCCGTCCGGCGAGCCCGTCCGCCGGCCGTGGACGCGGCCTGCGCCGAGGCCGTCGATCTTGCTCGTCAGGCCGCGGCGGAGACCGCGTCGCCGACCCCCGTCGGCGAGCATCTGGGCGTACGAGCCGATGGCGATCGGGTGGTCACGCACTACTTCGACTGCCTGGACGCCGCCTACCGGGGCTGGCGCTGGGCCGTCACGGTGACCCGGGCCTCGCGCGCCAAGATCGTCACTGTGGACGAGTGCGTCCTGCTGCCCGGCGACGACGCCCTGCTCGCGCCGCCGTGGGTGCCGTGGCTCGAACGGCTGCGCCCCGGCGACCTGGGGCCGGGCGACCTGCTGCCGACCGCCCCGGACGACATCCGGCTGGCGCCCGGCTTCACGCAGGTCAGCGACGCGACCGACACCGAGATGCAGTGGGAGCTCGGGCTCGGCCGGGTGCGCGTGTTGTCGCAGGAAGGCCGCGACGAGGCGGCGAGCCGCTGGTACGACGGCGCGGCGGGCCCGCGCGCCCCGATCGCCACCTCCGCCCCGGCGCAGTGCTCGACCTGCGGGTTCTACGTGCCGCTCGGGGGCGAGCTGCGCCAGGTCTTCGGGGTGTGCGCGAACGAGTACGCGCCCGACGACGGCCGGGCCGTGTCCGCCGACCACGGGTGCGGCGCGCATTCCGAGGCGGTCAACCTGCCCGCGGCGTCCGAGCACAACCCGCCCGTGATCGACGAGCTGGGCTACGACATCGTCCCGGCCGGCGCCGCCCTGGCGGACGCCGAGGCGGAAGAGGCGCTCGGACACAGCTGATCCGGAGGCACCGGTGACTGAAGCGCCACCCGACCCGTCCGACCCGTCCGGCACGGACCCGTTCAGGACCGACCCGTTCGGTACGGAGGCGATCCGGAGCCGGGTGCTGCGCGCCTGGGCCGAGTCGCCCGCACGGTTCCGCGAGGACGCCAACGCCGAGGAGGACTACGCCCTCGGCGGCTACCGCGACCGGGTCGTCGTCGAGCTGGCCCAGAACGCCGCCGACGCCGCCCTGCGCGCGGGCGTGCCCGGACGGCTGCGGCTGACGCTGGCCGGTGGCGTCCTCACCGCGTCCAACACCGGCGACGCCCTGGACGCCGCCGGGGTCGAGGCCCTGTCGACGCTCCGGGCCTCGGCCAAACGCGACGACGCCGGCGCGGCAGGCCGTTTCGGCGTCGGGTTCGCCGCGGTGGTGGCGGTGAGCGACCGGCCCGCCATCGCGACGGCGTCGGCGGGCGTGGAGTGGGACGCCGCCAGGACGCGCGACCTCGCGGCCCGCATCCCCGCGCTGGCCGAGGAGCTCGGCCGCCGCGACGGGCACGTGCCGGTGCTGCGGCTGCCCTTCGCCGCGGACGCTCCGCCGCGCCCTCCGGAGGGCTTCACGACGATCGTCCGGCTGCCGCTGCGCGACGCCGAGGCCGAAGGGCTCGTCCGGCGGCAGCTCGACCAGGTGGGCCCGGCCCTCATGCTCGCCCTGCCCGCCCTCGCGGCGGTCGAGATCGACGTCGACGGCGCCGGGCCGCGGGAGGTCACCGCCGAGCACACGCCCGGCCGGGTCGTGATCGACGGCGTGGGCTGGCGCACGGTCGAGGCCCACGGCGACGTGCCCGCCGAGCTGCTGGCCGACCGGCCGACCGAGGAGCGCTCCCGGCCGTTCTGGCAGGTGCGGTGGGCCCTGCCCGACTCGGGCGAGGCTCCGCGCGTGCTGCACGCGCCGACACCGGGAGACGAACGCCTCGACCTGCCCGCGCTGCTGATCGCCTCGTTCCCGCTGGCCCCCGACCGGCGCCACGTCGCGCCCGGCCCCCTCACGGACTTCCTGGTCCAGCGTGCCGCCGAGGCCTACGTCGAGCTGCTGAAGGACCTTCCCGCCGACCCCGCGCTGCTCGACCTGGTCCCCGGACCCGTCGCCGCCGGAGCCCTCGACGCCGACCTCCGCCGGGCCGTCCTGGAGCGCCTGCCCGAGACCCCGCTCCTGCCCACCCCGGCAGGCCTGGTGCGAGGCCGCGACGCCGTCGCGGTCGACGCCCCGGCCGCCCTCATCACCCTCCTCGCAGGCGCCGGCACCAGCCCAGGCGCAGGCACGGGCTTGGACGCGGGTGTGAGCACAGGCGCCCGCGCGCACCTGGGCGCGGACGCGGGCGTGGCGGACGCAGGTCTGGGAACGGGTGCGGGCTGGGGCACGAGTGCTGACTCGGATCCGGGCGCTGGCCTGGATGTGGGGTGGGGCGAGCGGGGTGGGGTGGTGGTGCCCGGGTTGCTGGCTTCGGGGTGGCCGGTTCGGCATCCGGGGTTGGCGGCGCTCGGGGTGCGGCGGCTGGAGCTTGCCGACGTCGTGGACGAGCTGGCGGGCCTTGAACGGGAACCCGGCTGGTGGCGGGGGTTGTACGAGGCGTTCACCGGGGCTCCGACCGACTCGCTGGGGGCCCTGCCGGTGCCACTGGCGTCCGACCGGATGGTGCGCGGGCCGCGCGGGCTGCTGATCGCCAGGGACGGGGTCGTACCCGCCGACCTTGAGGTTCTGGGGTTGCGGTTCGTCCATCCCGAGGCCGAGCATCCGCTGTTGCTGCGGCTGGGCGCTCTCGAAGCCGGGCCGCGCGCCGTCCTCGGCGACCCGGGCGTGCGCGCCGCCGTCGAGGAGTCGCTCGACGCCGACGACCCCGGGCCCGTCGCGCTCGCCGTGCTGGGCCTCGTCGCGGCGGCGCACCTGGACCCCGGCGCCGAGCCGTGGCTGGCCGAGCTGGCGCTGGAGGCCGACGACGGCGAGCTCTACCCGGCCGGTGAACTGCTGCTGCCCGACAGCCCGCTGCGCGACGTCGTCGACGACGACGCGCCGTTCGGCGTGGTGGCCGCCGACCTGGTCGAACGGTGGGGCCCCGAGACCCTCGAAGCCGCGGGCGTGCTCAACGGGTTCGCGCTGGCCCGGGCCGAGGACGTCGACCTGACGGTCCTCGACCTCGACCTCGACGGCGAGGAGGAGTGGGCCGACGACGTCCTCGACCGGCTCCCGGCGCAGGACCTGCCGCCGCTGGTGCCCGAGTTCCAGGCCGTCCGGGACCTCGAACTCGTCGCCGACTGGGACGCCGCGCTGCCGCTGCTCGCCGTGCCGCCGCTGCGGGCGGCGCTCGTCGAGCCCGCGCACGTGACCTTGCAGGACGGCAGGCGGGCGGCCGCCCCCTCGTACACCGCCTGGTGGCTGCGCCACCACCCGGTGCTGGGCGGCCGGCGGCCGGGTGAGCTGCGGCTCGGCGACGAGTCCCTGGCCGGGCTGTACGAGGCCGTGCCGCCCGACCTCGGGCTCGACCGCGAGGTGCTGCTGGCGCTCGGCGTCCGCACGTCGCTGGACGACCTGCTCGACGAGCCCGGCGGCGCGCAGGAACTCCTGGACCGCATGGGCGACCCGCACCGCACGGTCGCCCGGGATCGGCTCGGCGCACTGTGGACCGTGCTGGCCGACCGCGACGGCCTCACCGTCCGGCCGCCCGAACGGGTGCGCGCTGTCGTGGACGGCGTGGTGGAGGCGGCCGACGCCGCCGACGCGCTGGTCCTCGACCGCCCCGACCTGCTGCCGCTGCTCGCCGGCCAGCCGCTGGTGATCGCGGCGTACGGGCGGGCCGAGCGCCTGGCCGAGCTCCTCGACCTGCCACTGGCGAGCGAGGAGGTCCCCGGCACGGTCGAGACGGCGGGCGACAAGCAGCCGGTCCCGGCGGCCGTACGGGCCGTTCTGCCGGACGCCCCGCAGACCTACCTGGCGCACGAGCGGCTCGCCGTGGACGGGCAGCCGGTGCCGTGGTGGTACGCGGAGGGCGAGATCCACGCGAGCTCGCCGGGCGGGCTGGCGCGCGGTCTGGCCTGGGCGTCCGGGCACTGGGAGGACCGCCTGCTGCTGGACGCCGTCCTGCGCGACCCGGAGGCGCTGCCCGCCCTCCTCGCCGAGGACGACCTCTAGCCCCGCGTCTCCAGCACTGCGCCTCTAGCCCCGCGTCTCTGGGTCTGTCTCTCCAGCACTGCGCCTCTGGGTCTGCGTCTCCAGCTCTGCGGCTCTAGCTCTGGGCCTCGCGGGACGCGGCGCGCTCGGCTTCGAGGCGGGCGCGGCCGCGTTGCAGCCGCGGGACGTACCAGGTCGCGAACAGGCCGATCACGATGCCCGCGACGCAGACCCACAACCACCACCGGTCGTCCTCGCCCGGCCCGATGATCAGAAGGACCACCAGGGCGACCGCCCAGGCCGCGGTGCCGGCCAGGGCGACGCGCACGTCGTTGGTCACCATCGGCGGCGGGTCCGGACGGCGTTCACGGGTCATGCGTTCAGCCTAGTCGGCGGCCTGCCGGGTCCCGGATCGCACCCGGTGGGGCCGGTCGTGGGTCGGCCGTGTTTCACCTGCGTAACGATGATCGTTTGCAGCACATTCGTTACTGAATAAGGTCTTTTGGGGCGCCCGTCTTTCTGCCAGCGTGCGCGCATGAGCACAACCGATGCCCCTGCCGAGCGGCGCACCAGCCCACTGGACCGGTACTTCAAGATCTCTGAACGGGGCTCCACGGTGCCCCGCGAGATCCGTGGCGGGCTCGCCACGTTCTTCACGATGGCCTACATCGTCGTCCTCAACCCGCTGATCCTCGGGACGGTGGCCGACGCGGACAAGCAGTTCCTCGGCGACCTGACCACGCCCGGCGCCGCCATCCCGCTCGTCGCGGCGGCGACCGCGCTGGTGGCCGGCGTGCTGACGCTCGGCATGGGCGTGATCGGCCGCTATCCGTTCGCGATGGCGGCCGGGCTCGGGCTGAACGCGGTGGTCGCCTACAGCCTCGCCAGCGGCATGTCCTGGGAAGACGCGATGGGCATCATCGTGCTCGAGGGCATCATCATCGGCATCCTGGTGATCACCGGGTTCCGGGTGGCGGTGTTCCGCGCCATCCCGTCCGGGCTCAAGACGGCGATCGCCGTCGGCATCGGTTTCTTCATCGCGCTGATCGGGTTCGTGGACGCCGGGTTCGTGCGCCGCATCCCGGGCGCGGTGGGCGAGGCGAACGTGCCGCTCCAGCTGGGCGCCACGGGGAGCCTGTCGGGCTGGCCGACGCTGGTCTTCGTGTTCGGGCTCCTGCTCACCGTGCTGCTGGTCGCGCTGCGGGTGAAGGGCGCGATCCTGATCGGCATCCTCGCCACCACCGTCGTGGCGATGGTGGTCGAGGCGATCGCCGAGGTCGGCCCGTACAACAAGGGCCCGGGCCCGGACGGCAAGCCGCAGATCAACCCGGACGGCTGGCAGCTGAACGTGCCGGAACTGCCGGACAAGATCGCAGGCACCCCCGACCTCAGCCTGGTCGGCCAGTTCAGCCTCTTCGGCAGCTTCGAGCGCGTCGGGGTCACGGCGGCGATCCTGTTCGTCTTCACCGTCATGCTCGCCGACTTCTTCGACACGATGGGCACGGTCGTGGGCGTCGGCAAGGAGGCCGACGCGCTCGACGAGAAGGGCGACCTGCCCGGCATCCGCAACGTCCTGCTGATCGACTCGGCCGGTGCCGCGGCGGGCGGCGCGGCGTCGGTGTCGTCCAACACCACCTACATCGAGTCCGCGGCCGGCGTCGCCGAGGGGGCGCGGACCGGGCTGGCCAGCGTGGTGACCGGCGGGCTCTTCCTGGTGGCGATGTTCTTCGCGCCGCTGGTGACCGTCGTGCCGTTCGAGGCGGCGACCCCGGCGCTGGTGGTGGTCGGCTTCCTGATGATGACGCAGATCAAGCACATCGACCTGAACGACTACGACATCGCGATCCCGGCGTTCCTCACGATCGTGCTCATGCCGTTCGCGTACTCGATCACCGTCGGCATCGGCGCCGGCTTCATCAGCTACGTGGCCATCAAGGCGGCGCGGCGGCGCTTCGCCGAGATCCACCCGCTGATGTGGCTGATCGCGGCCCTGTTCGTGCTCTACTTCGCGCTCGACCCGCTCAGGGAGATCCTGGGCGTCTAGCCGGCGCGGTCGGCCCGGCCGGTGCGGCCGGTGCGGCCGGTGCGGCCTGCGCGGCCGGGTCAGCGGCGCAGGCCGCCGGTGACCATGGTGATGAGGAGCTCGTAGCTGGTCTCCAGATCCTCCGGGAGGCCGAAGCCTCCCGACGCCTCCAGGATCGCGAAGCCGTGCGCGGACGAGCGCAGCGCGCGGGCGGCGTGGACGAGGTCGGAGCCGTCGAGCTCGTACGCCCGCAGGGCCGCCAGGATGATGCCGAGCAGCCGGTCGGACGCGGCCTCCAGTCGCGGTTCGGGGTCGGGGGCCTGGTCCATCGCCGCGTAGCGGGCCGGGTGGTCGACGACGTACGACCGGTACGCGCGCATGATCGCGCGTACCGCGTCGTCGCCGGAGCGGCCGAGCACCGCGTCGCCGAGCCGTTCGGTCAGCTCCTGCACCACCCGCAGCGTGATCAGCCGGCGCAGCTCGGCGAGGTTGCGCACGTGCTTGTAGAGGGACGGCGTGGCCACGCCCGCCTGGGCGGCGACGGCGGAGAGGGTGAGGGCGGCGGGGCCCTCGGCGTCCACGATGGTGATCGCGGCGTCGACGACCCCGTCCGGGGAGAGACCCACACGCGGCATCAGGCGACCTCGTTCAGGAACGTCAGGACGGTGGCGGCCGTCTCGGCGGGGAACTCCTGGTGAGGGTAGTGGCCCGAGCCCTCGATCATCACGATCTCGGTCTTGCCCGCGAGCTCGCCCGCGACGATCTCGGCCTCGGCCCGGGGGTCGGGGAAGTCGGGGTCCCTGGTGCCCATGACGACCAGCGCGGGCTGGGCGACCCGGGTCAGCACGCCCTCCATCTCGGGCTTGTCGTCCAGGCCCATCGTGCGGGCCGCGGCCAGCCGCCCGCGCTCGCCCATGTTGGCCTTCAGGGCCTTGAGGTAGGCGGGGAAGTCGTCCGGCTTCGGTCCCTTGAGCAGGTTCTTGTAGTAGATCCCCCACAGGGTGGGGACGCTGAGGATCACCCTGGCGAGCTGGCGCATCACCGGGTTCATCTTGACCGTGCGGGCGAACGGGGCCTCCAGGACGATCGCGCGGACCAGCGCGGGCTCGTGCGCCGCGACCCAGGCGGCGGAACCGCTGGAGAACGAGTTGCCGAGCACCACGGCCGGGCCGCCGCCGAGGTGGCGGATCAGCGCCGCGAGGTCCTTGCCGCTGTCGGTGATGCTGTACGAGGCGAACGGCACGCTCGACTCGCCGTGGCCCCGCAGGTCGAGGGCGGCGACCCGGTAGCCGGCCTCGGCCAGCTTCGGGGCCAGCAGGCGGAAGGTGCCCCGCACGACGCCCATCCCGGGGGCGAGCACGACCAGCGGGCCGTCTCCGCCGGTCACGTCGTAGGCGATCCGTCCGCCGTCCACGTCCAGGTACTCGGTCATGTCCATCAACTCCCTTAGCTCGATAGCCTTAAAGCTAATGCTCTTAGCTAATGCTTGTCAAGCGGTGTCCGTGGGACGATGGTCGAGGCAGTCCACAGACCGATCGGAGGGGCTGAGGTCATTGGGGATCGCGGCCGTCGGGCGGAATATCCGCCGGCGCCGGATCGTTAGCAAAGGCAATGACTTCTGCGAACGAACATGACCATGCCACCGACCGGAAGGCGCGCGGTGTCCACGTCCCACGGCCTGGCCGAGGATCTGCGCATCTCGATCGCCCGGCTGTCGCGCCGCCTGCGCACGCTGAGGCCCGTCCCGACCGAAGGCGCCGGCGAGGCGAGCCCGCTCTCGCTGACCCAGTTCGCCGCGCTCGCCGCGCTCGAACGGCACCGCTCGATGACCCCGCGCGAGCTGGCCGACCACGAGAAGGTGCAACCCCCCTCGATGACGCGAGTGATCGCGTATCTGGAGGGCCAGGGCCTGGTGGAACGCAGCCCGCACCCGACGGACGGCCGTCAGGTGGTGCTGAGCGTGACGACGGCGGGCCGAGACCTCCTGGCGGGGGAACGCCGCCGCAAGGAGGCGTGGTTGTCGCAGCGCCTGAGCGAGCTGACGGCGGAGGAGCGGGCGATCCTGCGCAAGGCCGCGCCGATCCTGGACAAGCTCAGCCAGGCCTGACCGACGACGAGGCGGTCACCGGACCTGTGACCGAATCCGTCGCGGAGTCCGGCGCGGAGGCCACCTCGGGCGTCGAGCCCGAGCCCGAGCACAAGGCCGAGCCCAAGGCCGAGCCCAAGGCCGAGCCCAAGGCCGAGCCCAAGGCCGAGCCCAAGGCCGAGCCCAAGGCCGAGCCCAAGGCCGAGCCCAAGGCCACGGGCGGCATGTTCCGTTCGCTTCGCAACCGCAACTACCGGCTCTTCACCGCCGGCCAGGTCGTCTCCAACACCGGTACGTGGATGCAGCGCATCGCCCAGGACTGGCTCGTCCTCGAGCTCGCCCACGGCAGCGGCGTCGCGCTCGGCATCACCACCGGGCTCCAGTTCCTGCCGATGTTGCTCTTCGGGCTCTGGGGCGGCGTGATCGCCGACCGCTACGCCAAGCGCACCGTCCTGATGATCACCCAGGTCTCGATGGGGGCGCTCGCGCTGATCCTGGGCGTGCTGGCGATGACCGGCACCGCGCAGGTGTGGCACGTCTACGTGCTGGCGTTCGGGCTCGGCCTCGCCACCGTCGTCGACAACCCCACCCGCCAGGCCTTCGTGGTCGAGATGGTCGGCAAGCGCGACCTGCCGAACGCGATCGCGCTCAACAGCGCCACGTTCAACGGCGCCCGGCTGCTCGGCCCGGCGCTCGCCGGCCTGCTGATCGCCGCGATCGGCACCGGGCCGGTGTTCCTGGTGAACGCGGCGTCGTTCGGCGCCGTGCTCTTCGGCCTGTACACGATGCGCGTGAACGAGCTCAACGTCGCCGAGCCCGTGGCACGTGCCAAGGGCCAGCTCCGCGAGGGGCTCAGGTACGTGCGCGGCCGCCGCGACCTGATGCTGGTGCTCGCGCTCGTCGGCTTCGTCGCCACGTTCGGCATGAACTTCCAGATCACGGTCGCGCTCGTCGCCCGCGAGGTCTTCCACACCGGGGCGTCCTCGTTCGGGCTCGCGTCCAGCATGCTCGCCGTCGGCGCGCTCACCGGCGCGCTGCTCGCCGCCCGCCGCGCGTCCCGCCCCCGGCTGCGCCTCCTCCTCGGCGCGGTCCTGGTCTTCGGCGTGCTGGAGGTCGCCACCGGCCTGATGCCCACGTACGTCACGTTCCTGGCGATGCTCGTCCCCACCGGCATCGCGCTGATGACGTTCACCACGGCGGCGAACGCGACGATGCAGCTGAGCGTCGAGCCGGAGATGCGCGGCCGGGTGATGGGGCTCTACATGCTGGTCTTCATGGGCACCAACCCGCTGGGCGCCCCCATGGTCGGCTGGATGGCGGAGGCGTTCGGCCCGCGCATGACCATCGTCGCCGGCGGCCTCATCGCCACGGTCACCGCGCTCGTCGTCGCGGCGCTGGCCGCGCCGCGCGAGTCGGTCGCCCAGGTGCCGCGCCGGCTGGCCCGGGCGTTCACCTGATCGCCGCCCTGCCGATCACCCCCCGTTGATCACCCACTGCTGATCATTCCGAGCGTTCACGTGGACGGAACGGGATGACAGCGGGGCGCGCCGCCTGACACTCTTTGACGGTCATCGCGGGGCTTGCCGGGGGTGATCCGCTTTGATGTGCTCGATGCCGTTGCGCTGAGAATGAGGGGGAGGTCACGGCGATGGCCGTCTCGATGCAGAAGGGCCAGCGGATCTCGCTGGAGAAGCCCGGTGACGCGTTGTCCATGGTCCGCATGGGCCTGGGCTGGGACGCGGTCAAGAAGAAGGGGTTCTTCGGGGCGCGCCAGCAGGAGATCGACCTGGACGCCTCGTGCGTGCTGTTCGCCGACGGGCGCCTCGCCGACGTCGTCTACTTCGGCAAGCTGGTCAGCGACGACGGCTCGGTGCGGCACACCGGCGACAACGTGACCGGGCACGGCGACGGCGACGACGAGTCGGTGATCGTCGATCTCGGCCGGCTGCCCGTCCACGTCTCCTCGCTGGTCTTCACGGTCAGCTCGTTCAACGGCCAGACGTTCGACGAGGTCGACAACGCGTTCTGCCGCCTGGTCGACGAGAACGCGGGCGGCGAGCTGGCCCGCTACACGCTCACCGGCGGCGGCACCCACACCGCCATGGTGATGGCCCGCCTCTACCGGCACGCCAGCGGCTGGAAGATGGCCGCGATCGGCGAACCCTGCCAGGGCCGCACGTTCCAGGACATGCTGCCGTCGATCACCGCGCACGCCTGAGCCCGTTCCGATGACCGAGCTTTCCCGCGGTGCCAACACCGCGCTCCCCGCGCGCCGGGTCGGCGCCGTCGTGTCGTGCGCGGTGCCCGCCGACGTGAGCGCGCTGATCGTCGACGCCGACCGGCACGTCCGGTCGGACGTCGACCTGGTCTTCTTCAACGCCCCCGAGGCCCCCGGCGTGCGCTGGTCGGAGACGGCCGGCGGCGGCCAGCGGATCGACCTCGACCTGGACGCGGTGGACGCGGGCGCGCAGGCCGTGCTGGTGGCGGTGAGCCTCACCGGTCCGGTCGCGTTCGGCGCCCTCCCGCCGCCCCGCGTCGAGCTCGTCGGCGACGACGGGACCGTGCGGGCCGTCTACACCGTCTCCGGCCTCGGCCCGGAGAAGGCGATCATCGCCCTGGAGGTCTACCGGCGGGCCGGTGCCTGGAAGGTCCGCGCGGTCGGTCAGGGCTACGCGGGCGGGCTGGCCGCGCTGGTCACCGACCACGGCGTCGAGGTCGACGACCCCGGCGACGAGCCCATCGCGAGCCCGCCGCCGCCCGGTCTCGGCGCGGCGCCGTCCCCGCACCGGGCGCCCGCCCCGCACCAGGCGCCCGCCCCCACCCCGCCCCGGCCGCCGAGCCCCCCGCGTGCCCCGCAGCCGCCACGGCGGCCACAGCCCCCGCGCCCTCCGCTGCCGCCCGACCGGCCGCAGCACGCCACGCCCTCGCAGCCCCCGCCGCCCCCGCCGGGCCCGCCGCAAGCGGCGCCGCAGGCGCAGGCGCCCGGGCAGCACGAGGTCGGCTACGTCGAGCGGTGCTGGCTGGTCTGGGAGGACGCCAGCCGCTCGCTGGCGGCGTTCCGGTCCTCGACCGAGCACGCGCTGGTCATCCGCAACGACGAGATCGCCGGACGGGTCGCGTCCACGACGCCGGGCGGCCGTTACCAGGAGCTCATGGCCGCCGCGGCCGAACGCCTGGAGTCCGACGCGGCCCAGCTCCGCGGCGAGCTCGCCGGCTGCGAGCCGTACTGCACGGCCGAGGTCGCGCCGTTCTCCGGGCCGTCCTGGCTGACCTGGCAGCCGCGCGCCGACCTCGCCGACGGCGTCCTGCTGGGCGGGCTCTCGGTGGACGAGCTGCCCGGCCTCCAGGCACCGCTCGTGCTGCGCATGCCGTGGCGGCGCGGCATCTGGATCTCGCGCGGCGAGCTGCCCACCGACTCGGTCGCGTACGCGTGGTCGCTGGTCGCCCGGTTCCTGGCCGCCGTACCGCCCGGGGTCGCCGGCCTCGAAGTGATCGACGCCGCCGGCCTGTCGGGCGCCTCCTGGGTGAACGACCTGGACCTGGCGGCCGGCCCGGTGCCGCGCGAGGTGCTGCTGGGCGGTGGCGTGGCCACCGGCCCCGCCGCCGCCGACCGCCTCCGCCGCCTGCTGGACCTGATCGACCTGCGCGGGGTCGGCGCCGCCGAGTCCGACCTGCCCGGCGGGCCGCCGATCAGGCTCGCGGTCGTCCTGGACGCGGGCGCGATGCTCGACGGCGACCAGGCGCACCAGGTGCTGCGGCTGGTCGAGGACGGCCCGCTCGTCGGCGTTCCGGTGCTGCTGGTCGAGACCGACACCCCGACCGCCGACTCGGTGCGCGCGATGCGGGTCCGGCAGGTCTGCAACTCCCTGCCGTCCAGCCCGGGCAGCGTCGCCGACCCGTGGGTGGGCGCCGACTGGACGCTCACCCCGGACGTGCTGCCCGACGCCGGCGACGGGCGGCGGGCGCCGGCCCTGCTGGCCCACGTGCTGGGAGCTCACGCGCGCACGATCGCCTCGTACGGGGGAGAGTCGCAGTCCCTCGGCTGAAGGGGCCGCCCAGGTAAGGCGTGACAAGGCGCCTCAAGTGCTGAAAGGCTGTGCGGGTGGCGATGCGCGTCCGGCGTCCTCGGGAACGCCGATGAGACTCTTCGTCGCCCTCGTGCCGCCGCCCGAGGCGCTGGACGAGCTCGAGGAGTTCATCGCCCCCCACAAGGCGGAGTGGCCCGGCCTCAGGTGGATCCGCCGCGAGCTGATCCACGTCACGCTCACGTTCCTCGGCGAGATCGACGACCGCACGTTGGAGAAGCTGCTGCCGCGCCTCGAACGCGCGGCCGCCCGCCACGACCGGCTGTCGCTCTCCCTCGCCGGCGTGGGCGCCTTCCCCGGCAACGGCGCGCACGCGCGCGTCGTCTGGGCGGGCATCTACGGCGACCGCCGCGGTCTGGCGCGGCTCGCCGCCTCGACCACCGCCGCCGGCCGCCGCGCCGGAACGCCCCCCGACAAGCACCGCGGGTTCCGGCCGCACCTGACCCTGGCCCGCTCCCGCAACCCGGTGGACGTCCGGCCCCTGCTGGAGCCGCTGTCGGCGTTCGCCGGAGCCCCCTGGACGGCGGCCTCGGTCCACCTGGTGCGCAGCCACCTGCCCGGCAAGGACCAGCCGCCACTGGCGTACGAGTCGCTCAAGACCTGGACTCTCCGCTGAGAAGCGCACGGATGTGGCCGCTGTACGCGGCGGGGTTCACCACGGCCTTCGGCGCCCACGGCATCGCCGCCAACCTCGGCTCCGAGGACACCGTCACCTCGCTGCTCGTCCTGGGCGGCCTCCTCGCCCTGTACGACGGCGCCGAGGTGGTGCTGAAGCCGATCTTCGGCACGCTCGCCGACCGCATCGGCGCCCGCCCCGTCCTGCTGGGCGGCCTCGTCGCGTTCGCCCTCGCCTCGGCCGTCTTCGCGCTCGCCGACAGCGCCGCCCACCTGTGGCTGGCCCGCCTCGGCCAGGGGGCCGCCGCCTCCGCCTTCTCACCCTCCGCCTCCGCCCTGGTGGCCCGCCTCAACCCCGGCGCCTCCCACGGAAGGGCCTTCGGCTCGTACGGCTTCTACAAGTCCATCGGCTACACCCTCGGGCCCCTGCTCGGCGGCGGGCTGGTCTGGGCCGGCGGCCTGCGCCTGCTCTTCGTCACCCTGGCCGTCCTCGCCGCCGCCGTCGCGCTCTGGGCCGCCCTCGCGGTCCCGGCCGTCCCGCCGCTCCCCAAGACCCGCCAGACCGTCGTCGACCTGGCCCGCCGCCTGCTCGACCGCACGTTCCTCGGCCCCACGTCCGCGCTCGCCGCGGCCACCGCGGCCCTCTCGGTCGGCGTCGGCTTCCTGCCGGTCTCCGGCGCCGTCGCCGGCCTCGGCCCGCCGGCCACCGGCGCCGCCGTGTCCGTCCTCGCCCTGTGCGCCGCCGTCGTCCAGCCCCGGACGGGCCGCGCCCTGGACGCCGGGCGCCTCACCACCCGCACGGGCCTCCTGACCGGCCTCGCCGTCACCGCCGCGGGCCTGGCCGCCGCCACCCTCCCGGGCATCGCCGGAGTGCTCCTCGCCGCCGCCCTGATCGGCGTCGGGACCGGCGTCATCACCCCGCTGGGCTTCGCCGCCCTCGCCTCCGCCACCCCCGGCGAACGGATGGGCCAGACCATGGGCGCCGCCGAACTGGGCCGCGAACTCGGCGACGCCGGCGGCCCCCTCCTCGTCGCAGCCGTCGCCACAACAGCCACCCTCACCCACGGCTACGCCGCCCTAGCCCTCCTCCTCGCCCTCCCGCCCGTGCTTTCCCTGGCCTCTGCGTCCCTTGGGCGGAAAAATGCGAAAGACGCCCAGGCGGGGCCGCCGGATCACCCCGCGGCGCAGTGACAACGATCACAGAAGCGGTGCTCACTGGCAGCCTTCTTATCTGATCTTCGTGACGCTACGTTGAGGCGCCTTCGTCGCGACTGAAACCCCGTGGAGTGTCCGTGCTCGCTGTCCGTTCCGGTTCGTCCGTCCTGGTCGCCGGTCTCGCCCTTTCACTCGTCCCGGTTCTGGGGGCGAGCGCGGCGGCCGACGGCGTCGCGCAGCAGCGGATCGTGATCGACCCGATCGCGGTGCCCAACTGGGACGCCGACATCACCGTCTCGGGCAGGCTCCAGCGGCGCACGGGCGACGACGCGTGGGGCGCGGCCCCGGGCGGGACGCAGGTCCGGTTCGACGGCGCCGAGGGGCCGTACGAGACGGCCGCCACGGTCGCGGCCGGCGGGTCGTTCCGTGTCCGGCTCGTCGCGGGCTACGGCAAGATCGACGCGTGGACGCCCGCCGACGGCGAGTACCCGGCGGCGCGGGCCAAGGTCATCGGGCTCGTCTCGATCCTCCAGATCCAGCCCGGCACCCCTGACCGCGAGACCAACCCGGACTACCCGTTCGTGGGCAAGAAGTTCGAGGTGCGCCGCGTGCTGAAGGCGCGCCGCGGCGAGGTGCTGCCGGGGCGGACGGTCGCGCTCTACTGGGCTCCCCGCGGCAAGGACTGGTCGTACCCCAAGGGCGGCTGGAAGTGGCTGACCTCCGGCACCACCGGTCGCGACGGCAAGGTGGTGCTGCGCGCGACGGCCTGGAAGGAGGGGTGGCTCAGGACGGTCTTCGCCGGCGACGCCTCCTACCAGGCGGTGGAGGACGGATACGGCTTCCGGACCTACTACCAGACCGCCATCACCGGCTTCAACGCCTCGCCCGAGCCCGCCCGCGTGGGCCAGTGGCTCAAGCTCACGGGGAGGCTGTGGCGCTGGACCTCGTCCGGCGGCTGGCAGCCGGTCCGAGGCAAGCGGATCTTCGCCGACTACCGGCTCAAGGGCGCCCGGCAGTGGCGCCACGCCTTCTGCGCCAACGGCGGCGCCCTGACCGACTCCAAGGGCTGGTTCCGGCTGGAGTGCCAGACCAAGAAGGACGCCTCCTGGCGGGCGTACTACGTGAACAGCCATGGAAGCCCCGACTCTACGAGTACGGATCATCCGGCCATTTCGGGGGCGGATTACGTGGACGTGCGCTGACCTCGGGGTTCACCTCTTCAAGGCCGGGCGGTCGGACGCCCGGCCTTTTCGGGGTTGACGGATGAGTGGGTGCTCACTCATGGTGGAGTGAGCAGGTACTCAGTCGGGAAGGGGTGAACGGTCATGGGTGGGAGCTACTCGGATCTTGCGGGGAAGGTCGTCGTGGTGACGGGAGGGAGCCGGGGGATCGGGGCCGAGACGGCTCGGGAGTTCGCGGCGCAGGGGGCCAGGGTGTGCGTCGTGGGGCGGGACGGCGGGGCGCTCGACGGGGTCGTGGAGGGCATCTCGAAGGACGGTGGGGCGGCGGTGGCGGTGATCGCCGACGTGACGGACTCGGGGGCGCTGGAGCGGGTGCGGGAGGAGACCGAGGCCCGGTTCGGGCCCGTGGACGTGGTGGCGGCCTTCGCGGGCGGGCAGGGGTTTCCGGTTCCGTCGGCGGAGCTGACCGAGGAACGGTGGCGGGAGGTGATCGACTCGGATCTGACGTCGGCGTTCCTGACCGTGCGGACGTTCCTGGCGGGGATGGCCGAACGGGGGAGCGGGGCGTTCATCCTGATGTCGTCGGCGGCGGGGCGGCAGCCCAGCCTGGCCAACCTGGCCTACGGGGCGGCCAACGCGGGGGTGGTGATGATGGCGCGGCACCTGGCGCGGGAGGTCGGGCCGAAGGGGGTGCGCGTCAACTGCATCGCGCCTTCGGCGATCCTCACCGAGAAGGTGGAGGCGATGATGCCGGGGGAGATCAAGGAGCGCGTGGCCGCGGACCATCCGCTGGGGAGGATCGGGACGCCGGGGGACGTCGCCCAGGCGGCGTTGTTCCTGGCGTCGGAGGCCGGGGGTTATCTGAGCGGGATCACGATCGACGTGGCGGGAGGCAAGATCACTAACTAGAGCTCGGGGGGCGGGGGCGCCGGGCGGTCGGCGTCGGGCGGGCCCCAGGGGAGGCCGAACTTCTCGCAGGCGCGGCGCAGCTCGACCAGGTCGGGCGGGAACGTGACGTGGCGGAGGACGCGGCCGGCGGGGCTCCAGACGACGAGGCGGGGCATGCGGTCGGACGAGTCGTCGATGCCGACGCCGCCGACACGGTCGCGGGCCAGGTCCCATTCGACCCGGCCGCGCTTGGTGATCACGGCCAGGCCGGCGGCGGAGACGCGGAGCTGGGCACGGTTGCGGTCGTACAGCCAGTAGCCGCCGAGGCCGACCACGAGGCCCGCGGGAAGCGCCCAGCTCGCCGTCAGCAGGAAGCCGCCGAGGTCGGGGCCCAGCCAGACCGAGCCCAGGAGGGCGACGAACTCGCAGAGCAGCACGCTCATCCCGTACGTGCCGACGCGGGAGCGCCGGGTCGCGTCGAGGAGGACGCCGGGCTCGGTGACCGGGGGAGCCAGCTCGATGGTGGTCTCGACGGGGGCGGAGAGGGTCGAGACCGCCGAGTGGAAGGCGGCGCTGAGGTAGGCGTCGTACTCGGCGTCGGTGATCGGCAGGCCGACGCGGCGGGCGGACTCGCGCAGGTCGGTACGGGAGATCCGCAGGGCCGAGAGGGGGGCGGCGAAGAACTCGTCGCCGTCGGAGTCGTAGAGCCGCACCCAGGCGTGGCCGGAGATGGTGAGCAGCTCGATGCCGCCGATGCGGTCCTGGGGCATGCGCAGGACGACGTCGCCGGCGGCGTCGGCCCAGCCCAGGCCGTCGTCGGCGACGACGAGGCGGCCGCCGGGCACCTGCGCGAAGATCTCCGGCAGGCCGTCCAGCCCGTAGTCGGGCGTACGGGGCGACCGGGTGCCTGGGGTGATCACGCGGTAGCCGTGGTCGTCGAGGGCGTGCGCCAGCTGGAAGGCGTCCAGGCCGTGCGCGGGCAGCCGGGCGATCAGGCGGAGCCGGTGGTCGAACGCGAGGGCGGAGACCGGGGTGGGCTTGGGATCGCCGGTCACCGGGTCGAGCCGCAGGCCGGGGCCGAGCACCAGGGCCGCGATGTCCGAGGACAGGATCTCGGTGCCGTCGCGGCGGCCGGGACGGGCACGGACGTGGAGGCGGTCGGCGGTGATCTCCCATTCGACGCGCGAGGCGCGCAGGAGGCGGCGCCGGGCGAGCATGACGACCGTGATCGCCGCGAGCGCCCAGCAGCCGGCGGCCAGGCGCGGGCCGAAGCCGTGCGCGCCCTCGGCCGCGGTGCGTATCACCATCGCGACGCCGAGCAGCCCGGCGAGGCCGCCGAGCACGGCGATGCGCCGGCGGCTGGGGAGCGGGGACGGGCTCGCCAGCCGGACCGGGTCCTTGGGCGCCCGGTCGGGCGGGGCCTCGTCATGGGCGGCCTGGAGGAGCTGGGCCTCCTGGTCGAGCAGGCGCTGCTCGGCGGCCTGGTCGCGGGGGAGGCCGGTGTCGTCCAGCGCGGGGACGCGGGGGCCCTCCTCCAGGGCGGGATCGAGGAGGTCGGCGGCCTCGCCGTCGAGGACGTGCATGGTGATGCCCAGGCGGCGGGCGGTCACGAAAAGCGGCAGCGGCTCCATCCCCATGGCGGCCAGGTCGCCGACGGAGGTGCGCCCGAACTTGTGGAAGACGGTCAGGACGCCGTCGTCGGTCGTGAGGGCGAGCGCCTCGATGCGGGAACGTTCGTAGGCGACCATGCTCAGACCGCCGGGGCCGAGGCGTTCGAGGCCCGAGGCGCTGAGCCGCCAGTAGGGGCGGGTGCGACGGCGGGCGTCGGGGGCGGCGCCGAGCAGCCACGGTGCGGCGGCGACGGCGGCGATCAGGCCCGCCCAGAGCCAGACGGGCCGGATGGGCAGCAGCGCGAGCGCCACCGCCAGCAGGGAGAACGGGCCCGCGGCCACCGGGCGCCACCGGCCCCCCTGCGCGTGCAGGCCGACCACCTCTTGCTCCACAGTCAGCATCCTCTGTTTCAGGAACGTCTCCGTACCACGCCGTAGCCGACGGCCGCGGCGATGCCCAGCACCAGGAACAACCCCACACCGGTGCCTTTGGAATCCCGCTTCTGCTCGGGTGTGTCCTCCTCCTCGGCCGCCGGGCGCGCGGTCTCCGTCGGGGTCGTGATCGCGCTCTTCGGCAGGGGGATCTGGTAGACGGGCTGGTCACGGCCCTCCGAACCGGCCAGCAACGACTGGCCGTCGGCGGTGTAGGTGACCGACTCGCCCTGCTCCTGGGCGGGGATGCCGACAGAGCGCATCAGGCCGCCCGGTTTGCCGTCGTCGCCCATGGCATGGATTCGCGCGCCGAAGTAGGTACGGATGACGTAGCTGCGGCCGTCCGGGGCGAACGCGCCGTCGGTCGCGATCGCCGGCGCGTCGCCGACCCTGCGCAGCTTGTTGTAGCCGCTGGAGCGCAGCCGCGCGGGAGCCGCGTAGAGGCCGCCGGAGAACAGCTTGCTGGCGATGTAGAGACGGTTGGTCCGCGGGTTGATCATCATCGTCTCGGCGTTGCGCGGGCCGTCCTCGTACTTGAACCGGAACGCGGTGGCCTGGATGGTCTGGCTGCGCAGCCGGGCCGGCTCGGGGATGCGGTAGACCGTCACGTACGGCCAGGCGCCGCCGAGGTTGTCGCCGATGTCGGCCACGTAGATCGCCGGGCGGCCCTTCTCGTCCCGCCCGACGGCCATGCCCTCCCAGTCGCGGGCGCCGGCCCCGCCGAGGGTCAGCACCGCCCGCGTCCGCCCGTCCGGGCCCAGCGCGAAGACCTGCGCGACGCCGCCGGAGTCGTTGTGGGTGTAGGTCACGCCCTGGTGCCGCCGGCTGAGCGCCAGCCCGCTCGACTCGGTGATGCGCTCGTCGGAGACCGTGAACGCCACCTTGGCGTCGGCCGAGGTCTTCGCCGGAACGGCCGCGGTGGACGCGGCGGCGGTGGTGCCGGTGCCCGTGCCGAGGGCGGTGACGGTGGCGGTGGCGGTGACGAGGGCGAACGCGGTGAACGCCGCGGCTGTGGCACGAACGCTGGGCATGAAGCGATCTTCCCCGCTCGGCCCCGGATTGATCACTTGTCCCACGCCCGGAGCCGTTCTCAATTCAGCAGCGCACCGACGACGACCGCCAGGATGAGCGCGGTCAGCACGGTCGGCAGCAGCCATTGGGGCGCACGGTTCACGCTCCGAGCTTATTCGCCCGGGCGCACAGCTCGAACCGGGAGCTCATGATCTGCATCTCAACCAGCATGTGCGGATTGTTCGGGTTGCTGCGTTCGCCCCTTGCCGAAGATCCCGGCCTGGCGTCGGACGCCTTCGTCACCCTCGGCATGCTGGCCGAGGAGCGGGGCCGTGACTCGGCGGGCGTGGCGCTGCTCACCGGCCGGCCGGCGCGGCGGGTCACGGCCGCTCATGGCCACGACGACGACCGCCGCTCGGACATGAGCCACGGCGGGGTCCGCGTGATCAAGGGCCGGGGCCGGTTCTCCGCGATCTGGCGCACCGAGCTGCTGGCCGACCTCGACCGCTCGCCGATCGCCATGGGCCACACCCGCTGGGCGACCCAGGGCTCCCCGTTCGACCTGCTGAACGCCAGCCCGCTGGTCGTGCCGAACGGGATCGGCGCGGGCATCGTGGCGACCCACAACGGGGACGTCGAGGCGGGGCTGCTGAGGCGGCGGCACCCGCGGCTGCCGCAGGCCCAGGGCACCACCGACAGCGAGCCCGTCTTCCAGTTGCTGGCCGGCTGCCAGGGCGCGGCCACGGTCACCGGCCTGCTCGGCTCGCTGGTGGGCCGGGCCGCGCTCGCCTGGGTCGACCGTGCCCGGCCCGACCGCGTCCACCTGGCCCGCGCGGCGCTCAGCCCGCTCACGGTGGCGGTCGACGCCGAGCAGAACTTCTACTGGGTGTCCAACCCGGGATGGTTGCGGGAGGCCGAGCGGCACACCGGCGTGCGGTTCGTGTCCGCCGTCATGCTCCGCGAGGGCACCTACCTCCAGGTCGGGCTGGCCCCCGCGCGCCGCCGGACCCGGCCGCGCGTGCTCGCCCGCGCCGGGTTCGTCCCGACCGCCCGCGACTGGGACCTGGACGACCGGGTGTGGACGGGCTTCTCCGCCGCCGACATGGCCCGCGACCGCGGCACCCTCCGGCACCGGGTGCTGGAGACGCCCGCCCCGCGGCCCCCCGCGCCCGGACCCGGACCGCGCCCCATCCTGGTCCCCGCCACCTGAACGCCCGAGCGCCCGCACGGCTGAACCGCCTGAACGCCCGAGCGCCGGAAACACCGAAGGCCGGTCGTCGTGGTCGACGACCGGCCTTCCGCCGTGCTTCGGACACCCCATGGGGCGACGTGGGCTAGAGGCGCTCGACGACGTGGTCGACGCAGGCCGTGAGGGCCTCGACGTCGGCCGGGTCGATGGCCGGGAACATGCCGATGCGCAGCTGGTTGCGGCCCAGCTTGCGGTACGGCTCGGTGTCGACGATGCCGTTGGCGCGCAGCGTCCTGGCGACCGCGGCCGCGTCGACCTCGTCGCTGAAGTCGATCGTGCCGACGACCTGCGAACGCTGGGCCGGGTCGGTCACGAACGGCGAGGTGTAGGACGTCTTCTCGGCCCAGGTGTAGAGCCGCTGGGACGAGTCGGCGGTGCGCCCGGTCGTCCAGGCCAGGCCGCCCTGCTCGTTCATCCACTCGATCTGCTCGGCGAGCAGCAGGAGCGTGGCGACGGCCGGGGTGTTGTAGGTCTGGTCCTTGGCCGAGTTGTCGACGACCGTGGGCAGGCTGAAGAACTCGGGGATGTAGCGGTCGGTGGCCGCGATCTCCTCGATGCGCGCGAGCGCCGCCGGCGAGGCGAGGCCGATCCACAACCCGCCGTCGGAGGCGAAGCACTTCTGCGGCGCGAAGTAGTAGACGTCGGTCTGGCTCACGTCCACGGGCAGGCCGCCCGCGCCCGAGGTGGCGTCCACCAGCACCAGGGAGCCGTCGCCGCCGACCCGCTCGATCGGCATGGCGACGCCGGTCGAGGTCTCGTTGTGGGTGAGCGCGTAGACGTCGACGCCGTCCTCGACGACCGGGAGCGGGTGCGTGCCCGGGTCGGCGGAGATCACCGACGGGTCGGCGAGCCACGGCGCGCCCTTGGTGACCTTGGCGAACTTGCTGGAGAACTCACCGAACGTCACGTGCTGGGACTTGTCGCGTACGAGCCCGAAGGCCGCGATGTCCCAGAACGCGGTGGTGCCGCCGTTGCTGAGCAGGACCTCGTAGCCGTCGGGCAGCGAGAACAGCTGCGCCAGGCCGCTGCGGACCCGGCCGACCAGGGACTTGACCGGCTTCTGCCGGTGTGAGGTGCCCATGTAGGTCGAGCCGCTGTCCGCGAGCGCGGCGAGCTGTTCGGGCCGCACCTTGGACGGGCCGCAGCCGAAGCGTCCGTCGGCGGGCTTGAGCTCAGAGGGGATGACAATTGCTGGGTTAGCGCTGTCGGTCACTCGCCCTAGCGTAGTTGACCTGCTGTATTGATCTTCCGCTGGCCCGCATCTTGAGACGTGGAACTCATTTGCGGCGGCGCCGCAGCGCCCACGCGAGCAGCGCGACAAGGCCCGCCAGGCAGACCGCCGCGATCGTGGCGGGCGGGTAGAGCCACGGGTCGCCCTTGTCGCGGGCCTGGAGCGCGGTGTCGATCGAGTCGTACGCGAGGAACGCCAGCAGCAGCGCGGCCAGCGCGGCGGCGATGCGGCCGGAGGCGGCGTTGGTGCTGCGGCGCCGCGCCTCGCGTTCCTCCTCGTACCGCTTCAGCTCCTCCGCGGCCGTGACGGAGGGCCGGTCGCCGGATCCGCCCGCTTCGCCCCGCGCGGATCCGCCCGCCTCGCTCCGCGCGGTGGCGGCCGGCGGGGAGGAGGGGCGGGCGCTCGGGCCGATGTCGCCCTCGAGCGGCTCCTCCGAGTCATCGATCACGGACCAATCATTGCAAATGGGCTTCCCTGATCGGGGTTGCGGTCGATTTCATGGCCGTCTGCGTCCAACCGGGCGCCAGGCTCGTTCCAGCCACCCCGGAGGTGCCGAGTGAACATGGGCGGCGATGTCACCCGGCTCGAAGGGCTGATCAGCCTCTTCCAGCGGCTGCGCGAACGGCCGACGAGCCGGGCCGGCGACCGGCTGCGCCCGTTGCTGCTCACCATCGGCACCCCGCAGGAGACCCGCCAGGTCGCGCACTTCCTCGTCGAGGAGTGCATGGCCGACGGCGGGCCCTACAGCCACATCACGGCCGACGGCCAGTCCTCGTTCACCGACCTGGCGCTGCTGCTGCGCCACGCGAGCCGCGACCTGGCGGCGCACCGCCCGCGGTTCGAGCCGGCGCTGCGCTTCCCGCTGCTGAGCATGGCGTTGTGGCTGCTGGAGTTGCGACGCATGCGGCTCCAGCAGGAGCAGGACGGGGAGAACGCGCGGGCGCCGCGTTTCTCGTCCAACGCGCAACGGCAGACCTGGCAGCTCGCGGGCGAGCTGAAGGCCGCCGAGGAGGACGCGCAACGCCGGGCGCTGCTCGGCCGCGGAATCCGCAGGCGCCGGCAGACCGTGGTGCCGGCCGAACGCCCGGGAGAGCGCGGGCGGCTCGCGTCGGGGCTGGGGCACCTGGAGCAGGTCGCGCCGATCGGCGTCGCGCTGGTCGCCCTGCTGAGCGCCGGCACGGCCGCCACCCTCGACCTCGCCGCGGCGATGCTGGCCGCCTCCGTCGGCGTCGTGTTCATCGCCGGGCAGATCACCGCGCGCACCCGCGACTGGGCGGGGCGGCGGCGCTACCGCTGGTTCACCACGGCGGAACAGACCTACCTGCGCGGCAACCGCTCGTCGGACTTCCTCGGGCTGGCGCTCGACGTGTTCTTCCGGGACGAGCCCGACCCGGGGATCCCGCTGGACGACGAGCTCGAACGGCTGCTCGTCGCCGCGTTCCTCCAGGACCTGCGGCACGGCTACCGGCGCGGGATCATGCGGGCCCCGTGGGCCCGGGTGCGCTATCCCGCGGTCGTCTTCGACCTGTTCCCGGTCGGCCATCCGAGCCGCGACCAGGCCCGGCGTTTCGTCGAGCGGGTCGAGGAGCTGCGGCGCGACGAGGAGCGCGCCGACCCGCTCGTCGTCGCCTTCCCGTTCGCCTCGGCGGACGAGGCGGACGGGTTCGCCGCGGCGGTCCGGGTGCCGCTCGCGGACGGCGCGGCGACCGATCTGGGCGACCTGCGCGAGTACGACGGCGGCAACCGGTTCTGGAACGAGCACCGCGCCGACCAGCGGCGCGTCGGGGTGCTCGGCACGCGGCGCGCGTTCCGCGTCGATCTCGGGGCGGGCGACGGCTCCTCCACCGAGCCGGTCTACCGGGGGCGGCGGCGGCCGTGGCTGACGCATCCGGCGCTGCCGTGGGTGGTGATGGGCATGATCCTTGTCGCGTCCATCTCGGTGATCTCGGTCCAGACGGTGCGCTACTGCGCGCCCACGTCGGTCTGGCACGGCGCCAACGGGGAGTGCATCGGGATCTCCGACGGGTCGTACGTCTTCGCGCAGCGGCTGGAGGGCGTGGAGAAGCGCATCCGCAGGCTCAACTCCGACGCGGTGTCGTCCGGCAGGCCGTACGTCACGATCGTCTATCTCGGGCCGATGACCACCGACCCGAGCAACAGCAACCCGCAGGCCGACCTGATGGCGGGCGTGCACGGCGAGCTGGTCGGCCTGTCGATCGCGCAGGAGCGCCACAACGAGGCCAGCGCCCTGCCGCGGCTGCGCGTCCTGCTGGCCAACACCGGCTCGCGGTTCCGGTACGCCGCCGAGGTCGCCGGGCACGTCCGGCGGCGGGCCGCCGAGGACCCGCGCATCGTGGCGGTGGTCGGGTTCGGGCACAGCCGGGTCCAGACGGACGCCGCGATCGACGTGCTCGCCAAGTCGGCGCTGCCGATGATCGGCACCACCAACACCTACGACCTCACCGCGCGCCGCGGGACGAGCTTCTCGCCGTACTACTTCCGGCTGGCGCCGTCCAACTGGCGGCTCGCCAGGTACGCCGCGTACTGGAGCCGGAACGGCCAGCTCGACGGCCTCCGGGCGACCAGCGCCGACGTCTTCTACGACGCGTCCAGGGACGACCTCTACAGCCGCAACCTCGCCCGCGACTTCGCCGACGCGTTCAAGCCCGGCAAGGTGCGCATGTTCGCCTACTCCGACCCGAGCCAGGTGCCGGGCATGGTGGGCGAGGCGTGCACGGACCCCGCCCAGCTCTTCTACTACGCGGGCCGGTCGGACGAGTTCCAGTCGTTCATCAACAAGGTCGCCAACACCTCGTGCGGTGGGCGGCGCGTGGTGCTGGCCGGGGACGAGGTGACCAAGTACGTCAGCGACCGCGCGGTCGAGATCGGCCGCACCGACACGCTGCGGCTCTACTACACGCCGCTGGCCGCACGCGAGGCCTGGGACCGCCGCTGGGTGGGCGACCGGCCGCTGCAGACGTTCTACTCCGAGTTCGAGCCGGTGGTGGACGCGCTGGTCGGCAAGAGCGCCCCGGCGTACGTCCGGCCGTCCCGCACGCACGCCGCCATCGGCTACGACGCCGCCCGCTCGATCATCAACGTGGCGGAACGTGTCTACAGCGAGCAGGGCCAGACGCTGCCGACGGCGGCCGCGATCCTGTCGGAGCTGACCGAGCCCGCCCAGGGCGCCTACCCGCAGGGGGCGAGCGGCCTGCTGCGCTTCGGCCCGCGCACCGCCGGTCACGAGGTCGAGCAGAAGCCCGTGCTGCTGTCCAAGGTGGAGAAGAACGGCGTCACCGGCGTCGTCCAGGTCTGCGGGCAGCTGGCCGGCGGCGGGCGACCGCAGGCGGCCTGCCCGCCCGCCTCCTGACGGGAGCGGCGGCTGTCAGGCCTGGTGGCCGGCCGTGGCGGCCTGGCCGGCGGCGCCGGGTCAGCGGGCGGGGCGGTGCTCAGGAGCGGTGGCCGGGGCCGCGGAACGTGCGGCGGTAGGCGCGCGGCGAGACGCCCACCGCCGCGCGCAGGCGTTCGCGCAGCGCGGCGGCGGTGCCGAAGCCGACCTCGGCGGCGATCCGCTCCACCGGCATGTCGGTGGATTCGAGCAGCTCGCGGGCACGGTCGACCCGCTGCCGGGTCAGCCACTCGGCGGGCGAGGTCCCGACCTCCCGCCGGAACCTGCGGGTGAACGTGCGCACGCTGACCGACTCCCGCGCGGCCAGGTCGCGCAGCACGATCGGCTCGTCGAGGTGCTCCAGCGCCCAGGCCCGCGCGGTGCGGGTGGACGGCGAGGCGGGCTCGGTGACGGGCCGCGGGATGTACTGCGCCTGCCCGCCGTCGCGGTAGGGCGGGACGATGGTCCGCCGCGCGACCTCGTTGGCGACGGCCGCGCCGTGGTCGGAGCGGATCATGTGCAGGCACAGGTCGATGCCCGCGGCCTCGCCGGCGGAGGTGAGGACGTCGCCGCCGTCGGTGTAGAGCACGCCGGGGTCGAGGTGGACGCCGGGGTAGAGGCGGCGGAAGTCGCCGGCCGACAGCCAGTGCGTCGTGGCGTGCCGCCCGTCCAGCAGGCCCGCCGCGGCCAGGGCGAACGAGCCGGTGCAGATCGACGCGACGCGCGTGCCGGGCCTGATGCGGGCGAACGCGTCCGCCAGCGCGGGGCCGAGCCGTCCCCGCGTCATGGTCTCGTCGGGGAGGTGCGCCGCCGGGACGATCACGGTCCCGGCCGTCTCCAGGACCTCCGGGCCGCGCGGCACGTGGACGGTGAAGTCGGCGTCGGTACGGAGGTCGCCCGGCGTCGGCGTGCAGGTCACGACGTCGTACAGCGGCTCACCGGCCGCCGATCTCGCACTCCGAAGAGCTGGTGCACGATGCCGAGTTCGAGCGGCATCAGGCCGTGCCGGACCAGCACCGCGACCGTGGCGGCGCCCGTCCCCGTCGCCGTTGCCGCGCCCGCGCCCGTCCCCGTGCCGGTCTCCGTCTCCGCCGTCGTGTCCTTCCCCGTGACCGTCATGTTCCGATCCTCGCGGACGGCCCGGCCGCGGCACGAGGAGGGCCAGGACGGCGGCGACCAGGCAGAGCAGCGCCGCGGAGACCCACATCATCGTGTAGGCACCGAGCAGGTCCCGGACCAGGCCGCCGCCGAGGGCCATCAGCCCCGCGCCCACCTGGTGCGCCGCGAACGCCCAGCCGAAGACCACGGCCGCCGAGCCCCGGTCGAACGCGCCCCGGATCACGCTCAGCGCCAGCGTCGGCGGCACCGTCGCGACGTCCAGCAGGCCGAAGAGCACCACGAACGCGATCAGCGGCGGGGCGGCGGCCGGGCCCAGCAGCGAGGGCAGGACGAGCAGCGAGATCCCGCGCAGCGCGTAGTAGACGGCCAGCAGGCGGCGCGGGTCGTACCGGTCGGTGAGCCAGCCGGACACGACGGTCCCGGCCACGTTGAAGACGCCGACGAGGGTCAGCAGGGACGCGGCGGACGTCGGCGCCATGCCGTGGTCGCCCGCGGCGGGCACGAAATGGGTCCACATCACGCCGTTCGTCGAGACGCCGCAGATCGCGAACGTGGCCGCGAGCAGCCAGAACGTCCGGGTGCGCGCCGCTTCGGCCAGGATCTGGAACGCCTGCCGGAAGGCGTCACGGCGGGGCGGCGGGGGAGGCGTGACGTCGGTGGCGCCGTACGCGGGCGACCCGGTGTCCGCCGGGTGGTCGCGCAGGAGCAGGGCCACGAGCGGGAGCACCACCAGGGCCGCGAGCGCCACGGTGACCGTGCCGGACCGCCATCCGGCACGTTCGACGACGGCCGCCAGGACGGGCAGGAAGACGAACTGGCCGAACACGCTCGCCGCGGTGAGGATCCCGGTCGCCAGACCGCGCCGCCGGACGAACCACCGGTCGGTGACGACCGCGGCGAGGGTGCCGCCCATCGTGCCGGTGCCCAGTCCGACGAGCAGGCCCCACCAGGCGGCGAACTGCCACGGCGCGGTCATCACCGTCGTCAGCCCGGCGCCCAGCGCGACGAGGGCCAGGGCCGCCGAGGCCACCCGGCGCGGCCCGAACCGGCCCATGAGGGCGGCGGCGAACGGCGCGACGAGCCCGTTCAGCGCCATGGTGATCCACATGACCAGGCCGGTCGTCCCGTGCGCCCAGCCGTACTCCGCGTGCAGCGGGCCGACGAGGAGCCCGGGGAGCGTGCCGAACGCGCCGGCCGCCACGATCGCCGCGGCGGCGACCGCGGTGATCCACCACGCCCGGTGAACGTGCCCGAGGGTTTCATGGAGCGACATGCCTACGACGTTGCTCCAGGTGAGCGCACGGAACGAGGGGTCTCCGGGCCGACAACCGCAACGATCGGGCCCCTCGCGCCGCCGAAATTCGTGATCGTTTCGATCCGAATCACCCGCCCGCTGCGTCCTAACCTCGAGACGGAACGTGACGAGGCGGATTCGGTTCGGGGACATCGGTTCGGGGGGACGGCGCGGAAGCGAGGCGTTGATGTATGGCGGGCGAGGGCGACAGGGTCCTGAGCGAGGACCGGCTGCGCGGAGTGCTCGACCTCTTCGAGAGGCTGCGTGAACGGCCCACGCGGCGCTGGCGGGAACGGGTCCGGCCGTTGCTGCTCCTGCTCGGCACGGGCGGCCACACCGGTCACGTCGTCGACCTGTTCAAGAACCGGTGCGAGGCCGAACGGGCTCCGGTGTCGCACATCGCGGCGACGACCACGGCCACCGACGTCGCCGGCGTCCTGCGGGAGGCCGGGCGGGAGCTCTCCCAGCCCAGCAGCCACCCGCGCGGTGAGCCGCCGCTGCGGTTCCCGCTGCTGGAGATGGCCCTGTGGCTCCGCGACCTGCGGGAGATCCGGCTGGCGGGCGACCGGCCCGTGCCCCGGGACGCGCCGCACTCCGAACGTGAGAACCACCTGCTCGTCCAGCGGCTCACCCGCCCTCCCATCGGGGACAACGAGGACTCCCGCCGACGCGAGCTGAACCGCGTCATCCGCCGTCGCGGCCGGGACGTGCTGCGCGACCTGGAGGAGGGGCAGCGCGGCCGGCCCGCCACGTTCCTGGGCTTCCTGGAGCAGATCGCCCCGATCGGCGTGGCGGCCGTCGCGGTGATCAGCGCCGGTACCGCGGCCGCCCTCGACCTGGTCGCCGCGGCGTTCGCGGCGGCGCTCGGGCTGGCGTTCGTGCTGATCCAGATCCTGGCCAGGACGCGCGGCTGGTACGGGGTGCGGCGGTACCGCTGGTTCCTGCGGCAGCCGTACCTCGACAGCGACTCGACCGGCTTCCTCGGGTTCGCGCTCAGGGTCGTCGACCCCCGCCCGGTGGAGCCCGACGACCACGGGGAACAGCTCGACCTGCTGCTCGTCGCCGCGTTCCTCGAAGACCTGCGGCGCAACCACCGGCGCAACATCAGGCGGGCGGCCTGGGCGCGGGTGCGCTATCCGGTGCTGCTCTTCGAGCACCTGCCGCCGGGGCACGTCGGGGTCGAGTTCGTCGAGCTGGTCGAGCGTGTCCGCGCGGACAACCAGCGCGACCCGAGGTTGCGCGACTTCGACCCGCTGGTGATCATCGCCGGGGTCGATCCGCTGGCCCCGGCCACCGACGACCCCTCGATGCCCTCCGACTCGCGGCTCGTGGACCGGCTGACCCGTTCGGCTCGGGCGGCGTGGACGGGCGACGCGGCCGACGCCGTCGGCGCGCGCCGCCTGTGGGACGACTACTGGCGGGAGCAGCGCAGGGTGCGCGCCCTCGGCTCGCGCCGGGCCCTGCGGGTGGACGTGACACGCGACCCCGGCGGGGACCTCCCGCCGCCGCGCGCGCCGCGCCGCAGGCCGCGCGCCGCCCACCCCGCGCTGCCGTGGATCGCCATGGTCGCCGTGCTGGTCTCCTCGGTCACGGTGGTCGCGGTGCAGGCGGTGAAGTACTGCTCGCCGTTCCAGATCAGGCGGACGGCCGAGGGGGAGTGCATCGGCATCACCGACGGCTCGTTCCAGTTCGGGGAGAGCTCGGCGGGCGAGAACAACGACAACCGGCTCTCCCCGGTGCTCAGCCGGATCAAGGAGCTGAACGACGAGGTGCTGCTGTCGGGCAAGCCGTACGTCACCGTCGTCTACCTCGGCCCGGTGACCGCCGACGCGTCCATCAAGAACCGGCGCATCGACCTGCTCGCCGGGGCGCAGGGCGAGCTGGTGGGCCTGGCGATCGCCCAGCAGCGGTTCAACGACGCCAGCCAGAACCTCCGGCTGCGCGTCCTGGTGGCCAACGCGGGCGCCAAGTTCAGGTACGCCGTGCAGGTCGCCGAGCAGATCCGCGAGCGTGCGCTGGACGACCGGTCGATCGTGGCGGTGGTCGGCTTCGAGCAGAGCCGCCGGCAGACCCAGGACGCCATCAAGGTCCTGGCGAAGTCGGCGCTGCCCCTGGTCGGGACGGCCAACTCCTACAACAGGACGGCCATGCTGAACGGCGGCGCGGGCTTCTCGCCGTACTACTTCCGGCTGGCCCCGCCCAACTCCAGGCTCGCGCGGCACGCGGCGTTCTGGGCGCGTGAGGGACAGGTGGGCGGGATCCGGGCGCGGAGCGTCGACGTCATCTACAACGCCGACCCGCAGGACCTCTACAGCAAGGACCTGGCCGACGAGTTCGAGAAGTCGTTCCGGCCCGGGAAGGTGCGCAGGTGGCCGTACGCGAACCCCGGCGACCTCGACGAGGCGGTGCGCACCGCCTGCAAGGACCCGGCGGACCTGTTCTACTACGCCGGGCGGTCCGACGAGTTCCGCGGCTTCATCAACGTCCTCGAACTGGCCTGTTCCGAGCGGCGGGTGGTGCTCGCCGACGACGAGATCGCCAAGTACGTCAGCGACAACGGCACCGACATCGGCCGCAAGGGCACGTTCGAGCTCTACTTCACCCCGCTCGCGCTCGGCGAGGCGTGGACGCCGCGCTGGATCGGCGCGCGGCAGGCGCCGCAGACGTTCTACTCCGACTACGACCCGGCCGTGGAGAAGATGTTCGGCGCCGACGTCCCGCGCAACGAGAAGCCCTCGATCACGCGGGCCGCGGTCAGCTACGACGCGGCGACGGTCATCGCGAACGTGGCCAACCAGGTCTACTGGGAGCAGGACGCGCAGCCGACGGCGGGCTCGGTGTTCGCGGCGCTGAACGACCCCGAGCGCGACGTGCTGCCCAACGGGGCGAGCGGTGTGCTGCGGTTCGGCCCGCGGTCGACGGGCCACCAGGTCGTCGACAAGCCGGTGCTGCTGGCGACCGTCCGCCGCGACGGCCGTACCGAGGTGGTCGCGCTGTGCGGCAAGCTCGTCGCCGGCGGCCAGGCCGCGTCCCCCTGCCCGCCCGAGCCGCGGCGCTGAACGGGCGGGCAGGGCGGGCAGGGCGAGCAGGGGAGCCGGCGGGCAGGGGGCCGGGCGCCCCAGGCGAGCAAAAGGCCCCCGGCGGCTGCCGGGGGCCTCGAGCGCGTCGAGCGGGGGTGGCTACGCCTGCGTCATCAGGCGTCGTAGCGCTTGAGGGCCTCCGCTGCGCCGGCGACGTCCTCGATCGAACGGCTGCCGGGTCCGACGTACTTGGCGCTCGGCCGGACGAGACGGCCGGTGCGCTTCTGCTCCAGGATGTGCGCCGCCCAGCCGGCGGTGCGGCCGCAGGTGAACATGGCGGGCATCATCGCGGTCGGGACCTGGGCGAAGTCGAGGATGACCGCGGCCCAGAACTCGACGTTGGTCTCGATCGCACGGTCCGGGCGCCGCTCGCGCAGCACCGCCAGGGCGGCGTCCTCCAGGGCCTTGGCGGCCTCGAAGCGCTCGGCGCCGAGCTCCTTGGCGGTCCGGCGCAGCACGCGGGCGCGCGGGTCCTCGGCGCGGTAGACGCGGTGGCCGAAGCCCATCAGCCGCTCGCCGCCGTCGAGGATGTCGGTCACGACCTTGCGGGCGTCGCCGATCTGCTCGACCTTCTCGATCATCGGCAGCACGCGCGCCGGGGCGCCGCCGTGGAGCGGTCCCGACATGGCGCCGATGGCACCGGAGATGCTCGCCGCGACGTCGGCGCCGGTGGAGGCGATGACGCGGGCGGTGAACGTGGAGGCGTTGAGACCGTGCTCGGCGGCGGAGACCCAGTAAGCGTCGATGGCCTGCACGTGCTTGGGGTCAGGCTCACCGCGCCAGCGGATCATGAACCGCTCGGTGATGGTCTTGCCCTCGTTGATGCGGGTCTGCGGCACCATCGGCACCGCCACGCCGCGGGCGGACTGCGCCGCGAACGACAGCGCGGTCACCGACACCTGGGCGAGGTTGGCGCGCGCCTCCTCGTCGGTGATGTCGAGCAGCGGCCGCATGCCGTACGCCGGGGCCAGGATCGGCAGGGCGCTCTGCACGTCCACGCGCACGTCGCCGGAGTTGACCGGCAGCACGTGCGGTTCGGCCGGGGCGAGGCCGGGGTCGAAGCTGTCGTCGACCAGCAGGCCCCAGGCGTCGCCGAAGGAGACGCGGCCGACGAGTTCCTCGATGTCGACGCCCCGGTAGCGGAGGGCGCCACCCTCCTTGTCCGGTTCGGCGATCTCGGTCTCGAAGGCTACGACCCCCTCGAGACCGGGTTTGAAGTCGGACATGTCCGTCCTGCCTTTCGTCCCCATAGTGATAAGGCGGTGCCGTGCCATTGAACCCTGTCCGCCTTACTGGTGAGTACCCAGGTCCCTGTGAGTTGCACAATGACCAGGTGGGAGGCTCAGACGCTGTGGATCGCCCAACGCCAGACCCCGCACGGCTCCGCAGATCCTACGAGGGAGGGGAATTGCTGGAAGAGGCCGTACCCGCCGATCCGTTCCCGCTCTTCGACGCCTGGTTCGCCGACATCGCCGCCGCGGGCCTGGCCGAGCCGAACGCGATGATCCTCGCGACCGCGTCCGCCGGCGGGGTGCCGAGCGCCCGGACGGTCCTGCTGAAGGGGTACGGGCCCGACGGATTTCGCTTCTTCACCAACCTCACCTCCGACAAGGCCCGCGACCTCGCCGAGAACCCGCGTGCGGCGCTCGTCTTCCCCTGGCATCAGGTCTACCGGCAGGTGCGGGTCACCGGGTCGGTGCGGGCGCTGTCGCGCGGGGAGAACGCGGCGTACTTCGCCTCCCGGCCGCACGGCTCGCAGCTCGGCGCCTGGGCCAGCGACCAGTCCGCGGTGATCCCGGGCCGCGAGGTGCTCGAGGACCGCTACGCCGAGCTGGCCGAGCGCTGGCCGGATCCGGACGCGGGCGCCATCCCCCTGCCCGACTTCTGGGGCGGGTACGCGGTGGTCCCCGAGGCGGTCGAGTTCTGGCAGGGGCGGCCCGACCGGCTCCATGATCGGCTCCGCTACCGCCGCACGGGAGAGGGCTGGACGATCGAGCGCCTCGCCCCCTGAACGGCGCCTCCGGCGACCGGAGGGTCAGGAGCGACCCCTTGCCAGGTTCCTGTCATCTAAGATGCTTAACCTTGCTAAGGAGTCATCCCCGCGACCGGACAGCGAGTGCCGTGCAGAACGCCACCGAATCCCCCGACGAACCCGTGAAACAGCCCCCGTCCCGCGGCGGCCGGCTGAAACGGATCGCCATCGACACGCGTCCCCTGAGCCACCCGGCGTACCGCCGCCTGTGGCTCGGCCAGGGCGTGTCGTTCGTCGGGTTCCAGGTCACCGCCGTCGCCGTCCCGGTGCAGGTCTACGACATGACCAGGTCGTCCTTCTGGGTCGGCGTGCTCGGCCTGGTCAACCTGGTCCCGCTGATCGTCTTCGGGCTGTGGGGCGGCGCCGTCGCCGACCACATGGACCGCCGCCGCCTGCTCTTCGCGTCGTCCTGCGTGACCTGGCTGTCCACCCTGCTCCTGCTCGGCCAGGCGCTGCTCGGCCTGAACAGCCTCTGGCTGATCATGGCGGTCGTCGCCGTCCAGTCGACCGGCTTCGCGGTCTCCTCGCCGACCCGGAGCGCGATCATCCCGCGGCTGCTCGACAGGGAGCTCGTCCCGGCCGCCAACACCCTCAACTTCACCGCCAGCCAGGTCGGCATGCTCGCGGGGCCGCTCTTCGCGGGAGTGATCCTCGCCACCTACGGCTACTCGGCCGCCTACGCGCTGGACGCGGTCCTGTTCACGGTCGGGCTGTACGCCGCGCTCCGCCTGCCGCCCGTACCGCCGCTCGGGGACGTCACCGGCACGCCGGGCCTGCGTTCGGTGTTCGAGGGGTTCCGCTACCTGGCCACCCAGCCCGTCCTGCTGATGTCGTTCGTCGTCGACATCATCGCCATGGGCGTCGCGATGCCCCGGGCGCTCTTCCCCGAGCTGGCCGACACGCGCTTCGGGGGAGACCAGGCGGTCGGCTGGCTCTTCGGCTCGATCGCGATCGGCGCGGTGCTCGGCGGCCTCTCGTCCGGCTGGATCGGGCGCGTCCGGCGGCAGGGCGTCGCGCTGGTCGCCGCCATCGTGGTCTGGGGCCTGGCGGTCGCCGCGGCGGGGCTCGCCCACAGCCTCTGGCTGGCCGTCGTCCTCCTCGCCGTGGGCGGCGCCGCCGACCTGGTCTCGGCCGTCTTCCGGCAGACCATGCTCCAGACGTACGCGCCGGACGAGATGCGCGGCCGCCTCCAGGGAGTCTTCACCGTCGTCGTCGCGGGCGGCCCGCGGCTGGGCGACCTGCGCGCCGGGGCGACCGCGGCCGTGGCCGGCGCCACCGTCTCCTGGGTGGGCGGCGGCCTGGCCTGCGCGGTCCTGGTCATCGTGGCCGCCCTCGCCGTCCCGGCCCTCCTGCGCTACGACACCCGCACCGCCACGGCGAACCCCGCTCCGGCCGCCGACTGACGTTCCGCCCCCGCCTGGATGATCATCCGGACTTCAGGGCGCCCGCGGCCACCTCGAGATCCCCGACGAAGCCCTCGAACGCCTTCACGCGGTCGTCGGCGCGCAGCACGGCGGACGGATGGACCGTCACGACCACCCGGAGATCACGGCCGTCGAGCACCCCCGAGGAGGGCTCCAGGACCTGGCCGCGCTCCTTGGTCACGCGGAACGAGGAGCCGAGCAGGGACCTGGCCGCGACCGCTCCCATGATCACCACGAGCTCCGGGTCCACGGCCTCCAGCTCCGCGAGCACCCAGGGGCGACACGCGCGGATCTCGCCCGCGTCCGGGGTCTCGTGGATGCGGCGCTTGCCCTTGTAGGTGAACTTGAAGTGCTTCACCGCGTTGGTCAGGTAAAGCTCGGAACGCTCGAGACCCGCCTCGGCCAGGGCCTTGTCGAGCAGGCGCCCAGCTGGGCCGACGAAGACCGCGCCCTGACGGTCCTCCTGGTCACCGGGCGTCTCGCCGATGAGAACGGCACGCGCGCTCTTCGGTCCCTCGCCGAAGACGGTCTCCGAGGCGTCCCGGTAAAGCGGACATGCCTCGCATTTGGCTGCGGCTCGGCGCAGCGACTTGAGATCATCACGGCGACGCCGGTCCCGGGGCAGGAAGGCTTCCGCGTCCGGGGCGGCGGCACGGGAAGATTTGGAAGCCATGGTGTGTTGCTCCATACCCGCCACGAGAGGGATATGTGCAGGCACCGCCCCTGAGTGGTCTGAGCAAGTAGACTCAAATTCACAAGCACTGGAGGGAGCTCGTGACCTCACACGGCCTGATCGATACCACGGAGATGTACCTCCGTACGGTTTTCGAGCTCGAAGAGGAGGGCATCGTCCCTCTCCGCGCACGCATCGCCGAGCGCCTCTCGCAGAGTGGTCCCACGGTGAGCCAGACGGTGGCGCGGATGGAGCGCGACGGGCTGCTGCGGGTCGAGGGTGATCGCCACCTCGAGCTCACCGAGAGCGGCCGCCATCTGGCGGTCTCCGTCATGCGCAAGCACAGGCTCGCCGAATGCCTGCTGGTCAACGTCATCGGACTGCCCTGGGAGGACGTCCACATCGAGGCGTGCCGCTGGGAGCACGTGATGTCGGAGGAGGTCGAGCGGCGCCTGGTGGCCCTGCTGGACAACCCGACCACCTGCCCGCACGGCAACCCCATCCCGGGTCTGGACGAGCTCGGCGGCCACGCCGACACCGCCGACACCGCCGACACCGCGCCGGTCTCGGTGATGTCCGAGGTGGCCACGCCCGCCGGCGCCCACGCGATCGTTCGCCGCATCAGCGAACAGGTGCAAAGCGACAGTGACCTGATGCTTAAACTCAAGCAAATCGGGATACAACCGGGACGCGAGGTAACTCTCGAGGCGACCGACGATGGTGTGCGGGTGACATGTGACGACGAGGCCGACAGCCCTGCGAACGAGTTGCCCCGCGACATCGCAGAGCACGTCTTCGTCAGCAAGCGCTGATTCCGTGATTCCGGGGGAGTGTGATCGCGACGCCGTGCGCCTCGTGACCTCCTCCACCCCGACGGCAAAGACGGTCTATACCGAAGATCTCCGTACCGTCCCGTCGTTCTCGCGTATCCGGACGGCCACTTCGTCGTTCAATACTGGGGACGTATCTGGATTGGGACAGGCGGGGTCATGAAGAGCTGGGGGGAATCGCCGTTCGCGGCGCACCTGCCGCCTGAGACCGTCCTGAGCCAGATGGAGATGGCGGTCATCGTCACCGACCGCTTCAGCAACGTCATCTACGGCAACTCGTTCGCCCGGCAGCTCTTCGGCTTCGGCGGGGACGAGGTGATCGGGCACTCGGTGTTGTCGCTGGGCATCGCCGAGGAAGATCACGAGCAGGCGACCGAGCTGGCCAAGCACGTCCTCAAGGGCGGTGTCTGGGAGGGCACGTTCTCCAACGTGCGCTCGGACGGCACCAGCGTCTACACGCGGGCGCACGCCGTGCCGCTGCGGCACCCGTCCGGCGCCGTCGACGGCATCGTGATCTTCGCCCGTGAGGCGCTCCGCAGCAACCAGCGAGAGCAAGACCGTTACGGGCTGTTGGAACGTATCGGTGAGCGGCTGGCGGGCTCCCTGGAGTTGCAGTCCACGCTGCGGCGGGTCGCCGACATCCTGGTGCCGCAGTTCGCCGACCACTGCTTCATCGACCTGTTCGGCGGCGGCGAGCGGCAGCACCAGGCGTACGGGCGGCTCGTGCGCCGGGTGTCGCGGCACGCCGGCGGCTGGGAGCCGCCACCCGGCACCTGGGCCGACGTCGGCGACACGATCTCCTACCCGCCCGGGCACTTCAGCGCCAAGGCGATGAGCCGCCGCGACGCCGTCCTGGTCGAGAACATGATCGAGCACCGGTTCTCCGCGCCGAGCGACTCCAGCAAGCGCCTCGGCGACGAGATGGGCATCACCTCGGTGATCTCCGCGCCGCTGCTGGTGCGCGGCGAGATGCTCGGCGTCATGAGCGTCGCGCTGTCCAACCTGAGCAAGCGGCCCGACCCGCACTACGACGGCTTCGACCGCGACCTGATGGGCGCGATCGCCTCGCGGGTCGCGATCGCCGTCGACAACGCGATCCTCTTCGAGGAGGAACGCGAGACCGCGCTGGCGTTCCAGAAGAACCTGCTCCCGAGCGAACGCCCGCCCAAGCTCGACGGGCTCCAGGTGGCCTGGCGCTACGAGCCGGCGCGGCCGATCGAGTCGCACGGGCACGGCGTGCAGACCCAGGTCGGCGGCGACTGGTACGACGTGATCCCGCTGTCGGCGGGCCGCGTCGGGCTGGTCATCGGCGACGTGGAGGGCCGCGGCGCCCGCGCGGCGGCCGTCATGGGCCAGCTGCGCGCCGCGATGCGCGCCTTCGCCCAGGACGACAAGTCGCCCGCCGAAATCCTGCGCAAGCTCGACGAGTGGGTGCGCACGATGACCCGGCCGGAGCGGCAGCGCTCGGGATGGGCGCCCTACAACGACGAGGTCCGGCCGCCGCTGGTCTCGTGTACCTACTTCGTGTACGACGCCTGGTCGCGCGTCCTGGAGTTCGCCAACGCCGGGCACGACCCGCCGCTGCTCATCGTCGACGGCGAGGTCTCGGAGCTGTCGTTCGAGAGCGAGGGCGTCATGCTCGGCGTCCGCGGCCCGGGCCTGGGCGGCGAGATCCTCTTCACCGAGGAGATCACCGAGCTCAAGCCCGGCGCCACGCTGGTGCTCTACACCGACGGACTCATCGACCGGCGGCCCAAGGACAACGGCGACTACTACACGCGCGAGGAGTCGCGCGAGATGGTGCGCGCCGCCATCGAGGCGGTCGCCCGCCGCGACGTCGAGACCATCGCGGGTGCCGCCTACGACGCCGTCCCCGGCGACATCGACGACGACGTGGCCATCGTGGTGATCCGCACCGGCGGCGACGAGCTGGCCGTCGAGGAGCGCACCTTCCCCGCCGAGCCGATCATGGTGTCGGAGGCCCGCCGGATGGCGTCCGACGCGTTCGCCGCCTGGGGCATGCTCGACGAGCAGGCCGAGCTGGCGTGCCTGCTGGTCTCCGAGGTCGTCACCAACGTCGTCCTGCACGCCACCACGACCCCGACCCCGCGCCGCGAGCTGGTGCCGTCCGGTATGCCGCAGGTCCAGTTCAACACCGCGGGCGACCTCGGCGACCTCGACGCCGTCTTCGACGAGGACGACTGGAACCTCGGCGCCGACCTCGGCCGCCGCGAGCCGGTCACCAAGGACTTCCGCCTCCGCCTCCGCCGCGGCGCCGACGCCATCTGGGTCGAGGTCTTCGACTCCGACCTCCGCCTGCCCCGCATCCGCAGCGCGGGCGAGACCGACGAGGGCGGCCGCGGCCTCTACCTGGTCGACCAGCTCGCCAGCCGCTGGGGCGCCCGCCCCACCACAGACGGCAAAGCCGTCTGGTTCGAACTCCCGCTGCGTTGATGGAGTCCCCGGCTCCGCCGGGCTCGCCTGGCGGCTGTGTTGATCGAGCTCCCGGCTCCGCCGGGCTCGCCTGGCGGCTCACCCGATGGCCCAGGAACTCGTGCGAGCGCGACGTCGCTTCGCGACCTTCGCCTCCAGCGCTCGCTTTCGGCATCGCCCCGGAGACTCAGATAACGCACTCGCGCCGGCTGAGGTCCGAACACCTATTCGCGCGGGCCGAGGCAGCCAGATACACGCTCACCTTGCTGAGACCAGATCCCGCGCTCGTGTGCCGGAGCCGGATCGTGTGCCCGTGCGTGCTGAGGCCGGATCGCGGGTCAGGGCCGATCGCGCGTCCCGCATGGTCGAGGACGGGTCTCGTGCTTGCGCGGAGGCTGGGGTCGATCACGCGCTGGCTGAGGTTCGTTCGACCTGATCGCGCGAGCTGTCGGCCAGGTCACGCGCCCACGCGGTCTGACATCTAGATCCTGTGCTCGCGTTCGCCGGAGTCGGATCATGGGTTCGGCCTGGTCGCGCGTTCTGCATGGCCGAGGGCGGATCCCTTGCTTGCGCGGGGATGGGGTTGGTCAGGCGTTCGCTCAGGGGGAGGGTGGGGCGGGTGCCTGAGTGGGGTGAGGCGGGCCGATCACATGCTCGTGTGGGTTGGGACCGGATCTCGGGCTTGGGCGGGTCGGTGACCCGGCATGTGTTCGCGCGGGCCGGGGGTTGCTCGCGTCGGCGGGGGTGGGGCACGGGGTGTGAGGTGGGGCGCTGGCTTGCGGTGGGCGGGAGCGGGTCAGGTGCTTGGGTGGGGCGTAGCGTGGGGTTATGCGGGCTTGGAGGGCTGAGCGGGCGGGGGCTTTGCGGCTGGTTGAGCGGGGGGTGCCTGAGGCGGGGGATGGGGAACTGCTGGTGCGGGTGCTGGCCTGCGGGGTTTGCCGGACGGATCTGCACGTGGTCGATGGGGATCTGCCTGTTCATCTGCCTGGGGTCACGCCGGGGCATGAGGTCGTGGGGGAGGTCGTCGCGGTGGGGGCGGGGTGCCGGAGCGGAGTGGGTGATCGGGTGGGGATCGCCTGGCTTCGGGGGACGTGCGGGGTGTGCCGGTTCTGCCGCAGGGGGGCCGAGAACCTGTGTCCGGCGTCGGTCTACACCGGGTGGGACGCGCATGGGGGGTACGCGGAATACGCGATCGCCGCGTACGCGTACGCGTATGCCCTGCCGGCGGGGCTCGATGATGAGCGGGCCGCGCCGTTGTTGTGCGCGGGGATCATCGGGTACCGGGCGTTGCGGCGGGCCGCGCTGCCGCCGGGCGGGCGCTTGGGGATCTGGGGTTTTGGCGGGTCGGCGCATCTGGCCGCGCAGATCGCGCTTGCGGAGGGGGCGGAGGTCCAGGTGTTCACCCGTTCGCCGGAGGCGCGTGAGCTGGCGCTGTCGCTGGGGGCGGCGTGGGCCGGCGACTCGTTCGATGAGGCGCCGGGGCTGCTCGACTCGGCGATCATCTTTGCGCCCGCCGGGGAGCTGGTGCCCGCCGCGCTCGAACGGCTGGACCGGGGCGGGACGCTCGCCATCGCTGGCATCCATCTGACGGATGTGCCGCGGCTCGACTACCAGCGGCACCTGTTCCAGGAGCGGCAGGTGCGGTCGGTCACCGCCAACACGCGGGCGGACGGGGAGGAGTTCCTGGCGTTGGCCGCGCGGCTCGGGATCGAGGTCACCACCCACCGGTACGGGCTGGACGCCGCGGACCGGGCGCTGGCCGATCTGGCCGCCGACCGTTTCACCGGGGCGGCCGTTCTCGTGCCCTGAGTCAGATGGGCTCGGCGGCGACGTGCGCCCAGTTCTGCGTGAACCAGAGTTCGCCGCCGATGATGCGGGGCTTGGAGCCGGTCCGGGGGCCGCCGTCGACCTCGTCCTCGAGCGCCTGGCGGATCTCGGCGGCCGCGGCGAGCGAGTGCGCCCCGGTGAGCCAGGGCTCCACCGGCCGTTCGACGGTGAAGACGTCCAGCCGGCGAACGTTGGCGCCCGCGCTGGTGATCAGGTCGGTGAGCCCGGCGATCGAGAACGTGCCAGGATGGTCGGGGTTGCGGACACGTTCGATCCAGTCGCGGTCGGCGCCCGCCAGGTTGGTGCGGACGACGTCCGCGATGATCAGGCGCCCGCCGGGCCTCGTCACCCGGAGCAGCTCGCGCAGCACCCGGCGCGGATCGCCCAGGTTGTAGAGCGAGAAACGGGTCGTGACCAGGCTGAACGTGTTGTCCCCGTAGGGCAGGGCGGTCGCCTCGGCGCGGACCGTCAGCCGGTCGGGGTCGTCGGCCGGAGGCCGGTCGCCGAGATCGCGGGCGCGGCGCAGGGAGCGGTCGGCGGGCAGGTCGCCGGACTCGTCGGCGATGCGGACGGGACCGGTGCCGAACTCCACCGTCGGAACCCGGCTCCGGCCGGCCTCGCGGCCTGTCCAGGAGACCGGTGGCGGCGGGGCCGCGTCGACGGCGGTGACATGGCGGACCTGCGGGGAGAGCGCGGCGGGCATCGGCCCGTGGCCGCGGGCCACGTCGAGGCAGACGTCCTCGCGGTTGGGCTCGGCGAAGTCGAGCAGGCGTCGTACGTGCGGGGTGACCGTGGCGCCGCCGGACTCATGGATCTCGGTCGCGGGGTGCGGCACGTCGGTTCTCCCTCGGCTCGGTCGGCTTCGCGCTGCGGGATGCCGCTCGAAGCGGGAGTGCCGACATGCCGTGCGACACGTCTCCGAGCGGGGTCTGGAAGCCGAATTCGTCAGGTATGACTCTCCAGGGGGGCAGGAAGTTCGCCTATCGGGGGCAGAAAATCGGGTCTAATGTCGCGAACTAGAGCTGTCGGCCGAACATGGCCAGCGCGACCAGCACGAACACGACGCCGACCGCCATGTACGTGGGCACGGGCAGCCGCAGCCGCAGGGCGGCCCAGCGGACGACGAAGCCGCACAGGATCGCCGTCACGACGAGGGCGAGAATGCCTTCCATGGTCACCTTCGTTCCGGGGGGAGGTGCCTCACCCGAAACGATAGACGGGCGAGTCGGGTGAGGCCCCGCCTCGAACCTCGTTCGGCCCGGGATAACCTCGCGGATGTGGCAGATGCGAAGGAAGACCAGAAGCGTGACCAAGTGGACGATCTGATGCTCCAGCTCGCGCGGGGCCGGGTCGCCCTCGGCGCGGCGGCGTTCGTCGCGCCGGGCCTGCTCTCCCGGCTCGTGGGCGGGCACCGGGGCGTGGACGCCAACCGCGACTACATCGCCCGGATGTTCGCCGCCCGGGAGATCGCCCTCGGCGCCGGATACCTGCTGAGCAAGGGGGAAAGCCGTACGTTGTGGGGCCGCCTCGGCCTGGTGGTCGACTCGCTCGACACCGTCAACAGCGTCCAGTCGCGAGGCCGACTGCCCCTGTGGGCCACCGCCGGCCTGGTCGCCGTCACCGGCGGGTGCACCGCCCTCGGCGCCGCCAAGGTCGCCAAGGACGCCAAGGACGCCGTCAGCCGCTGATCCCGCCCCGGCTGTTGACCTCGGCCGGGGTGATCTTTACCGGCGGGCTGGGTAGATCTCCGCCCATGACCGCCGAGACGACGTCCCAGGAGCAGGGCAGGTCCATGCCCCAGGGCAGAGACCTGTACGTGATCCTCGGCGCGCTCATGCTCGCCATGCTGCTCGCCGCCCTGGACCAGACGATCGTCTCCACGGCGCTGCCGACGATCGTGAGCGAGCTGGGCGGCCTCAACCACCTGTCGTGGGTGGTCACCGCCTACCTGCTCTCGGCCACCGCCTCGACGCCGCTGTGGGGCAAGCTGGGCGACCAGTACGGGCGCAAGCGGCTGTTCCAGACGTCGATCGTGATCTTCCTGATCGGGTCGGCGCTGTGCGGCATCGCGCAGGACATGACCCAGCTGATCGCGTTCCGCGGGCTCCAGGGCCTGGGCGGCGGCGGGCTCATGGTGCTCGTCGTGGCGATCGTGGGCGACGTGGTGCCCGTCCGCGAGCGCGGCCGGTACCAGGGTTTGTTCGGCGCGGTCTTCGGGGTGTCGAGCGTGTGCGGGCCGCTGCTGGGCGGCTGGTTCGTCGACAACCTGTCCTGGCGCTGGGTGTTCTACATCAACATCCCGGTCGGCATCCTCGCGCTGATCGTCATCGCCGCGGTCCTGCACACCACGTCCGCGCGCGAGCAGCACAAGATCGACTACCTGGGCACGCTGCTGATCGTCGGCTGGGCGGTCGGGCTGGTGCTGATGACCACCTGGGGCGGCACCCAGTACGACTGGGCGTCCCCGCAGATCATCGGGCTGGGCGTCGGCTCGGTGATCCTGATCGTGGTGTGGATCTTCGTGGAGCGGCGCGCCGCCGAGCCGATCATGCCGCCGCGGTTGTTCCGGGAGGCGGTGTTCTCGCAGAGCTCGGCGATCAGCTTCGTGGTCGGCTTCGCGATGTTCGGCGCCATGACGTTCCTCCCGATCTTCCTGCAGGTGGTGCACGGGGTCTCGCCGACGTTGTCGGGCGTGCACCTGCTGCCGATGATGATCGGCATGCTGGTCGCGTCGATCGGCTCCGGCCAGCTGATCAGCAACACCGGCCGCTACAAGATCTATCCCGTCATCGGCACGCCGATCATCGGGGTGGCGATGTGGTTGTGCTCGCGGATGGACGAGAACACCTCGACGTGGTCGATGAGCCTGCGCTTCGCGCTGCTCGGCTTCGGGCTCGGCCTCGTCATGCAGGTGCTCGTCATCGCCGTGCAGAACGCCGTCCCGTACGAGGACCTCGGCTCGGCCACCTCGGGCGTGACGTTCTTCCGCCAGATCGGCGGCTCGTTCGGCGTCGCGGTCTTCGGCTCGGTCTTCGCCAACCGGCTCGCGTCCAACATGGAGGAGGTCGCCCGGAGCGGCGAGCTGCCGCCCGGATTCGACCCGACGGCGGCCGAGGGCAACCCCAAACTGCTCGACCAGCTCCCGCCGCAGGTCCGGGGCGACGTCCTGCACGTCTACGCCGAGTCGATCCAGACGGTCTTCCTGTGGGCGGTGCCCGTCGTCGCCGTGGCCGTCGTCCTGACGTGGTTCCTGCGCGAGGTGCCGCTGCGGGCCACCTCGCAGGCGCAGGACTACGGCGAGGGGCTGGGCGCCGCGCCGACGGTCCGTTCGTCCAGGCACGAGATCGAACGTGCGCTCAGCTCGCTCATGCGCAAGGACGACACCGCCAAGGAGCTGTACGCGCGGCTGGGCGCGCACGCCGGGGTCGACCTGCCCGCCGGCAGCATGTGGGCGCTCTGCCGCATCGCCAAGGACGGCTCGGTCTCCGGTGCCGACCTCGCCGAACGCGCGGGCGTGTCCGTCGAGGACGGCAGGCCGTTCGTCGACCGGCTCGTCGACGGCGGCCTGGTGATCCGCCGGGACGGGCGGCTCACCGCCACCGAGCAGGGACTGGAGACGGCGGAACGGCTCTTCGAGGCGCGCCGCCAGGGACTCGCCAGGCATCTGGACGGATGGTCGCCCGAGGAGCACCCTGAACTCACCGAACTGCTCAGCGAGCTCTCCCGGGAGACACTCGGGGACGACGCCGACGCGAAGGCCGTGCACGCCTCCCACGACTAGCATCCTCCGTGGTGGGACGGGTTCCGCCGACACCATCGAGACCCAGGTCACATGGCGTTGCGTCCGCAGGGATGTAATCTCATACTGACTAACCGAATCTCACTCGGTTTCGGGACGGAACCCCAACCCCACATTTGGAGGCGTAGTGGCCGAGGCGTACATCGTCGGCGCGGTCCGTACCCCCGTCGGCACCAAGAAGGGTGCCCTGAAGGACGTCCACCCCGCCGACCTCGGTGCCCACGTGCTTAAGGAGCTCGTCAACCGCACCGGTGTCGACCCGTCCGCCGTCGAAGACGTGATCACGGGCTGTGTCATGCAGGTCGGGCCGCAGTCGCTGGACATCGCGCGCACCGCCTGGTTGTCGGCGGGACTGCCGGAGAACGTGCCCGGCGTGACCATCGACCGGCAGTGCGGCTCCTCGCAGCAGGCCATCCACTTCGCCGCGCAGGGCGTGCTCTCCGGCACCCAGGACCTCGTCGTCGCCTCCGGCATCGAGCAGATGGCCGTCGTGCCGATGGGTTCCTCGGTCGCGATGGCGCTCGAGAAGGGCATGCCCTTCCCGTACGGCGACGGCTGGGCCGAGCGTTACGGCCAGCAGGAGATCTCGCAGTTCCGCGGCGCCCAGCTGATGGCCGAGAAGTGGGGCTTCTCCCGGGAGGACCTGGAGAAGTTCGCCCTGGAGAGCCACCAGCGCGCCGCCAAGGCCATCGAGGCCGGCTACTTCGACCGTGAGATCGCCCCGATCGCCGGGCTGTCCAAGGACGAGGGCGCCCGCCCCGACACGACCCTGGAGAAGATGGCGGGCCTCAACCCGCTGCGCGAGGGCTGGGCGATCACCGCCGCCGTCGCCTCGCAGATCTCCGTGGGCGCGTCCGCGCTGCTCATCGCCTCCGAGGAGGCCGTCAAGCAGCACAACCTGACCCCGCGCGCCCGCATCCACACCCTCACCGTGTGCGGCTCGGACCCGGTCTACATGCTGACCGGCCCGATCCCGGCGACCGAGAAGGCCCTGCAGCGCAGCGGACTGAAGATCGACGACATCGACGTCTTCGAGGTGAACGAGGCGTTCGCGCCCGTTCCGATGGCGTGGGCCGCCGACACCGGCGCCTCGCTGGAGAAGACCAACCCCAACGGCGGCGCGATCGCCCTCGGCCACCCGCTGGGCGCGACCGGCGGCATCCTGATGACCAAGCTGCTGCACGAGCTGGAGCGCACCGGCGGCCGCTACGGTCTTCAGACGATGTGCGAGGGTGGCGGCCAGGCCAACGCCACGATCATCGAGCGCGTCTGATCCGAGCGCGTCTGGATCTGAGCGCATCTGATCTGAGCACGCCAGTCGGCGGGCGGGGACCTTCGGGACCCCGCCCGCCGTCGTCCGAGGAGGGGCATGTACGAGGCGATCCTGTACGAGGTGGCCGGCCGGGTCGCCACGATCACGCTCAACCGGCCGGAGGCCCGGAACTCGCTGAGCGACCAGATGATCGACGAGCTGCTCGACGCGTTCGCCCGCGCCGCGGCCGACGATGACGTGCGGGTGATCGTGCTGACCGGGTCCGGCGACCGGGCGTTCTGCGCCGGCGCCGACCTCGGCGGTCTCGGGGCCAGGCAGGAGGCGGGCCGTTCGGTCGCCGACGGCGACGCCATCCGGGAGAGCGCCCCGTACCGGCTGTTCACCGCGTTCCCCACGCTGGGCAAGCCGATCATCGCCCGGCTCGCGGGGCACGCGGTCGCGGGCGGCCTCGGGCTGGCCGCGGCCTGCGACCTGGTGATCGCCGCCGACGACGTCAACCTCGCCACCCCGGAGGTGAACGTCGGGCTCTGGCCCATGATGATCATGGCGATCATCAACCGGAACGTGCCGCCGAAGCAGGCGTTCAAGCTCTACTACACCGGACAGCGGATCACCGCCGCCGAGGGCCGCGAGATCGGGCTGGTCACCGAGGTCGTGCCGCGCGCCGACCTGGACGCGCGGGTGGCCGAGCTGGCGGGCGTGATCGCCGCCAAGAGCCCGATCGGCCTGCGCCTGGGCCGTCAGGCGTTCTTCGCCATCGAGGGCCGCCCCCTGGAAGACCAGGTCGCGCACCTGCTCGGCGAGCTGGTCACGCTGGCCGGCACCGAGGACGCCAAGGAGGGCATCACCGCGTTCCTGGAAAAGCGGACCCCGGATTACCGAGGCCGCTGACCTGCGCCGACGGCGTGGCGCCGGACCTGCGGGCGCCGGCGTGGTTGAGTGATCGACCATGCCGGTGGTGGAAACGGGAATGTCGCTGCCCGTCGACGACGAGCACGCGCCGCTGTACTCGGTGGGCCAGGTCGCCGCGATGTTGCGGCTCCGCGAGGCGTTCCTGCGGCGCCTGGACGAGTTCCAGGTCGTCCGCCCGCGCCGGACCGAGGGCGGCCAGCGACGGTACTCCCGGCACGAGATCAAGCGTGTGCGGTACGTGGTGGAGCTGGTGGGGGAGGGCATGACGCTGACCGCGATCCGGCGCGTCCTCGAACTCGAACAGCGGGTCCGCGACCTGGAGCGCCGCCGCGAGGAGGACGCCCGCCGGATCCGCGAACTCGAGTCGCGTACCCGCAACCGCCGAGCCCCCGTCCCGCCCATGTGACCGTCATCCCCGTGCCCGTCCTCCTCCCGGTGAACGGCCCGCACGAGCCCCGTGAAGAGCCGCGGGTGGCCTTCGGCCAGAGGGCGCGCGGGGGTCAGAGGGTGAGGGTGAGGGTGCGCTGGATGCGGGCGGCGGTGGCCTGCATGCGGTGCACGGACGCCTCGATCTTGGGGAGCTTGCTGGACCGGCAGGAGATGGCGAGCGCGCCGACGACGCTGCCGGTGCCGTCGGTGACCGGGACCGCGGCGCAGCCCGTGCCGATCGCGTACTCCTCGTGGTCGAGCGAGAGGCCGGTCGGCTTGGCGAGCGAGCGCAGGAGCTGCTGCTGGTCGGTGATGGTGTGCGGGGTGAGGTCGACCAGCGGGTGCCGGGCGAGGTAGTCGCGGCGGCGGTCCTCGTCGAGCTGGCCCAGCACGCACTTGCCGATGGCGGTGGCGTGCGCGGCGTCGTCGAAACCGACCCACAGGTCGACCCGCGGCGTGCGCGGGCCGTCGGCGATGTCGACGATGCGGATCTCGTCGTCCTCGTGGATGCCGAAGTAGGAGGCGACGCCGAGCTCGTCGCGCAGGGCCATCAGGGTCGGGCGGATGCGCGCGAGCAGCTGCTGGGTCTTGCTCTGGCCGTGCAGGGACTGGACGCGGTCGCCGAGGACCCACACGCCGTCGGACAGGCGGGTCGCGTAGCCCTCGTGGGCCAGGGTGCGCAGCAGGTGGTAGGTGGTGGCGAGCGGCAGGCCGGCCTCCCGGGCGAGCTGCTTGGCAGGCGCCCCGTTGGGATGCGACGCCACCGCCTCCATGAGGTGCAACGCCCGTTGCACCGAGGCGATGAGAGTAGGCCTCCGTGTCTCATCCATCACGCACAGCGAACCCCTCTGGCCTCGTTGGGTCAAGGCCTTTCGCGATACCGGGCTCCATTGGATCACTTCTCGCCCGGCCGGAACGTGCGTTTCCGGAAGCAGGCAGCTATTCCCTCTTTGTGGAACGGTCCTTTACAGGAGGCTTTCCTTGGAGAAAGAACTTTGTTCCCAGGGGCAACCAATGGACACTTCTCTCGCGCAGGCCACATGGGGGCTCTACTCAGGGGTACAACTCGGGAGTAACTTCGCAAGGGACGGCCGGAAACAACGCTGAGGAGCCGGTATGACCCAGCCGAGCCGCGTAGACGAGCGCACCGCCCGCAAGGTGGCCGAGGAAGCACGGGAGGCGGAATGGCGTCTTCCCAGCTTTGGAAAGCAGCTGTTCCTGGGCGACTTCCGCCTTGACCTCATTCACCCGCATCCGCGTCCGGAGGCCGAGGCGCGGCGTAAGGGCGACGAATTCCTGGCCCGACTGCGGGAGTTCTGCGAGACCAAGGTCGACGGGGCGCTGATCGAACGCGAGGCGCGTATCCCGGACGAGGTCATCAAGGGGCTGCGCGCGCTCGGCGCGCTCGGCATGAAGATCCCGGAGAGCCACGGCGGGCTCGGGCTCGGGCAGCTGCACTACGGGCGCGCGCTGATGGTCATCGGATCGGCCAGCCCGGCGCTCGGCGCGCTGGTCTCCGCGCACCAGTCCATCGGCGTCCCGCAGCCGATCAAGCTCTTCGGCACCGCCGAGCAGAAGGAGACCTGGCTGCCGCGCTGCGTCAACGAGATCAGCGCGTTCCTGCTGACCGAGCCGGACGTCGGCTCGGACCCGGCGCGGCTGCGCACCACCGCGGTGCCCAGCGAGGACGGCGGCGAGTACGTGCTGAACGGCGTCAAGTTGTGGACGACCAACGGCGTCGTCGCCGACCTCGTCGTGGTCATGGCGCGAGTCCCCGAGTCCGAGGGACACCGCGGCGGGATCTCGGCCTTCGTGGTCGAGGCGGGCTCGCCGGGCATCACGGTCGAGCACCGCAACGCCTTCATGGGGCTGCGCGGCATCGAGAACGGCGTCACCCGCTTCCACGACGTGCGGGTCCCGGCCGCCAACCTCATCGGCAAGGAGGGCGCCGGGCTCAAGATCGCCCTGACCACCCTCAACACCGGGCGCCTGTCGCTGCCCGCCATGTGCGCGGCGGCGGGCAAGTGGTCGACCAAGATCGCACGCGAGTGGTCGAAGGAACGGGTGCAGTGGGGCCGCCCGGTCGGCGAGCACGAGGCCGTCTCCAAGAAGATCGCGTTCATCGCCGCCACCGCGTACGCCCTGGAGGCCATGCTCGACCTGTCCAGCCAGCTGGCCGACGACGAGCGCAACGACATCCGCATCGAGGCCGCGCTGGCCAAGCTGTGGGCGTCGGAGATGGCGTCCCGCATCGCCGACGAGCTCGTCCAGGTGCGCGGCGGGCGCGGTTACGAGACCGCGGAGTCGCTGGCCGCGCGGGGCGAGCGCGGCGTGCCCGCCGAGCAGGCGGTGCGCGACCTGCGCATCAACCGGATCTTCGAGGGCTCGACCGAGATCATGCACCTGCTCATCGCGCGCGAGGCGGTCGACGCCCACCTCTCGGTGGCCGGCGACATCATCGACCCGGACGCCTCGCGCGGCGACAAGGCGCGGGCGGCGGCGCGCGCCGGCGGCTTCTACGCGCGCTGGCTCCCGACGCTGGTCACCGGCGCGGGGCGGCGGCCGGGCGCGTACGGCGAGTTCGGGCCGCTGGCCGGGCACCTGCGCTACGTCGAACGTGCGTCCCGCAAGCTCGCCCGCTCGACCTTCTACGCCGCCGGGCGCTGGCAGGGCGGGCTCGAATACAAGCAGGGCTTCCTCGGCCGCATGGTCGACATCGGCGCCGAGCTCTACGCGATGAGCGCCGTGTGCGTGCGCGCCGCGGCCGACAGCGACACGATCGGCGAGCCCGTGGGCGACACCGCCCCCGGCGCGTCCGCGCTGAGGCTGGCCGACGCGTTCTGCCGGCAGGCGCGCGTGCGGATCGAGGAGCTCTTCGACGGGCTCTGGCGCAACACCGACGCCCTGGACGGCAAGGTCGCGCGGCAGGTGCTCGCGGGCGAGTTCACCTGGGTCGAGGCGGGCGTGCTCGACCCCTCCATCCCCGGCCCCTGGATCGCCGACGCCGCGCCAGGACCGTCCGGTAAGGAGAATGTGCACCGGCCGATCGCCTGATTCCGCCCCCACCGCCCCGTCTGACCGGGGATCATTGCACAGTGTCACCATATGAAAACTCTCCGACTGTGTTCTGGGCGGAGGGCCGATATGTTGCACTCACCCGGCAGTGCCGCGGTGGTCCCTGGGGGTAGCGGATGCTCAGTGTGATCGTCGACGAGATGCGTGACCCGGCGTGGAATCTCGCCCTGGACGAGGCGCTGGTCCGCGTCGGCACGCCGCTGCCCATGCTCCGCATCTGGCAGAACGCGCCGAGCGTCGTCGTCGGCCGGTTCCAGGACGTCGCCCGCTGCGCCGACCTGGCCTCCTGCGCCCGCGACGGCGTCCGGGTCGTCCGGCGGGCCAGCGGCGGCGGCGCCGTGTTCACCGACTCCGGCACGCTCAACGTGACGCTCGTCCGCGCGGCGCCGGGCCGGCGGTGCGCGGAGCCCTGGCGGCCCCGGTCCGGGGCGCGGCCCGATCTCGACGTGCTCGTGGCCACGGCCGTCGAGGGCTTCGGCCTCCCGGCCGCCGCGCTCCGCGACGGGATCATGCAGGTCGGCCGCATCCGCACGGCGCGCGCCACGCTGACGCACGTCGCGGTGCACGTGACGCCGTTGCAGGGCCAGACCTACATCGCGCCCGCGGGCGCGCCGGCCGCGCAGCGCACGCTGGCCGAGGCGGGCCTCGAGGCGTCCATGGACGCGGTCCGCGCGGCGGTGTTGTGCGGGGTCGTGGACGAATACGGCATCGCGGCCACACGCCGTCCCAGCGAACGTGAGCGAGCTCACCGTGATCACCTCTACGCCGTGCGCTACGGCGACGTGACCTGGCATCTCGCCGGCTCGCGGTCGCAGCGCCGCGGCACGCGCGACCGCAGCGATCTCCGCGGCGTCCGGGGCTGAAACGCGCGGCCGAGGCTCGAGGGCATCCGCCGTCTACTAGACTGACTCGACCTTTGCGCGACAACGCACCCAGCGAGCGGGAAGTATGCACTCACCAGGTCAGAAGAAGTCCATCGCCGGGACGCTCCTCAAAGTCCTCGGCAGCAAGCCCCAGCAGGCCGCCGCGCCGACCGCGGGCGACGGCGAGCTCGTCCAGCCCGCGGCGGGCGAGGGCGCCCTGGAAAACCACCTGGGCGGTGACGAGGCGCGCAACTACCGCAAGTACGAGTACGACATGGTGGCCCCGCACGTGGGCCGCTCCCTGCTGGAGATCGGGTCCGGCCTCGGTCACTTCTCCGAGCAGTTCAGCGGCCGGCTCGACTACCTGGCCGTGAGCGACAACGACCCGTACTGCGTCGGCGAGCTGCGCAAGCGCTACGACGAGGACCCGGACGTCGAGGTCCTCGACCTCGAGCTGCCCGCCGAGATCGACATCCGGCAGCAGGTCGACACCGTCGTGATGATGAACGTCCTGGAGCACATCAAGGACGACGTGCAGGCGCTGCGCGACCTCGCCTCGGTCACCAAGCCCGGCGGCCGCATCGTCATCTGGGTGCCCGGCTACATGCAGCTGTACGGCGAGTTCGACCGCAAGGTCGGGCACGTCACCCGCTACACCCCGGCCACGCTCGAGGCGTCGGTCCGCGGTGCGGGGCTGACCCCCGAGGTGCTCAAGCCGATCAACTTCCTGGGCGGCATCGCCTGGTGGGCCGCGGTGCGCCGCGGCGGCGCCGGCTACCCCGACCCGCGCCTGGTCAAGATCTACGACCGGACGGTCATCCCGGCCACCCGCGCCATCGAGCGCGTGGTCCGGCCGCCGTTCGGCCAGACGGTCTTCTGCGTGGCCCGCGTCCCGCACTGACCCGGCCCGCGTGCCGCACTGCAGTGGTGGTCCACGGTCCGCACCGACCTGGCCCGCGTCCCGCACTGATCGTGAACGCCTCACCCGCCGCGAACACGGTGTGTGATCGGGCCCTCTCGACTCGTGTTCGGGCGGGTAGCATGCCGGGAGATCCCCCGACAAGCCGGTCGAGCCGACCGGCGATGCGACCCGAGGCGGCCCGTGACGAGCATTGCGCTGGAACGGCAGGCGGGCAGGCTGCCCGCAGAGGTGACCAGGTTCGTCGGACGTAAGCGCGAGCTCGCCGAGGGCGCGCGGCTTCTGGAGGCGTCCCGGCTGGTGACGCTGACGGGGACGAGCGGGGTCGGCAAGACCCGGCTCGCCCTGCGGCTGGCCGGGGAGGCCCGCCCGGCGTTCGCGGACGGCGCGTGGTTCGTCGACCTGTCGGCGTTGCGCGACGCCGAACTGCTCGCGCACACCGTGGCCGAGGTGCTCCAGGTGCCCGACCAGTCGGCGCGCGACCGGCTCGACATGCTCGCCGACCACGTGGCCGACCGGGAGCTGCTGCTCGTCCTCGACACCTGCGAGCATCTGGTCGACGCCTGCGCGATCCTGACGGAGGTGCTGCTGCGGGCCGCGCCGCGGCTGCACATCCTCGCCACCAGCCGCGAGTCGCTGGACGTGCTGGGCGAGCACACGATGGTGCTGCCGCCGCTCAGCCTGCCGGACGCCGCCGACGCCGGGAGCGCCGGCGGATCCTCCGGTGCGGAGGGCGTCGACGGCGCGGAGGGCGAGGCGATCGCGGCGTCGGACGCGGTGGCGCTCTTCGTGGACCGTGCCGCCGCCGTCGTGCCCGGCTTCACCCTCGACGACGCCGACCTGCCCGCCGTGGCCCGGCTGTGCCGCCGGCTCGACGGCATCCCGCTCGCGATCGAGCTCGCGGCCGTCCGGCTGCGCGCGCTGTCGGTCGAGCAGCTCGTCGAACGCCTCGACGACCGGTTCCGCATGCTCGGCACGCACCGCGCGCAGCGCGCCGGCCGGTCCCGGCACCAGACGTTGCGGGCCGCGGTGCAGTGGAGCCACGAGCTGTGCACCCCGCGGGAGGTGCTGCTGTGGGCCCGGCTCAGCGTGTTCCCCGGCGGGTTCGATCTGGCCGCCGCCGAATTCGTGTGCGCGGACTCTGACGACGCGCACCCTGACGCCGCCGGCGGGCCCGGCATGCCGGCCGACACCGTCTACGAGACGCTGGCGCGGCTCGTGGAGAAGTCGATCGTCCTGCGCGAGGAGGGCGGCCGGCGTTACCGGATGCTCGACACGCTGCGCGAGTACGGCGGCGACCTGCTCGCCGGGAGGGAGACCGGCGGCGGGCTCGACCGGCTGCGCCGGCGGCACCGCGACTGGTACCTCGGGCTCGCCCTCTACGCCGAGGCCGAGGCGTTCGGCGCCGACCAGGCCGAGCGGCTCGGCCGGCTGCGCCGCGAGCAGGACAACCTGCGCGCCGCCCTCGACTACTCGGTGACCACGCCGGACGAGGGGCCGCAGGCGTTGCGGATGGCCGCCGCGCTGGCGCAGTTCTGGTTCTCCGCCGGGCTGCTCGGCGAGGGACGGATCTGGCTCGGCAAGGCTCTCGCCGCCGACTCCGGGCCACCGGAGGCCCCGTCCGGGCGGGCCAGGGCGTTGTGCCTGGCCGGGCTGCTGGCGGCGTTGCAGGGCGACCTCGACGCCGCCGAGGGTTTCCAGACCGAGGCCGCGCCGCTGGCGTCGGGCGGCCTCGACCGTGCCTACGCGGTCGAGCTCGCCGGGCTCGTCGCGTTCTTCCGCGGCGACCTGGAGGCCGCGCGGCCGCTGCTGGCCGAGCCCGCGCCCGGCGGCGACATCTGGACGATGTTGCGGCTGCCGCTGCTCGCGGCGCTGCACTGCCTCACCGGCGACATCGACAAGGCCCTCGAATACTGCGAGGAATGCCGGGTGGTGAGCGCGGCGTGCGGCGAGCAGTGGTGCCTGGCGTACGCGACATGGGTGCGCGGGCTCGCGTTCTGCCTTCAGGGCGAACCGCGCAAGGCCGAGGTCGAGGCGCGGCAGACGTTGCACCTCATGCGCGCGCTCAACGACCGGCTCGGCGGCGCGATGGCGCTCGACCTGGCCGCCGGCTGCGCGGGCTTCACCGGATCGTACGAACGTTCGGCACGGCTGTTCGGCGCCGCCGACCGGATGTGGCGGACGGTCGGTGCGCCCATGTTCTTCGGCCCCGCCTACCTGGCGCTGCGCGACGTCGTGGCCGGCGACGTCAAGGCCACCCTGGGCGAACGCGGCTGGCAGGTGTTCCACGACGAGGGGCGGCGGCTGAGCCTCGACGAGGCCATCGAGCACGCCCTCGACACCCGGTCGCGTTCGGCGGCGGACGGCGACCCGTGGGCGCCGCTCACCCGGCGCGAACGCGAGATCGCCGCGCTCGTCGCGCAGGGCCTGTCCAACCGGCAGATCTCGCAACGTCTGGTCATCGCCAAGCGCACGGTCGACTCCCACCTGGAGCACATCCTCGCCAAGCTTGAGATGGCCTCGCGCACGCAGATCGCGGCCTGGGTCGCCGAACGCCCGCATTCCGTACGCGGAGATTTTTAGGTACGTCTATCGGGATGTCTCCCGATGCCTTCGATGACCTAGGTCGGCAAGACTAAGGACCCGCTGGACGGGTGACGGACCGCCTCTTCATAGCGGAGAAGCGCCGCGTGCTTCCTCGGGCCGTCATCCGGAAGGCAACCACTGAAGTTCCCGTGTGGTCCGACGATCCGGGGGCGGGAGCCCGGGAGGGGAGGCTCCCGCTTCCGGATCCAGACCACGTCCGGGAACTTCCGTGGCCCCGCAGGGGCGAGCCGGGCCTGCTAGACCCGCGGTGGCGGGAAGAGGCCGAGGCGGTGCGCGGTGGCCGCGGCCTCGCCGCGGCTCGCGACCTCCAGCTTGGTCAGGATGTTGGAGACGTGCACGCTGGCCGTCTTCACCGAGATGTAGAGCCCCTCGGCGATCTCGCGGTTGCTCTGGCCGTCGGCGACCAGCCGCAGCACCTCCAGCTCGCGCGGCGTCAGGCCCAGCGGCGGGCCCGAGGCCGCGCCGGCCCCGGCCCCGGCCCCGGCGTCCGCACGTCCCGCCGTACGGCTGAGACGCGCCCGCCGGAAGAGGTCGTCGATCGCGGCGCACGTCGGCGCGGCCTTGAGCTCGCCGGCCAGCGCGGCGGCGCGGCGCAGGCGTTCGGCGGCACCGTCGCGGTCGCCGTCGTGCAGCGCGGCCTCGCCCGCCCGGAACAGGGCGGTGGCCTGCGAATAAGGCTGGCCGAGCTTTTCCCAGGTGGCGGACGCGGTGTCCCAGGCGGCGAGGTCGAGCACCCCGCGGGCGCGGGCGACCTCGGCGGCGAAGGTGACCTGGTGGGCCTCCTGCAGGGAGCCGAGAACGTCGAGCCCGGCGGCGCGTTCCTCGATCTGGGGGAGCGCGGGGGCGCCGGCGATCAGCGCCCGGTCGCCCAGCGCGGCACAGGCGGCCGCGCCGAGCACCATCACCGGCCAGGCGTAGCGGCTGTCGTCCGGCAGGCCGGTCGTGGGGATCACCGACGCCACCGCCTCCAGCGCCTCGGCGGGCCGGCCCTCGGCGAGCCGGAGCCCGGCCTTCATCCGCAGCGTGGCGAAGTAGTCCTGCGTCTTGCGCGTGTAGAGGTCGTGCTCCATGACGTCGCGTGCCGCCTCCAGCCACGCGCCGGCGGTCGCCAGATCGCCGCGGGCGACCGCGACCTCGCCGAGCAGCACCATCAGCGACGTCCGGATCGTGATCGCCGGCTCCTGGGCGAGCGACTCCGTCAGGACCGTGAACGCCTCGTCCCAGCGGCCGAGCGACACCAGCGGCTCGGCGAGGTTGATGCCGAGGAACGTGCCCTTGGTCCGGCCGGCGCCGAACTCCTCGGCGAGGTCCACCCCGCGGCGGGCCACCTCGGCGGCCTCCGCGTGCCGGCCGCAGCCCTCGAGGAAGTGCGATTTGATCACCGCCGCGCGCAGCAGGACCCGGTGGGTGCCCGAACGCCGGGCGGCGGCCTCGGCCTCGGCGAGCACCTGCTCGTCACCGTCGTAGTCGATGTCGACGCAGAAGAGCGTGATGAGCGCCTCGGCCTCCGCCGTCACGTCGCCGAGCGTGCGGGCGATCTCCAGGGACTCCAGGGCGGCGGCGCGGGCCTCGTGCTTGTCGGTGGTGAGGCGGACGTACTGCGCCAGCGTGGCCAGCGTGCGGGCGCGCAGGACCGAGGGCTCGGGCGGCAGGCAGCGCACCGCCTCGCGCAGGTCTTCGACGAACCCGTGCCGGGCGAGGTCGTGCCGCATCCGGCCGCGCAGCTCCAGCAGGCCCGCGCGCCGCGCGGCAGGCCCGCCCGCCGCCTCCACCTCGCGCAGCGCGGCGGTGGCGAGCTTGATGCCGATCTCGTACTCGCCCGCGAGGTCGGCGGCGGCCACCGCCTTCTCCAGGACCTCGGTGTGGTCGGCGCCGATGCGCTCGGCCGCGTCCGGCACCCGCTCCCACAACTCCAGGACGCGCGACAACATCGCCAGCGACTCGGCGTAGGCGAGCGCCATGTGGGCGTCGGCGGCCGCGCGGGACGAGCTGACCAGCGCCCACGTCGCGTCGTGCGCGGCGTTCCAGTGGTGGCTCAGCTCCACCCACAACCGGCCCGCCGGGACCAGGCCCGGGGCGTTCTCCAGCGCCTGCGCGTAACGGGTGTGCAGGCGGGTGTGCTCGCCGGGCAGCAGGTCGTCGTGCAGGGCCTCGCGGATCAGCGCGTGCCGGAACGCGTAGCCGTCGCCGTCGACCACCAGCACGTTCGCCGCGACCGCGGGCCGCAGGACGCGGGTCAGCGCGCCGTCGTCGAGCCCGGAGACCGCCGCGAGCAGGGCGTGCTCGATGCGGGTGCCGCCGCCGCTGGCGTCCCGGAGCACCTCCTGGGTCTCCTCCGGCAGCCGCTGCACGCCGGCGAGCAGCAGGTCGCGCAGCGACTCGGGGATCTCCCGCGCCAGCGTGCCGTCGCTGTCGAGCAGCGCCTCGATGAACAGCGGGTTGCCCTCGCTGCGCGCGTGGATACGTTCGACCAGCTGGGCGGACGGCTCCGACCCGAGGATCCCGGCGGCCAGCTCGGCGACCTCGGCGCGCGACAGGCGCGGCAGCTCCACCCGCCGGACCTTGTCGATCCGGACGAGCTCGGCCAGCAGGCGCCGCAGCGGATGCGCGCGGTGCAGCTCGTCGGCGCGGTAGGTCACCACGGTCAGCAGCGGGGTGGACACGGCGTTCCTGACCAGGAACGCCAGCAGGTCCCTGGTCGACCGGTCGGCCCAGTGCGCGTCCTCGATCACCAGCACCAGCGCCTGCCGTTCGGCCAGCCGCTCCAGGAGGGTGAGCACCAGCTCGAACAGCCGGGCGCGCTCCTCGCCCGACGCCGCGTCGGTCTCCGGCTCGCCGAACTCGGGCAGCAGCCGCGCCAGCCCGGAGGTGTCGCCGCGCGGCAGCAGCTCGGCCACCCCGTCGATGCCGATGTCGCGCACCAGGCGGCGCAGCACGGTGGTGAACGGGGCGAACGGCAGGCCGTCGGACCCCAGCTCCAGGCAGCCGCCGACCAGCAGCCGGGCCCCGGCCCGGTCGACCGCACCGGCGAACTCGCGGACGAGCCGGGTCTTGCCCAGCCCGGCCTCGCCACCGATCAGCACGGCCCCGGGCGCCGTGGCCAGCGCCTCTTCAAGATCACCGAGCTCGGCCGACCGCCCGACCAGCATCGGACCCACCACGCGCGCGCTCACGTCCCCAGAATGCCAGGTGAGTACGACGAACCCACCCGAATATCAGCCCCTGAGACGCCAGGCCTGCCCCCGGTGCTCGTCCAGCTCCGAGACGCCCCCCGCCCCCAGCGGCGGATGGACCGTCGTCCGGACGGGACTGCCCACCGTGCCGCCGTCGATCACCCCCCGGGCCCGGAAATGATCGTGCTCCATCATCTCGGCACGGGTCAGGAGCGGCGCCACCGGAGCACCCGCCGCGGTGAGCCGCTCGACCGCCTCGTCCCGGGTGAGCCGGGCCACCGCCGCGGCGACGGCCTCGTCCAGCTCGCGCACGCGCCCCAGCCGTTCCAGGAACGGGACGTCCGCCCCGTCGAGGCCCAGCGCCCCGCAGGTGGCGGCCCAGAGCTTCTCCTCCGAGACCACGCCCAGCGTGATCTTGTGGCCGTCCCTGGTCCGGTAGACCCCGTACCCCGGCACCGGGCCCGCCCCGCCGTTCCGCCTGGTCGCGGTGGGCACCGTCCCCACCCATCCGGCCAGCACGTCCGCCATGCCCAGGTCGATGCGGTCGCCGACCCCGGTGGCGCGCGCCTTCAGGCACGCCGCCGTGATCGCGAACGCGGCCATCGTCGCCGCCGCCATGTCGGCCACCGGCAGCTCGTCGGCGTCCGGCGACACCGCGTCCTCCGGCAGCGCCGCCGTGTAGGCGCGGTAGTTGACGTCATGCCCGGGAACGTCCGCCAGCGGCCCTTCCGCCCCGTACCCCGAGAGCGAGCAGTAGACCAGCGCCGGGTTGGCCTCCCGCACCACCGCATGGCCCACGCCCAGGCGGTCGGCGACCCCCGGCCGGAACCCCTCCACGAACACCTCGGCCCCGGCCGCCAGCTCCAGGCACCTCGCCCGGTCCGCGTCGTCCTTGAGGTCGAGCACGATGCTGCGCTTGTGCTGGTTGAGGAGGTCGAAATGGCTCCGGAACATCCGCATCGGCTCCCCGCCGGGCGGCTCGACCTTGATCACGTCCGCGCCCAGCTGGGCCAGCAACTGCGTGGCGTACGGCCCCGGCCGCCACATCGTGAGATCGAGAACCCGCAACCCGTCCAGCAGCGCCATCGCCCCACCGTGCCGCCCGGCCCCCCATCCCGTCAAGCGAGCGCTTGTTCAAGCGTTCAATGGGTTAGTACTCCAGTGGTAAGTCGTGATCTTGCTGGTGAGGGTGTCTGAGAACGAGGGCGGCCACCGCGTGATCATCGGGGTTTGTGAAGACAACCGAAGATCGTGCGGTGGCCGCTGGGCATAGCGTAGACCGCGGCCGGTGGCAGGTGATGTTCGAGGATCTGATTGGCCGTGTGGCCTGCAGGTTCGCGCGGGTGGAGTCGCGGCGGCGGGCCCGTGGATTGGTGTCAGGGTTGCTGGCCGAGTCGCCGCGCAAGAACTGCTGGACGCTCGCCGAGCACGCAGGTGATGCCACCCCGTACGGGATGCAGTACTTGCTGTCTCGGGCGTCCTGGGATGCCGACCAGGTACGCAATGACCTGCGCTCCTACGTCGTGGAACACCTCGGCGGCCCAGGCGGCGGCAAGGATGCGGTGCTGGTGGTGGACGAGACCGGCGACCTGAAGAAGGGCGTCGCCAGTGTCGGGGTGCAGCGCCAGTACACCGGCACGGCCGGGCGGATCGAGAACAGCCAGGTCGCGGTGTTCCTGGCCTATGCCACCGATGCCGGGCACGCCTTCATCGACCGGGAGCTGTATCTGCCGAAGGTGTGGGCCGCCGACGCCGACCGGCGCGAGGCGGCCGGAGTGCCCGACGAGGTGCGGTTCGCCACCAAGGGCGAGCTGGCCGCTCGCATGGTCGCCCGCGCATTGGACGCCGGAGTGGCGTCCGGGTGGGTGACCGGCGACGAGGTCTACGGCCAAAGCCCCGACCTGCGAGGTGAGGTGGAGTCCCGGCAAGTCGGCTACGTGTTGGCCGTCGCCTCCAGCCACCGGGTCACCCTGGGCATCGGCGCCCGCCGCGTCGACCAGGTCGCCGCCACCCTGCCAAAGAGAGCATGGCAGTGCATGTCCGCCGGACCCGGCGCGAAGGGACACCGGTTCTACTCCTGGGCACTGGTCGACATCGACCGCGACATCAACCGGGACCTGGGCGGGCACCGCTGGCTGCTGATCCGGCGTAACCGCAGCACGGGTGAGCTGGCGTTCTATCGCTGCTACTCGCCCCATCGGGTCCCGCTGGCGGCGCTGGTCAAAGTCGCCGGGCGGCGCTGGACGATCGAGGAATCGTTCCAGGCCGGCAAGGGTCTGTGCGGCCTGGACCAGCACCAGGTCCGCACCTGGAAGTCCTGGTATCGGTGGACCACCCTGGCCATGCTCGCCCACGCCTTCCTCGCCGCCCTCACCACCACAGAGCGAGCCCATCAACACGACGAACCCGGCCTCATCCCGATGACTCTGGCCGAGGTCCAGCGCCTGCTGACCAGGCTGACCACCAACACACCTCCCGCAGCCGGGCACCATCTGCGCTGGTCACAGTGGCGACGACGCCACCAAGCCCACGCCCGCAACTGCCACTACCAACGCCAATCCACCACCCGACAACCATGAAGATCACGACTTACCACTGGAGTATTAGGTAGCGGTCGCCGGCGGTATCCGCATGCGTCGACGCCTTACGGGCGATGAAGGGCGTCGTTGATCTGCTTCAGCAGAGTGGTGACGTCGGGGTCGTTCAAGGCTTCGGCGACACAGCGCCAGAGTTGCAGATTCGCCTCGGCCCACGGGAGATATCGATCACGCACGCGCTCGTCGTAGAAGTAGATCCCGGCCTTCAGGAGCGGCTCCTGCTCTCCGATGATTTTCTCGCAGAGCGTCAGGAGATCGATGTTGTTCTCCTCCAGGTAACGCGGAGCGAAAACGACCGGTGTGATGGGCAGCGCCTTGAAAAGCGTGTCCGCGTCGCTCAGTGCCGTCCCGGCGAGCGAGATCGAAGCCGTGCGCGTGGCGGTGTGGGACTCCACGACCAGTTTTTCCACCTCGTGGATGTCCAGTTCGTTGAAGCCGGCGTCTTGAAGGCACTGCCGCCGCAACTGGTGTCCGGCCTGTGGTCCAGAGTCCTTCTCCGCTATGTAGTTCAGATCGTGCACCAGTGCGGCCGCCTCCACCAGCGCGGAGTCGGCCCCTCGTTGCCGGGCGAATTCGACGGCCTTGTTGCGTACGAAATCTATGTGATGCCAGCCGTGAAACGGGACTGATGTGCCGATCTCCTGGTAAAGAACGAAGATGAGATCTTGTAGTTTGGTGATCCTTTTATCATCCTGACAGGTCATGATCCGCTCGCTCTTTCGCCAGCGGGTTCAAGGCATTCTCTGAGGTTGACATGGCGCTCCTCGATAGGGTAATGCCTGATCGTCCGCAATGATTGGGGGTCAATGCTTATGCTAAATGATCGAATGGTTCTGTGTTGGACGACGAGGGTGATGGTGTGATCCCTGATATCGCTGATGGAATGCAGTTCGTTCGTGGTAATGGTGTACACGCTGCCAGGGTCGAGTTTCTGTTCGGTGGTGATGCGCAATCGTCTGCTTTGCTCTGACATGTCGTCTATGGCGAGTTTTGTATGTTTGTAGCTGCCGTACAGGATGAGCGACGATAGTGGATACCGGTGATTGTGAATGCTCCGCGCGTATCCCGAACCTCGGTGAGCGCCGTCCTTGTACTCATGTAGCCAGATCTTGAAATCGTTCGCAGGGTCGTCCATCAGCGACCACTTGTAGTGCGTCGAGGTCTCCCGGGACCTTCCGACGATCTCCGCGAAGTCCTCGTCGGCCAAGGCGGCGAGCTCCCTGGCGAGCTCGCCGCGCATGTCGTCGTAGAACCGGCGGAGGGCATGTTCCATCCGGTCATGGACGGCCTGTGCCGCCCACCCCAGGAGTTCTAGCTCCGTCACCAACCCGCCGAGGGATGTGAACTTCATGGCGAGACCAGCTCCCCCTTGACCCGTTCCCTGAACTCCCTGAACTCTTCTCTGGCTGCCTCGAAGTCGCCCATCGAGATGTCAATCGACGCTTGGTCCTTCAGATCGTTGAGGTAGGTCCTCGCGTCGCTGTCACGCTGAATGGTGACCTTCCGGACGAGAGAGCTCGAGAGCAGCCTGCTGCAGTCCCGGTAGTGCGTCTGGTAGGCGACCGACTCACGGGAGAATCGCACGGTGGGCGGAAAACTCCGCGCCTCACTGACGTCACTGAACAGTTCGACATAGATTTCCTGATCGAATATCTCCACCCGATCGATGAACGGATCCTGGGTGAAGCAGAGTTGGAGCTCGTCGAAATGCGCGTGGATTGATTGCATGCCCGCCAGGGCAAGGTGAATGTCATGAATGACCTTTTTCCGCCCTTCGTCCAGGTCCGGTACCTCGCCCCTGCGCAGCAGAAGGCGGGCCCGGTTGTCGACGGCCTTCGGCTCAGTGGGATCCGCGATGATCAGCTGGACCCGGGACGGGGTTTTGGGTAGCAGGGCGAGCCGGGCGGCGGAGTACTTGCCGGTCATCCCACGGAAGATGTACAGGTCGGACCGCTGGAAGCTGGCGTTGATGTCACGGTTGAAGGTCGGGTCCGGCGTGGTCGATCCCGGATACTGGGACGTCGGCAGGAAGCGGTGCCGCGTCTCGTCCGACTCTTGCAGCACCCGCTCGGCGAGGACGACGACCTCGCTCTCGACCACGCTCCGGATCGAGCCGACCAGAAAGTGCTCGAACTGCGTGGTCGTCAAGAAGACCTGGAGGGTTGAATAGACGGTCGTCGCCAGCGTTCCGCTGCCCACGGCGAGCCAGAACTGCTGGGCCGCCCCTGCGGTTCTCGCGGAGATCGCGATCAGTCCTATGGAGCCCAGCAGCATGATCAGCAGCAGTATGCCCGTGCGGTTGAGGTACAACGAGCGCAGGAGATCCTTGGTGCTGGTGATCGCTGGTTGCTCCATCTGCGGGCTCCTGCTCTGCGCCACACTTGACAGAGAGATTACCCGCCTCCTGACTTCTTTAGGAAGGCCGTGTTCGGCCAGCTGGGAAGGGTCATTCTTCGCACGTTCCGTTTGTGTCAGGCGCACTTGACAAGGGGTGGCTCCGGAAAATGCTTCTCAGCCGGTCCGTCCACTCGGAAGTGCCGCCCCGGTATGCCGCGGAATTGGTGGGCGCGGTGGTCGTTGACGCGGGGTCCAACTCGGGTGAGGCTGGCCGAGTGGGGTCCGGTTCGCCGGGCGTCTCGCCTGGTCACGACGGTGGAGGTGGTTGAGATCCGGTTTGGAATCTTCTACGAGCACCAGCTGCCCAGGCCGTGGGACCAGGGTGAGGAGCACCGGCTCTACAAGGACGCGCTGGAGCAGGTCGAGATCGCCGACCGGGTGGGGTTCGACTACGTGTGGGAGGTCGAGCACCACTTCCTGGAGGAGTACAGCCACTCGTCGGCGCCGGAGGTGTTCCTCGCGGCGGCGTCGCAGCGGACCAAGCGGATACGGCTGGGGCACGGGATCGTTCAGCTGCCGCCGAACGTCAACCATCCGGCGCGGGTCGCGGAGCGGATCGCGACGCTGGACCTGGTGTCGGACGGGCGGGTCGACCTCGGGACCGGCGAGTCGAGTTCGAGCGCCGAGCTCGGCGGGTTCGGCGTGCGGCGCGCCGACAAGCGGTCCCAGTGGGAGGACGCGATCGACGCGGTCACCCGGATGTTCGTGGAGGAGCCGTTCGCCGGGTGGGAGTCCCGGTACGTGCAGATGCCGCCGCGCAACGTGATCCCCAAGCCGCTGCAGAAGCCGCACCCGCCGTTGTGGGTGGCGTGCTCGCGGCGGGAGACCATCCACTTCGCGGCGCGGAACGGGATCGGGGCGTTGTCGTTCTCGTTCGTCGAACCCGAGGACGCGGCCAGGTGGACCGGGGAGTACTACCGGATCATCGAGTCCGACGAGTGCGTGCCGGCGGGGTTCGCGGTCAACCCCAACGTGACCGTGGTGCTGCCGATGATGCTGCACGAGGACGAGGAGACGGCGATCGACCGGGGGATCGACGGCGCGCACTTCTTCGGGTTCGCGCTGGCGCACTACTACGGGACGACGCCGCACGACCCGGGGCGGACGAACGTGTGGGAGGAGTTCCAGGAACGCCGGGCGGCGCGCGGCTTCGACCGGGACCAGATCATCGCCAACGCCGAGGCGCTCAACGTCAACGTCGGGTCGCTGCGGGGGGCGGTGGGGACACCGGACCAGGTGGCCGACCTCGTGCGGCGGTACGAGACGGCGGGCGTCGACCAGGTCGTCTTCGTCCTCCAGGCCGGGCCCAACAAGCACGAGCACATCTGCGAGAGCATCGAGCTGTTCGGCACGTCGGTGCTGCCGCGCTTCACCGAGGGACGCGAGGAGCGGGAGGCCGCCAAGGCCGAACGGCTCGCGCCGGCGATCGAGGCCGCCCTGGCACGGCGGGCTCCGGCGCGGAAGGTGCCGCCTGGCTACCGGATCGACGAGGACGCCGAGCTCGTGCGCGCCCGCCGGGTCCGCCGCGGCGGGCGGCCGGCGGGGCTCCGTCCCGCCCTGTCGCTGGTGCGCGACGAGGCCCGCTCGACCGCGCGGCGACGCGTTCAGCAGGGCCTGTTCCGGCTGCTGGACGGGCGGTCGGACGCGGAGATCGAGCGGCGGTTCGGGCCGCGGGCGCAGCGGGTGTTCTTCGCCGGGATGGCCCGGCAGTACGACCCGTCGGCCGCGGGCGGGTTCGCGGGGGAGCTGGAGTTCCGGCTGAGCCGGGCGGACGGGAGGACGACCGTCTGGACCGTGCGGATCGCGAACGGCCGAGCCCGGGCACGGATGGGCGAGGCCAGGGAGCCGGCGCTCACGATCGGCACCGGGACGGCCGACTTCCTGCGGACGCTGGCCGGCACCACCAATCCCGCGTCGCTGCTGATGGACGGCAAGCTGAAACTGCGCGGCGACATCGAGCTGGCACCCAAGATCAGCGAGATGTTCGGAGGCCCGTCGCCGTACTGAAATCCATTGCCACCGGGGCGTTTCGCCCCATAGGTTCACCGGCGATGTTCGGGGACGGGCGCTTCGCCGACCGCACGTCCGGCAGCGAACTCTTCATCAACCCCCTGATGGCGCTCTACTTCTCGGTCGACCTGGACGGGCTCGCCCGCCACAACCCCTACCTGGACCGCATCGAGGACACCCGCCAGATCCGCCAGATCGCGACGATCATCGAAGACTTCCGCGACGGCGTCACCACCTGCCGGCCCCGCCGGTTCCCCCACTGACCCCGCCCGCGCCCCGCTCCCGCCTGTGCTGCTCCTGTCTCTGCTGCTCCGTCTGCGCTGCTCCCGTCTGTGCTGCTCCCGTCTGTGCTGCTCCCGCCTCTGCGGCGATCTCATTACCTCTGGCGTAATCGCCACGCCGCAGGGGCGGGCGGCAGGATCAGGGGTGTCGGGACAACACGGACTGGGAGGACGAGATGACCGCATACGGTGTGGGCCACCTGCACGAGGTCACGATGGGCCCGGGGATCGTCGAATACCTGAAGCGCATCGACGCGACGCTCGAGCCGTTCGGCGGCAGGTTCCTGATCCACGGAGCGACGCCCGAGATGAAGGAGGGGGACTTCAAGGGCGACCTGGTCGTGATCGAGTTCCCCGACATGGAGACGGCCCGGGCCTGGTACGACTCGGCCGCGTACCAGGCGATCATTCCGTTCCGCGCCGACAACTCGGTCGGGGACATCTTCCTGGCCGACGGCGCCGGGGACGGCCACAAGGCGACCGACATCCTCGGCTAGGACCGGCCGGTACGGTCGCGTACCGGCCGGTCGCCGGCGCGGTTCTCAGGACGGGTAGTCGTCGAACTGGAGGCTGATCCGGTGGGTGCTCGACGGCAGCGCCGGGACGTTGAGGACGTCGACCGGCCCGCCACCGCGCGGCCGCACCACGATCGGGACCGGCCTGCGGCCGCTGGGCACGTACAGGTCCAGGCCGGTCATGAACGGCTGGGCGAAGAACTCCGGGATCGGCGCGCTCAGATCGGTGACGCCGTTCACGCCCCTGTCGAAGGCGAAGAGGCCGATGACACGCTTGGCGCGCGGCGCGATGGCGGCGTTCAGCACCTCTCGCCCGTCGACGCGCAGTGAGTCGCCCGCCGCGCCCTGGTCGCCCCACCATTCCTTCTGGCGGTTGACGACCAGGTTGGTGTGCCGATCGCTCGTCTCCATCCGTCCGGAGAGCCCTTCGCCGGGGCGGCTCGTGAGCAGGCGGACCAGCGCGTCGCTGCGGCGGAACGGCTGGAAGTAGAGATGGTGCACCGACGACTCGCTCCAGACGATGGCGAACTCGTAGTGCGCGCGTCCGTCGGCCTTGAACGGGCCCCAGGAGCCGTCGCCGGTGATCGGATGGCTGGCCTCCGGGCGCCGCGTCAGGCGCCGGCCGGTCCTCGGGTCCACCCGGAAGACGTCGAGCCGCGCTCCCTGCGCGCCCACGTTCGTCGGGAAGAGCACCGCACGGCCTGACAGCCGTACATGGCGCTGCGTGACGATGTCCGTCGTCCGCGGGGCCCGTCCGTTGAAGAACCGGAAGAACTCGGCGAACGTCTCGGGCGAGGTCACGACCTGGGTGTGCGACTGGTCCGGGAAGCGCACGTTGACGGCGCCGCCCACCGCGCGGTCCGGGGAGCCCTCGCCCCACACGGCGAGCGTGGGCACGCCGCCCGGCTGGTCGGCCGAGGTCGCGCCGTCGAGGTTGACGTAGTGCGCGACCTTCGCCGCGCGGTCCGGGGAGCTCCGCAGGTACGCCTGCATGAGGCCGGTGCCGAGCGAGTGCGCGAGGAGGTCGATCCGGTCGGCCTTGGTCCGGTCGAGCAGCCGGGCGATGCGGGCGTCCAGCGCGGCGTAGATCTGGGCGGGGGTGTTCACGCTGAACGTCGAGTCGTACTCGTGCGCCTCGATCTGGTCGGTCCGGTAGCCGTTGCCGTTCAGCCGCCGCGCCTGGGTCTCGAACTGGCCGCCCGATCCGCTGGAGCCGTGCACGAAGACCACCGGCCGCGGGTGGCCGGTGTGCGCGCCGGGCCTGGTCTGTGCGTTCCCGGGCGGGGCCGCCAGGCCGAGGACGAGTGTTGTTGCCGCCACCAGGGCCATGAGGCGCCGCACGAGACCTCCAGGTGCTTCGGGTTCCGCTCGTTGTGATCTTTCGTTCGCCGTGACCATCCGCCGCATCGGCAAGGGGGTCAAGGGCGCGCGGCGCGGTCTGGACGAACGCCCAGCCGTCCGTCCGCGGCCTTATGACGCGGGTACAGCGGCGATGCCGCAGGCAGGAGACGGTCGCACAATAGTGTGTGGCGCATAGTGTGCGGCACACTGTATAGTGCATCTCGTGACCTCAGAAGAGCTGATCCTCAGCCAGGCCCAGGAACTGCGTCGCGGCACGGTCGTCCTGGCCTGCCTGGCGCTGCTGGAGGAGCCGCAGTACGGCTACGCGCTCCTCGAGACGCTCAACGACGCCGGGGTCACCGTCGACGGCAACACCCTCTACCCATTGCTGCGGCGGTTGGAAAAGCAGGGCCTGCTCACCAGCGAGTGGAACACCGACGAGGCGCGGCCGCGCAAGTTCTACCGGGTCGGCCCGGAGGGCTCGGCCGTCCGCGCCGGCCTCGTCCGCGAATGGCAGGACCTGGTCGCCTCGATGGCGCGACTGACCAAGGAGAACGAATGAGTGCCAGCACCTTGACCGACCGGTACGTCCGGGAGGTCGTCCGGCGGGTCCCCGCCGGCCAGCGCGCCGAGCTCGCCGACGAGTTGCGGACGACGATCGCCGACACCGTGGACGCCCGTGACCCGGGCGGCCCCGGCGACGCCGAACGCGCCGTCCTCGCCGAGATGGGCGACCCGATCCGGCTCGCCGCCCGCTACGCCGACCGTCCGCTGGCACTGATCGGGCCGGCGCTCTACCCGGCGTACGTCCGGTTGCTGACCGTCCTGCTGACCTCGGTGCTGCCCGTGGTGACGGTCCTCCTGATGGCGTTGGACCTGGTGGACGGGGGTGACGCCGGCTCGGCCATCGGAGCGGGCATCGGTGCGGTGTTCGCCGTGGGCGCGCAGCTGGTCGCCTGGCCGACCGCCGTCTTCGCCCTGATCGAACGGTCGAACCTCCGGGACGGCGTGATCGCCACCTCCGGCACCTGGACCCCCGACGACCTGCCCGACGACCGGTTCACCGACCGCCGGAGCAAGCTGGCCGTCGCGGCGGCGATCTGGAACGCGCTGCTCATCGGCGCGATCGTCGGGCAGCACACCCTGAAGCCGTACGAGGTCGACGGCCGGCACTACGAGGTGCTCGACCCCGCCCTGTGGTCCGGCTGGATCTGGCCCATCCTCGCCGGTCTCGCCGGCATGGTGACCCTCGAACTGATGCGCGTCGGGGTGCGCGGCTGGACCGTCCGGCTCGCCGCCTGGTACGCGGCGGCCACGGCGCTGTTCGCGCTGCCGCTCGCCTGGATCCTCTACCAGCGCGAGTTCTTCAGCCCCGAGTTCGTGGCGAACGTCAAGGTGTACGACGGCTTCTACACCGTGGCCGTGCTGGGCGTGCTCGTCGTCAGCGTCACCAGCGTCATCAAGAACTTCCGCGAAGTCCGCTGAGCGCGGATAGTGGTCGGAGGGCCGCGCCAAAGGCCGGAGGCTGACGCCGAAGGCCGAAGGCCCGTTCCGAAGGGGGCGTCATGGAGCAGGACGCGGTGTGGCGGGCGATCGATGACCAGCGGCTCAGCCTGGCCGCCCTCTTCGACGACCTGAGCGCGGACGAGTGGGAGAGGGCGTCCCTGTGCGAGGGGTGGCGCGTGCGCGATGTGGCCGCGCACCTCACGCTGGCGCAGACCGGGTTCCGCGGCGCGCTGCCCGGCCTGCTCCGGGCGCGCGGGAGCCTCGACCGCATGATCCGCGATTCGGCGATCCGCCAGGCCGCGCTGCCGGTCGAGAGCTATGCGGCGCTGCTGCGCGACATGGTCGGCTCCCGCGGGAAGGCGCCCGTCATCTCGCACCTGGAGCCCCTGATCGACGTCCTCGTGCACGGGCAGGACATCGCGATCCCGCTGTCGCGCACGCGGCCCATGCCGGCGGACGCCGCCGTCGCCGCCGCCGCCCGGGTGTGGCCCAGCCTGTGGCCGTTCCGCGCCGGACGCCGCCTCGCGGGCATGCGCCTCGTCGCCACCGACCACGCGTGGAACGCGGGAGAGGGGCTGCTCGTCGAGGGGCCGATCTCGGCGCTCCTCCTCGTCATGACCGGCCGCCGTGCCGCCCTCCCGCTCCTCACCGGTCCCGGTGTCCCCAAGATCGAGGCCCGGATGGCGAAAGCCCGCAATTCGCCACGCGGGAAACGTTGAACCGGCCGCCGACCGGGCGCACACTTCGGATTGCTGGGGAGGACAGGGTTTCCTCAAGCCGCCCCTCGGCCAGTGCCCAGGCCGCGCCTGGCGCCCACCGGCACGGTCTGGGCCCTGCCTCAGACCGGCGAGCGCCGATCGTGCGCCGCCCCCGTCCGCGGGTTGCGCCGCACGATCGACGCGTTGAGGACCGTGGCGAACCCTGTCCAGGCCAGGTAGGGGAGCAGGAGTGCGCCCGCCGGCCGGTCCGTTCGCCACAACCGCCGGGCCAGCGCCACGTTCGCCGCGTTCAGCAGGACGATCTCGGCGAGCGCCGCCCGGGGCCTCTTCGCGCCGAAGAACAGCGCCGACCAGCCTGAGTTGAGGGCCAGGTTGGTGCCCAGCAGCGCCCCGATCGCGCGGCGCTCCTTGCCGCCGGCCCTGTTTCCGGCCCTGTTTCCGGCCTTGTTTCCGGCCTTGTCGAGCGCCCGCGCCGAGGCATAGGCGATCGTGGCGTACAGCGGCGTCCAGACCAGGCCGAACGCGGCCGAAGGCGGCTGCCAGGGCGGCTTGCTCAGCTCGCGATACCAGTCCGAGTCCGGGTCGGTGGCCAGGACCCCCGCCCCGGCGGCGGTCGTGACGGCGGCCGAGGTCACCACAAGATCTTTTTTCATGAACGTGGACCTACCCGCAACCGAACGGCGCATCCGGACCGAATACCGTTCAAAGAACGGAGTGACCTCGATGCCGACCCTGACGCGAACGATCGAGACCGATGCCCCCGTCCAGCTCGTCGCGCCCTTCCTGACCGATTTCACCACGACCGAACGCTGGGACCCGGGGACGATCTCCTGCGAACGGCTGGACGCGGGCGACCTGAAGGTCGGTGCCCGCTTCCGGAACGTCTCCAGCTTCCGCGGCCGGGAGACGACCCTGATCTACGAGATCACCTCGCTCGACCCCGGAAGGGCCGTCACCCTCGTCGGCGAGAACAAGACCGTCACCTCGACGGACGAGATGCGCTTCGCCTCGAACGGTGGCGGCACGAAGGTCGTCTACCGGGTGCACTTCGCCTTCAAGGGCCTCGCCCGCCTGGCCGTTCCCTTTCTCGGAGGAGCCCTCCGCAAGCTCGCCGACGACGCCGCCCGCGAAATGAAACGTTCCCTCGACGCCCTCACCTGACCCGGGCTGCGCTTATTAATAGACGTTTTGTTTTTTAGGTTTGCGGACATGGTGCTCTCCCGGTTTGCCCGGCGCGGTGGACGAGATCCTCGGCGGCGACCAGGCCGTGATGCTCGCCAGCGTCACGCCCGCACGCGGCGTGGTGCTCTCGCCGGTCACCAACTTCGGGCTGCGGGATCGTGTGGCGGACACTTTGACGTTCAACAGCTCGGTCGGCGGCTGGAAGAAGCTCGAACGCATCAGGCGCGACCCCCGTGCGGCTCTGGCCTTCCACACCCGCGCCCACCGCTATGCCGATCGCCCCGAATACGTGCTCGTCCAGGGCGCGGCGACGGTCTCGGTCCCGATCGCCGACGACCCGGAGAGCCTGGGGGCGACCTGGGAACGTTTCGACGGCCCGCGCCCCACCGGCCCGATCTGGGACCGCTGGTTGCGCGTCTACTACACCCGGGTACTCGTTGAGGTGGCGGTCGAGCGCATCATCGTGTGGCCCGACCTGACCTGCTCGGGAACGCCTGAGGTCTACGGTCCGTCGCTGCCCGGGCCTCCGGCTCCGCAGCCGCCCCCGGCCAAGGGCGCCGGCCCGCGCCTCGACCAGGCCAAAGCCGCTCGCCGTGCAGGTGAATTCCCCGACGTGCTGCTCGGGTGGACGGGATCGGACGGCCTGCCGTTGGTCGTGCCTGTGGGCGTCACGGGCGACAACCCCGACGGGCTCGTCCTGGACGTCCCGCCTGGCCTCGTCCCCGCCGGCGGACGCCGCGCGGGCCTCACCGCCCACTCGTTCCGCAAGCACAACCTCGGTCAGAGCCGGCACATCCTCGGTCAGAGCCGACGCATCCACACCGGATGGCTGGCGAACGGCGCCCAGGCCCGCTACGCCCCGCACACCGAGGTGGCCTACCGCCTGCCGTCGGCCAGACTCGCCTACCGCGTCGGCATGGGCGTCGCCATGCGCGTGGCTCTGTCGCGGTCCCGCCGCGCCGGCGTCCACGTCCTCTAGCCGGTACCGCACCCGGTCTCCCGAAGACGTCGTCCCCTGGCAGACTCAGCGCCCATGGAGATCGCCCCCGAGGATGAGTTGCGCGCCCGGCTCGCCGAAGCCGCTGACAACTCCAAGGTCCCGGACATCGCACGGGAAGCGCTGACCTTGCTGCGTCCCTCGATCGCGCTCACGCCCGCACAGAGCTCGGGCGCCGGCCGCACGAGGTTCGGCGGCCTGCCTCCGATCCCCGCAGGGACGGAATGGCCGACCTTCGACGGCCGGCCGCTGACGTTCCTGGCACAGCTCGACTGCGCGGCCCTGCATCCGCTGCTCGGCGGCGATTGGCCACTTCCGCGCGAGGGGCTCCTCCTGTTCTTCTTCGATGACACCTTCGCCGACTTCGAAGGCTCCGACGCGCGCGTCCTCCACGTTCCTTCCGGCACCCCGGAACGACCTGCTCCGCCGGACGCAACCGTGATGCCCGCGGTGCCGGTGGCCGCGTCGTACTCCTTGGATCTTCCTGACTCCACCGATCCCGCGGTCGATGCCCTGGAAGGCCACGACCTCATCGACGCCATGGACGCCGTCGAAACGCTCGCGGCGGTCCTTCCTCGGGTCGATTACCGCTTGCTCGGCTGGTACGGCGGCGGTCGCCCCGATCAGCGCCCCCTGCTTCAGCTGGAATCCCTGGACGGTACCGATTGGGGCGAAATCGTGAACGTCTCGTTCTGGGTGAGCGCCGAGGATCTGGCGGCAGGTCGTCTCGACCGAGTCACCCGCGCCATCGAGGTCGCCTGAGGCGCGTTCTCGGTGGCATCTCGCGGTGAGCGCCAGGTCTCCTCTTGGGTGTAGCGGCATCGGTCGCCCCTCTGGCTGGTGCTGCGTCGCCCGGGTGCGGGTGGGTGCGGTCTTCTGTTCAAGCTCGGCTGCGACAAGAAAGTTGGCGGGGGTGGGGTTGAGGCTTGGTGCCGCGCTGCGGGTCAGCGCGTCTCCGGCTAGATCATTTGCTCCTTCGGAGTGGGCGGCCACGGTCACCCCTTCGGCGGATGCGTGGATGCCGGGTGCGGGTGGGTGCGGTCTTCTGCGCAGACTTGGCGGCGACGAGAAAGTGGGTGGGGTGTTGGGTCTTGGAGCTTCACTGCGGTTCAATGCATCTTCGGTTAGATCGTTAGCCCCTTCGGGGTTGGCGGCCTCGGTCACCCCTTTGGCTCGCGCCTATCTGCCGAGTGCGGGGGTGGGTGCGGTCTGCTGTTCCAGCTTGGCATCGACAAGAAAGTAGGCGGCCGGTCTCGCTTTCCTGTCATGGTGCGGGTGCTGGTGATCGCTGATGTTCGAACTTTGGGGCCGCGCGAAGCGCGGGTTTCCGGTGCGACCTCAGGGGGCAGCGCCGCCTCCACCTAGTCGCATCCTTGGGCCTCTGGGACCTGCGCCAACGTGACAGCAACGCTCGGAGAGGCGGAGGCTTGTGTGCGGCGGGTCAGTCCGGCTCCGCTCAGCCATCCACCAGCAGCAACCCGGCTTGGACTCCGACTCACCCGTCCCAGGCCACGCACCGACCGTTGGACGATCAACCACCCAACGGTGCCGCCCGCCGCGACCTATTTGCGCCCGGTTAATTGATGGCCACCTGCGGCCAATCGAAATGTCCGTAATCAGATAATTGCAATCCGTCACCGTCGATATAATCAAGACATGCATTCGATCGTCGCGGATCTAGAGACCGCTTCCACTGCAGAATTGGTGGAAGCGGTAGCCGCGATCGCCACCCAGCTCACTCAACGTCCCGCCCCCGACTCCGGCGCCGCTTGCATGGAGCTGACCGAGACGCTCGCGAGGGCCGCAGATCAAATCGAATTCGCCCTCGCGGGCACGATCGCAATAGTGGACCGCACCGGCGAAATGAAAAACTGGGGGCTGCCGTCCACCCAGGCGTGGCTGCGGTGCCGTCTGGGGATGCGGGAAGGCCGCGCCAAGGAACGCATCACCCTGGCCCGGCAGTTGCCGCGCTTGGAGCGGGTGGGCAAGGACCTGGCCACCGGTGACCTTTCGCTCGGCTACGCGGCCACGGTCGCCGACGCCGTACAGCGGTTGAACGACGAGGACTGCGCGGCGGCCGAGGACATCCTGTTGAACGCCGCCAACGACGGGCTGTCGGCGGGCAAGGTCGCCCGGCTCGGCCGCAAAATCCACGACTTGGTCTCCGAGGTCGACGGCACCGAGAAGGCGCCTGAGGACGTCAAGCGCGGTTACGAACGCTCCTGGTTGACGTTGAGCCGGTCGCTGGACGGTGGGTCATACGTCAACGGGTGGCTCAACCCCGAAGACACCGCCATCCTGGACGGCACCCTGGCCCCGCTGACCAAACCAGCAGGCAGCGACGACCGGCGAGACCTGAGCGAACGCACCGCAGCCGCCCTCACCACCGTGCTGTCACACGGCCACAACGACACCCGCGTCACCGTCATCGCCAACCTCGAAACCCTCATGGGCGAAGACACGCCTGGCTGGCTGCGGGACGGCACCCCCATCCCGGCTGAGCAGGTGCGGCGGCTGGCGCTCACCGCCGGAGTCTCACCGCTGCTTTTGGGGCCGGGGAACGTGCCGCTCTACCTGGGTCACACCACCCGCATCGCCAGCCCAGGCCAACGCCGCGTCCTGGAAACCCAGTACGACACCTGCGCGGTGCGTGGGTGTGAGGTGCCGGGGTTCTTGTGCGAGGTCGACCACGTCGATGGGTGGGCGCTGGGCAACAGCCCGACCGACATCAACAAGCTCGCGCTGTGCTGCGGCTGGCACAACCGGTGGAAACACACCCACCCCGACCAGATCAACATCAGCAAGAACCAAGCCGGACAGTACGTCTACCAGGCGTTGCCACCCGACGGGGTCACACGGTCCAGACGCGGCAGATGGCCCACCGGACGAACACCCGACCCCGGCGACGACCCGTGGAACGACCACCACCTCGCAGCCTGATCCACCCCACCACTCCACCCATACCCGCCTGCGGACCCGGTGCTTACTGCGCTGGGCCCGCTGGCATGTGTCGTGTCGGTTGCGTATCCGGTGGGGTGGACGCCGGTGGCATGCTTGCGGGCGTGGCGATTCCCAGGGCAGTTGCTGTGGTGGTTGACGGGTCTCGTGCTCTGGTCATCAAGCGGTACCTCCGTCGCGAGCGCTCTGATGTCTGTGCCATGTGCAAGGGCGTTGGCGTTGAAGGGCCCACATGTCCAGGACACCGCTACGCGATCCTTCCGGGTGGACACGTCGAGGATGGGGAGACGGCTGAGACGGCGGCGGTGCGCGAGCTTGAGGAAGAGACGACTCTTCAGGCACGGATCGAACGGCTGCTGTGGACCGGTCGACATAACGGCCGTCCGGCGTCGTACTTCCTCATGGCCGACGTCGTCGGCACCCCCGTCCTGTCCGGACCAGAGGCCGAAGCGCACGGGCCGGAGAACAGCTTCGAGCTCATGTGGGCGGCGGCCGAGGAGTTCGAGGCGCTCAACCTCTATCCCGTTGACATCCGAGGCGAACTGGCCCGGGTGCTCCAAGACGAATAACCGCCCCATCGCCGAACGCCCCACCCTGTGGTCAGCACCCGTACGGACACGGAAGTCCCCCACCCCCAGTCCGGCAGCCCCCGACGTACTTACCCATGGCCTTGGTGACGTCTTGCCGGTGGCGTTCGATCCGCAAGAAGGCCCGGACGTAGCGGAGTCCGCAGGGTGCGCTCGTTCGAGATCCTTGGTGAGGGCTCGGCGGCCGCTTTCGGAGCTGAAGGGCTGGGGCAGTCCGAGCCTGGCGGTGTCAGGGCTTGGTGCGGTTGCCTTCTTCGGTGCGGTAGGTGGTGAAGCCGCGGCGGTGGTAGTTGCGGAGGGCGTTGGGGTGGTCGAACGTCGAGGTGTGCAGCCAGACTCGGGAGGCCGTTTCCCAGGCCTTCTCGACGCCCAATGTCAGCGCGTAGCCGCCCAGCCCCTTGCCGACGTACTCCGGGAGCAGGCCGAACGTTCCGATCTCGACCTCGTCGCCGGGATGGAAGTCGAAGGAGACCATTCCGGCCGGGCTGCCCTCGTACGCCACCAACCAGAAGGAGCGGTCGGGGTGCTCGGCGAACCAGGCGGTCCACCCCTCCGGGGTGCGGGCCGTGCTCTCCCAGTTGTACGGAGCGCCGATGCGGGCCATGACGTCGGTGACCAGTGGGGAGTCGGCGTCCAGGGGTTCGAGGGTGAGGCCGGAGACGGGCGCTGAGGGGATGAGCTGATCGCGGGCTGTCATCTCAACGTAGATCACGGTTTCCTTCACCCGTGCAGGTTATCCAGGTATGTCGGTCGTGACCTGTATGGATGTGAGATCAAGCGGCCTCCGCGCGTCGGTGAATGTGACAGCGGCTGAGGGGTCTTGAGGTCATCGTTGGCGGCAAGCTCGCGCAGCCGCCCGCGTCGCAGTTGCCGGTGTCGGGCAGCACGTGCCAGGTCCAGGTATTGCCTTGGCCACTCCGCGCTCAGCAGGAGTACTTGGTCGGCTCGGCGTCGGTGCGGCGGCCCGAGGTGGGGTGGGTGTCCACCGGCCCGAGTGGCAACCGGCTTCCGGCAGGCGGCTGGCGGCAGGTAGATGGCGGCAGGTAGATGGCACCCGGCCCCTGGCGGACACCCGCTGCCTGACCTGCACCTGCGCCTGGAGACCGACTGCGGCATGCCCCCGGCCCCCGGCCCCGGCCCTCGGCCCCCGACAGCGGCCGAAACTCGTCCACAGCACGCACCGGCGTCCCCGGTGGCAACGCCGGGTTCGCTCGCATCGGTTATCGCCACCCCGGTACCTCGTGGCGGGCAGGCTCGCCGCCGCCCCGTTCTGGTGGTGACCGCACTGCTCGGCACCCTGGCCGTCCTGTCCCTGTTTGGCCGGCGCGCTGCCACTGCGGCTGCGGGGGTGGGGTTGTGATGACTGTTGAGTTTGCGCGGTCGCGTTCCGGGTCTGGGGGCGCGCGCTTGGGCGGTCACCTGTGGTCGGAGTGACATCGCTTGGATGGTCGATCTGGAAGCCGGAACTGTCGCGGAGCTTGGCTGTCACCGGGATGCCGGTCGCGTTCGGCGTCCCGATCTTGTCTGCCCCAACGGCGAGCCACATTGCAGGTTGGGGTCGCCGATCAGCAGCGGAACGTTCGACGCGGGCCCCGGCTGAGGGCGTTTGCGGGCGGGGCCCGGACGGTTCTTTGGTCGCGAGCGTTCGGGCCGTTCCAGGGATGGATCTCTTGGAGGGAATTCTGCGCGCTGCTGACCGGCGTCAGGGCGGCATGAAAGCTGTGGGGCTGCGTACGGGGCCGAAGCGTTACGTCAGGAATGAACCCGGTGTCGGAGGGTGGGGAGCACATGGCTGGATTTGTTGCGCCGTCGGCTGAGGGATGGAAGAGCAGCCACAGCGGCGGGGTGGAGGGGCGGCTCGGGGCTTGGCCGACTCGGAGGGGTTTGTGGTGGTGTTCAGGCGGGATGAGTGGATGACTCTGCTGGGCAATGGACAGGGGGTGGTCATGAGCGGTGTGATCGAGGTGGTCGGGCGGACGATCTGGGGAGCGCACGAGTCCGCCGGGGAGACGCCGTACCGCGTCGAGTACCCCATGGGCGGACGGCGCAACGAGCCGCGTGAGGCGTTCATCGCGTACGAGCGGGGCGCGGTCGTGCTCTATGTGCACGAGGACGGGCGTTTCGGGACCGGTGACCTGTCGGCCGACGGGCGCAGGATCACCACGTTCTGCCGACGCCCTGGATGCGACCCGCGGCGCTGCAGGAAAGAGCACATGGTGTTGTCCTCTGGAGAGGCCCTGGACAAGGCGTGCGAGCTCACCGGGCAGTCCACGCTCGATGATGTGGCTAACGTGCTCCTCGCCCACGCTCAGCAGCGGATCGACGGGTCGTTGTAGCGGGGGTGGGCCTGGTGATGGCGGCTGTCATGAGCTCGCCGACTCGCCGACTCGCGGGCTCGGGCGGAAAGCCGGTCATCCATACGGGGGCGAGACCCTCCGTGTGGAAGCGGTGATCCATGTGGGAGCGGTCGCTCTTGTGGCGGTGTGGGATTCGGCCCGTGTGGTGCTGGTCGAAGGTCGGAGGTGGGGGTTGTTCGCCGCCTAGGTGGGCTGACGGGGGTGGGACGGACCCTGCGCCCACACAGGACCAGGTCCGGGGGACGTTGTCGACCGATGGTCGATCGGGCGGGGTTTTTGGGTGGCGGGATCCGGTTCGGCGGGGCTCCGGCTGGTGATTCTTGATTCCTTGGGGATGGGCGGCGTGGGGTGGGGCTTCGGAGGCGTTGATCAGGCGGGGGCGGTTTGTGCTGGAGGTGTGGTCGTCGCGGGGCCCGGGGGTGCGACGGCGATCAGGGTGATCGTGTTAGGCCGTCTGCCCACATGCGCGCCACTATCTCGGCTGCGACGTGGCCCCTCGTCATACCCGCTTGCGGGGCTGTGCTGGGGGGCGGTTTAAATGGACATGGGTGTCTGGTGGGTTGGAGGATGAGGTGGACGAGGTTCCGGAGTGGGTGGTCTTGCTGGCCGGGGAGTGGCGGCTGGGTGGGCTTCGGGAGGTTTATCGGGCGAAGCAGCGGGCCGTGTTCGGCAAGTGGAACGACTGGCGGCTCTATTTCTATGGCGAGGGGCTGATCGTCGCCGGGCCTGAGGGTGTGGGCATGCCGTTCCGGTGGGAGACGGTGACGGTGTTCCAGAACCTCCGGACGGTGAACGGGGCGCAGGCGGACGCGGCTTACACGCTGGTCGGGCCTGAGCTGGAGGCTGTCACGATCGGGCGGGGGACTCCGGCGCAGCTGAGGTTCACGGTCGAGGGGCGGCGGGTGCCGTCGGTGGTGCGGGGCGCGCCGTTCGTGTACGAGGGGACGTGGGGGCCGGAGATCCAGGCGCAGGTGGCCCGGGTGCGGTTGCCGGGTGCGGTGGAGCGGCTGCGGCGGGGGGAGGCGCTCGACTTCGGGAAGTTGCGGATCGGCGGGGACGGGGTGTCGGTGAAGGGCAAGGCCCTGGCCTGGGCGGAGGTGAGCGACGTCCAGGTGGGGGACGGGACGCTCTGGGTCAGTGACGCGCGGCGGCGGTCGTTGCCGACGGTGGCCGTGGCGGAGATCCCGAACTTCCTGCTGGCCCTGAACCTCCTCGAACGGCTCAGGGGGTGAACGGTCACATCTCGTCGATGATGGACCGCAGGAGCTTGGGCGTGGCGGACGCCGGTGCGGACTGGACGGCGAGCCGGTTCATGACGTCGGTGTAGTGGAAGATGTCGGACTGCTTGTCGGGGTAGAACGCGTTGGTCAGCTGTTCGAGGTAGACCACGTCGGGCAGGTCGGCGGCGGGCAGGCGCAGGATGCTGATCGGGCCGCCGGCGCCGTGGCCGCCCGCGCTGAACGGGCTGATCTGGACGGTGACGTGCGGCAGCTCGTTCATCTCGATGAGGTGCCGCAGCTGGGCGCGCATGACGTCGCGGTCGCCGAACGGGCGGCGGACGGCGGCCTCGTCGAGGATGGCCCACAGGCGCAGGGGTTCGGGGCGGGTGAGGACCCGCTTGCGTTCCCTCCGCAGCGCGACGCGGCGTTCGACCTCGTTCTCGCCGGCGCGGGGCATGCCGGTCTCGACGATGGCGCGGGCGTAGCCGTCGGTCTGCAGGAGGCCGGGAACGAACTGCACCTCGTAGCAGCGGATCATGCTGGCGCCCTGCTCCAGGCCGAGGTAGGCCTCGAACCAGGGCGGCACCAGGTCGCTGTAGGGCTGCCACCAGCCGGCCGTGCTGGCCTGCTGCGCCATCTCCAGCAGCGGCAGGCGGTCGGTCAGCTCGTCGACGCCGTAGAACGTCAGCAGGTCGGAGACGTCGCGGTCCTTGAAGCGGACCCGGCCCAGCTCCATCCGGCTGATCTTGGACGCGGAGCCGCGGATCTCGTAGGCCGCCTCCTCCGCGGTGATGCCGCGGTTCTCCCGCAGCCGCCGCAACTGCGCGCCGACGACCAGGCGCAGCACGGTAGGTCCGGCGCGGCCATGGGTCAGCCCGTCGGACGGCACGTCGATGACACGTTCGGTGCCCACTCCCACTCCCGTTGATCACAGCGACGCCGAACCACCGTCAAGACTGTCACCCGGCACCGGCATAGACAACCGAGACCGCTGACAACCGGGACGATCGCTTCCGGCTTTTACCGTTTGCGCGCCACTCCGCACAACGTCGACGTCTTGGTGACGTCGTCGAACGGGGTGGGTTCGGGGCGCCACGACTCGCAGGCCACCACACCGGGTTCGACGAGGTCGAAACCGTCGAAGTAGCCGATGATCTGTTCTGGCGGGCGCAGCCGGTACGGCACGGCACCGGTGTCGTCGTACTCCTGCTGCGCCTTGTTGTGCGCGTCGTCGGTGTCGGTGTCGTCGTAGAGGGCCAGGTGGCTGCCCTCGGGCAGGCCGGCCATCAGGCCCCGGATGATGCGCAGGACCTCGTCGTAGGAGTCGATGTGGCCGAGGACGCCCATCAGCATCAGGGCGATGGGACGGTCGAAGTCGAGCTTGTCCCGGGCGACGCGGAGGATCGCCTCGGGGTCGCGCATGTCGGCCTCGATGTAGCTTGTGGCGCCTTCGGCGGAGCTGGTGAGCAGCGCGTGCGCGTGGACGAGGACCAGGGGGTCGTTGTCGACGTAAACGATGTGCGAGTCGGGGGCGACCCGCTGGGCGACCTCGTGGGTGTTGTCGACGGTCGGCAGCCCGGTGCCGACGTCGAGGAACTGGCGGATGCCGGCCTCTCCGGCGAGGTGGTGGACGGCGCGGGCGAGGAAGTGGCGGCCGACCTTGGCGATGTCGACGATGGCCGGGTAGATCTGGACGTAGGCGTCGCCGGCGTCACGGTCGACGGGGTAGTTGTCCTTGCCGCCCAGCCAGTAGTTCCAGATGCGGGCGGAGTGCGGCACGGTGGTGTCGATCTGCGGGGGCACCGAGTCGTCGGCCATCGCAGCGGGGCTCCTTTGGGGGAACACGGCCATGTTTGAATTTCCCGACCAAGATAGACGAGATGTAGATTCTTTGCACTCCTTGCCCGTTTTGTACAGGTGGGCGGGGTGCGCGATGCTGGGGACGTGTCAATGGAGACTCTCGTGAGCGCCGCGGAACTGCGCGCCTTCCTGCACGGGCTGCCCGGCGTCGACCAGGTCGGGGCGGAGGAGCGGGCCGCGCGGCTCGCCACCCGTTCGATCAAGACCTCGGCCAAGGCCCAGGCCATCGACATGGCGATCACCATGGTCGACCTCACCACGCTGGAGGGCGCCGACACGCCCGGCAAGGTGCGGGCGTTGTGTGCGAAGGGCCGGCAGCCCGATCCGGGTGACCCGGGCGTTCCGCGGGTGGCAGCGATCTGTGTCTATCCGGACATGGTCGCGACCGCGGTCGAGGCGCTCCGGGGGTCCGGCATCGGCGTGGCGAGCGTGGCGACCGCGTTCCCGTCCGGCCGGGCGCCCATGGAGGCCAAGCTGGCCGACACCCGGGCCGCCGTCGAGGCCGGTGCCACCGAGATCGACATGGTGATCGACCGCGGCGCGTTCCTGGCGGGCGACTACCTCAAGGTGCACGAGGAGATCGTCGCGACCAAGGAGGCCTGCGCGGGCCCGGCGAACGACGGGCACGGCGCCCATCTGAAGGTGATCTTCGAGACCGGCGAGCTCGTCACCTACGACAACGTGCGGCGCGCCTCCTGGCTGGCGATGCGGGCCGGGGCCGACTTCATCAAGACCTCCACCGGCAAGGTGTCGCCCGCGGCGACGCTGCCGGTGACGCTGGTCATGCTCGAGGCGGTCCGTGACTTCCGGGCCGAGACCGGCAGGATGGTCGGGGTGAAGCCCGCCGGCGGCATCCGCACCACCAAGGACGCCATCAAGTACCTGGTGCTGGTCAACGAGACCGCCGGGCCCGACTGGCTCACCCCGGACTGGTTCCGCCTGGGCGCGTCCAGCCTGCTGAACGACCTGCTGATGCAGCGCCGCAAGCTGGCCACCGGCGTCTACTCCGGCCCCGACTACTTCACGCTCGACTGACGGGACTGCTGATCATGGAGTTCGAGTACGCGCCGGCGCCCGAGTCGCGCGCCGTCGTCGACATCAGGCCGTCGTACGGGTTGTTCGTCGACGGCGAGTTCACCGACGGGCACGGCGAGCCGTTCAAGAGCGTCGACCCGTCGACCGAGGAGCCGCTGGCCGAGATCGCCACCGCCGACGCGGCCGACGTGGACCGCGCGGTGGCCGCGGCCCGCGCCGCCTACGACAAGGTGTGGGGCCCGATGCCGGGCCGGGAGCGGGCCAAGTACCTCTACCGGATCGCCCGGATCATCCAGGAACGGTCCCGCGAGCTGGCCGTGCTGGAGTCGATCGACAACGGCAAGCCGATCCGCGAGTCGCGCGACGTCGACCTGCCGCTGGTCGCCGCGCACTTCTTCTACTACGCGGGCTGGGCCGACAAGCTGGCCCACGCCGGATTCGGGGCCGGCCCCCGGCCGCTGGGCGTGGCCGGCCAGATCATCCCGTGGAACTTCCCGCTGCTCATGCTCGCCTGGAAGATCGCCCCGGCGCTGGCGTGCGGCAACACGGTCGTGCTCAAGCCCGCCGAGACGACGCCGCTGACGGCGCTGGCGTTCGCGGCGATCTGCCGGCAGGCCGAGCTGCCGCCGGGCGTGGTCAACATCGTCACCGGCGCGGGGGAGACCGGCCGGCTGCTGGTCGAGCACGACGGCATCGACAAGATCGCGTTCACCGGCTCGACGGACGTCGGCAAGCGGATCGCGCGCGCCGCGGCCGGCACCGACAAGAAGGTCACGCTGGAGCTGGGCGGCAAGGCCGCCAACGTCATCTTCGACGACGCGCCGCTCGACCAGGCCGTCGAGGGCATCGTCAACGGGATCTTCTTCAACCAGGGCCACGTGTGCTGCGCCGGGTCGCGGCTGCTCGTCCAGGAGTCGGTGGCCGACGAGCTGCTCGACCGGCTCAAGCGCCGGATGGCCACGCTGCGCGTCGGTGACCCGCTCGACAAGAACACCGACATCGGCGCCATCAACTCCGCCGCCCAGCTGGAGAAGATCCGGATGTTGTCGGAGGTCGGCGAGCAGGAGGGCGCCGGCCGCTGGTCGCCGCCGTGCGAGCTGCCGCAGCGCGGGTTCTGGTTCGCGCCGACGTTGTTCACCGACGTCGCGCAGTCGCACCGCATCGCCCGCGAGGAGATCTTCGGGCCGGTGTTGTCGGTCCTGACGTTCCGTACGCCCGCCGAGGCGGTCGAGAAGGCCAACAACACCCCCTACGGGCTGTCGGCCGGCGTCTGGACCGACAAGGGCTCCAGGATCCTGTGGATGGCCGAACGGCTGCGCGCCGGGGTCGTCTGGGCCAACACGTTCAACAAGTTCGACCCCGCGTCGCCGTTCGGCGGCTACAAGGAGTCCGGCTACGGCCGTGAGGGCGGCCGGCACGGCCTGGAGGCGTACCTCGATGTCTGATGGCAAAGCAGTGTCTGATGGCAAGGCAGGGTCCGAGGGCGGGGCGTCCGGCGGCATGGCGCGGCTGAGCGTGCGCAAGACCTACAAGCTGTTCATCGGGGGCGCGTTCCCCCGGTCCGAGTCCGGCAGGTCGTACGTGGTGAACGACGGCAAGGGCGGCTTCCTCGCCAACGCCTCCCAGGCCTCGCGCAAGGACGTGCGGGACGCGGTGACGGCGGCGCGCAAGGCGTTCGGCGGCTGGTCCGGGCGCACGCCCTACAACAGGGGCCAGATCCTCTACCGCGTCGCGGAGATGCTCGAAGGGCGCCGCGCGCAGTTCGTCGAGGAGCTTCGCGCCACCGGCCTCGGCAAGGGCGCGGCGGGCGCGGAGGTGGACGCGGCGATCGACCGCTGGGTCTGGTACGCGGGCTGGGCCGACAAGCTCGGCGCGGTCGGCGGCGCCGCCAATCCGGTCGCCGGGCCGTTCTTCAATTTCTCGACTCCGGAACCGACCGGGGTCGTCGGAATCGTCGCACCGGATTCCGCGCTGCTCGGCCTGGTGTCGGTCGTCGCGCCGGCGATCGTGTCGGGCAACACCGTCGTCGTGGTGGCGTCCGAGCCGGCGCCTTTGACGTCGATAACGCTCGCGGAAGTGCTCGCGACTTCCGACCTTCCGGGTGGTGTCGTGAACGTGCTCACCGGCCGCCGCGACGAACTCGCGCCCTGGCTCGCCGCGCACATGGACGTGAATGCGATCGACCTCGCCGGAGTGGCAAAAGACCAGGTCAGAGCACTTGAAGAGGCGGCGGCCGACAACCTCAAGAGGGTGCTGCGACCGGGCGTGACCGACTGGTCCGCGGAGCCGGGAACGGAGCGCTTGACCGCCTTCTTGGAGACCAAGACGGTGTGGCATCCGGTGGGGCTCTGATCCGTTCAAATAACAGAGTGTGTGTAGAGCGTCAACAAGTGTGGAATAGATCTCCCCGTAACTGATCATCACGGGGGGGAGATCAGTGCCTACCAAGACTGCTAAGCGCACGACGTCCAGCCGAGGTACGGCTAGTCGCGCCAAGAGCACTGCCGCGAAGAAGACCACCGCTGCCAGAAAGCCGGCAGCCAAGCGCACCAGCGCCGCCGCCAAGAGCGCGTCGTCGCGGGTGACGGTCAACCGTTCGACGGCTGCCAAGGGCACCGCCAGGAAGACCACGACCGGCAAGAAGGCGACCACGGCGCGGAAGAGCACGACCGCCGCCCGGAAGCCGGCCGCCAGGAAGGCGACCACCGCCAGGAAGAGCACGACGGCACGCCGGAGGACGTCGCCCGCCGCCAAGAAGACGGCGAGCCGTACCACCGTCACCATGAGCCGGTCTTCCTCGGCGGCGGCCACCAAGGCCAAGACCGCGGCCACCAAGGCCAGCACCGCCGCCAAGTCCATGAAGTCGGCGGAGACCAAGGCCAAGGCGTCGGTCAAGGCCATGACGGCCATGACCAAGGCGATGAACGACGCCACCAAGGCGATGAACGACGCCGCCAAGGCGATGACCGCCGCCTCCAGGGCCGTGGCCACCGCGAAGCCGTCGGGCACCGCCAAAAAGGCCGCCGCAAAGAAGACGACGGCGAAGAAGGCCACCGCCAGGAAGTCGACCGCCAAGAAGGCGGCGGCGAAGAAGGCGGCGGCCAAGTCGGCGGCCAAGAAGACCACCGCGCGGAAGACCACGTCCGCCGCGCGCAGGTCGGCCGCCAAGAAGGCGACCACGGCCAAGCGCACGGCCGCCAGGAAGGCGTCCACCGCGCGGAAGTCGACCGCCAAGCGCGCACCCGCGAAGAAGGCGAGCACGGCCCGCAAGACCGCGGCCGCCTCGACCCGTTCGCGGTCCACCGCCACGGCGCGCGTCGCCAGGAAGTCGACGGCCAGGAAGGCCACGGCGAAGCGGGCGACCGCCAAGAAGTCGACCGCTCGCACGTCGACGGCCCGCAAGACGACCGCGGCCGCGGCCAAGCCGAAGTCGGCCAAGCCCAAGGCCACCACGACGCGTCCGCGCAAGTCCGCGGCACCGTCGAAGCGGTCCACCGCCCGCAAGGCGGCGGGTTCGAGCGTCATGGTCGAGCCGAAGACCCCGGTGGGGTCCAACTCGATGCAGCACTCGACCTCGGGGGACGGCGGTTTCCTCACCGGTCTGACCAGCGCGGGTTCGCGCTGACCCAGGCCGATCGTTCGGCGGCAGAGCCCCTTCCCTTGCGTGGGTAGGGGCTCTGCCGGATTCTGATCCAGGAGAGGAGCGGCCGTGAACGACAAGGACATCCTGGCTCGCATCCACGAGTTCGTGGACGAGGAGAAGTCGCTGCGCGACCGGTACCAGCGCGGCGAGCTCGGCGGCGACGAGGAGCATCAGCGCCTGGAACGGCTGGAGGTGGCCCTGGACCAGTGCTGGGACCTCCTCAGGCAGCGCCGGGCCCGGATGGGCGCCGGGGAGGACCCCGACGACGCCGAGCTCCGTCCGCCGAGCGAGGTCGAGGGCTACCTGCAGTAGCCCGCGAAATCGATGGCCCGGCGAAACCCGATGTCCCGGCGAAACGAGAGAGCCGGTCCCGGAAGCCTCCGGAACCGGCTCTTCGTCGTCGCGGGCCCCTGGCCCGCGAGCCGCACGCTCCGCGCGGCTACATGCGCTCCAGGGTGGGGACGCCGAGCAGGTCGAGCCCGGTGGTCATCGTGCGCAGCGTGGCCGCGCACAGGGACAGCCGGGACTGCTTGGTCTCCTCGTCGGGCGCCTTGAGGACCGGGCAGCTCTCGAAGAACGTCGTGAACGCGTCGGCGACCGCGAAGACGTAGGAGGCCAGCTTGTGCGGCTCGGCCGTCTCGCCGGCCTGCTCCAGCACCGGGCCGAAGCTCAGCAGTTGCAGGGCCAGCGCGCGTTCGGCGGGCTCGGTGATCGTGATCGGCGCGGTGGCGTCGGCCGGCGTGACGCCGCCCTTGCGGAAGATCGAGTGGATCCGCGCGACCGCGTACTGCAGGTAGGGGCCGGTGTTGCCCTTGAACGAGATCATCCGGTCGAAGTCGAAGATGTACTCGCTGTCGCGCGCCACCGACAGGTCGGCGTACTTGACCGCGCCGATCCCGACCGCCTCGGCGATCTCGGCGCGGGCCGCCGGGCCGGCCGAGTCGTCGGGGTTGACGTCGTCGTAGGCGCGGCCGGCCCGTTCGACGGCCTCGTCGAGGAGCTCGGCGAGCTTGACGGTGCCGCCCGCCCGCGTCCGCAGGATCTTGCCGTCGGTGCCCAGGACGTTGCCGATCTGGGCGTGCTCGGCCCTGACGTCGTCGTTGAGCCAGCCGGCCATCCGGGCGACCGCGAAGACCATCTGGAAGTGCAGCGCCTGGGGTGCGCCGACCACGTAGATCATGCGGTTGACGTGCTCGGTGTCGACCCGGTAGCGGATGGTCGCCAGGTCCGTCGTGGAGTAGTTGTAGCCGCCGTCGCTCTTGCGGATGATCACCGGCAGCGGCTCGCCCTCGCGACCGGTGAACCCGGGCGGGAACGCGCAGAGGGCGCCGTCGCTGACGACGGCGATGCCCTTGCTCTCCAGCTCCTGGACGGTCGGGGCGAGCAGGTCGTTGTAGAAGCTCTCGCCCTTGATGTGCTCGTCGCCGAGCGTGACGCCCAGCCGCCCGTAGACGGTGTTGAAGTAGCGCTTGGACACGTCCACCAGGACCTGCCAGAGCCGCATGGTCTCGGCGTCGCCCGCCTGGAGCGACACGACCCGCTGCCGCGACCGGCCGGCGAACTCCTCGTCGCCGTCGAACTTCGTCCGGGCGGCCTGGTAGAACGCGGTCAGGTCGCTCACCGAGGCGTCGTCGTCGGCGGCCTTGTCCTCGCCGAGGTCGAGCAGGTGCTCGATCAGCATGCCGAACGGCGTGCCCCAGTCGCCGACGTGGTTGTCGCGGATGACGTCGTGGCCGAGGAACTCCAGGATCCGGCCGATGGAGTCGCCGACGATCGTGGTGCGCAGGTGCCCGACGTGCATCTCCTTGGCCACGTTGGGCGAGGAGTATTCGACGACGACCCGCTGCGGGTCGGTGGCGGCGGGCACGCCGAGTCTCGGGTCGGCCAGCACGCCGTCCGCCTGCGCGGCGATCCAGCCGTCGCGCAGGGTCAGGTTGATGAAGCCGGGCCCGCTGACCTCGACCTTGTCGATCAGGTCGCCCTTGTCGATCCGCTCCGCGATCTCGTTGGCGATGTCTCGCGGGTTCTGCTTCTCGCCTCGCTCCGCCGTGAGCGGCTTGACCAGCGACATTGCCACGTTGGCCTGCAGGTCGGCGAACTGCGACGGCCGGATGACCGGGTCGGTGTCCGCGTACGACGGTCCGAAGGCGGCGGTGAGCGCCTCCTGAACCCGGGCGGTGAGGGCGAGTTGCGGATCGGGCATGCCCCCAAGGTTATCGGGGCGCGGGTGATGATCAGGTATTGCTTTTCTCAGCGGACCGCACGCGACGAGGCCTGGGAGCGGCTGTGCGGCGATCTGGGCGCCGAGCACCGCCCGCCCCACCGGGAGCCCGGCCGGGCGTGCAACGCGGCTGGACGGCGCGCTAGGAGCCGCGCAGCCTGGTCATCCACTTGTCCCAGCGCAGGACGAGCGTGAGGAGCAGGCCGGCGGCCGCGGCGATGGCGAGCGCGGCGAGGTCGTTGCGCAGATTGTCGGGTTGCAGCGCGAAGAACTCGCGCAGCCAGGGCACCGCGAGGACGATCACGAACGCCGCGCCCATCGTGACGACCAGCCCGAGCCGCCACCAGTTCCACGGGCGGGCGATCAGCGCCAGGACCCACAGGGTCAGCAGGAAGAGCGCGAGCGCCGCGGTCGAGCTGTTCTCGGCGAACCCGCTCTCGGAGCTCTCGGTGGCCAGGTAGTAGCCGGCGAACGTGGCGATGCCGCAGGCCAGGCCCGCGGGCACGGCGAACCGCAACACCCGGGGCACGAAGCCCGGCCGGGCCCGTTCGAGGTTGGGCGCCAGGGCGAGGAAGAACGCCGGGATGCCGATCGTCAGGCTGCTGATCAGCGTGAGGTGCCGGGGGAGGAACGGGAAACGCACGTGCATCAGGCCCACCAGCACGGCCAGGATGATCGAGTAGACGGTCTTGGTCAGGAACAGGTTGGCGACCCGTTCGATGTTGCCGAGCACCCGCCGGCCCTCGCCCACGACGTGCGGGAGGGTGGCGAAGCTGTTGTCGAGCAGCACGATCTGCGCCACCGCCCGGGTGGCGCCGCTGCCCGAGCCCATCGAGACGCCCAGGTCGGCGTCCTTGAGCGCCAGCACGTCGTTGACGCCGTCGCCCGTCATCGCGACCGTGTGGCCGCGTGACTGCAGCGCCTTGACCATGGCCCGCTTCTGCTGCGGGCTGACCCGGCCGAACACCGAGTTGTCCTCCAGCACCTGGGCCATCTCGTCGACGTCGTCGGGCAGCGTGCGGGCGTCGACCGGGTGCTCGGCCTTGGGCAGGTCGAGCGAACGCGCGATCGCGCCCACCGAGACCGGGTTGTCGCCGGAGATGACCTTGACCGCCACGCCCTGCTCGGCGAAGTACTCCAGGGTGGCGGGCGCCTCCTCGCGGAGCCGCTGCCGCAGCACGATCAGTGCCGCGGGCCGTGTGGTCCCCGCCCCCCTGCCCTCCGGGCCCGCCCCCCGTGCGCCGGTCGTCACGTCGAGGGCCTCGGGCGTGACGAACGAGCCGTCCGGCACCCGCGCCAGGGCGAGGACGCGCAGGCCGGTCGAGCCGAGCTCCTCGGCGCGGCGGCGGTACGGGTCGTCCGCCCCGAGCAGCACGTCGGCCGCGCCGAACACCCAGGAGCCCTCGCCGTCGAACGCGGCACCGCTCCACTTGCGGGCGGACGAGAACGGGACGGTCTCGGTGGTGCTCCAGCCGGGGTCGGGCTCGTCCAGCCCCTCCTTGACCGCCTGCATGGTCGCGTTGGGGTCGGGGTCGTCGCCGGCGATGGCGGCCAGCGCCTGCCTGCCGGGCAGCCCCTCGTCCAGCACGACGATCTCGTCCAGGTCCATGCCGGGCTCGGTCAGCGTGCCGGTCTTGTCGACGCACAGCACGTCCACCCGGGCCAGGCCCTCGATCGCGGGCAGCTCCTGCACCAGGCACCTGCGCCGCCCGAGCCGTACGACGCCGACCGCGAACGCGATGCTGGTCATCAGCACCAGGCCCTCGGGGATCATGGTGACCACGCCGGCGACCGCGCCCACGACCGCCTCGCCGATGGTGTCGGCCGTGCCGAACTGGCTGGCGAACAGCAGGATCGCGGTCGGGACGATCAGCCAGGTGACGTACTTGAGGAACGTGTTGATGCCCGCCATCAGCTCCGAGTGAGACAGCGAGAACTTGCTGGCCTCCTCGACCAGCTTGGCCGCGTAGGCCTCGCGGCCGACCTTCCGGGCGGTGAACGTGCCGCCGCCCGCGACCACGAAGCTGCCGGACTTGACCTCGTCGCCGGGCGCCTTGTGCACCGGGTCGGCCTCGCCGGTGAGCAGCGACTCGTCGATCTCCAGGCCCTGCGAGGCCGCCACCGTGCCGTCCACCACGATCCTGTCGCCGGTGCCGAGCACGACGAGGTCGTCCAGGACGACCCGCTGCTGCTCCAGCTCGGCGAGCTCGCCGTCGCGCATCACCTTGACCGGCGTCTCGCCGACCACGGCCAGCTTGTCGAGGGTGCGCTTGGCGCGCAGCTCCTGGATCACGCCGATGGCCGAGTTGGCCACGATGATCCCGCCGAACAGCCCGTCCTGCCACTGGCCGAAGATCATGACCAGGACGAACAGCGTGCCGATCAGCGCGTTGAACCGGGTGAACACGTTCGCCCGGACGATCTCGCCCGCCGACCGGCTGGACCGGCGCGGCACGTCGTTGGTCTGCCCCGCCTCGACCCGCTCGCGCACCTGCGCGGACGTCAGTCCCCGTGCGGAACTCTGCTGTACATCCGTCACTTTGCCCCCGTTGGATGCAGCATTCCCACAAGATCTCCAGGGCAATCCAGGTCAGGAGGAGGCGGGCGGCTCTCCCCGCGCGGGCCCGACCTCGGCGTTGCCCGGGGCGGGCTCGGCCCCGTCGTCCGGGGAACGTTCGGCGTCCTGGTCCTGGCTCCCGGCGGGCGGGGCGGGGAGGGCGGGCGTGTCCTGGGGGAGCGGCCGGGGTGCGGGGGAGGTCTCGGCGGCGGGCTCCGTCTCGGCGGGCCGGGCCCGGTCGCCGGGCTCCGGCGGGTCCGGCGCCTTCTCCTGCTTCTCGGCCTTCTCCTGCTTCTCGGTCTTGTCGGCTCTCTCGGCCCGGTCGCCGCCGTCGCGGTCGGAGTGGATCAGGCGGCCGAACCGGGACGGCGTGCGGGTGGCGGCGACCTGGTCGCGGATCCGCTCGACGATGCGGCCGAGGGCCAGCTCGTACGCCAGCACGCAGGCCGACGTGATGGCGCGGGCCCGGGAGGCGCCGTGCGCGATGACCACCGTTCCGTTGAGGCCGAGCAGGACGCCGCCGCCGTAGGTCTCCGAGTCGAGCCGGTCGCGCAGGTCGGTGAGCCGGCGGCGCTGGAGGAAGCTGCCCAGCTTGGCGGTACGGCTGCCGGTCATCGCCTCCCGGACCTCGCCCAGGGCCATCCGGACCGCGCCCTCCATGGTCTTGAGGGCCACGTTGCCGGTGAAGCCGTCGGTGACCACGACGTCCACCACGCCGCGCAGGAGGTCGTGGCCCTCCACGTTCCCGGCGAAGTTGATGCCGTGCCGCCCGCTCGCCAGCAGCTCGTGCGCGTTCTTGGTGACCTTGTCGCCCTTGCCGGGCTCGGCGCCGATGTTGAGGAGCCCGACGGTCGGCCGGGACAGGCCCAGCCGGATCTGGGCGTACGCGGTGCCGAGCGCCGCGAACTGCACGAGCGTCTCGGGCTTGACGTCGGAGGTGGCCCCGGCGTCCAGCAGCACGGTGGGCCGCGGCCGGGTGGGCAGCGTCACCGCGATCGCCGGGCGCATCACGCCCTGCTGGCCCTTGAGCCGCAGCCGCGAGGTGGCGACGACCCCCGCGGTGGACCCGGCCGAGACCAGCGCCGAGGCCCGGCCCTGCTTGATCAGATGGCACGCGATCGCGACGGACGAACGGGGCTTGCGCCAGCTGGCCAGCGCGCCCTCGCCCATGTCGAGGGACTCCTCGGCGTGCACGATCGGGATCTCTCCGGCGATGCCGTACCGGTCCAGCTCGCGGCGGATCCGCGGGGCCTGGCCGACCAGGATGAGCCGGACGCCGTGCTCCCGCACCGCGGCGACCGCGCCCGCGATGATCTCCTCCGGGGCGTGGTCGCCGCCCATGGTGTCCACCGCGATCGGGGCCGGTCGAGCCTGCGCCGGGCGCGACTCGCCTTTGCCGGTCATGGGACTCCACAGGGGACGAGCGGACACGATGGCCACAAGATTGCAGCTCATCGCATCGTATGGCGTCCCCCTACCGGTCCGGACAAGGGAGCCGACGCCGGACGGCGGCTCAGTCCTTCTTCTGGCAGTCCGTGCCCAGGCAGCCGGCGTTCTGCACGACCGGCCGGCCGTCCACCAGGATCGTGTAGTACTGCTCCTGGCTCCTGTCCTCGCCGGAGGCGAAGACCTGGACGTCCTTCTTGTCGGCGGTGGTGCCCGTGCAGGCGACCCGCATCTTGGTCTTGGTCCAGCCGTTCATGTCCTTGCAGTTCAGCGCGGTGCCCAGGGCGACGCCCCGGGTGCGGAGTTCGGAGCCTGCGGTGGTCTGCATCGAGTTCCGCAGCTCCGCCTGCGTCGCGTAGCGGAGGTCCTTGCCATGGATGACCGTGACGTACAGGACGGCGGCGCCCGCGCCGGCCACGAGGAGGCCGACGGCGCCGAGGACGATGGCCTTCGCGCGGGTTTTCTTCACAGCGGCGTTCACGCGTGTAGCGTCACCGCCGCCGGGGGTGCGTACGCGCCCCGCCGGGCGGGTTTTCCACGGATCGGGGGAAATCGTTGCCCGATCACGGTGATGCGGGGCGGACCGTCACGAGGAGGTCGGTGCCGGGGCATCCCGCGGTGACCGGCAGCCGAGGCCGAGGCAGTCCTGGTCGACCACGGGCGTGCCGCCGACGGTGATCACGTACGTCTCGCGCGGGTGCTCGGTGTCGGCCTGGAGTGCCCGGCCGGTCACCACGACGGCGGCGCCGGTGGTCGTCCGCGCGGTGCAGCCGATCCTGACGACCGCCTCCGACCCGGTGTCCGCCAGCTCGCAGGACGGGCGGCCGGCCAGGGTGACGCCGCGCTCGTCGAGCTCGGCGATCGTGCCGTCGGTGACGGCGTTGCGGTACGCGCCCTCGGAGATCCGCTGCATCAGGTCGCAGCCGCTCAGCCCGGTGGTCAGCAGCAGCGCGAGGAGCCCGGCGCGCAGAACCCTCACCCGGAGACCTCGGCGATCCGCCCGGCGGCCCCGGCGGCCCCGGCGGCCCCGCCGGCTCACCCGGCGACCTCGGCGACGGCGTCGGCGACGACCTCGGGGCGGTCGAGCTGGAGCATGTGCCGGGCGTCCGCCAGCACCACGTGGCGGCCGTGCGGGCTCATCTCGGCGAGCCGCCGGTGACCTTCGCGCCAGCGCGTCCTGGCCTCGGCTGACCTGCCGGCGTCGGCCAGCGCGGTCAGCACGACCAGGGGGATCGCCGGGAACGGCCGCCGCTCGCGCAGCCGCACGAGGTCGACGGCCATCTCGCCGTAGGCGAACTGCTCGCTGAGCACCGCGCCGAGGACCGTGCCGCGCCCGTACACCGACCGCACGACCTCGTCCGGCACCGGCTCGTCCCGGTCGCTGGTGTGGCGCATGACCAGCCGCCGTCCGAGCGGGCCGACGAGCTTGGACAGCCGGGTGAAGCCCAGCGCGGCGCCCAGGCCCTTGGCCGCCGGGTCGAGCAGGCCCGCCAGGCGTACGGGGGCGTGCGGGTCTGGTTCGCAGCTGGGGTCGACCAGCACCAGCGCCCGGACCAGCTCCGGGTGCAGCCGCGCCAGCGCCTCGGCGTGGAATCCCGCCATCGAGTGGGCCACCACGGTGACCGGCGTCCCGGGCCGGCCCGCGCGCTCGGCGGCGATCTCGGCGAGCCCGGCGAGGATCCGCACCTCCCGGCGCAGGCTGGGCGCGGCCCCGCCGAGCGGGCTCAGCCCGAGTCCGGGCCGGTCGAAGTTGAGCACGCGGTGCCGCTCGGCCAGCAGCCCGACGGTCGGCAGCCAGTCGAACCAGGCCCCGCCGAGCCCGCTGCTCAGCAGCACGGGAGGCCCGCCGGCCGGGCCGTCCCCGACCACGTGGACCTGCTCGCCGGCGACGTTCTCCAGGGTGATCCGCGGCGTCACAGCGGCGTCCTCTCGTGATCGGAACGGTCGTGCGGCGCGTCCCGCCGGGCCCGCCGCCGGTCGTCGTGCAGGGCCCAGGCGATGGTGAAGAGCCCCAGCACCAGGACGCTGATCTGGACACGCTGGATGATGCCGAGCCACTGCCCGAGCAACATCGCCAGCACGGTGCTGAGGGCGAACGCGGTCTCCGCGACCGCCAGCCGCCAGCCCCACCGGGCCAGCACGGGCCACCAGCCGTACCGCCGGGCCGCGATCGACAGGGTCAGCAGCGCGGACACCCCGAACACGATCACCATGCTGCTGGTGACGGCGTGGAACTGGTGCGAGAACGAGACGTTCTCCGAACGTTCCCGGAGCGCGCACCACGTCTCCAGGCTGGGCGCGCAGTCCAGCGGGAACACCGCGTCGCCGATGGCGCACACCCCGAAGAGGCCGAGGAAGCTCCAGCCGAGCGCCGACCAGGGCCGCCGCCGCAACGTCAGCAGGCAGGTGACCGCCACCACGATCGACAACACTCCGGTGACGAAGTCCCCGGCGCTGTAAATCTGGTGAAAGGGCTGGTCAACGGCTGAGAGTTCGCTCACGTAGCCATTGATGACGTCCAGATCGGGGCTGAGGAAGTGCTCCAGAAGGAATGTCGAGTACGTGATTCCGGCGATGGCGGCGAGGGCCACGGCGAAGCCCGGCGCCAAGCCCGGCGCGTCCTCGCGCGGCTCTGGCTGCACATCGCCCCCCTCGCCCGTGCGGCTCCCCGGCGTCCCCGGCCAGTATTTCGGTAGTCAGCATATGGAGGTCACTGGGGCGCCACTTTCACATGCCGTAGTCGTTGTACATGCGTGGGTGTCAGGTATCCGAAGTTAGGTACTTTGTCTGGCTTGGGCTTGACCTGCTTCTTTGTACCCTTGAGGGGGTATCTATTCGGCATGACGAGGGATCAAACGCTTCAATGGGGGTGGCCCGGGGCTCATTGATCACTGTCCGTGACCGACGCGCTTCCGGGCGCGCGTGTCCCCCGCTGACTTTCAAGGAGTACCAACACGTGACACTGGTGAACGACGCGGCTCCCGCAGTGCGATCCACGGGTCGCAAGTTCCGCGCCTTCACGGCGAAGCACCTCGACGAGCTCACCGCTCGCGCGGGGCTGTCGCCCGAACAGCAGCTCGCGACCCGGGCGGTGGCGACGGTCCTCCCGTTTCGGACCAACCAGTACGTGCTAGACGAGCTCATCGACTGGTCGGCGGCACCCGATGACCCGATCTACCGTCTGGTCTTCCCGATGGCGGACATGCTCCCCGCCGAAGACGTCGCACACCTCTCGGACCTGCTCCGGAAGGAGGCCCCCAAGGCCGAGGTCGAGGCGGCCGCGCACGCCGTCCGGATGAAGCTCAACCCCCATCCGGCCGGGCAGATGGAGCTCAACATCCCGAGCTTCGGCGACGGCAAGATCCCCGGCCTCCAGCACAAGTACGACGAGACGATCCTGTACTTCCCCAAGCAGGGGCAGACCTGTCACGCGTACTGCACGTACTGCTTCCGCTGGGCGCAGTTCGTCGGCGAGGCCGACCTCAAGATGGCCGGGGACGACACCCAGCAGCTGCGCGACTACGTGCTCGCCCACCCCGAGGTGACCAGCGTCCTGTTCACCGGCGGCGACGCCATGATCATGGGTGAGCCCGTCCTGCGCCGCTACGTCGAGCCGCTGCTCGACCTGGAGCAGCTCGAGTCGATCCGCATCGGCACCAAGTCGCTGGCCTACTGGCCGCAGAAGTTCGTCACCGACCCGGACGCCGACGACATGCTCCGGCTCTTCGAGCAGGTCGTGGAGTCGGGCAAGAACCTGGCCTTCATGGCGCACTTCACGCACCCGCGGGAGCTGGAGCCGCTGGTCGTCACCGAGGCGGTCCGCCGGATCCGCGACACCGGCGCGGTCATCCGCACCCAGGCGCCGCTGATCCGCACGATCAACGACGACCCGAAGGTCTGGGAGTCGATGTGGCGCACCCAGACCCGGATGGGGATGATCCCCTACTACTTCTTCGTGGAGCGCGACACGGGCCCGCAGGACTACTTCGCGGTGCCGCTGGCCCGCGCGTACGAGATCTACCGGGACGCCTACCAGAACGTCGCCGGGCTCTCCCGGACGGTCCGGGGACCGTCCATGTCGGCGACCCCGGGCAAGGTGTGCGTCGACGGCGTGCTCGACCTGATGGGCGAGAAGGTCTTCGCGCTGCACTTCATCCAGGCGCGGAACGCCGACCTGGTCGGCACGCCGTTCTTCGCCAAGTACGACCCGGACGCGGTCTGGCTGGACGACCTCAAGCCCGCCTTCGCCGACCGGTTCCCGTTCGAGTCCTGATCCCAGCAGGCCTCATCCGGCTCGTTCCACGCGGCGGGCCGTTCGTGCGACCCCGCACGAGCGGCCCGCCGCGGCCGTTCTCACCGCTCGGCGCGCGGCCGTTCTCACCGCTCGGCGCGCAGGGCCGCGCAGGTGAAGCGGGCCAGGCGGGCGGGGAGGTCGGCCGGGTCGAGCCGGGAGACGAAGATCCAGGACAGCACCGCGCCGCCGAACACGGCGTGGAACAGCTCCACGTCGGGCATGGCGGCCAGCTCGCCGCGGTCGACGGCCCGCCGGAGGACGAGCTCGTCGCCGGCACGTTCCGGCTCGATGAGGAGCTCGGCGAAGCGGCCGGCCAGCGCGGCGTCGGTGCCCAGCTCGCCGAGCAGGCCGAGCAGGCCGTTGGAGGCCGCCGGATGGGAGAGCCGGGCGACGACCGTCTCGGCGAGGACGGTCAGGTCGCCGAGCAGCGAACCGGTGTCGGGCGTCGCCGGCACCGTCCCCTCGACGGCCGCCGCGAGGACCATCTCCTGCTTGGTGGCGTACCGCCGGTAGATCGCCGCCTTGCCGATGCCGGCCCGGCGGGCCACCGCGTCCATGGTCAGCCCGTGGTGGCCGGCCTCGGCGAGGAGCTCCCGGGTGGCCGAGGTGATGGCCTCGTCCACCCGGGCCTCCCGAGGTCGCCCGGTGCGCGACGGGGACCGATGTCTGGCCACGTCCCCATCATACGAACCCGGCGGTTCCGGAATCAGTGGCCGTAGACGGGCACGATCGACGCGCGCGCGAGCGTGTGCGCGGTGATGTTGAAACCCGCGACGGCGGGGGAGACGTTCGAGTCGATGCCGAGCGTTTCGACGTCCAGCGCGTGCACCGTGAAGACGTAGCGGTGCGGGGCGCCGGGCGGGGGCGCGCTGCCGCCGAAGGCCTTGACGCCGTAGTCGTTGCGCGCCTGCACGCCGATCTTGCCGTCCTCGGCGCCGGCGCCGGTGGGCAGCTCGGTCACGTCGGCCGGGACGTCGAACAGCACCCAGTGCCAGAAACCGCTGCCGGTCGGCGCGTCCGGGTCGTAGCACGTCACCGCGAAGCTCTTGGTCTCCGCGGGGAAGCCCGACCAGCGCAGCTGCGGCGAGAGGTTCCCGCCACTGAAGCCCCAGTCGTCGAACACGTGCTTGTCGCTCAGCTGCCGGCCTTCGGTCACGTCGTCGCTCTCGACGGTGAACGACGGGACCTGGGGCAGGTGCTCGTGCGGAAGCGGCGCGGGCATGGCGACCTCCTCGTCATGGGGAACGTTCGTCTCGGAAGACGTTCTTGTCTCATGCCCATACCTATCAGGCTCAGGTTTTCACGGCTCCCATGGTGAATCCGGTCACGAAGCGGTCGAGGAAGAGGTTGAACACGAACGCGATCGGCACCGCCATGATCACGGTCGCGGCCTGGAGCGACTGCCAGAAGAAGACGTCGCCGCGGATCAGCTGGGTGGGCACGCCGGTGCTGACGACCATCTCCGGGCTCGCCGACACGAACGCCAGCGCGTAGACGAACTCGCTCGCGGTCAGCGTGAAGCTGAAGACGACCACCGCGACGATGCCGGGGAAGACCAGCGGCAGGACGGCCCGGCCGAACGCGCCGAGGCGGCTGTAGCCGTCGACCATCGCCTGCTCCTCGACGTCCTTGGGCACCGCCTTCAGGAAGCCGATCAGCAGCCACACCGACACCGGCACGGTGATCGTCGGATAGACCACGACCATCGACCAGATCGTGTCGTCCAGGCCCAGCGCGACCACCACGCGGGTCAGGGACAGGAAGAGCAGCGACGGCGGCACCAGGTAGACCAGGAAGATCGCGATGCCCATCGGGGTGCCCCACGGCCGGTTGAGCCGCGCCAGGGAGTAGGCGGCGGGCAGCGCCAGCACCAGCGTGAGGACGACCACCAGCGCGCCGACCAGCAGCGTGTTGACCACGAACGTGAGGAACGGCGTGTCGGTGAGCAGGAACGTCACATGGTCGGGCGTCGCGGGCTCGTTGAACAGGAACGGGCTGCTCTCGGGGTTGTAGAGGTCGCGGTTCTGCTTGAAGGCGCTGACGGCGCTCCACAGGAACGGCAGGGCGCACACCAGGGCCGCCACGAGCGCCGCCCCGTACACCCCGCACCGCGCGAGCACGTGCCGGATCGCGTAGCGCCGCCGCAGCCGCGCCACCTCGCGCGCCGCCTGCCGCTGCGCCCCGTTGGTGATCAGGCCCGTGCTCATCGCGACTCCAGGGTCACTGCGACTCCAGGTCCACCGCGTCTCCGGTTCACTGGGACTCCAGCCGTCGTACGGCGCGCAGGATCGCGACCGCGCCCGCGAGCAGGATCGGGAAGAGGAACAGCGCGATCGCCGCGCCCTGGCCGACGTCGCCGCCCTCGATGCCGCGGAAGTAGGCCCAGGACGCCAGCACGTCGGTCGAGTGCGTCGGGCCGCCGCGCGTCAGCACGTACGACACGGTCATGTCGGTGAACGTCATGATGGCGCCGAACAGCCCCGCGACCGCGATGACCGGCAGCGTCAGCGGGATCGTCACCTCGAACATGCGCCGCCAGTAGCCCGCGCCGTCGATGCGCGCGGCCTCCTGGATGTCGTTCGGGATGGCGACCAGCCCGGCCATGACGATCACCGCGGCCAGCGGGGTCAGCCGCCACACCTGCACCGCGATGACGGAGATCATGGCGGTGGACGGGCGGCCCAGCCACACCACGTTGGTGTCGAGCACGCCGATCTGCCGCAGGACCCAGTCGACCGGCGAGTAGATCGAGTCGAGGAACCACAACCACGAGATCGTCGACAGCGCCACCGGGGTCGTCCACGGCAGCAGCACCAGGAAGCGCACGAACCACTTGCCGTGGAAGTCGGCGATCAGGATGTTGGCCAGCACCTTGCCGAGCAGCACGATGAACACCATCGAGATCGCGGTGAACACCAGCGTGTTGACCAGCGACCGCCAGAACACCCGGTCGTCGAAGACGGCGTCGAAGTTGTGGAACCCGACGAAGTCGAAGGACGGGTCGCCGGTCGTCACGTCCGAGAACGCGAACGCGATCGCCAGCACGAACGGCACCCCGACGAGCGCGATGATGTAGATCACCGACGGCAGCAACATCGCCCAGGCCAGGAAGCCCTCCCGGTCGGCGAGCCCGGGCTTGGCCGCCCGCGCCGGGGGCCGCTCCCCGTCGGGCGCCTTCGTGGTCCGGCCGCCGCGCCGCAGCCGCGCGTGCGTCACGGGCCGCCCCCGTCGCCGATGCGGACGGCCGAGGTGCGGCCGCCCTGCTCCGCGTCGAAGAACCGCAGCCGTCCCGCCACCACCGCGAAGTCGTGCGTCTCGCCCGCGGCCAGCGGCGTGGTGACGGTCGCGGGCAGCCGCGCGATCACCCGGGTCTCGGCGCCGATGCCCGTCACCGTCCCGTACACGTGCCGGTCGCCGGAGAGGTACTCCATGCGCTCGATCCGCAACGGCATCGTGACGCGCGCGTCGTACGGCACGTTCTCGGCGGGGAGCAGGTGCTCGGGCCGGAACCCGACCAGCCGGTCGGCGCGCTGCACGAGGTTCATCGGCGGCGACCCGATGAAGGTCGCGACGAACGTGTCGGCCGGGTCGTCGTAGACCTCGACCGGCGTCCCGACCTGCCGCACCCGGCCCTTCTCCAGGACCGCGATCCGGTCGCCCAGGCCCATCGCCTCGGCCTGGTCGTGGGTGACGTAGATGGTGGTGGTCCCGATCTGCTCCTGGAACCGCTTGAGCTCGTCGCGCGCCGTCGCGCGCAGCTTGGCGTCCAGGTTGGACAGCGGCTCGTCCAGCAGGAACACCGCCGGGTCGCGGACGAGCGCCCGCGCCAGTGCCACCCGCTGCCGCTCGCCGCCCGACAACTGCCGCGGCTTGCGCCCCAGCAGCGGCTCGATGCCGAGCCTGGACGCCGCGTCCTTGGCCTTGCGCTCGCGCGGGGCGCGCGGCATCTTCTCCGCCTTCAGCGGGAAGACGATGTTGTCGAGCACCGACTTGTGCGGGTAGAGCGCGTACGACTGGAACACCATCGCGACCTGCCGGATGCGCGGCGGCAGCCCGTTGACCACGTGCCCGCCGATCAGGACCTCGCCCTCGGTCGGCTGCTCCAGCCCCGCGATCGTGCGCAGCAACGTCGTCTTGCCGCACCCGGACGGACCGAGCAGCACGAGGTACTCACCCGGCTCGGCGGCCAGGTCGACCCCCGCCAGGGCGTGCACCTCGTCGCCCTTGCGCCCGCGCCGCCGCAGATGCCCGTCGAACGTCTTCACCAGATCCCGAACCTCGACAGTGTTCATTGGCTCGCTCCGCTCGCTCGCGGCCGGCCGCCTTTCGCGGCGGCTTCCCTCGTCGCTCCGGTCGCAGGCTCCCTGCGCTCCTCAGTCCAGCCACCGCGCGGCCGCCCGCGGTGTTCATTGGCTCGCTCCGCTCGCTCGCGGCCGGCCGCCTTTCGCGGCGGCTTCCCTCGTCGCTCCGGTCGCAGGCTGGCGGTCAGCCACCTACGAGGCCTCTCGCGCGCCAGTTCTTGAAGATCGCGTTGATCTGCCGGTCGGCCTCGGCGACCGCCTCCTTGGCGCTGACCTGGCCGCGCGCGGCGCGGCCGAACATGGTCGGCAGGACGTTGGTGTTGAAGATCTCGCCGATCGCCGGGTTGGACGGGCCGGGGTAGCCGATGTTGGCGCTCCAGGACGTGGCGGTCTTGAGCAGGGAGAGCTTGTTGGCGGGCTTGGCGCCGAACGGGTCGTTGTCGAGCCAGCCGTTCAGCTGCGGGACGAGCGACGGCCAGCCGGGCAGGTCGTAGAGCTCGGAGTTGTAGGTCACCGCGGGGAAGTTGGCGGTGTAGTGCAGCAGGAACTCCTTGGCCGCGTCGGCGTTCTTCGCGTGCTTGGGGACGATCCACTGCTGGATGACGTGCTGGGCGGCCATCGCCGCGCGCGGGCCGCGCAGGGCCGGGACGAAGAAGATGTCGTCACCGATCTTGGGGTTGGTGCCCATCGCGGTGCGCCAGGCCGAGATCGAGTTGAGGATGTAGGACGACTTGCCGGCGATCAGCGCCTGGTTGTTGGAGGCGGGCACCCAGGAGAAGACCTCGTTGGTCTCGGCCTGCTTGAACAGCCGGGTCATGAAGTCGACGGCCGCGACCGTGGCGTCGGAGTTGATCACGACCTTCTCGTTCTGGTCCTGCTCGGACGCCCCGTACGACCACAGCAGCGCCCGCGCCGCCATGTTGGAGTCGGTCTCGGGGGACAGGCCGATGCCGCACGGCACGCCCGTGGTGCGCTTGATCTCCGACGCGCCGCGCAGCAGCTCGTCCCAGCTGCCCGGCCCGTTGGGCAGCCCGACCTTCTCCCACATCGACTTGCGGTAGTCGCCGGGGTCGGGAGACCAGCCGGGGGTGTAGCAGTAGAAGCGCTTGGTGTTGGGGTTGTAGCTGGACTTGCGGCACAACTCCAGCTGCGGGCCCCACCGCCGGGTGGCCTCCTGCACCAGGTCGGTCATGTCGAGCACGGCCGGCTCGTACTGGGAGAACGGCGCGATGTGCTGGATGACGTCGTGGCCCTGCCTGGCCTGGATCTCCGAGGCGGCGCGGCGCGGCACGTCGACGGTGTTGATGTGGTCGACCCGGACGGACACGCCGACCTGCTTGCCCCAGTCGGCCACGAACTTGTCGAACCACTTGTCGTGCCGCGGCACGAAGTGGCTCCACATGAGGATGCTGAGCGAGCCGCCCAGTTTCCGGGTGGGAGCGGTGAAGACCTCCTTCGGTGCCTGGCCGGTGTTCTTCGCCTGGGGGCCGCTGCTCTCGCTCGCGCATCCCGTCGCAATGCCCGCGGCTCCCATGGCCAGCGCCGTGGATTGCAGGAAGCCGCGTCTGCTCAGCTGCTCGGACATGGGGGAGTCTCCCTCGCCGCTGAAGGTCTTCCCTTCGAAGTTAGATCGGCAAGGGCGTCTCATCCAGAGGCGAACGGGTAACTCTATGTAACCGTGGCCACTCGCGTCGCAAGGGCCTCACGGGCCCCAGGGGCAGCTACTTCCCGGTGGCGTCGGTGTAGGCCTTGAGGACTTCCTTGGGGTCGCCGTCCATCTTGATGCGGCCCTCGTCGAGCCAGATGACCCGGTTGCAGGTCTCCTCGATCACGTCGAGGTTGTGGGCGACGAGGAAGACCGCGCCGGCGTCCTCCCGCAGCTCGTCGATCTTGGCCTTGCTGCGCCGCTTGAACTTGGCGTCGCCGGTGGCGAGGGCCTCGTCGATGAGCATCACGTCGTGGGTGCGGGCCGCGGCGATCGCGAACCGCAACCGGGCGCCCATGCCGGAGGAGTACGTCGACATCGGGTAGTCGATGAAGCCCGGCTTGAGATCGGCGAACTTGACGATCTCGTCGTACTTCTTCTTGGTCTCCTCGGGCGTGAGGCCCATGGCCAGGCAGCCCAGCACGATGTTGCGGGAACCGGTCAGGTCGCGCATCAGCGCCGCGTTGACGCCCAGCAGGGACGGCTGGCCGTCGGTGTAGACGCCGCCCCCGGCCGGCGGCAGCAGGCCCGCGATGGCCTTGAGCAGGGTCGACTTGCCGGAGCCGTTGGTGCCGACGACGCCGATGGCGTCGCCGCGGTAGGCGATGAAGGAGACGCCGCGGACGGCGTGGATCTCTTTCATCTGCGGCCGGTTCTCCCGCTTGACGACGCGCATCAGCGCGGTCGCGGCGTTGCCCCGGCCGCCGCCGGAGCCGTAGACGCGGTAGATGATGTGGAGGTCGTCGACGACCACGATCGGCTCCCGCGCGGGATCGATCGACACCGCGGGCTGTGACTCGGACACCGGGGTCTTCTCCTTGAGCGCCTTAGCCACGCCCGTACCTCTCCTCCGCGCGGTGGAAGTACCAGAATCCCCCGACGAGAGCGATCACGGCCCACGCGACCGCGTACCACCACAGATGCGTGTCGGCCCATCCCCACTTCGGCAGGTCCTTGGTGCGGTAGGACTCGATCAGCGAGGTGCGCGCGAGCTCGACGTAGACCGACCCCGGATTGGCCTTCAGGAGCTCGACCAGCCAGGGGTGGTCCTTGAGGCGCTCCTGGGCGATCGCCGGGATCGCGAAGATGACCCCGGACGCGTACAGCCAGGTGCGCAGGACGAACGGCAGCAGCTGCTGGACGTCGGGGGTGAACGCGCCGATCCGCGCCAGCACCAGGCTGAGGCCCATGTTGAAGCACATCTGCAGCATCAGCGTCGGCACGATCAGCAGCATGAAGAACGAGGGCGGTTCGCCGAACGCGAAGAGCAGCGTGAACAGCACCACCATGGAGATCAGCAGCTGCTGGAGCTCGACGATCACGTGCGCGAACGGCAGCGAGGCGCGCGGGAAGTGCAGCGCCCTGATCAGCGACAGGTTGCCATTGATCGACTTGGCTCCGGCCGTCACCGAGCGCTGGGTGAAGGTGAAGACGAAGACCCCGGTCATGAGGAACGGGATGTAGTCGGTGACGTCGCGGCTCTGGTTCAGCAGCAGGCCGAAGATCAGGAAGTAGACCGCGACGTTCAGCAGTGGCGTGAGGACCTGCCAGAGCTGCCCCAGGCGCGAGCTGGTGTACATCGAGGTGGTCTTGGCGGAGGCGAAGTTCCAGATGAACGTTCGCCGTTGCCAGACCTGCTGGACGTACATGCGCAGCGGGGGGCGGGCCGCGCTCTGCTTCAGCCCGTGGCGGGCGGCGAAGGCGGCCAGCGACTCGGTGCTCTGCCCGTTCATTCGAGGAGACTCCGCGATCGATCCGACCGGCTCGCCACCCGAGGAGCTGAGCCCTTCCGGGTGACTCATGCCGGGAAGCCTATTGCAGTCCACGTTGTGTGAGTGACGTTCGCCCACATGTGACCCCCGCATTGTGATCTTAGGGGAATCATGTCGGGTTCCCTGGGGATACCCCCGTCATGCACGCAAATCGCGGGAGGCGAGAGCGGCGGGCCCTGATCGTGACAGTGGTGGCGCCGCCCGTGCCGGGCGTTGATCATGGCAGAACGGTCCTTCGCCGCCTGGCGAAGATCGACAGACTCGCGTTCGACCAGGTGGCGGCTGCCCATCTGCCGGGACTCGAGTACGTGCTTCCGAGGTTGTCGCGGTTCGCCGACCACGGTGTGTTGTGGTTCACGATCGCGGCCGGGATGGGGCTCACCAGGCGGGCGACCCTGCGGCGGGCGGCGCTGCGGGGCGCCGTCGGGATCGCGGTGGCCAGCCCGGCCGTCAACCTGCTCGGCAAGCACGCCTTCCGGCGCAAACGCCCGGTCGTCGACCTGGTCCCCCCGATCCGCATCCGCTGGAAGCTGCCCACCTCGCACGCGTTCCCGTCGGGCCATTCGGCCTCGGCCGCCGCGTTCGCCGCCGGGGTGGCGATGGAGGCGCCCCGGTCGGTCGCCGTCCCGGTCGCCGCCACGGCCGCCGCGGTGGCGTTCGCCCGCGTCTACACCGGCGCGCACTACCCGGGAGACGTGCTGGCGGGGCTGGGCATCGGCGCGCTGGCAGGGATCGGCACGCGGCTGGTCTGGCCCGCCCGGCCGCCGGTGGCGCGGGTCTCCCGGACGGTCCCGGTCCCCTCGACGGTCAGCGAGGCAGGGCAGGGACTGTTCGTGGTGGTCAACGGCAAGGCCGGCGGCGGTGACCAGGGCCGGCCCCAGGAGTCCGGCCGCGGGTCGCGGCCGTCCGGACGCGCCCTGATGCCGGGGCGGACCGAACTGGACCTCGCCGTCCTGATGCGGGAGTTCCCCAAGGTGGAGATCCGCCGCGTCGCCCCCGACGAGGACATCGACAAGGTGCTGGAGGAGGCGGCGTCCAAGGCCGAGGTGCTGGGCGTCATCGGCGGCGACGGCACGATCAACGCCGGGGCCCGCGCGGCGCTGCGGCACGACATCCCGCTGCTTCCCATCCCGGGCGGCACGTTCGACCACTTCGCCCGGGCGCTCGGCATCGAGACGCCGGCCGACGCGGTCGCCGCCTACAGGGACGGCTGCCTGGCGCGGATCGATGTGGGATCGATCACATCGCGCGACGGCGGCGAGGAGCTGATCTTCCTCAACACGGCGAGCTTCGGCGCCTACGCCGAGCTGGTCCACCGGCGCGAACGCCTCCAGGACCGCCTGGGCAAATGGCCCGCGCTGGCGGTGGCCGCGACGCGCACGCTGCGCCACTCCGAGCCGCTCGACATGGTCGTGGACGGCCGCAAACGGCGGGTGTGGATGGCGTTCGTCGGCAACGGGATGTACGGGTCACGCGGCGCGGCGCCCACCTGGCGGGAGCATCTGGACGACGGGCGGCTGGACATCCGCATGATCACGACCGGCGGCCGGGTGCCGCGGATCAGGGCCCTCGCGGCCGTGCTGGTCGGGCACCTGCACATCACTCCCGGTTACCGGTCGTGGGACTCCGGCGAGATGGACCTGATCCCGTTGAACGGGCGGCTTCAGGTGGCCCGCGACGGCGAGCTGTCGAAGGTGGCCGGCGCGGTCCGGTTCACCAAACGGGCCGGCGCGCTGGCGGTCTTCTGCCCGCGGCCGGCCCGCTGAGAATTCCCCTCCTATTCATCTCCCCGGCCGAAGGCGAGCTCGCACCGGCGCAGCCCGGCGACGACGGAGGATCCGTTGTACGCGGGCTCGCCGGCGACCTCGATCCGCCCGTACCGGGCGCGCAGGGCCTCCAGCGCCAGCCTGATCTCCATCCGGGCCAGTGCGGCGCCCAGGCAGAAGTGCGGTCCGAAGCCGAAGGCGAGATTGACGGCGCCGTGCCCGCGCCCCGCGTCGAAGCGCCCCGCGTCCGGCCCGAACGCGGCCGGGTCGCGGTTGGCCGCCCCGTAGAGCAGCATCACCTTCTCGCCCGCGGCGATCCCGGCGCCGCCCAGCGTGACGTCCCGGGTGGCCGTCCGGAGGAAGTAGACGACGGGGGAGGTCCAGCGGAGGATCTCCTCGACCGCGGCGGGAAGGTCCGCCGGTTCCGCCCACTGCCCGGGGTCGCGGGCGAACGCCAGCAGCCCGCCCGACAGCGAGTGCCGGGTCGTCTCGTTCCCGGCGACCAGCAGCTGGATCAGGAACATGACCAGTTCCATGTCGGTGAGCTTGTCGCCGTCCAGCTCCAGGGTGGCCAGTTGCGAGATGACGTCGCCGCGCGGGTCGGCCCGCCGGGCGTGCGCCTCCTGGATCAGGTACGTACCGCACTCGATCCGCAGGGTGTCGCGCTCGGCGTCGGTCAGATCCGGGTCGGCGCCCGGCACGATCGCCTCGGACCAGGCGTGGAAACGTTCCCAGTCCGCCTCGGGGATGCCGAGCAGCAGGCAGATGACCTGCAGCGGCAGCGGCACGGCGAACCGCGAGACCACGTCGAACGGCTCGCCGTCCGGCACCGTCGCCAGGAGCGCGTCGATCCGCTCCCGCACCGCGCCCTCCAGCCCGCGCAGCACCGAGGGCCGGAACGCCGGGGCGACCAGGCCGCGGTAGCGCGTGTGGTCCGGCGGATCGGTGTGCATGATCGTCGGCGGCGCGTCGTACGAGTGGCCCATCTCGGGGATGAGGATGCCGTCGCGCGACCGGTAGGTCGCGGGGTCGCTGACGGCCGCCTGCACCTCGGCGTGCGTGCCCACCACCCACAGCGGCAGCTCCGGATGCCGCACCGGCGTCCGCTCCGCGTGCAGGAGCGCGTACAGCTCCGCCGGGTGACCGTCCCCGAACGAGCCGTCCGGGAAGTCCTTGGGGATCACGGCAGGATGCCGTCGGGGCGCGGGATGCCGGCGGCGTCGCACAGGGCGTGGTAGGCGTTGAGCGTCGACTCGCCGTCCACGATCCCGCTGATGCCGCCCTCGTCGTCGTACTCGATGAACGCGCCCTCGATGATGAAGAGGATGTCGGCGTCCTCCTCGATCGTCAGCGTGTGGATCGAGCCCGGCGGCTCGTGGATGAACGTGCCCGCCACGTAGTCGATGCCGTACTCGGCGTACTTCCAGCGCCCCGAGAACGTGTAGGCGTGCACGCTCCCGGTGTGCTTGTGCGTGGGCAGCCGGAAGGGCGCCTTGAAACGGTTGCGGACCACCCAGGTGTCCGGCGACACCCGGAGCACCTGCAGGCCCACCGGCCCGGCGTTCACCCACGGAAGGTCATCGGCGTGCACGAACCCGACCAGCGGGCCGATCGTCTCAGTCATGACCAAACGCTAGGTAGGTGGACCGGGCGGGCGCAAGACTTGTGCATGTTCGCCCAGGTTCGCCGGACTGTGGACCGGGTAGAGAGGTGAGCGGCACTACGGGGGGCAGTCTCATGGAGAGGGCGACAATGTCCACGGGAGTCGATCCGAACGCGCTCAGCGACGAGGATCTGCTGCGGGAGCTGGGGCACCTGTACGACACCAGGCTCGATGCCCTCAGGCACGCGGCCCTCCAGGCGTTCGGCGAGCACACCAAGCGCATGAACCTGCTGGAGGCGGAGTACGTGCGCCGCCGCCCCGCCCGGGAGATCGACCCCGGCCGGCTGCGCGCCGGCGCCCGCGCGCGCTAGGACGCGCTAGGACGCGCTAGGACGCGCCCAGCAGACCGTCGACCAGAGCACGCAGGGACAGCTCGAACAGCCGGTCCTCGTCGACCGGCCGGGCGAGCTCGTGGGCGAGGCCGGGCTCGATCCCGGTCTCGTCCGCGTCCTTCCACAACTCGCTCGTGGTGGGGTGCTGCTCGGGACCGCGGCGCACCGCGCGTTCCAGCAGCACGTACCCGACCACGTGATGCAGCACGGCGCGCACGACCAGCGCGCCGTTGCGGCCGCCCAGGCCCGCCGCGCCGACCTCGCGCGCCAGCGCACGCTCGGCGGGCAGCATCATCAGCGCCGCGCGCCCGTGCTCGTGGACGAGGGCGATCACGTGCGGATGGTCGTGGATCGTCCGCCGGAGCGCCTTGCCCACCGCGATGATCCGCTGCCGCGGGCTGTGCCCGGCCGGCGCCACGTCGCCGAGTTCGGCCAGCACCCGGTCCACGAGCTGGGCGATCAGCGCCTCGCGGTTGCCCACGTGCCAGTAGATGGCGGTGACCGCCACCCCCAGCTCGGCGGCGAGCCGCCGCATCGACAGCGCCTCGAGACCGTGCTCCTCGACGAGCCCCATGGCCGCGTCGAGCACCGTCTCCCTCGTCACCCGTGGCCCGTTCATCAGGGGCAACATTCTCGCCGAGCGATCGCGGGCCGGGACGGGTGGCCGGATGCGGCCGGAGGGGGTCGACGCGGGATCACGCCTCTGTAACGGTGTTACAGAGACCTCATCGAGGGGGTGCCACCCCAATGCCCCGTGTTCGTTACGGTCCACGTACCGCCGAGGAGCTCGAGGCCGCGCGCGCCGCGCGGGCCCGGATCCCCGACATCTGGTCGACCGGCGTCATCGCCGTCTGGGAGACCGACCCCGACGCCCTGGCGCAGGTGCTGCCGCCGCCGCTCCGGCCGGCCGGACGGCCGCTGGTCCGCGCCACGATCAGCCGGGTCGACCTGCCCGGCGGGCACGAGCTGGGCGCCGGATCGGTCGCCGTGCGCGCCGTGCACGGCTCGGTCGAGGGCGACTATCCGCTGGTCATGCCGATGACGACCGAACGGGCGCTCGTCGGCGGCCGGGAGGTGTTCGGCGAGCCCAAGAAGCTCGGCGACGTCGTCGTGCGGCGGGACGGCGACCACGTGAGCGCGGGCCTGAGCCGGCACGGCGTCTCGTTCGTGCTGGCGGGCGGCGTCGTCGCCGGCGAGCTGCCGCCGCCGGGACCGCACGAGAACGTCGACTTCTACTTCAAGTTCCTGCCCGCGCCGGACGGCGACGGCCTGGACGGCGACGCGGCCCTCGTGCACTGCACGCGCCGCGGGCGCACCCGGGCGTCGTGGCGGGTCGACGGCGAGGTCGTCCTCAACGAGTCGCCGTGGGACCCGGTGGCCGACCTGCCGGTCCGGCGGCTGGTCGAGATCACGCTGGGGGAGCGCACCTCCGTCCAGGAGGGCCGGATCGTGGAGCGGGTCCCCGCCGGCGCCGTCATGCCGTACGTCCACCAGCGCTACGACGACCCCATGCAGGTGCTCGACTCATGAGGCCGGCGGGGACGCCGCGCGAGCTGCGCGGGAAGGTCGCGGTCGTCACCGGCGGCGCCGGCGGCATCGGGCTGGCGATGGGGCGGGCGTTCGCCGCCGAGGGCATGCGGGTGGTGCTCGCCGACGTGGAGGAGACCGCGCTGGCCAAGGCGGCCGCAGAGCTCGGCGCTCTCGGCGTGCCGGCCGACGTCACGTCCGCGGAGTCGATGGAGGCGCTGGCCGCGCGGGTGTACGAGGCGTACGGCGCGGTGCACCTGCTCTGCAACAACGCCGGGGTGGGGCCCGCCGCGGCGCCGCCCCTCTGGGAGCAGGAGATCGGCGACTGGAGCTGGGGGCTCGACGTCAACGTGGTCGGCGTCCTGCACGGGCTGCGGGCGTTCGTGCCGCGGATGCTCGCCGGGGGCGAGGACGGCCACATCGTCAACACCGCCTCGGGCAACGGAGGCGTCGCGCCGATCCCGTCGGCCGCCGTCTACGCGGTGACCAAGGCGGCCGTCGTCACGTTGTCCGAATGCCTCTACGGCCAGCTGGACGGGACCCCGCTGGACGTCTCCGTGCTCTTCCCCGGCCCGCACATGGTGCGGACCGGGATCTTCACCGCCGAGCGCAACCGGCCGGAGCGGTTCGCGCGGACCGTGCCGGGCCCGCCGGCGCGGACGGCCGACGAGGTCGCCGAGGCGATGCGGGCGCACGGGCTGGAGCCCGCGTTCACGCCCGCCGAGGAGGTCGCCGCGCAGGTGGTCGCCGGGGTGCGCGAGGGGCGGTTCTGGATCCTGCCGCCCAGCGAGCGCACCGACTCGATGATCGACGCTCGTGCCGCGTCCATGCGCGGCCGATCCGCTCCCGGCTATCTCCGCCGATAGGGGAGACGCCGAGGGGACACCGAGGAGACACGCATGACCGAGCCCTATCTGATCATTTCGGCGGACACCCACGCCGGCCTGCCGACCGAGCTCTACCGCGACTACCTGGATCCCGAACGGCACGAGGCGTTCGACGGGTTCCTCGCCCAGCAGTCCGCGATCGCCGACGCGCGCAGGCGGCTGGGCCTGCAGAACGAGGAGTTCGCCGGCGCCTGGTTCGAGGAGCACGAGGAGGAGCTGCGGGCGGGCTGGGACGCGGCGCGGCGGGACCTGGAGCTGGACAAGGACGGCGTGGCCGGGGAGGTCGTCTTCCCGGACGCCGACGCGGTGGCGGGCGGCACCGCGGCGCCGTTCGGGGCCGGGCTCGGGATGGTCGGCGCCGACTACGAGCCCGCGCTGGCCCTGGCGGGCGCGCGGGCGCACAACCGCTGGCTGGCGGGCCTGTGCCAGGACTCTCCCGACCGGCGGCGCGGCGTCATCGTCGCGCCGGTCGTGGGCGACGTGGACGGCGCCGTGGCGGAGATCCGGCGGGCCCACGCGGACGGCCTGCGCGGCGGCATCATGATCCCGTCGATGTGGGGCGAGGGCGAGAAGCCGTACCACGACCAGGCGTACGACCCGGTGTGGGCGGTCTGCGAGGAACTCGGCCTGCCCGTCCACACGCACTCGGGCGCGGCGCCGCGGCACGAGCTGGGCACCCACCTGGGCCTGTACGTCACCGAGGTCGTGTGGTGGTCGGCGCGGCCGATGTGGTTCCTCATCTGGACGGGCGTGTTCGAACGCTTCCCCGGGCTGCGGTTCGGGGTGACGGAGTCGGGCGCCTGGTGGACGGGCACGCTGCTGTGGCAGATGGACGTGGCCTACGAACGCGAGCACGGCACGCGGAAGCTGGCCTCGTTCGGCGAGCACATGAAGCGTCGCCCGTCGGAGTACTTCGACGCGCACTGTTTCATCGGCATGTCGACACCGAAGCGCCGGGAGTTGTCGTCGCGGTACGAGATCGGCGTCGGCAACCTGCTGTGGGGCAACGACTTCCCGCACCCCGAGGGCACCTGGCCGCACACCCGGGACTGGCTGGCGCACGCGTTCGGCGACATCCCGGTGGACGAGACGCGCGCGATGCTCGGCGGGACGGCGGCGGAGACGTACGGCTTCGACGTGGACGCGCTGCGCCCGCTCGCCGACCGCATCGGCCCGACCCCGGCCGACCTCGGCCAGGACCAGGCCGACGGCTCCATCTGGGACCAGGCCAGGGAGACGGGCCGCCACTGGTTGACGGGGCCGGACATCCCGGCTGTCGTGGGTGCTCAACGGCGAAGCCGCCCAGCGCCTCCGGGGGGTGTGGGGGGCCGTCCCCCCACGGACGGCGGGGTGGGTGCGGCAAGGAGGACACGATGAGCAACCAGATCGTCATTTCGGCCGACTCGCACGCGGGTGCCGACCTGCTCGACTACCGGCCCCATCTGGAGTCACGGCTCCACGACGAGTTCGACGCGTGGGCGAAGGCCTACGTGAACCCGTTCGCCGACCTCCAGGCGCCGGAGGCCTCCCGCAACTGGGACTCCGGCCGGCGGCTGCGGGAGCTCGAGGAGGACGGCATCGTCGCCGAGGTGCTCTTCCCCAACACGGTCCCGCCGTTCTTCCCGTCGGCGAACCTCACCGCGCCGCATCCGACCGCCGAGGAGTACACGCTGCGCGCGGCCGGCCTGCGGGCGCACAACCGGTGGATGGCCGACTTCTGCGCGCAGGCGCCCGGCCGCCGGGCCGGCGTCGCGCAGATCATGCTGAACGACGTGGACGACGCGGTCGAGGAGATCCGCTGGGCGCACGCGGCCGGGCTGACCGGCGGCGTGCTCGTCCCCGGAGTGGCGCCCGGCGCGTCGGTGCCGCCGCTGCACTCCGAGGTGTACGACCCGATCTGGCGGACGTGCGCCGAGCTGGGCATGCCCGTCAACCACCACGGCGGCACCGGGGCGCCCGGCCTGGAGCCCAACCCGGTGTCGCTGGCCGTCTTCATCGTCGAGGTGAGCTGGTACGCGCACCGCGCGCTCTGGCACCTCATCTTCGGCGGCGTCTTCGAACGCCATCCGGACCTGCGGTTCGTGCTGACCGAGCAGGGGTCCGACTGGATCCCCGGCGTGCTGAAGACGCTCGACTACTACCACTCGCGGTTCCGTTCGGGCGACGCGACGGCGGAGGCGAAGTTCGGCGGCCCCGCGGCCTCCAAGCTCTCCCTCAGGCCGAGCGAGTACTTCGCGCGCAACTGCCACGTGGGCGCCACGTTCATGAAGCCGTCGGAGATCCCGCTGCGGCACGACATCGGCGTCGAACGGATCATGTGGGGCAGCGACTTCCCGCACGACGAGGGCACCTATCCCTACAGCCGGGAGGCGCTGCGCCGCACGTTCCACGACGTCCCGGCCGACGAGAGGCTCGCCATCCTCGCCGGGAACGCGGCCCGGGTGTACGGCTTCGACCTCGCCGCGCTGCGCCCGCACGCCGACCGGGCCGGACCGTCCGAACGCGAGCTCGCCGAGCCGCTCACCGAACTGCCCGCGGGCGCCACCAGCCCGGTCTTCAACCCGGAAACGATCATCAGGGCCTGGTGAGGCGAACCTCCCCGGAACGGCAAAGCTTCGCAAGATAGCTCGCCTGGTGGTGCCGCCGGTCCGGGGCACCGTGCCACGCTGTGTCCTCCCCCCGGCCGACAGGTCAAGTGACGACTCGGGTGCGTCATCGGGGGAGGTGTGGCCGCGCCGTGAGCGGTGCGAGACGAGCCAAGCCCGCCGTACGGGGAAGACACGGCAGGCATCGGGGCAACGAGGAGACCGCGCGGATCCATCGAGGCCAGCCGGGTCTCGGCGAGTGCGCGCTGCGCTGGTGGCCGTACGTCGCGGGCATGCTCGCGGCGACGATGCTCCTGCTCGGCGCCTATCTGGTGGCGGGCACCGGGCCGGACTCCCGGGGGGCGGCGGCGGCCGAACGCGCGGTCGTGCCCGGCGGGGCGGCGCCCGTGGCCGACCCGGCCGGGCAGTCCGGCCGGCGGACGGCCCGGCAGCCGGTCCCGGCGCCGGACGGGCCGACGCCGCAGATGCGGGCGCTCGGCATCCATCAGCGGATCAGCTCGTACACCACGAGCTTCCGGGCGGGCGAACCGCGCGTCCGCAACATCCAGGTCGGCGCCGCCAGGCTGGACGGCACGGTGGTGCGGCCCGGCGCGACGTTCTCGTTCAACCGCGTCGTCGGCCCGCGCACCCGGGGCCGCGGCTACGTCCCGGCGCCGGCGATCCTCGGCGAGCGGATGGTGGACGACGTCGGCGGCGGCATCTGCCAGGTCTCGGCGACCCTGTTCAACGCGGTCTTCGACGGCGGCATGAAGATCCGCGAGTCGAGGGCGCACTCGATGTGGCTGCCCGAGTACCCGAAGGGCAGGGAGGCGGCCGTCGCCTACCCGCAGCTCGACTTCACCTGGCACAACGACTCCGGGCACCCGGTGATGGTCCGCGCCACCCACACGCGGACGACGCTGACGGTCAGCCTGTGGGGCACCCGCCGGTTCGACGTGCGCGCCGAACGTTCCAAGCCCTACAGGTTCGTCCCGTTCAGCAGGTCGGTCGACCGCGGCAGGCGATGCGTCGCCATGCCGGGCGGGCGCGGGTTCCAGGTCGACGTGTGGCGCGTCCTGTCGGACGGGGGCCGCCACCTGCGCCGCGAGCGCTTCCACACCGCCTACCGCCCCCAGCCCCAGGTCCGCTGCACCTAGGGCTCCTGTGCCTAGGGTGGGCGCATGACGCTGAACGAGGGCACGCACGAGCTGGGGCCGGGCGACGGGCGGCTGCTGCTCACGACCAGTCGCAGCGGGCTGGGCCGCCGTGCCGGCCACGACCTCACCATCGAGGCGACCCGCTGGTCGGCGACCGCCGTCGTCGGCGCCGAGCCCGGCTCCTCCTCGGTCGAGGTCGAGGTGGAGGTCGACGGCCTGGAGGTGCGGGAGGGCACGGGCGGCGTGCTGCCGCTCTCGGACGGCGACCGCGAGGAGATCGGGAAGAACCTGCGGAAGGTGCTCCAGTCCGGCCGGCATCCGACGATCGTCTTCCGGTCGACCGCCGTCGAGGGGACGGCCGCGGCGTTCACGGTCACCGGCGAGCTGACCGTCGCGGGCCGGTCCGGGCCGCTGACCGTCGAGGCGGCGGAGTCGGACGGGAGGCTGCGCGGCGGCGCGACGGTCCGGCAGTCGCGCTGGGGCGTCAAGCCCTACTCGGCGTTCTTCGGCGCCCTCAAGCTGGCCGACGACGTCGGCGTCACCTTCGACCTGCCGGCCTGACCGGCCGCATCGGCTCCGGCGTCGTGCCGGTACGCGGCGGCGCGGGCGTACTGGTCGTCCAGCGACCGCGGGAACGGCACCACGCGGTGCTTGGCCCGCCACGGGGCGAACTGCCGGACGGTGTTGAACCCCGCCGCCGTGATGATCCGTTCGGCGCGGGACGCCAGCGGCCAGACCGGGTAGACGTCGAGGTGGGCGACGCCGTCGGGCAGGGCGGACGGCCGGTGCGGCGCGGCCAGGGTGAGGCGCGGGAGCAGTCCCTCCATCGCGGCCGTCTCCCGCGCGTACGCGAGGAGTTCGAGGATCTCGGCGTCCGGGCCGGAGTGCACGATGAGCCAGCCGTCCAGATCCGCGCCCGGTTCCGCGCCGGCGGCGGGCTCGGGCGGCTCGGGGTCGGTGAGCCGGAGCGGCGTGGTCTCGGCCGACACCGCCTCCAGATGGGCGAGGTGGCGCGGGTGCAGCGGCTCCAGGACGAACGTGCGGTCGAACCGCGGCGGGGCGTCGGGGAGCAGCGGGCGGTAGGCGTCCCAGCGCAGCAGCCGGGCGAGGTGGGTGACCCGTGTCCCGTCCGGGACGGCGTCCGCGGTGAGCTCACCGCGCAGGCCCGCCGGGAACGCGTCGATGATCACCTCGGCGGGCGCCAGCCCGGCGAGCGTCGCCGCCGTCCAGCCGTTCAGCCCGGCCCGGTCGAGGCCGGGCGGCGGACGGCGGACCGGCACGTCGCCGACCACCCGCGGGTCGGCGGCGAACGGCGAGCCGGACAGGATCGTCACCGGCCGCCCGCCGTACCCCAGGGTGTGCAGCGCGGCCCGCACCCGGGTCAGGTGCCCGAGCCCGTCGCCCTCCGCACAACACACGATCAAGGGCCGGACACCTCGGCGAGGACGGCCCGGTAACCCGCGGTCTCCGCCTCCGGGGTGAAGTCGCGGCGGACCCGCTGCTCACCGGCGGCGCCGAGCCCGGCCAGCTCCGCTTCGCTCGCGCGGGCCGCCCGGTCGATCGCGGCCCGGCAGGCGTGCGCGTCGCCCGCCGGGAAGGTGAAGCCGATCTCGTCGTCGGCCACGTCGGCCAGGCCGCCCGCGTCGGAGGCCAGCAGCGGCACGGCGAGCGCCGCCGCCTCCAGCGCCACGTTCGGCATGCCGTCATAGAACGACGGCAGCGCCGCCAGGTCGCAGGAGGCGTAGACGGACGGCAGCTCGTAGCGGTCCATGAACGGGAGCACCGAGTGGGGTACCGCGTCGCCGCGCGCGGCCAGCCAGGCGGCGACGCTCTCCTCCACCTCGCCGACCAGCAGCAGGTGGAACGCCTCCGCGTGGCCGGAGGCCCACAGCGCGTCGAGCAGGAAGCCCACGCCCTTCTTGGTCTTGAGCTGCCCGATGAGCCCGATCGTGCGGCGTCCGGGGACGACGTGCGCGGCGCGCCAGGCGGCGGCGCGCTCGCGTTCGGACGGCAGGACGCCCCAGTCGGTGGTGTCGACGCTGTTGGGCACGAAGGTGACCGCCGCGCCCGGCGCGAGCGCCGCCACGAGCGGCCGGTGCGAGCGGGCGACGACGCAGACCCGCGCGGAGGCGGCGAGGGCGTCGCGCAGCACGTCCCGTCGGCGCGCCGAGAACGCGCCGATGTCGATGTCGTTGCCGCGCAGCAGCGTGACCAGCGGCGCCCCGAGCAGCGCCGCGTACATCGGCGCGCCCAGCATCGCGTAGGCGCCGCCGAACGCAACGACGTGGCCGTACGGGGTGCCGTCGGCGGCGAGCACCGTCCACAACCGCCGCAGCGCGTGCTCGGGATCGTTGTCCAGCGGGGCGGTCAGCAGCCGCCCGCCGTGCTCGCGCTCGATCCGCCAGGGACGGTCGCGCCGGGTCAGATGGGCGACGTCGATCTCCAGCCCGGCGCCGCGCAGGCCGCGCACGATGCGGTCGCACGACTGCGCCATGCCGCCCTGGCTGGGCGGGTAGTGCTCGGTGACCCAGAGGACGCGCGGCATCAGCTGTCCACGAAGCCGGTGTCGTCGTCCGAGCCGAAGTCGCCCGAGCCCGACGACCAGTCGTCGCCGGGGTTGAACGTGCCGCGGTCGTAGGAGTCCATGCCGGCGTACCAGGCCGTGTCGCTGTAGGTCTGCGAGGTGCGGTGGTAGTGGTACCGCCGGTACGTGCCGACCCAGCGCGGATCGTGCGGGTCGTTGGCGCCGTATCCGGCCGCGGCGGCGCACGACGGGCAGAGCCCGTTCACGTCCACGTGCCGGCCGCAGATCGGCTGGTGACACTGCGGGCACGACGCGACGGCGGCCTGGCCGCAGCGGCCCAGCACGAAGAAGCCCGTGGTCACGGAGCAGGGAGTCACCGGGTCCTCCTCGTGGCGCCCGGCGGCGTCCACCGGAACAGCTCGGTCATCACGTGCAGGATCTGGTCGGGCAGCGCCCGCTCGTCCCCGGTCGCGACGATCTTGGCGCTCGTCCGGATCAGCGTCCTGGGCCCGCCGCGCACCTTGACCGCGATCCAGCCCGGCGGCCGGGTCGGCGGCCGCCGGGGGACGGCGTCCTTGGGCAGCTTCCGCGAGACCGTGACCCGGTGGACCGTCTTGGTCTTGGTCTTCCACTTGTGCTTGCCCCGGGGGTTCACCTTGTGGATCTTCCGGTAGCGCACCCGGTCGGTCACGGACAGCTCGACGACGCCGCCGTCGCGGAGCTCGGCCCGCATCCGCAACCAGGGGTCGTGCGACCACCACTCGGTGACGCTGCGGACCCGCCGGTCCCGGCCGGGGTACTTCTGCTGCTGCGACAGCTTGCCCTGGACGTCCGGCCCGCGCAGGTCGGCGGTGACGCCGAGCATGCCGTCGGGGCTCATGTCGGCGCCGAACACGCGCAGCAGCGGCACCAGCACGCCCTTGGCGCGGGCGGGCGGAGCCCACCTGCGCCGCCGGACCTGCGCGTCATGCCCGGCCAGGCTCTGGATGAGCTGCTCCCAGTCGGCCGGGCGCATCGTGACCGACAGGCCCTTGTGCCAGATCAGCTGCTGGTGCAGGGGGTGGAACGTCTCGATCGCTGCCTTCTGCTTCCGCCAGAACACCGGAACCTCCACCCTGATTCGGGGCGATCGTACGGTAGACACCGGCGAGGCGCCCGCGAGAATGCGGCCAGGTCAGGCCGTCCTCGATCCGTTTCCGGGCACGGTCGCCCATCGCCCGGGCCTCGTCCGGATACTCCAGCAGGACCCGCACGGCGCGGGCGAGCGCCGCCGGCCGGTCGGCCGGCACCAGCCGGCCGTGCTCGCCGTCGGTCATCAGCTCGCGCACCGCGGGCAGGTCGGAGGCGACCACGGGGGTCGCCGCGGCCATCGACTCCAGCACCTTCAGCGGCGCGCAGCCCTGGTCGAGGTTGCGGGCGCAGCCGGTCAGCGGCGCGACCGACACCTCCGCGTTCGCCAGCCAGGCGGCCACCTCGTGGTGCGGCAGCGTGAACAACCAGTCGATCCGCCCGTCCACGCCGAGCCGTTCGGCCAGGCGCCGCAGCGGCCTGGCGCGCCGTTCCGGCACCGAGGAGCAGATCACCAGCCGCAGGTCCGGCAGGTCGGCGAGCCGGGCGAACGCCCGCAGCAGCACGTCGAGCCCCTGCCACGGCTGGAGGGCGCCGACGTAGATCAGGTAGCGGCCGGGGGCGCCGCCGGGACGCGGCGGGCGCGGCGCCGGGGCGGCGCCGTTCGGGAACGGGGCCGGGGCGGCGCCGTTCGGGACGAGGGTGATCTTGCGGTCCGGCACCCCGAGCCCGGCCACCGCCGCGGCGATCACGTTCGACGGCACGATCACGGCGTCGCTGCGGTCCAGGCAGAACCGTTCCAGCTCGCGGATCTTGGCCAGCGTGCTCGGCGCGGTGTGCGGCCAGGTGTGCCGCATCTCGATCGACGGCAGCCCGTTCACCTCGAACACCACCCGGTGCCGCCGGCCCGGCGCGGTCACCGCGGGCAGCGCGCCCCAGGGGTCGCGGACATGGCAGATCTCCAGCGTCGCCAGATGCGGCGCGAGGTGGCCGGCGACCCAGGCGGAGAACGCCTCGGCGCGGTCGATCAGGTTGGGGATCGCGGCCTCGAACCGGGCGATCTCACGGTCGCCCTCCCGCTGGTAGCGAGGCAGGCCACCGCCGCCGATCACGGCCAGCAGGCCGCCGCCGAAACGGGTGAACAGCTCGTCCGCCATCTGCGCGATGTGGACTCCGGACCCCTTGCTGGAGGGGAACCGGTCGAAGGCGATGTAGGCCGCGCGGTGCCGGATCACCGGGCGCCCTCCGCCCGCAGCGACCGGTGCCAGGCGATCTGGTCGCGCAGGCCGTCGGCCAGGCCGATCTCGGCCCGCCATCCCAGCAGCCGCGCCGCCCGGCCGGTGTCGGCCCAGGTACGTTCGGCGTCCCCGGCCACCGGATCCTCGCTGTGCGTCCGGGCCTCGACGCCCAGCGCGCCGGTGATCAGGCCGATCGCCGCGCGGACGGGCACCGGGTCGGTGCCGCCGATGTTGATCGCGACGCCCGGCGGCAGGTCGGTCTCGGCCGCCGCGACCGTCGCCCGCACCACGTCCCGGACGTGGGTGAACGAGCGGGACCCGCGGCCGTCGCCGAAGACCGGCAGCGGGCGCCCGTCCAGCGCCGCCTCGACGAACCGGTGGAACGCCATGTCGGGACGCTGCCGCGGCCCGTAGACCGAGAAGTAGCGCAGCACGACCGCGGGGAGGCCGTCGCGGACGGCGCATCGGGTGAGCCGCTCGACCTCGGCCTTGCTCTCGGCGTACGGGCTGGCCGGAGCGAGCGGGTCGTCCTCGCGGTGGGGCCGGTGCCCGGCCGACCCGTACACCGACGAGCTGGACGCCACCACCACGCGTGGCCGGCGTTCGGCGCAGGCCGCCAGCAGCCGCCGGGTCGCGAGGACGTTGTCGCGCCGGACGACCGCCCGGCCCGCGCCCCACGAACTGCGGATGCCGGGCCGTCCGGCCAGGTGCACGACGGTGTCGGCCTCGCCGAGCTTGGCGAGGTCGTCCTCGGCCAGGTCGGTCTCGATCGGCGTCACGCCGGGGACCTCGGCGAGCCCGGCCCAGCGGCGCCGTGCCGCCTCGGGCGCGAGCGAACGGGCGGGCGCGTCGACGGCCAGCACCTCATGCCCGGCCCCCGCCAGCGCCTCGGCCACATGGCTCCCGATGAACCCGGCCGCTCCCGTCACCACCACCCGCACCCGTGCACACTAGGACAGAAGCGTCTCCACGTGCGCCACGACCTCGGCGGGAGCGACCTTGACGGTCTCGCCGGTGGCCCGGGTGGTCACCTCGACCACGCCTTCGGCCAGGCCCCGCCGGCCGACCGTGATCCGGTAGGGGATGCCGGTCAGCTCCACGTCGCGGAACTTCACCCCGGCCCGCTCCGGCCGGTCATCGATGATCACCTCGACCCCGGCGGCGCCGAGCGCGGCGTAGACCTCCTCGGCCGCGGCGGCCGTCGCCTCGTCGTCCGACTGCGCGATCACCACGGCCACCTGGAACGGCGCCACGGCGACCGGCCACACGATGCCCCTGTCGTCGTGGTGGGCCTCCACGATCGCCGCCATCGCCCGTTCGACCCCGATGCCGTAGCTGCCCATGATCGGCGTCACCCGCCTGCCGTCCGGGTCGAGCACCTCGACGCCGAGCGCGCGGGCGTAGCGGTCGCCCAGCTTGAAGATGTGGCCGACCTCGATCGCCCGTTCCACCCGCAGCGGCTCGCCGCAGCGGGGGCAGGGCTCGCCGGCGGCCACCTCGCGCAGGTCGGCCCAGGTGCCGACGGGGATGTCGCGGTCGACGTCCACGCCGCGCAGGTGCACGTCGTCGGAGTTGGCGCCGGTGAACATGCCGCGGCGGCCGCGCAGCGCCTCGTCCGCGATGATCGGGTGGCCGGTGACGCCCACCGCGCCCAGGCTGCCCGGCAGCGCGCCGAGCGCGTCCTGGATCTCCTCGGGCGCGGCGGCCCGGATCGTGACCGCCCCGGTCGCGTCGACCAGCTTCTGCTCGTTCAGCGGATGGTCACCGCGGAGCAGGACCAGCGTGAGCCGGTCGTCCAGCAGGTAGACCAGCGTCTTGATCTGCCGGTCGCCGGGCGCGTCGTAGCCGGTGGCCAGATCGTCGATCGTGCGGACGCCCGGGGTGTCGAACGGCTCGGGCGCCGGGTCGCCGGCCCCGGCGGCGGCCCCGGCGGCGGTTCCGTCGTCCGGCTCGGGCAGCCGTGACGTGGCCTTCTCCACGTTGGCCGCGTAGCCGCAGGCGGGGGAGTGCACGATCAGGTCCTCGCCGATCTCGGCCGGGGACATGAACTCGGTCGACCCCGAGCCGCCCATGGTGCCGCTGGAGGCGTCCACCGGGATCGCCGGGATGCCCAGCCGCTCGAAGATCCGGACGTAGGCGCCGTGGTAGGCCTGGAACGAGGCGTCCAGGCCCTCCTGGTCGAGATCGAAGCTGTAGGCGTCCTTCATGGTGAACTCGCGGACCCGCAGCAGGCCGCTCTTGGGGCGCGGCTCGTCCCGGAACTTGGTCTGGAACTGGTACCACTGCTGGGGCAGCTGCTTGTAGGAGCTCAGCTCCAGCGCGACCGTCGCGAAGATCTCCTCGTGCGTCATCCCGAGGGCCAGGTCGGCGCCGCGCCGGTCCTTCAGCCGGAACATCTCCTGGCCCATGAGCTCCCAGCGGCCCGACCGCTGCCAGACGTCGGCCGGGTGCATCGCCGGCAGCAACATCTCCTGCGCGCCGATCCGGGTCATCTCCTCGCGCACGATCTGGACGACCTTGGCGCGGACGCGGACCGCCAGCGGCAGCAGGGAGTAATGGCCCGCCGTGAGCTGGCGCACGTACCCGGCGCGCAGCAGGAGTCGGTGGCTGGGGGCGTCGGCCTCGGCCGGATCGTCCCTCAGTGTCGGTGTGAACGTCTGGGACCAGCGCATCTGCGGACCATAACAGCGCGGCACCGAAGCGTCGTCGAGTCCAGGCGATGCCCGGGTCCTTAGTACCCTCGTGCCGTGAGTCGAGAAGGTGTGACACCGCAGAGCGAGGATTTCTCCGCCTGGTACAACGAGCTGGTCGTGCAGGCCCAGCTCGTCGACCGTGGTCCGGTGCGGGGCACGATGGTCATCCGGCCGTACGGCTACCGGGTGTGGGAGCTGCTCCAGGCGGACCTGGACCGGCGGATCAAGGACGCGGGGCACGACAACGCGTGCTTCCCGATGTTCATCCCCGAGTCCTACCTCAAGCGGGAGGCCGAGCACGTCGAGGGATTCTCGCCGGAGCTGGCCGTCGTGACGATCGCCGGCGGCAAGGAGCTGGAGGAGCCGCTGGTCGTGCGGCCGACCTCCGAGACCGTCATCGGCGAGTACATGGCCAAGTGGATCGAGTCGCACCGCGACCTGCCGCTGCTGCTCAACCAGTGGGCCAACGTGGTGCGCTGGGAGATGCGGCCGCGCATGTTCCTGCGGACGACCGAGTTCCTCTGGCAGGAGGGCCACACCGCGCACCTCGACGAAGAGGACGCGATGCGCGAGACCATGTGGGCGCTGGACGCCTACGCGGGCGTGGCGCGCGAGCTGGCCGCCATGCCGGTCGTGCAGGGCGAGAAGACCCCGGGCGAACGTTTCGCGGGCGCGGTGCGCACGTACACGATCGAGGGCATGATGCGCGACGGCCGGGCCCTGCAGGCCGGCACCTCGCACTACCTCGGCACCAACTTCGCCAAGGCGTTCGAGATCGACTATCAGGACGAGGACGGCAGGCTCCAGCTGGCCCACACCACGTCCTGGGGCATGAGCACCCGCATGATCGGCGGCGTGATCATGACGCACGGCGACGACAAGGGCCTGGTGCTGCCGCCGCGGATGGCGCCCCACCAGGTCGTCATCGTGCCGATCGGGCGCAAGGAGCAGGGCGAGCAGGCCGCCGCCGAGGCGCGCAAGCTGGGTGCCGCCATCAAGACGATGGGCATCCGGGTCCACGTGGACGACAACCGGCCGCAGCTCTCTCCCGGGTTCAAGTTCAACGAGTGGGAGATGCGCGGCGTCCCGGTCCGCATCGAGCTCGGCATGCGCGACATCGACGCCGGCGTCGCCACGCTGGTCCGGCGCCTGCCGACCGTCGAGGGCCAGGGCAAGGAGCAGATCCCGCTGGAGAAGGTGCCCGAGCTGCTGCCGGGCATCCTGTCGGACTTCCAGGCGTTCCTCCTCGCCCGGGCCGAGACCTTCCGCGAGGAGCACACCGCCACGGTCGACTCCTGGGACGCGTTCGCCGCCCAGGTCGCCGGCGGCTGGGCCCGCGCGTTCCACTGCGGGCGCGGCGAGTGCGAGGACGAGATCAAGGCCGACACCGCCGCGACGCCGCGGGTCATCCCGGCCGACGCGCCGGAGGAGACGGGCGTGTGCGTGAAGTGCGGCCGGCCGTCCGACTACGGCAAGCGCGTGATCTTCGGCAAGGCCTACTGACCCTGGACACCTGACCCTGGACACCTGATCCCGGACACCTGATCCCGGACACCTGATCCCGGACGGCTGGTCCTGGACGCCGCGCGGCCCCTCCTCACCCGGTGAGGAGGGGCCGTTCGCGTTGCGGAGAGACGCGCGGGACGGCTGATCGGTTTACCGCTCACTGTGTCCGGATGTGGCCAAAGTGGCGGATGTTCACCCCAGGAGTCTTGCCGGGTTTTGGGGCGCTATGCACAACATGTGGTGCTTCGTGATCGGCTCCCCGCGCACCGTCGCGTGCGGAGCAGACTTCGCTCCCCCCAGGAGGCACCCGCGAATGAGCAAGGCGTCGAAGTCCAGGCGATCCCTGGCAACGCCCGTCATCGCCCTCACGGCACTGGCCGCCAGTGTCGCGCTCCCCGCCCAGGCCCTCGCCCAGGAACAGCTGGGCACGGTCCGTAACGCCGGCGCCCCGGGCGCCGTCCCCGGCGACTACATCGTGGTGCTGAAGGACACCACCAAGGACGTCCCGTCCACCGCCCGCTCCCTGGCGGGCGAGCACGACGGCAAGGTCCGCCGCGTGTTCGACAACTCCCTGCGCGGCTTCTCGGTGAACCTCGGCGAACGCCAGGCCCGCCGCCTGGCCGCCCGTTCCGACGTCGCGTTCGTCGAGCAGAACCGCACGTTCCGCATCAGCGAGGCCACCGCCTCCTGGGGCCTGGACCGCATCGACCAGCGCGCCCTCCCGCTCGACGACGCCTACGGCCCGGCCGCCACGGGCCAGGGCGTCACCGCGTACGTGATCGACACCGGCGTGCGGCTCACGCACTCCACGTTCGGGGGCCGCGCCACCAGCGGCTACGACTTCGTCGACAACGACGACGACGCCACCGACTGCCAGGGCCACGGCACCCACGTGGCCGGGACGGTCGCGGGCGGCGAGTACGGCGTGGCCAAGGAGGCGAACGTGGTCGCCGTCCGGGTGCTCGGCTGCGACGGCAGCGGCTCCACCGAGGGCGTCATCGCCGGCGTCGACTGGGTCACCGAGAACGCCCAGAAACCCGCCGTGGCCAACATGAGCCTCGGCGGCGGCGTCTCGTCCGCCCTGGACGACGCGGTCAAGAAGTCGGTGGCGTCCGGCGTGACCTACGCCCTCGCCGCCGGCAACGACGGCCAGGACGCGTGCGGGTCGTCGCCCGCGCGGGTGCCCGAGGCGATCACGGTGGGGGCCAGCGACGCGCAGGACGCGCGGTCGTCGTTCTCCAACCTCGGGACCTGCGTCGACCTGTTCGCGCCGGGCTCGGACATCACCTCGGCCTGGGTGACCGACGACGGCGCCTCGCGGAGCCTCAACGGCACCTCGATGGCCAGCCCGCACGTCGCGGGCGCGGCGGCGCTCTACCTGTCGGCCAACACCGCGGCCACGCCCGAGCAGGTCGGCGAGGCGCTGGGCACCGCGGCCACGCCCGACGTGGTGACCGACGCCGGTACCGGCTCGCCGAACAAGCTGCTGTACGTCGGCGGCTGACATCGTCCACGTGACGCCGGCCGGCACCGGATGACGGAGCAGGCGCCCCGCCGTGCGCGGCGGCGGGGCGCCGCGCTCACTCGCCGGCCGGGCCGCGGACCGTCTCGCGCTCCACGGCGGGGGCGCCGTTCCCGGACGGGGTGCCTGCTCGGGGGGTGCTGACCAGATGCCGGGAGGAGTCGCCGGGCGAACGTGCGGCGGTGCGCCGGGTGAGCAGCGGCTGGGCGAACCAGACCCAGGCGCAGAGCACGGCGACCACGGCGGCGGTGGCGATGGCGGCGCCGGTCCCGCCCAGCACCTTGATGATCAGGGTGGTGGCGGAGGTGATCGACAACGCGAGCGCCACCGCGCCGAGGATGCCGTACCGGTTGGCCCGCCTGATCAGCAGGGGCTTCTGGTTGAGCCGGAACAGCAGCCGGTGCTGGATCACCGGCGCGATGAAGCAGATCGAGGCGAACGCGGCCGAGTACAGCGCGACGTAGAACAGGTCCCGGCCCGTGTCGTCCACCCGGTCGAAGCCCGGGGCGAAGGGCACGGTGAGCAGGAACGCGAACAGCACCTGGACGCCGGTGACCGCGACGCGGAACCCCTGCAACAGCTCCATGAGCTGGCGGTCGAGCCGCTCGTGCTCGGTCTCGTTGCGGGAGTTCGCGATGGGCGGCGCAGGCGATTCGGTGCTCATGCGGGGCCAAATACCCCCAACTTTGACATTTTCACCTGGTGGAGCGGCCCGGCTCAGTTCAGGGGCACCGGCAGCCTGCGCAGCGCCAGCATCGAGACGTCGTCCCGGAGGTCACCGTCGCAGTAGTCGAGCAGGTTGCGCTCGAGCGCGCCGAGCATGTCCTGCAGCGGCGCGGTGGCGTGCCCGGCCAGCACCTCGAGCAGCCGCTCCTGCCCGTACTGGCGCCGGACCAGGTCGCACGCGTCCAGGACCCCGTCGGAGTGGAAGAACAGGGTGTCGCCGACATCGAGGTCGAGCGTCTGCGCCACGGCCTCGAAATCGTCGAACAGGCCGAGCGGCACCCCGCCGCTGGAGGCGTAGCGGATCATCCCGTCGGCACTGATCACGATCGCCGGCGGATGGCCCGCCGAGGCCACCGTCACCGACACCCGTTCCCCGTCGACGTTCAGCCGCGCCAGCACCGCGGTCACGAAGCGCTCCTCGTCCAGCAGGCCCTGGTTGACCATGGACAGCACCTCGACCGGGTCGCTCTTCCAGCCCGCGAGCGCCCGGACGCCGTGCCGTGCGGCGGCGGTCACCGCCGCGGCCTTCTGGCCCTTGCCGCACACGTCGCCGAGGACCATGCCCCAGCCGCCGTCCGCGGCCGGGAAGACGTCGTAGAAGTCGCCGCCCACCTCGACACCGTGCGTGGCGGCCCGGTAGAGCCCCGCGACCTCGACGCCGGCGATCCGGGGCAGCTGCTGCGGCAGGAGGCTGGACTGGAGCGACACCGCGACCTCGTCGCGGCGCTGGTAGAGGCGGGACGCCCGGATGACCAGCGCCAGGTAGCGGCCGAGCCGCTGCGCGACCCCCAGGTCGAGCAGGTCGAACGGGCCGTGCTCGCCGCTGCCCGCGAGCGTGATCGTGCCGATGCAGCGGTCGCCGTCCTCGACCGGCACGCACAGGACGGACGTCGCGCCCATCTTCACGCAGGCGGACTGCCCGTCGGCGCAGACTCCGAGCAGGTCGAGATCCTCGACATGCGGCCGCAGCGCGCTCTGCCGGGTGGTGTAGACGGTGTGCGAGAGGGTGCCGGTCTCGGCGTTGACCCGCTCGAGGCTGCGCACGATGTCCTCGCTGCGCTCGTCCGGCGGCCCCATGGCCACCACCCGGCGCAGCTCGCGGTCGGCGTCGCCGTTGGCCGGACCGCCCTGGGCGCCGGGGCCGGGCCGCGGCGGGGCCAGGTCGATGAAGACCCATTCGGCCATCTCGGACGTCAGCAGCCGGGCGCAGCGGCGGATCGCCACGTTCTCGTTGAACACCGGCTCGTCGAGGAGCAGCTCGGACGCGGTCGCGAGCACGTCCATGCGGTGCACCAGGGCGGCCATGCCCTCGTCGCGCGGCGGAGCCGCGGCCGGGGCGCCGCCCGCCCGTGGCGCGCCGGCGCTCGCGCCGCCCTTCTCGCCGGGGGCCTCGTCCCCGGCGACCTCGGGGCCGTCGGTCGCGGTCGTGCTCGCGCCCGCCGCGACGACGACCATCGGGTCGGGCTCGCCGCGGATCCACACCCGGGCCATGGTGACGACCGCGTCGATCGGGTGCTCGCGGCCCAGGAACCGGACCTTGGCCCGGCGCCGGCGGCCGGTCCTGACGACCGCGGCCAGCTGCGAGCGCAGCGGAGCCCGCGTGGGCAGGTCGCAGAACGCGACGAACTGCTTGCCCGAGACGTAGCCCGGCGAGGTGCCCAGGAGCGCCGCCGCCTGCTTGTTGACGCGCCGCACGCCGGCGTCGCGGTCGAGCAGGAAGAGCGGCACCGGGGCGTCCTGGAACACCGTGCGCAGCACCCTGCGCTCGGTCTCGGCGGTCGCCGAACGGCCGGACGCGCTCGACTGGTCGTTGCCGAACGTGCGCAGCGCGCTCAGCGCCAGCTCCAGCTCGACCAGCGCCGCGTCCAGGGTGGCCCGGAGATCGGGCTCCGGCATGTTGGCCGCCTGGCGCAGCTCCGCGATCCTGCCTTCGAGCTCGCCGATTTCGCGCAGGATCGTCTCTGGTTCGAGCTGTTCGGCCATATGGGGTGCTCCAGGTTTTCCAACGACGAGGCAGGCGGGGTCAGGGCCCGTACTCGGTTCAGGCGTCCCCCCGCCGACCGTGGTCGCCTGCGCAGCCTATTCCTCTGCCGTCCGCCGGGCCTAGGCGCCGCCACGAGAGGCTACGGGGTGGTTCACAACGATTTGGCGTCGGACGTTACGCAGCTTATGCGGTGCCATGAGGAGCGGCGCCGCCCTCAGATGAGGCCCTGGTCACCGACGATCCGCTGGGCCAGGGCGGTCAGCTTGACCCGCCGCGACTGCGAGATGCGGCGCAGCTCGGCGAACGCCTCGTCGGCGTCGCAGCCGAGGGCGTGCATGAGGATGCCCTTCGCCTGGTCGACGACCGCCCGGGCCTCCACCGCCTCCTGGAGCTGGACCGCGGTCCGGTGCACGTTGTCGAATTGCAGCGTGTTGGAGACGGCCGCGCTGCTCTGGGCCGCCAGCAGGGCCGCCAGGGCGTGCTGGTCAGCGGTGAGTGAGCGAGGTGTCACTCCGTAGAGCGTCAATGTCACCAGCACGGGATCGTTGTAGTGCGGGGTGGTGATGAAACACCGCACCCCGCGGCGCAACATGTCCCAGGTCGTCTGGGGCCAGCGCGTCTCGGCCAGGACGTCGTCGGCGCTCACCGCCCGCCGGTTGCGCACGACGTCGAACACCGGGCCGACGCCGCGTTCGAGCTGCATGTCGGTCAGCTCGGCCACGTCGGGGTGGCTGGCGGCCGTCGCGAGCGGCTCGGGCCGCTCCGACTCGTCGGCGGGCAGCGCCCAGCGCACGCTCGCCGCGCCCGCGCAGCCGGGAACGGCGCGCGAGGCGAGGTCGGTGACGCGGTGCAGGGTGCCCAGGTCCGACGACTCGCCCACGATGCCCAGGCGGGCGATCTCGATGGCGAGCTGGTCGGTCAGGACGGTGTCGGGAGACGGCACAACTGCGACGGTATCCGGCCAGGGGACCGGATCGCACTCCTGGCCCGGTTTCGGTGTGGTTCGCCTGCCGTGATGATCTGGCGGTCGCCTCGGCATCGCCGTCTCACCGGCCTCACTGGTTGGGCTACATGTCGGGCGGGGCCTTGCTGATGTCGCTCAGGACCGCGGAGGCCTCGCCGTCGGCGATGACGAGATCACCGAGCGAGAGGATGCCGACCGGCCGCTTCTCCGCGTCGACCACCGGCAGCCGCCGGACGCACTGCTCGCGCATGAGCCGTTCGGCGGTCGCGGCGTCGTCGTCCGGGCCGACCGTGGTCAGATCGGCCGTGCAGACGTCGCCCAGCGGGGTCCGGGAGGCGTCGCGGCTCTCGGCCACGGCGCGTATCACGATGTCACGGTCGGTGACGACGCCGCAGAGGCGGCCGGAGAAGGTGACCAGGACACCGCCGATCCCCTCGTCCCGCATCACCAGGGCGGCCTCGTAGAGCGTCGCCTCCAGCGGGAGCGTGCACGGCCTGGTGGTCATCAGGTCACCGACTCTCCGAGACATGACGTCTCGTGCTCCTTCGCTCGTCCCGTTCCGCTCGTTCGCCGTTCGCCCGTCGTTCGTTCACCGAAGCCGCCTCGCCCGGTCTGAGCGGGGGGTGTAGCGGCGCACTACCCGTAAAGGGGAGGGCTATGCAGGCAGAGCGGCGGACCTGGGAGAGATCGGGGACGCCCGGTGCGCGCTCAGAAGCGGAAGACCGTGCCGGTGCGGGCGTGCAGCTCGCAGTCGTTGCCGTATTTCCGGGAGAACCTCACCGGCGTGCCCTGCCAGTGGCCGGTGACCTCGGCGACGACCGGCGCGTAGATCAGGACGCAGGCGGTGTCGGCGGGCTCGCCCTCGATGGCGCCGCCGCGTGCGCCGAGCTCGGCGCAGGCGCGCCGGGCCGCGGGGTGGCCGCCGCCGTCCGGGGCGCAGGTGAGCGTGACCGTGCGGGTGCCGGACGCGTCGTCGCCGGGATAGGTCAGGGTGAGGCGCAGCTCGCTGGCCGCGGCCGCCGGCGCCGGCAGGGTGCTCGCCCCGGCGGGAGCCGCGGCGATGATGGGCAGGACGGCGAGGGCGGCGCCCGCGAGGGCGGTGGCGACGAGGTGCGGCAAGGGGGCCTCCCGGGTTCGATACCGATCGTCGCTCAATGTATCTGAACGGATACCGAGAGTGGTCAGATCTTCGCCGGAAGATTCACAGGAGGACCTTCCCGGGAAATGAAGTGATCCCGCGGTCACGGGGTAACCGCGGGATCACGCCGGGGGAGGGGGTTCAGGGGATCGGGCCGTGATGCGCCGTGGGCTCAGGCGGCGAGGGTGTGGCCCTGGTGGCCGGCGAGCGCCTCGCGCAGTTGCTTGCGGCCTCGGTGGAGACGGGACATCACCGTGCCGATGGGGGTCCCCATCATCTCGGCGATCTCCTTGTAGGCGTATCCCTCGACGTCGGCGAGGTAGACCGCGTCCCGGAAGTCCTTGGGCAGGTCGCGCAGGGCGGTGACGACGTGCGAGTCGGGGATGCGGTCGAGGGCCTCGGACTCGGCGGACCGGAATCCGGCCGAGTTCGACTCGGCCTGGGCGATCTGCCACTCCTCCAGCTCCTCCGAGCCGGCGCGCATGGGCTCGCGCTGCCGCTTGCGGTAGGTGTTGATGAAGTTGTTGGTGAGGATGCGGTGCAGCCAGGCCTTGAGGTTCGTGCCCTCCTGGAACTGGTGGAAGTTCACGTAGGCCTTGGCGAGGGTCTCCTGGACCAGGTCCTCGGCGTCCGCGCTGTTGCGCGTCATCCGGACGGCGCTGGCGTACAGCGGGTCGACATAGGGGAGGACGTCGCGCTCGTACCGCTCCGGGTCGGCGCAGACGGGGGAGTTCGCAAGGGTCGTGGGGCGCGCGGTCGTTTCAGGGCGAACGGGCATGGTGACGGCGGTCATCTTCGCTCCCGTGGGTCAGGACCCGGGCGGGCCGGGCCGGTTGACTCCGCGCGGGGTGGGCGCGGAACGGGCGGATTCAGGCCGCCCCCCGTGTGTGAGGTACGTTCCACCGTTCCCGACGAGTTCGAAGGCGGCTCGTGACGCGGTCGAGGTGCCGGTCACCGCGGCGCATCGCCGCGGCCGGGGGCCGGGAGGCTCCCTGGAGTCGCCGGTTACCGGCGGGGTCTCGGCCGCGCATGGAGGGTGGGCCGAGGGAGAGCGCGCGGACCGCCGGAACCTGGCGACCCCGTTGCCGGGACGTCGCGGGCGTGACGCGGTGGGCGCTTCCACTCGATCGGTGGGTGTTCTCGCTAAGTAAGACGCTCGGAACGGTCCAGAAGGTTGCGTGGCGTCGGTCACATTTCACCCCCGAACGGCCACGTGGGGGGTTACCGACTGGTATAGCGCCTGGTAGGAGGCTTTTACGGGTTTTTTGTGGACCCATGACACGGCCGAAGGCCCCGACCGGTGGAGGCGGTCGGGGCCTTCGGGGTCTTCGCGGCCCTTCCGGGCGCGGCGTCCGGCGGGTGCCGGGACGTTACGCCCCCATGATCATCCGAGCAGGTGTCTCAGTGCCCGGCTCATCAGGAGCCGCTGCTCGTCGGGGGTCCTGGCCTGTTCGAGGCCGAACCCGAAGACGATCGAGTCCCTGGTCGCCACCGCCGAGACGGAGTCGATCAGGGCCTGGGACCGGGTGAACTCCGAGACGTTGGCCGGGCTGCCGGCGGGCGCGCCCTGGATCGCCCAGGGGCCGAGGCCCGACTCGAAGCCCTCGGCGTCCACCTGGCCACCGGTGGTGGTGACCCTGGTGTCGTCGATGAACAGCCCGGTGCCGCCGGTGAACGGGTCGCTCACGTACGCGATCGACACCTCGACCTGCTTGCCCGCGTACGCGGACAGGTCGAACGCGGTCGGCACCCAGCCGTTGGAGCTGCCGGTGAAGGAGTTCCACGCGCCGCTCGTGCCGGTGTTCTGGCAGGGGTTGCCGCCGGTCAGGTAGTGCGTGAGGAACGGGTGCATCTCCAGGAAGTAGCCCGCCTCGCACTCGGTCGGGACCGTGGTGCGCGTCCGGCCGTTCCGGTCCGGCAGGGTCGTCCAGTCGTCCCCTCCGGCCGAGCGCGCCTCGACGATCACGTGGTCGAAGCCGGTCTCGGTGCTGTAGGAGAGCTGCGCCTGCAGCGCCGGGGCCTGGGCCGCGGTCACGTTCGACAGGTCGATCGTCCGGGTGAGGCGCCGGTACAGGGCGTCCTGATGGGTGCCGCTGACGTACCACTGGCCCTCGACCGGCTCGAACGGGGCTGCCGCACCGAGGTAGTCGCCCGCCTTCCAGCTCCTGAACTGCGGGAACTGGGCCGCGGGCAGCACCGTCGAGGTGACCTGGAAACCGCCCGCCTCGTTCAGCGGGTTGGACGCCGTGCCGCCGAGATCGGCCGTCACGCCGTCCAGTGGCCGGTCGGTCCCGACGACCTGTGTGGGCGTGCCCACCCTGGCCCGGTCGTACCCGCCCAGGTAGTACTGGAGGAAGTCGTCCGACAGCAGCTCGCAGTCGTCCCGGAAGTTGGCCTGCACGACGCACGGGCGTTCGGGATGACCCTTGAGCCCGTAGTAGATGCCGCCGCCGTTCACCCGGTTGAGCGGCCCGTTGTAGCCGGTCGTCTCACCCGTGTAGAGCAGCTTGCCGCCTTCGTTCAGGTACGAGCGGACCGACAGGACGAGATCCTTGGCCCGGTCGGCGACCTGCGAATCGGGGAAGTCGCCCAGGAACGTCGGGACGATCGCGTCGGCCGCGTCCTGCGTCAGCCGGTTGTCGCCGAGGTACCAGACGACCGCCTCGAAGTGCTTCAGCACGCCGAGGTCGTGCGGGACGCCGTCCTTGTCGATGTCCCAGACCAGGGGCTTGTGCTTGCTCGCCTTGACCAGGTCGGCGTACTGCTGCGCGTACTTGGGCGCGCTGGTGCCGGCCGGGTAGGTCGGGTTGACGCCGGTGTAGTCCTCGTCCGCGATCACGAGCACGTCGGCCCGCTGCCGGTCGCGCACGGTGTAGGTGAAGTGCGGGCTCTCGACGCGCTTGCCCTTCTTCTTCCCGGTGAACCACACCTCGACCTTGTCACCGGGGCCCTGCCCGCCGACCTTGCCGCGGTACTCGGCGTAGTAGGTGTCGTTCTCGTCGCCGAAGCGCTCGCCGCCGTTCCACTCGCGGACGCCGGCGTCGCGGACGCGTCCGCCGTTGATCCGGTAGTTGAGCCTCTTGTCGCTCAGCGACCGCCGGATCACCGAGGCGGCCTCCTGCGACGAGCCGTAGGAGGTGCCGAACCTGTCGACCTCGAAGTCGGCCGCGGTCCGGCCGACCACCGACACCGGCTCGTCCGGCGTGTGGGTCGACTTCGCCGCCGCCAGCGCGAACGGGATGTTGTTGCGGAACTCGATGCCGACCAGGTTCTCGTCGTCGGGGAACTCGAAGATGCTGCCGCAGTTCTCCGGCGTGTACGGGTCGTCCGGGACGTAGCCGGCCGCGGTGACGCAGGTCGCCATCTCCGGCGTGATCGCCAGCGTGTGGGTGGTGTTGTCGGCGTACCCGTCGGTCTCGCCGTTGGTGGTGTAGAGCTGGGCGCCGAGCTGCGGGTTGTAGTGCGGCACGGCCGGGTTGTCGATGTCGCCCAGGAGCGCGTCGTGGATGACGTCGTCCGGGCTGCGGGTGAGGGTCTGCCAGCCGACGCCGTGCAGCAGCAGCTCGGCGGCGGAGTGCCAGTTGACCAGGTACTTGGGCTTGAGCCGCTTGTACAGGCCGATCTGCGCCTTGGTCTCCGGCTCCGACGCGGGGCCGGGGCCTCGGTAGGTCTCGCTGGCCGGGTTGGGGCTCGAGCCCTCGTTGTCGTAACCCCACTTGTAGGGGAAGTTGCGGTTGGGGTCGACGCCGTCGCCGCCGGTGATCTGCCCGTCGCCGTTGTTGTCCCGGGTGTTCTTGCGCCACAGCCGGAACCCGTCCTGGAACGTCAGGTCGTACCCGTCGGGGTTGACCACCGGCGCGAACCACAGGTCGGTGGTGTCGACGATCTTGGTGATCTCCGCGTCCTTGCCGTAGTTCTCCACGTAGTGGTGCAGGAGCCGGCGCACCATCTCGGGAGTGATCCACTCGCGGGCGTGCTGGGTGGCCTGGTAGACGATCGCCGGACGCTGCCCGTCCTTGAGGCCGGCCACGTTCTTGCTGACCCGGACGGCGGTGATCGGCTTGCCCTGGCCCGAGGTGCCGAAGTCCACGGTGGCGGCGATGCTCGGGTGGGCCGCCGCGAGGTTCACCATCTCCTCGCGGATGTTGCCGGCGCCGCTGTACGGGCGGAAGACCGCGGGCGCGGCGGCCGTCCTCGCCCGGATGTCCTTGCCGCCGACCTTCTTGAGCGTGAGCGGTACCCCGCCGCCGGCCAGCTGGGCGGCCTGGACGCCGCTCATCACCACGTCGACCTTGGTCCGGTCGCCGGAGGCCTTCCCGAACGTGATGTCCTCGTGGTCGAGCCCGGCGGCGTTGAGCCGCTTGATCTGGTCGGCGGTGAGGTCGCCGGTGTAGACGTCGACCACGCCGGTCGACCTCTCGGGTTTGGGGCCGGCCTGCGCGGCCGGGGTCGCGGCGAGCACTCCGGTCAGGAGTACCGCGGCGGCGAGCAGGGACGTGGCCGTCCGGGGTCTGACGGCCCGCCGGAAGAACGTGCGCGACATCGCGCCTCCTCGTGGCGGGGATCACGGTTCCGTACGGGGCAGCGCGATGGCGCGGAACGGCACCGCGTCTGCCTGCCGTGCCCGGTGGGTGTGGAGGGTGGCCCCCACGCCGGGACTGCGTGATCGTCTGCCCGGGAGATTCGGGTGTCAATGTCGCAGTGGTGCTCTTTGCCGCTTCCGGTCAAATCCCGATCCGTATGCGGCGGATGAGCTAGGGGAGGCGGCCAGGGGACGCTAGAGGAGGCGGCCAGGGGCCGCTAGGGGAGGTGGCCCGCGAGCACGGTCTGGACGAGGGTGGCGGCGAACTCGTCGGCGTCGGCGGGCAGGCCCGCATCGTCCGCGACCGCCTCCGGGCCCGCGAGGCGGGTGAGGAACGCGTGCTGCTGGCAACCGCCGAGGAGGGCGGCGGCGAGGAACGGCGGGCGGGCGTCCTGCGCGAGCCGTCCGGCCTTCCGCTCCGCCTCCAGGTAGGCGATCAGCGCGGCGTGCCCGTGCACCGGCCCCGCCGCGGGGCCGTCGGCGCGGAGCCAGGCGATCAGCTCGGGGTCGGCCAGGACCGGCCCGGTCATCGGCAGCAGCTCGCCGTAGAAGCGCACCATCGCGGCGGCGAGGCGGGTGAGGTTGTGCTCGACGGTGTCGCGGCCCACCGCGCCCAGCGTCTCCGTCATGGCGGTACGGGCCGTTCCGGTGACCTCGGCGAGCGCGGCCGCGAAGAGGGCGGTCTTGCCGGCGAAGTGGTTGTAGAGGCTGCCCTCGGAGACACCGGCCGCGCGGGCGATCTCCTTGGTGGTGGCGGCGACGATCCCGCGGCCGCGGATCACCGTGATGGCGGCGGTCAGGATGCGGTCGCGCATGGGTTCCGTGGCGGGGCTCAACGGCGGTACCTCGCTACCTCGCGGCTTCCGAGTGAGTGCTCACCCATTATGCCGTGACGGTACGTTCCGGCGCACCTCACGTTCCGGAGGGCCACATCGAGCGCCTGGGCGAACGGGCCGCGAAGGTCCTGATCGGGGAGGCCTGGTCGCCGGTGGGGCGGGAGTGGCGTTCCGGACGTGTCCGGGTGTCGTCACTTCGTCAGAGTGCCAGCGCTGGAGGCTCACGCGAGGTAACGTCCTCTTTACCGCGGGTTGTCGGGGGCATGAAATCAAGGCCGCCCAGGGAGGGGTCCGCGTGGTCATCGCTCGAGGCCGGCCGACGGTGCCGGAAAACGATCAGGCGGCCGGGACGCGGGAGGTCCGGGAAGCCGAGACGGCAGTGCCGCGGCTGCTCGGAAACCATCTGCTCGGAGTGGCGCGCCTCGCCGTCATCGCGCTGGACGCGCACGCCCGCGTCGCGCACTGGAGCGGCACCGCCGAAGACCTCTTCGGGGTCGTCGGCTGCCAGGCGGTCGGACGCTCGCTCCGCACCCTGCTGCGGCTTCCGCAGGAGCACCGCGCCGTGTTCGAGCCGGACGAGTTCGCCCAGGTGTGGTCCGGCGCGTTCGCCGTGCCCCGGGCCGACAACGGCGAGCTGGCCGAGATCGCCTGGTGGGTCTACCCGTTCGGCCCCCTGTCCGGAGCCGAGATCAGAGTGCTGGCGGTCGCGGCCGACCTGCGCCGGCTGAGCGCCGAAGGCCCCGGGCTCTGCCTGGGCGACACGCTGGTCGTGCCGCCCGCGGCCGGGGCGACGGCCGCCGGATCCGGGATCCGGATGTTGCGGATCGAGCCCGCGCTGGTCCCGCCGGCCGGCCGCGACGCCGCCCGTCTCGGCCGCGGGCTGGCCGGCCTGCTCACGTCCGCCGGTCACACCGGGGCCGAGGCCCTCACCGCCGGGGTGTTGTCGATGGGCTACCCGGCGGTCAACCTCAGCGTCACCATCAGGCTTCCCATCGTTCCGTACTGGGGCGGCATGCCCCGCGCTCTGCGGATCCGTCCGCGCGCCGCCGAACCGGCGCGGCGCGTTCGAGCCAACGCAGCGGCATCCCCTCGCCCGCGCCCAACACACGAACTGGAGACGATGGCCGTGCGGGAGCGGTTCACCTTCCTCGGCGAGGCCGGTCAGCAGATCGGCAGCTCGCTCGATCATCTGCAGGCGTCCAGGACACTCGCGGAGGTCCTGGTCCCGCAGCTGGCCGACTTCGCGTCGGTGGTCCTGCTGGAGCGGGTCGCCACCGCCGACTGGGAGCCGGCCTCGCGCGAGGTCGACGGGTCGGCCCTGATGCGCCGGGTCGCGGTCGTGCACGACGACGAGCCGGGCCGCTGGGACGACACCCTGCCCGAGGGCGAGGCGCTGTTCATGCCTGACGAGACGCCGTTCGTCGAGGCCATGCGCACCGGCCGCGCGGTCCACCTGCCACGGATCAGCCGGGAGAACGCGGAGGCGATCTCCGCCCCGTTCACCGACCGCGACCTGCGGCCGCTCATCACCGGGCGGGCGCTGCTCGTGGTGCCGCTGGTGGCGCGCGGCCAGGTGCTCGGCACGTTCAAGCTGATGCGCAAGGCGGGCCGTCCCGGGTTCGACGACCTCGACCTCGCCGTCGTCGACGAGCTGGCCAGGCGGGCCGCGCTCTGCATCGACAACGGGCGGCTCTACCGCCGCGAGGTCCAGATGGTGCAGGAGCTGCAACGCTCGATGTTGCCCGCCGAGGCGCCCACCGTCGCGGGCGCCCGGGTCCGCTACCGCTACCGGCCCGCCGGGCAGGCCGCGCAGGTCGGCGGCGACTGGTTCGACACGATCCCGCTGCCGGGCTGCCGGGTGGCGATCGTCATCGGCGACGTGATGGGGCACGGCGTGACGTCCGCGGCGATCATGGGCCAGCTGCGGACCGCCGTCCGTACCCTCGCCGCCCAGGACCTCCGCCCCGACCAGCTGCTCCGGCATCTCGACGACCTCGCCCAGCGGCTCGGCGAAGACTACGTCGCCACCTGTCTCTACGCGGTCTACGACCCGGTCGACCGGCGCTGCCAGGTGGCCAACGCCGGGCACCTGCCGCCCGTGCTGGTCTCGCCGTACGGCGAGGCGGCCGTCGCGCGGGTGCCGACGGGGGTGCCGATCGGCGTGGGCGGCGAGCCGTTCGAGACGGTCGAGTTCCCGGTCGAGGACGGCTCCCGGCTGATCCTGTGCACCGACGGCCTGATCGAACGGCGCGACCGTGACGTCGCCGAGGGGCTGGAGGTGCTGCGCGAGCACCTCGACGGGATGTCGCACTCCCTCGACGGCACCTGCGACGCCCTGCTCGGCGCGCTCGCCCCGGCCAGCCCGGCCGACGACGTCGCCCTGGTGGCGGTCGGCTGCGACGGCATCCCCAAGGACGACGTGGTGAGCTGGGACCTGGAGGCCGAGGCCAGCATGGTGCCGCGCGCCCGCGCCGAGGTCACCGCCAGGCTCGCCCACTGGGGTCTCGGCGAGCTCGCCGACGTGGTCGAGCTGCTGGTCAGCGAGCTGGTCACCAACGCGCTCGTGCACGGCGCCGGCGCCATCGGCATGCGGCTGGTCAAGGGCGGCACGCTGCTCTGCGAGGTCAGCGACGACGGCCACGAGCTGCCCTACGTGTGCGACGCCGACGCCACCGACGAGTCCGGACGCGGGTTGCAGCTCGTCAGCCATCTCGCCGACCGCTGGGGCACCCGCCGTACCGACTTCGGCAAGGTGGTCTGGTTCGAGCACGCGCTTGCCTGAAGCGCGTGCGCCGTCCATGAGTCACTTGCGCCGTTGGTAGGTAATTGTCGCTTCGGCGACAGACACTTTCCAACGTCGGCGGACCGGCCCACTCGATAGTGTCGATCCTGACGGAGGGTCCCTGTAGGGCTCTGCTATCGGGGGACGAGTTGGGTGAGATTCTGACGCTGCCGGTCCCGGAAACTCTGCACGGCACCTATGCCGTCGCCGCCCCGGCCGCCCCGGCCGATCCGTGGGAGACGGCACGAGCGCAGGTCTCCCTGCGCGTCGAGCCACCACTGCGCGACCTGGTGCTCGGCATGCTCGACAGCCCGCTGCTGACGCTCGACCTGCGGGCCGCCGCCGAGTTCCCGCCACTGCCCGCCGACCTGCTCGCGCTGTACGGCGCGTCCGCCGACGAGCTCGCCGGGATCCGCGCGGCCACGCACATCCTGGCGGTGCGTGCCGCCTACCGGCCGGGCGGCCCGCCGGTGCACGAGTGGGCGGCCCGCGCCGTCGCGGGCGCGGTCGCCACGCCGGGGTCGCACGTCGTCGACGTCTTCACCCCGCGCGTCCTGACGACCGAGCAACTGTGGCGGTCGCTGCCCGACGCCGACGGCGTCACCCGCCTGACCGACTGGATGTTGCTGCCGCACACCGAAGGCCCGCACGGCCTCTGGTTCACCACCAAGGGCCTGGCCAGGTTCGGCCTCCCCGAGCTGCAGACCGAGCACGTGCCGCCGAGGCTGCTCGAGCCGTGGGGCCGGCTGCTGAACGGCCTGGCCCGCCGACTCCTCGATCTGTGGACCGAGGAGCTGCACGCCGCGCGTCAGTCGGCGTTCGTCGAGCTCCCCGGCCTGGTCTCCGTCGGGCTCCAGGACGTCGCCGCCGCCCACGGCGTCGAAGAGCAGATGCGCCGCGAGGTGACCGTCCGCCTCCGCCTGGACGACGACGACACGCCCCTGATCACCGTCCTCGCCGCCGACGACGGCCCCGACCGGCTCGAAGCCCTGTGCGCCGCCCTCTTCGGGACCGGCGTTCCCTGATCACCTTGCGGGCACCGCCCGCGCGGCAGAGGATCGTTCTCGTGAGATTCGGCCCGAGCGACAACCCCGACAATCCCGAGGAGCCTGTCGACCCGGCGCCCTCGGAGCCTCCCCATCCCGGCGACGTCCACGTGGCCGGCCGAAAGACCGAGCCCGGCGACTGGAAACCCGTCCAGCCCCCGCGCCCCCTGGAGCCCGCGGACTACGAGCCCCAGCACGCCGCCGACCCGCCCGACGACTGGACCCCCGCCGCCCAGCCCCCGTACACGGCGATCCCACCCCCCGCCCCAGGCCCGCCGCCCGGCGTAGAGGGACAGCCGTACGGGACAGCGCCGCCGCCCGCCTCAGGGCCGCAGCCCTACCCAGGCGGAGAAGGGCCGACCACGCCGCAGCCGCACAGCCCGGTCTCACCGCCTGGTGCGGAGAGGCCGCCCGCGTCGCCCTACGCGTCTGACAGAGAGCCGCAGCCTGGCGCGGAGGGTCCCGTCTCCGACCCGTACGGGTCGGCGCCGCGGCCCGCTCCTGAGCCGCCGTCCGCCGGTGGGGTGCCGCCTGCCGCGGAGCCGCCGTACGCCCCGGAGTCGCCGCCCGGCCAGCAGCCGCACGCAGCCGGGGAGGGCCCGACCACGCCGCAGCCGTACAGCTCGGTATCTCCACCCGCCCCTGAGCCACCACCCGGCAGGGAGACACCGCCCACGTCGCCCTACGCATCGCAGCCGTTGCCTGGCCGGGAGCCACAGTCTGGCGCGGAGGGCCCGCCCGCCTCGGACCCGTACGGGACGATGTCGCGGTCCGCTCCTGAGTCGCCACCCGGTGGAGAGACACCTCCCACCCCGCCCTATGCGTCGGGGGCTGCGCCTGGCCGGGAGCCGCAGTCTGGTGGGGAGGGGGCGGCCGGGCCGGAGTCGTACGGGTCTGCGTCGCGGCCTGGTCCTGAGTCGCCGTCCGGTGGTGGGGTGTCGCCTGTTGTGGAGCCGCCGTATGTGTCGGGGGCGGTGCCTGGCCAGGAGCCGCACGCAGGCGGGGAAGGGCCGAGCACGTCGCAGCCGTACAGCTCGGTGCCCCCGCCCGCTTCGGACGTGTCACCCACGGCGCGGCCGCCGTACGCGCCGGAGACGCAATCTGGTGGGGAGGAGGGTGGCTCGGGAGGTTACCGGGCTGTGGGGCCGGTGGGTTCGGCTTCAGAGACTCGGCCTGATATCGAGGCGCCGGCGCGGTATGAGCCGGTGCATGCCGCTGACGAGCTCTACCGGGACGCGCGGCCCGGGGGCGAGACGCGGGTGGATCCGCCTTCCGCGGGGGAGGGGCCGCCGCCTGGGGCGCTGGCGCGGGGGCCGGTGGCCAAGGAGCGGCCGCAGTGGGCTCCGTCGTCGGGGTCCGAGGTGTCGATGGCGGATCCGGCCGAGCGTAAGGCGCTCGTCGACCGGTTCGTGTCGGGGTTCGTGGACAGTGCGATCTGGCAGGCCACGCTGGCGGTGCTGGAGGGCGCGTTCCCCGGGCTGGGGCTGGCAGCGATGCTCACGCGGCGCGCGGACGACCTGTGGCGGACGATGGACACCCTCGCCGAGGGCGGGGCGGCCAAGCTCGGCCTGCCGGTCTGGCTGGACGAGGCCGGCATGGTGCTCGACCTCAGCGCGCACCGGAACGGGCGCCCCGAACCGCCCGGCAAGCCGCGGGCGTCGTGGCCGTACGCCGGGGCGTTCGTCATCGACACGCTCGACCCGCTGCGCTACCACCGCGCCGTCGGCGGGCCGCTCGCGCCGCGTGAGCAGCCGCAGACGCGGCCGGTGGAGGGCGACGACACCGGTGTCGTGATCGTCGCGGACCTCGCCGGCGCACGGGTGCGGGTGCTCGACTCGGCGGCCCTGTGGCGGTACGCGGGCCAGATCGTGGTGTCGACGCTGTACGACCCGTCACGGACCGAGACGCGGGCGCGGACCCGCCGGGCGCTGCGCGCGTTGCAGCGCGTGGTGTTCATCGACCCGCACCTGGGCCTGGGGTTGTGCCTGCAGATCGACGTCGTGCGCACGCCGCGCTGCCTGCTGGCCTTCCGCGTCGACCGTGGTGACACGCCCCGGTTCGTCCGGCCTTAGGGGCGTGTCTCGAAGTCGATCGCCCTAGGGCTGGTCGTCGGTGCGGAGCCAGGTGAGGTCGCACTGCTGTTCGTCGGGGAGCTCGCGCAGCTGGGCGGCGAGCTCCCACGGCTCGGCACGCTCGCCGTCGGGGACGAGCCCGCAGAGCAGCGCGTGCGGTGTCCGTACGGCGGTGAACGTGCCGATGCGGGCGACGCCGCCGCCGCGCAGGTGTGCGAGCTCGGTCAGCAGCCCGCACAACGCCGACGGGTCCTGCGGGTCGTAGAGGCCGCGCGCGAAGGCGAACAGCTCCTCCGAGAGCGCGTCGCCCTGGCGGCCGGAGAGGTGGTAGGCCGTGCCCCAGTAGCCGCCGCCGGCCGCCGGCCGCTGGTCGCGCACGCGGATCTGCAGGCCGTACTCGGCCGCGCAGCGCTCGTAGGTGGCCGACAGCAGCGGCTCGGCCTCGCCCTCCTCGCTCAGCACGAGGCCCGGCACGACGCCCTCCTCGCGGGCGAGCCGGCCGAGCATCTCGTCGTGCAGCTCGCCGACGACGTGCTCGACCGAGTCGAGGGAACGCGCCAGCGCGTGCTGGGCCTCGCGGTCGAGGTCAAGGCCCTCCAGCTGCTTGCCGATGTGGCCGAGCTCGCGTTCGGCCTGCTCGACCCGGTCGGCGAGCGCCGCCACCCGGTCGAGGGTCTCGGCGGGCGTGCCCTCGGCGGGCGGCTGGGGGATCGGGATGCCGGCGGGTTCGCTGACCTTGGTCTGGAGGGCGCCGAGCTGCTTGCTGAGCTCGGCCACCTGGACCCGCAGGTCGCGCAGCTCGGCCTGGGCACGTGGCAGCCTCTTGTCGGAGGCGAGGTAGAGTTCCCGGCCGGCGATCGCCAGGCACAGCAGGACCAGGATCACGGTGGTCATGTGGCTCCTCGGGGGGCGAACACTCTCTTCGACCCTAACCAGCCGCGGCCGTCCTTTCGGGTATGTCAGCCGAAGAGACCGCCGAGGAGACCGCCGAGCACCTCACCGACGATCCCCGCAGCCTCGCCCGCGACCTCTCCGGCCACGTCGCCGGCGAGCTGCGCGCCCTGGTCCACCGCGAACTGCGCGCCCTGGTCGACGGCCCAGCCGCCGACGTTGCCGGCGACGTTGGCCGCCGCCTGGTCGACCCACTGGCCGGGGTACTGGGACGCGGCGTAGCCGACGCCCGCGGCCGCGACACCGGCCGCGGCCACGCCGCCGACGGCCGCGGCGGCGCCCCAGCCCGGGTGGTGGCCGTGGTGGCCATGGCGGTAGCCGGGCGGGTAGTGCGCGGGCTGCCCGTGGTGGACGTGCGCGGGCGGAGGGGGCCCTGCGGGGGCCGCGTAAGGCGGTGCGACGGGGCCGGGGACGGGCGCGGGGCCGGGCATCTGCCCGGGAACGGGGGCCGGGCCGTGGCCGCCGGGCGGCGGCGCGTGGTGGCCTGGCATGTGGCCCGGAGGCTGGCCGGGCATCTGACCCGGCATCTGGCCGGGGGCGGGCGCGGGCGGCGGGAACTGGCCCGGCTGGCCGTGCTGGCCCGGCTGGCCCGGCTGGCCCGGGTGACCGGGACGGCCGCCCGGCTGCGCGGGCGGGACACCGTAGTTGGCGGCGGCCGGGGCCGGGACGCCGGGAGCGCCCGGGGCCGCGCCCGGGGCGGGCGGCGGGAACGCGCCGGGCGCCGGGCCCGGCGGGGGCGGCAGCGGGGCGCCGTGCGGCGGCGTCCCGTGGTGCTGGGGCGCCCCGCCGTAGCCGGGGCTCCGCACGGGCCCGCGCGACTGCGCGGCGGCCTTGTCGAGCCACTTGCCGATCTGGGCGGGCCAGTCGGTCTCGGCCGCCTCCTTGTGCGAGCACTTGAAGCGGCCGAACGTCTCGTCGGCGGAGCCGCCGCCGTGGCGGCGGTCGGCCTCCAGGACGAAGGCCATGCTGCCGGGCGCGGCCACGAAGCTCAGCCCGACCTCGCCGACACGGTCGCGGTACTGCTGCGGCGGCGCGAGCTGGATCTCCTGGTAGAAGGGCAGCTGCTGGGACACCCCGCGCAGCTTGCTCTGCTCGAACGAGACGTTCCGGATCTTGAAGCCGAGCTGGGCGATGGCGGCCAGCACCCACTGCTGCGACTCCAGCGGCTCGACCGAGATCGGGTCGACGTCGCCCGGGTCGGGCACGCCGACGGTGTCGACCTCGGTGCACAGCCCGATGGTGAAGCCGGGCAGCTCGCGGCCGAGCACGGTGGTGAACGGGAGCTCGTAGGGGAGCGGGATCGAGAACGCCAGGTCGCGCTGCGCGCCCGCCTCCAGCCGGAACGACCGGGTGAGCGCGCCGCGGTAGATCTCGGGGCCGGCGTTCTGGCCGCCGTACCCGTTGTCCATCCGCGGCATCAGGGCGATCGTCACGTGCCGGATGTCCACCGCGGACGAGCCGCCTCGCAGGTGGACCTTCCCGGCGACCGCGCCGCCCGGCCGGGCGTGCGGCGCCGAGAGGATCGCGTCGACCGTGGGCGCGCCACCGCCTGGCATCTGCTGCCCGTAGGACACTGGACGTTCCCCTCTCACGAGCGCGCGGGGACAGTCCCCGCAACAGTCAGACGGAACTCACGATGCCATCGTTCACACCGACTAGCGGAACATTACGCCCAAAGCATCAGTCTTTGGCGGTGACGGATACGGAGGCGTAACCGAGGGCCTCCAGCGGCTCCCGGATCTGCTCCGCGTCACCGACCACGATGACCGTCAGCCGCTCCGGATCGATGTGCGTCGAGTAGGCCCGCGCGACGCTCTCGGGCGTCGCGGCGCGCACCGCCGCGAGGTAGCGGCCCGGGTAGCCGGGGCCCAGCCCGCCCGCGGCGGCGTCGGCGAGCTCGGCGGCGACCGCGCGGGCCGTCTCGTACTCGGCCGGCGCCCGGTCGGCCAGGGCGCGCACGGACGAACCGCACTCCTCGTCGCTGATCCCGCGCGAGACGACGCCGCGCAGCTCGGTGAGCGCGTCGGCCACCGCGTCGGCCGTCACCTCGGTGTGCACCGCGCCCTGCGTGATGAACAGGCCGCAGTGGCGCATGCGCAGCAGCCCGGCGCGCACGCCGTAGGTGTAGCCCTTCTCCTCGCGCAGCACGGCGTTGAGCCGCGAGGTCAGGCCGCCGCCCAGCACGTGCGAGGCGACCATCAGGTCGGCCCAGTCGGGGTGCGAGCGGTTGGGCACGCCGTGCGCGATGCTGAGGTACGACTGCACCGAGCCGGGACGGTCGACGACGACGATGCGCGGCCCGGTGGTGGGCTCGATCGTGTCGGGGTCCTGGAGCGAGTCGCCGGCGGCGGTCCAGCCGTCCAGCGCGCCGCCGAGGGCCACGTCGGCGTCGGTGCCGGACAGGTCGCCGGCGACGACGGCGGTCGCCTCGGCGGGCACCGCGGACGAGAAGAACGCGCGCACGTCGGCGCCGGTGACCGCGGCGATCGACTCCTTGGTGCCGCCGGTCGGCCGCGAGCTGCGCGCCTCCGCCGGGAACATCACGGCCCGCAGCTCGCGCGCGGCCCGGCTGCCCGGGTCGGCGTCCTCCTGCGCGATCTCCTCCAGCCGCTCGTTGACCAGCCGCGCCACGTCGGAGTCGGCCAGCGCCGGGCGCCGGATGACCTCCGCGAAGAGCTCCAGCGCCGCGCCGAGCCGGGTGACCGGCACGTCCAGCGCGATGCGCAGCGCGGTCAGGTCGGCCGAGGCGTACAGGCTGGCCCCGAGCCGTTCGAACGCGGCGGTCAGCGCGGTGCCGCCGCCCGGCTCGGTGCCCTCCAGCAGCGCGCGGGCGGCCAGCGTGGCGACGCCGTCCTTGCCGCCGGGCTCGCGGCTGGCGCCGGCGTCCAGCACGAGGCGGACGGCGGCGAGGCGGCGGCCGGGCAGGTCGACGCGGAGCGTGCCGGGCCCACCGGGCACCCGCCCCTCGGCCCCGACCGGGAACGACCACGCCGGGACCGGCCCGGGCACCGGGCGGGGTTGCAGGGTGAGGCCGCTCGGCTGGCTCACTTGGCACCTCCGTAGGTGAGGACGGTCCGGGCGCCGGGCGCCATCCAGCGGCCCGCCATCTCGGTGATGTCGTCGGCGGTGACGGCCGCGGCGCGCTTGGGCGCGGTGAAGACGCGGGCCGGGTCGCCGAACTGCGTGGCGTTGGCCGACAGCGCGTTGGCCAGGCCGGTGACGGTCTCGGTCTGCTCGAAGAAGCCGCGTTCGGCCTGCGCGGTGGCCCGCGCGGTCTCGTCGGCGTCGGGGCCGTCGGCCGCGAACCGGGCGAGCTCCTCGTCCAGGACCTCGGCGATCTTGGCGGTGTCCGGGCCGACCGCGTCCACGATCGCCAGCGAGGGACCGCCGGCCAGCCGGGTCACGCCGGCCCAGACCTCGGTGGCGATCTGCTCGCGGCGCACCATCCGGTCGTAGAGCCGCGACCCCGAGCCGCCGCCGAGGATCTCCACGGCCAGCTCGGCGGCCTCGATGTCGCCGCCGCCGTCGGAGGGCAGCGGGAACATCGCGAAGTAGGCGGGGGAGGGGACCTCCTCGTCGACCTCCTCGACCGTGATCGCGTCCAGCGGGCCGAGGTCGCCGGGACGCGCGGACGGCACCTCGGGGCCGCTCGGCAGGCCGCCGAAGTAGCGCTCGACCGCGGCGAGGGTCTCCTCGGCGTCGACGTCGCCCACGATCGACAACACCGCGTTGCCGGGGGCGTACCAGGTGGCGAAGAAGTCGGTGCAGTCCTCGAGCGTGGTCGCGTCGAGGTCCTCCATGGACCCGATCGGGGTGTGCGCGTACGGGTGGCCCGCGGGGAACGTCAGCCGGCACAGGCGCTCGAACGCCGTGCCGTAGGGCTGGTTGTCGTAACGCTGGCGGCGCTCGTTCTTGACCACGTCGCGCTGGTTGTCGAGGTTGGCCTGGGTGAGCGCGGCGGGCAGCGTGCCCATCCGGTCGGCCTCCAGCCACAACGCCAGCTCCAGGTGGCTGACGGGCACGGTCTCGTAGTAGTTGGTGCGCTCGAACGACGTACTGGCGTTGAACGTGGCGCCCGCGCTCTCCAGCAGGGCGGCGTGCTCGCCTTCGGCGACGTTGCCCGAACCCTGGAACATCAGGTGCTCGAAGAGGTGCGCGAGGCCGGTGCGGCCGGCTCGCTCGTGCCGCGACCCCACGCCGTACCAGATGTTCACGGCGGCCAGTGGTACGACGTGGTCTTCGCAGACCACCACGCGCAGGCCATTGCCGAGCGTGTGCTCATGCAGCGGCTGTTCTGCCACGGAGCGCTCCCGTCCGGTCGGTGTTCAGCTCCGCACGCGACCTCGTGACGGGGCCCTGGCGGCGGGCTTGATCTCTGCTCTCACCGTACCGGGTGTCCGGCCCCGCCGAGCGCGCTCCGTGCCGTTCGGCGGCCGTGAGGTCGTCCGCCGGCGGCTCTCCGGCCGGCGCGCCGGTCAGGCCACCGGTCAGGAGGTGGCGGGTCGGGCGCCCCGGTCGCTGGAGTCGCCGCCGGCGGACCGTGAGGCCTCGTGCGCGGCGATGGCGTCGTCCAGCGTGCGGTGCAGCACGAAGATCTTCGTCAGCTGGGTGACGTGGAAGACGCGGCGCACCCTGTCGTTGACGCCCATGAAGGTCATCGAGCCGTCGCGGGCGCGCAGCCGATGGAAGATCCCGACCAGCACACCGAGGCCGGTGGAGTCGAGGAAGGTGACGTCACCGAGGTCGACCACCAGATGGAGACCGCCGTTCTCGATGATGTCGAGCAACATCTCGCGCAGTCGTGGGCTGGTGAAGACATCGATCTCGCCGCTGATCTTGACGACGGTGAGGCCTCGTTCGACCCGATGCTCGACGGCGAATTCCACCCGGTTCTCCTGGCTCCTGTCGCAGCTCAATGGGGCGAGGGCCCTATACCCAACGGAACGCCGGTTATCCACGTTCCGTCACGAAGGGGCCCTGAACAGGGCCCATACGACTTTGCCCCCGGGCAGGCCCCGCCATCCCCAGCGGGTGCAGAACGACTCCACCAGGTGCAGGCCGCGGCCGGTCTCGGCGATGTAGTCGGGCTCTTTGCGCCGCGGGGCGGACGTGCTGGCGTCCATGATCCCGCAGAGCAGCCACGGGCCCTTGTGCATCAGGCGCAGCCGTATGGCCGAGGGGGCGGAGCGCAGCGGGTCGGAGAGGCGGCCGTAGCGCTCGCCGGTGTGGCCGCTGTGCCGCAGCGCGTTGGTGACGAGTTCGGAGACCACCAGGCCGACGTCGTCGCTGAGCGTCGGCAAGTCCCAGGCGGTGAGCCGGGAGAGGGCGAAGTGGCGGGCCTCGGTGACCGATTCCGGCTCGGGGAGCACGGTGAAGGAGACGACGCAGCCGGCGGCCTCGACCAGGGCGCGGACGGCCACTTCGAGACGTTCGGGCAGGTCGGCGGATTCGGGTATGGGTGTCGAGTGCACGACATGGTCCTGTGATCCGGCCGGCCCCACGACGGGGCTCAGCCCCCAGCGCGTGTCGTCGTGCGCCTGGCGTGACGTCATTTTCCCGGGACCCCGCAGAGTGATCTCGTTGTGCAGCCGTGGCTCGGAAGTCTCGTGCGTTATCCTGCGCATCGTAGCGTGCGAATGCAAGGCCCAATGCACGTGCATCCGCTCGGGAATCTGCTCGATCCCCCGACGGCATGGGCTTTCACCGGCGGATGACGCCACATGATCGGAGGTAGCGGCAGAGCGAGGATGCCAGTGGCACACTGTGTTAGATTTCCCGGCTTCGCCGGGAAAGGTCGCTGACCGCCATTTTCAGGCCGGGAGGTTGGGCGTGACTCCAGAGACGCCGGGAACCGGGTCGACGGTACGTCGGATCCTGCTCGGCTCACAGCTTCGCCGTCTGCGTGAGGCGAGGAACGTGAGCCGTCAGGAGGCCGGCTACGTCATCCGGGCGTCGGAGTCCAAGATCAGCCGCCTTGAGCTGGGCCGGGTCAGCTTCAAAGAACGCGACGTGGACGACCTGCTCACGTTGTACGGAGTCACCGACAAGGCCGAACGCGAGGCGCTTCTCCAGCTCGCGCGCGAGGCGAATACCCCGGGTTGGTGGCACCGCTACAACGATGTGCTCCCTCACTGGTTCCAGACCTACGTCGGTCTGGAAGAGGCGGCCACGCTGATCCGGACCTATGAGCTGCAGTTCGTCCCCGGACTGCTGCAGTCGGAGGGGTATGCCCGCGCGGTCATCCGCCTGGGCAACGCCGGCGCCACCGAACACGAGATCGACCAGCGCGTGGAGCTGCGCCTGCAACGGCAGGAACGGCTCACCGGCCCCCATGCTCCCCGGCTGTGGGCGGTGCTGGACGAGGGGGCGCTCAAGCGTCCGATCGGAGGTCCCGAGGTGATGCGGGGCCAGTTCGAGCACCTCATCACCATGAGCAAGCTGCCCAACGTCACCATCCAGGTCATGCCCTTCCGGTTCGGCGGCCACGCCGCCGAGGGCGGGGCATTCACGATCCTGCGCTTTCCCGAGCAGGATCTGCCGGACGTGGTCTACGTCGAGAACCTCACCGGTGCGATGTACCTGGACAAGCGCGACGACGTCGACACCTATCTTCAGGCCATGGAGCGCCTGTGCGTCGACAGCGCCACTCCGGAGCGCACCGTCGAACTTCTCGGTGATCTTCTCAGAGAGACATGATGCTCAAGACCGACAACGGCCATGACAGGGCCGGACCGGACAACTACGACAACGGGATGCCCGCGACCAGACTCCGCGGAGCCCGCTGGCTGAAGTCCCGGCGAAGCAACTCCCAGGGGAACTGCGTCGAGATCGCCGAACTGCCCGACGGGCAGGTCGCGATGCGCAATTCCCGGCATCCGGAGGGCCCCGCCCTCATCTACACCCGTCCCGAGATCGAGGCCCTCATCCTCGGTGCCAAGGACGGCGACTTCGACGATCTGATCGCTCCCAGCAGCAACTGACCGCGCAACAGCGACTCACCCGTCCCTCCACAACTGACGCCTTGTCACTGACGCTCCGGCCCGGCCGTCCCCGTTCTGTCCGGGCCCCGAACCTGAGCGGCGGCGCGCCGGTCTCCCTCTCCCGACCGGCCCGCCTCGCTCGTTCAGCCGCAGTTGGCGTAGGTGGAGCTGACCCCGTTGCCGCCGAAGCGGACGCAGATCTTCGGTGCCGAGATGAAGACCGGCCCCGCGTACCAGGAGTACGACCCGCTCTCCACGCTCTTCTTGCCGTCGCTCTGGCGCTGGAGCCAGACCGACACCGGCGACGCCTTGCCGACGTTCTTGGTCTTCATCGTCACGGCGCAGTTGAGGCCGTTGCCGTAGAGCAGGTAGGCCGTGCCGCCGGACACCGCCAGGGAACGCTGGACGGTGAAGCCACCGCCGTGCCCGCCGCCGTTGCAGGCCTGCTGGGGCGTGTACTTGTTGGCCGGCTCGGGCGTCGATCCGCCGCCTCCGGTGCCGCCGCCCCCGCCGCCGCCTCCGGACGGCTTGGTCGGCGTGCCTCCGCCGGACTGGGCAGGATCGTTCTGGCCGTTGTCGTTGCCCCGCCCGTCGGCGGGCCGGCCCGGCTTGCCCGGGGTCTTCTTGGGGTTCTTGGACGGCGTGCCGCCCTGCCCCGCGGGGTTGCCGGCCTGGCCCTCCTGGCCGGCGGGCCGCGTCGGATCGTTCGCGGCCACGCCGCGGCCGTTGCCGCCGCCGTCGTCGCCCGAACGGGTCGCGGCCCAGACCGAGCCGCCCGCCAGTACGGCGAACACGGCCGCGGCGGCGGCCAGCGGCACCAGCCTGCGGCCGGCGCGGCGTCGCCTGGGCGGCTGCCCGCCCGGGGGGAACGGAGACGGGGGCCCGCCGGGCGGCGGCCCGCCGGGCGGCGGTGTGGGGCCGTCAGGCGGCGGAACGGCCCCGCCCGGGGGTGGGCTCGCCCCCGGCGCCTGGCCGAGCGGCACCGGCATGATCAGGTCTTGGTACGGGGGCGGCTGCGGGGCGGTGTGGCCGCGTTCGGTGCGCCCCGGCTCCGCGGAGCCGGGCTCGGCGGGCAGGCCGGCCCGCGGGTCGGTGAGCATCAGCGGCACCGGGTAGCCGCCGCCGCTCGCCGCGCCGACCAGGCCCTCCTGGGCCTGGCGCGCGCTCGGGCGCCGCTCCGGCTCCTTGGCCAGGCAGGCCAGCACGATGTCGCGCAGCGGGCTCTGCAGGGCGCCCAGGTCGGGCTCGCCGGTCAGGATGCGGTGCATCACCGCGGCCATCTCGTCGTTGCCGAACGCGGGCCGCCCGGTGGCGGCGAACGCCATCGTCGTGCCCCAGGCGAACATGTCCGCCGCGGGCCCGACCTGGCCGCCGGTGAAGTGCTCGGGCGCCATGTAGGCGGGGGTGCCGACGTTCTGGGTCTCGCCCGCGGCGCCGAGCGCCCGGGCCACCCCGAAGTCGATCACGCGCGGGCCGTCGGTGCCGATCATGACGTTGTGCGGCTTGAAGTCGCGGTGCACGATGCCGGCCTGGTGGATGGCGATCATCGCGGTGAGCGTGCTGATCGCCAGCCGCTCCAGCGCGCCGCCGGAGCGCGGTCCCTCGGCCTCCACGAGCCGGTGCAGGGACAGGCCCGCGACGTACTCGCTCACGATGTAGGGCTGGTCGCCGGCCACGTCCGCGTCGAGCACCTGGGCCGTGCAGAACCGGGCCACCCGCTTGGCGACCTCCAGCTCGCGCACGAAGCGCGCCCGTGCCGCCTCGTCGCCCGTCAGCCCCGCGTGCAGCAGCTTGATCGCTACGTATTCGCCGCTCCCGCGCCCGAGGAAGACCGCCCCCTGGCCGCCCTCACCGAGCCGGCCGAGGATGTCGTACGTCCCCAGCCGTTCCGGATCGCCCGACCGCAGAGGGTGGGCGTCGGGCATCGTCCGGTCCGTCACACCGCTCTCTTCCCGTCGCTCTCTTCGCCTACGTTGCCACAGTATTTGCCTCCCGATGGTATTTGCTCCGCAAGACGAAGATCGCCAGGGCCCCCGGGAGAGTCGCTGTGGAACGGGCGAGAGCCCCCGCGGAAACCCGCGGGGGCTCTCGAAAACCGTTGTCTCAGGCCGGGTCCGGCGTGCGACGTCGCGGCGCGGCCCGGCCCTGGTCATCGCCCGGTGGTCCCTCCGGGGCGTGATGACGTTCCAGGCGTGCGGCGACGGCGAGGGCGCGGAGTGAGGTGGACCGCACGTGGGTCCTGTCGTCGACCCTGCGTGGCCGGGGAATGCTGCTTCTCATGGCGTCCTCCCGGAGTGATCTTCTTCTGAATCGTTGCAACCGCAAGATCCTCTGGACTATTCCCAGTTCCCGGGCTTGATCGGGCCAATCCTGCGGAAAGCGGCGCGATCTAGGTTGCATTGCTACCATCAGTCCATGGCTACCGACCGCCGCGCCAGCTGGCTCAAGGGCGTGCTGGACCTCCTCGTTCTCGCCACCCTCACCGAGGGCGAGAACTACGGGTACGAGATCGCCAAGACGCTGGCCGCCTCCGGGCTCGGCCAGATCAAGGGCGGCACGCTCTACCCCGTGCTCAACCGGCTGGAGGAGGCCGGGCTGGTCGCCGCCGAGTTCCGGGTCGCCGAGCGCGGCCCGGGGCGGCGCTACTACCGCCTGACCGCCGAGGGGCACGCGACGCTGGCCGAGCAGAGCAGGTTGTGGCGTTCGTTCGACGAGTCCGTCCGTTCCGTTCTCGACCGTGGTGAGCCCGCATGAGCTACTTCGACGACCTGGCCCGGCACCTGCGGGAACGCGGCGTCTCCGCGGCCGAGATCGAGGGGACCGTCGCCGACCTCACGGCCTACGCCGAGGAGTCGGGGACCGATCCGGACGAGGAGTTCGGGCCGGCCGCCGACTTCGCGGCGCGGCTCACCGCAGGCCGGGGCGGCGCGACCGGCGCGACCGGCGTGCCGGGTGAGCCGGGCGAGCCCGGTCCCGATGCCGAGACCTGGCGGTTCCATACCGACGCGTTCCACGAGGTCGTACTGCTCAACCGTTTCGGCGACCAGGGATGGGAGCTGGAGGGCTTCGACATGAAGTCGGGGTTCACCCTCAGCCGCGACCTCGCACGCCCGCAGCGCTGGGAGTACCACCGCGAGATGGCGCCCGGGTTCCGCCGCAAGGCCGTGGCCGAACGGCTCGCGCCCGAGGGATGGGAGCTCGCCCTCGCCTGGACGGTGTGGATGTACTTCAAGCGCCCCAGGTCGGCCAGCCTCGGCCCGGCGGGCGAGCTCGACGCCGCTCCGGAGGCGCCCGGCCGCAGGTTCTTCTACAGCAGGCGCTTCTACGCGTTCATCGTGGTCTACGTGCTCGCCATCGCAGCGCTCATCGCCGGCTGGATCGTCATCGCGGACGACGACGGGACGGCGATCGGGTTCCTGGTCGGGGCGGTGCTCGGCGGCCTGGCCCTGGTCCTCCCCGGCCTGCGCCGGCGCCGCTAGCGAGGCGGCGCGGGTGCGGGCGGCGCGAGCCGGGGACGGGCGCCCGTTCGTCAGAGGTGCGCGTCAGAGGTAGAGGCCGAAACGTTCCGCCTCGGGTCCGGTGGTGGACGGCAGGTCCGCGGGCAGGAGCACCAGGATGTCGGCCTCGGCGGGGTCCTCGGCGGTGGTGATCCGGGTCGCCTGGTTGGCCATCGCGGCGTCGAGGAGGTTGCGCATCAGGCGCCCGTTGCCGAACGAGGGGCCGCGCTCGGCGCGGGCCAGCAGGGCGCGCAGCGCCTCGGTGGTGCCGGGCGCGGGCGTGATCCCTTCGGCGGCGCAGAGATGCGCGAAGATCGCGACCAGCTCGGCGTCGGTGTAGTCGGGGAACGCCAGCTTCCTGGCGAAGCGCGACTCCAGCCCGGAGTTGGCGGCGAGGAAGGCGGACATCTCGCGTTCGTAGCCGGCCGCGATGACCAGCAGGTCGCCGCGGTGGTCCTCCATCATCTTCACCAGCGTGGCGACCGCCTCGCGGCCGTACGGGTCGTCGTCGCCGGTGAGCGCGTAGGCCTCGTCGATGAACAGCACGCCGCCCACCGCCTGCTCGACGGCGGCCTGCACCTTGGGTGCGGTCTGCCCCACGTACGCGCCGACGAGGTCGTTGCGGCCGACCTCGACCAGGTGACCCGACGACAGCAGCCCGAGCCGCGCGTAGACGCGGGCGATCAGGCGGGCCACCGTGGTCTTGGCCGTGCCGGGGTTGCCGGTGAAGACCATGTGCCGGGTGGGCAGGGTGACCGGAGCCCCGGCGGCGCGGCGCAGTTCGGCGCTGCGCACCTCCGCGACCAGCTTGCGGACCTCCTCCTTGACCTCGGTGAGGCCGATGAGCGTGTCGAGCTCGGCGATCGGGTCGGCGGACGGGACGGCCCGGCTGGCACCGGTGAGCGACGCGGGGAAGTCCTCGGCGAGCAGCTCGGCCAGCTGCTCCGGCGTCGCCTTCTTCAGCGCGACGACGCGGCGGGACTGGAGGGCGGTGGCGCGCTCGCACAGGTTGCGCATCAGGCGGGCGTTGCCGAACGCGCGGCCGCGCGCGGTGCGGCGCAGCAGGTCGGTGATGCGCTGGTGCGCCCCCTCGCCCAGCGCCAGGCCCGCCTCGCCGGCGAACCCGGCGAAGATCTCGACGAGCTCGTCGTCGGTGAAGTCGGGGAACCGGACCGTGGACGGGAACCGCGAGGCCAGCCCCGGGTCGGACGCGATGAAGCGCTGCATCTCGCGTTCGTAGCCCGCGACGATGACGACCAGGTCGTCGCGGTGGTCCTCCATCATCTTCACCAGCGCGGCGATCGCCTCGGGCCCGTAGTCGCCGTCGTAGTCGGACTGGGTGAGCGAGTAGGCCTCGTCGATGAAGAGCACGCCGCCGACCGCGCGCTGCACCACGGCCCGGGTCTTGACCGCCGTCTCGCCGAGGTACTCGCCGATCAGCTCGGCCCGGGACGCCTCCACCAGGTGGCCGGACGAGAGCACGCCCAGGTCCTTGTAGATGCGGGCGAGGATCCGGGCCACGACCGTCTTGCCGGTGCCCGGGTTGCCGGTGAACACCATGTGCCGGGCCGGCGCCGTCACCGGCAGGCCCGAGTCGCGCCGCATCTGGGCGGCTCGCGCGGTGGCGACGAGCAGCTCGATCTCGTGCTTGACCGGGCCGAGCCCGGTCAGCGCCGCCAGCTCGGCGTGCGCGTCGCCCGGCGACCCGGCGGCGTCGAAGGAGGCCGGCACGTCGGCGCGCTTGACGACCAGCTCGGCGCCCGGCTCGGTCCGCGCCCGCACCGCGTCCACCACGACGTCGGCCAGCAGGTGCGCGAGCCGCGCGTTCCGCAGGTTGCGGACGGGCGGGGTCTCGCTGAGCAGCTGCCCGGCGGCGGTGAGGGCGCGCTTGTGGGCGCGGGCGCCGCGCTGGTGCAGGGCGCGGCTGAACAACTCCGCGTAGCCCTCGGCGGTGAACGCGTGCGTGCGCGCCTTCCTGAACCGCAGCGACAGGGCCGGGTTGACCTCGCGGATCCGCTGGTCGCCGCCGGTCTCGCAGAGCGCCACCACGTGCAGCCCGTCGAACACGTCCAGGACGCGGTGCAGCTCCTCCAGGATCGCCTCGCCGCTGCGGGGGTCGCGGGACAGGTCGTCCAGCCCGTCGATCACCAGCAGGTTCGAGCCGTCGCAGTCGCGGGCGTCGATGTAGAGGCCGTTGGTGGCGCTCGCGACGGTCTTGCCCGCGAAGAAGTCGTCGGCCAGCCACACCGGCGGGCCGGTGATGCCGCGCTCGTGCAGCAGCCGCGCGATCTCCTGCGCGGCGTCGCGCTTGCCGGTGCCGTCGGGGCCCGCCAGCAGCAGCCGCACCGGCTCGTCCTCGTTCTCGACGATCTGCCGGAGGGCGGCGACGACCTCGGGCTGGCCGACCAGGCCGGTGCCGACCTCCGCCTCGCGCCTGGCCTTGGCGGTCCGCGGCGGCGCGGCGGCGAGCGAGGCCGCGAGCGGGTTGGCCACGGTCCGGCGCGGGGTGTAGAGGCGGCGCACGTCCAGCTGGAACTGGTTGACCGGCACCCACACCGGGCTCGGCAGCTCGGCCACGTCGGGCAGTCCCTGCACGACGGCGGTGAACCGCACCGACATGTCGAGCCAGGCCCGGCAGGCGTCCGCCTCCCCGGCGCCGAGGCAGCGGCCGAGCCACGCCCTGGCCCGCTGGAACCACTCGGACGCCTGGAAGCCGCCGCGGACCGCCTCGAAACGTTCCAGCAGCGCGCCGTACCGGTCCTCGCCCAGCACCACCGCGAGCTCGGCCGGGACCTGCGCCACGTCCGCCTGGAGGATCAGGTGCACGAGCAGGTCGAGGTCGGGTTCGTCGTGCGGCGCGACCTCGCGGAGCCGTTCGTGGACGGGCAGCAGCCCCGCGCACACCCACTCCAGGTAGCCGATGGGGCCGGTCAGCTCGGGCAGCACGGCGAGGATCTCCTCGCTCGCGTGGTCCTGCCAGATCGTGTGCTGCTCGACCGTCGGGGCCCGGAGGTCGAGCAGGGCCGGCGGGTCGTCGAAGAGCTTGATCAGCGCCTGCCGGCGCCGTTCGAGCGGTTCGAGGCCCTCCAGCAGGTCGAGCGACTCGCGGGTGAGGTCGAGCGCGACGTCCCGCCGGGGCGCCTCGCGCAGCCAGTCGACCGGCCGGAACGAGCCGGCCGACGCGCCCCACTGGGACGGCTGGCGCGGCGGCGAGGTGGGCGGGTCGTGGTAGGGCCCGAACAGCTCGCGGTCGAGCGCCGAGTGCGAGCCGCCGACGATCGCGCCCGCCCCGCACAGGAAGTCGATGGTGAGCAGCAGGTCGGCGGTGACCAGCGGCGTGGGGGCGGCCAGCATGCCGTGCCGGTCGGTGGTGAGGCCCGCACAGCGCGGGTCCTTGACGAACGCGTCGACCCGGCCGCGGATCTCGTCGAAGAGCCCGTCGGGCACCCGCCACGGCCCGTGCGTGTAGACGTCGAGCACCGGTTCGTTGCTCACCAGCAGTTCGAGATGTTCCGGCAGCCCCACTCGATCCTCCGCGCTGACCCCGTCGTACGAACCGACCCCGTCGTACGAACCGGTGCAAAAGCCTAGGGCTTGCCGAGAGTCAGGGGGACGGTTCACGAAAGCGCACCGGTCGGCACCGGGAACGAAATGCGGATTTTCCGGTCAGCGAGATCTTGTGGTTTGTTCACAGATCCGTGGAGTGCGAATGCGGGGTGGCACCGATCAACTGGGTAGGTCGTAGTCGGATGCCCATGGCCCCGCCGTCCGTCTGGGAGAAGATGCCGTGATCAGCAAGCTGCTCGTCGCCAACCGTGGCGAGATCGCCGTCCGTGCCTTCCGGGCCGCCTACGAGCTCGGCATCGCCAGCGTGGCGGTGTACGCGTACGAGGACAGGTTCTCGCTGCACCGGCAGAAGGCCGACGAGGCGTACGAGATCGGCGAGCACGGCCATCCGGTGCGCGCCTACCTCGACGTGGACGGCATCGTCGAGACCGCGCTGCGGGTCGGCGCCGACGCGATCTACCCCGGCTACGGCTTCCTGTCGGAGAGCCCCGAGCTGGCCGAGGCGTGCGAGCGCAACGGCCTGACGTTCGTCGGCCCGCCCTCGGCGGCGCTCGCGCTGGCGGGCAACAAGATCGAGGCGGTCGCGGCGGCGCGGCGGGCCGGGCTGCCCGTGCTGCGCTCGGCGACGCCCGAGGAGGGCGCCGAGCTCGTGGCGGCCGACGAGGTCGGCTTCCCGCTCTTCGTCAAGGCCGCGGCGGGCGGCGGCGGGCGCGGGCTGCGCCGCGTCGACCGGCGCGAGGACCTCGAGGCGGCCGTCGACACCGCGCGGCGCGAGGCCGAGAGCGCGTTCGGCGACCCGACCGTGTTCCTGGAGCAGGCGGTCGACCGGCCCCGGCACATCGAGGTCCAGGTGCTCGCCGACGCCGACGGTCACACCGTTCACCTGCGCGAACGCGACTGCTCGGTGCAGCGCCGCCACCAGAAGGTGGTCGAGATCGCGCCGGCGCCGCGGCTCGCCCCCGAGATCGCCGAACGGCTGTGCGCGGACGCGGTGGCGTTCGCCCGCGAGATCGGCTACGTCAACGCGGGCACCGTGGAGTTCCTCCTCGACGACGCCGGCCGGCACGTCTTCATCGAGATGAACCCGCGCATCCAGGTCGAGCACACGGTGACCGAGGAGGTCACCGGCATCGACCTCGTGCAGAGCCAGCTGCGCATCGGGGGCGGCGAGAGCCTCGCCGACCTCGGCATCGCGCAGGAGGACGTGACGGTCTCCGGGTTCGCCGTGCAGTGCCGCATCACCACCGAGGACCCCGCCAACGGCTTCCGGCCCGACACCGGCAAGATCTCCGCCTACCGTTCGCCCGGCGGCGCCGGGGTGCGGCTCGACACCGGCACCACGCACGCGGGCGCGGTGGTCACGCCGCACTTCGACTCGCTGCTGGTGAAGCTGACCTGCCGCGGCCGGACGTTCGAGGACGCCGTGCGCAGGGCCCGCCGGGCCGTCGCCGAGTTCCGCATCCGCGGCGTCTCCTCCAACATCCCCTTCCTCCAGGCGCTGCTGGACGAGCCGGACTTCATCGCCGGCGGCGTCACCACGTCCTACATCGCCGACCACCCCGAGCTGCTGACCGCGCGGTCGAGCGGCGACCGCGCGACCCGGCTCGTCCGCTACCTCGCCGACGTCACGGTCAACAAGCCGCACGGCGAGGCGCCGACCGACCTCGACCCGGCGACCAAGCTGCCCGCGACCGACCTCGGCGCGCCGCTCGCCGAGGGTTCGCGCGACCGCCTGCTCGCCCTCGGGCCGCAGGCGTTCGCCCAGGCCCTGCGCGCGCAGAAGGCGCTGGCCGTCACCGACACCACGTTCCGCGACGCGCACCAGTCGCTGCTGGCCACCCGCGTCCGGACGTTCGACCTGCTCAACGCGGCGCCGCACCTCGCGCGCATGACGCCGCAGCTGCTCTCGCTCGAAGCGTGGGGCGGCGCCACCTACGACGTCGCGCTGCGCTTCCTGGGCGAGTCGCCGTGGGAGCGGCTGGCCCAGATCCGCGAGGCGGCGCCCAACCTGTGCATCCAGATGTTGCTGCGCGGCGCCAACACCGTCGGCTACACGCCCTACCCCGACTCGGTCGCGCGCGCGTTCGTCACCGAGGCCGCCAAGACGGGCGTCGACATCTTCCGGGTGTTCGACGCGCTCAACGACATCGAGCGCATGCGCCCGGCCATCGACGCCGTCCTCCAGACGCACGCCGTGGTCGAGGGCACGCTCTGCTACACCGGCGACCTGTCGGACCCGGCGGAGCCGCTCTACACGCTCGACTACTACCTGCGCCTGGCCGAGCAGCTCGTCGAGGCGGGCGTGCACGTGCTCTGCATCAAGGACATGGCGGGCCTGCTGCGCGCCCCCGCCGCCCGCACCCTGGTGACCGCCCTGCGCGAACGCTTCGACCTGCCCGTCCACCTGCACACCCACGACACCGCCGGCGGGCAGCTCGCCACCTACCTCGCCGCGGTCGAGGCCGGGGTGGACGCGGTCGACGGCGCCGCCGCGCCGCTGTCGGGCACCACCAGCCAGCCGCCGCTCCAGGCGATCGTGGCGCACACCGACTTCACCGAGCGCGCCACCGGCATCGACCTCGGCGCGCTGACCGCGATGGAGCCGTACTGGGAGGCCGTCCGCAAGGTCTACGCGCCGTTCGAGATGGGCCTGCCGTCGCCGACCGGCCGCGTCTACGAGCACGAGATCCCCGGCGGGCAGCTGTCCAACCTGCGCCAGCAGGCGGTGGCGCTCGGGCTCGGCGACCGGTTCGAGGAGATCGAACGGCTGTACGCGGCGGCCGACCGCATCCTCGGGCGGCTGGTCAAGGTCACCCCGTCCAGCAAGGTCGTCGGCGACCTCGCCCTGCACCTGGTCGCGGCGGGGGCCGACCCCGGCGACTTCGCCGCCAACCCCGAGCGCTACGACATCCCCGACAGCGTGATCGGGTTCCTGAACGGCGAGCTCGGCGACCCGCCCGGCGGCTGGCCGGAGCCGTTCCGCGGCGCGGCGCTCGCCGGCCGCCAGTTCACGCCGGCCCGCGGCGAGCTGACCGCCGCCGAGCAGAAGGCGCTGGCGGGCCCGGAGGTCCGCGAAACCCTCGACCAGCTGCTCTTCCCCGGCCCGGCGAAGGAGTACCGCGAGGCCCGCGCCGCGTACGGCGACCTGTCGTTGCTGCCGACCGGCGCGTTCCTCTACGGGCTGCGCACCGGCCAGGAGATCTCGTTCGACCTCGAACCCGGCGTGCGCGTGCTGGCCGTGCTGGAGGCGGTCGGCGAGATCGACGAGGCGGGCGTTCGGCAGGTCATCTGCACGGTGAACGGCCAGCTCCGCACGCTCTCGGTGCGCGACAAGTCGGTCGCCTCCGACGCCCCGCCGGTCGAGCGCGCCGACCCGAACGAGCCCGGCCACGTCGCGGCGCCGTTCGACGGCTCGGTGACGTTGCGGGTCGCCAGGGGCGACGAGGTGGCGGCCGGCGCCGTGGTCGCCACCATCGAGGCGATGAAGATGGAGGCCGCGATCACCGCGCCCGTCGCGGGGACGGTCGGGCGGCTGGCCGTCCCGGAGGTCACCCCGGTCCAGGCCGGTGACCTCCTGATCGTGATCACCTGAGGGCCTGGTCTTCCTTACCTGGAGGTGAGGCCGCCTAGGCTGCGGCACCAACCGGCGGAAGTTGGGCGCCTGGTGCGGGAATGCCCGTCCCGCACCGGGCGTTCGAAAGAACCGTTCGCCCAGTGGAAGGAAACGCCCTTGAGCGCAACCGCTCCGGCCATTCGCACTGCCCGCAACGCGACCATGCCTTCCTCGGGAGACCCGGTGAAGGACTACCTGAAGCAGATCGGGCGGACCCCGCTGCTGACCGCCGAGCAGGAAGTCGAACTGGGCGGGCGCATCGAGGCGGGCCGGCTCGCCGGCGAACGCCTCGGCGCCGAGGGCGGCGTCCTGGACCCGGCGGAGCGGGTCGCCCTGGAGCGCGCGGTCGCCGACGGCCACCTGGCCAAGGACCACATGGTCGAGGCCAACCTGCGGCTCGTCGTGTCGATCGCCAAGCGCTACTCGGGCGGCGGGCTGCCCCTGCTGGACCTGATCCAGGAGGGCACCATCGGCATGATGCGCGCCGTGGACAAGTTCGACCACCACCGCGGGCTCAAGTTCTCCACGTACGCCACGTGGTGGATCAAGCAGGCGGTCGGCCGCGCGCTCGCCGACCAGAGCCGCACCATCCGCATCCCGGCGCACGTCGTCGAGGTGCTCAACCGGGTGACCCGCGCGCAGCGCCAGATGCTCCAGGACCTGGGCCGCGAGCCCAGCTTCGAGGAGATCGCCGTCGCGGTCGAGCTGACCCCCGACAAGGTCGAGCAGGTGCTGAAGTACGGCCGCGAGCCGATCTCGCTGCACACGCCGTTCGGCGGCGACGGCGACGGCGAGCTCGGCGACCTCATCGAGGACGACGCGCCCGGCCCGGCCGACGCCATCGCCACCTCGATCCTGCGCACGCAACTGGACGCGGTGCTGGAGACCCTGACCGAACGGGAGGCGGGCGTCATCTCGATGCGGTTCGGGTTGAACGGCGGCGAGCCCAAGACCCTCGACGAGGTCGGCAAGGTCTACGGCGTGACGCGCGAGCGCATCCGCCAGATCGAGTCCAAGGGCATGCACAAGCTCCGCCACCCCTCGCGGACGAAAGTGCTGGTCGACCTGCTCTCCTGACGGCGCCCGGCGCCCGCCGCGACGGCGCCGCCGGGCGCCCTTTCGAATTGAAATTCAGGTGCGGTCGATGACTCGATCTTCGGGCTACGCTGTCGGCGGGCGCGGGATGGAGATCTTGGATGAGCTCATCGAAACCCCTGGACGGCGTCGCCCGCACGGCGCTCGGCGTCGCGCGCATGAGGGCGGCCGAGCACGTACGGCCCGACCGGCTCTTCGCCGACCCGTACGCGCAGGCGTTCGTCGAGGCGGTTCCCGAGTCGCCGCCCCAGCCTCCGCCGTCGCCCGGATCCCTGCCGGCGCTGATGGCGTTCCAGGCCGTGATCCGCACCCGCTTCTACGACGACTACCTGCTGGGCTCGTGCGCCGGCGGTGAACGCAGGCAGGTCGTCCTGCTGGCGGCCGGGCTGGACACGCGCGCCTACCGGCTGCGCTGGCCGGACGGCGTCCGGGTGTTCGAGGTCGACCTGCCCGAGGTGCTGGCGTTCAAGGACAGGGTGCTGGCCAGCGTGGCCGCCACGCCGGCCTGCGCGCGCTCAGCGTGCCCCGCCGACCTGCGGGAGGACTGGCCGCGCGGCCTCTTCGAGTCGGGGTTCACGACGTCCAGGCCCACGGTCTGGCTGCTGGAGGGCCTGCTCATCTACCTCACCGCGAACGAGGCCGCGGCGCTGCTCACCACGATCGGCGCGCTGTCGGCACCCGGCAGCCGCGTCTCGTCCGAGCGCGGCGACGGCGTCGACCGGCTGCGCGAGAGGGCCCGCGAGCTGCCGGCGCTCGCGCGGGCCGCCGAGCTGTGGAAGGGCGGCCTCGGCGACGACACGACCGGCTGGCTGGAACGCCACGACTGGCACACCGAGCAGCACGACCTCGGCGCGCTCGCCGAGTCGTACGGCAGGCCCGTCCCCGCCGGGACGCGCAGCGGCTTCGTCACCGCCACCTACCGGGCCTGACCGCGGTCGCTGCGGGCTCAGCGCGTTTCGGCGGGTCTCGGCGGGGCTCGGGCGGGGGCTCAGCGGGTGGTCGGGACGAGGTCGCCCGGGTCGGTGTTGGCGCCGCACAGGACCACCGCGGCACGTTCGCCCGCGGCCGGCTCGTAGGCGCCGGTGAGCAGCGCGGCGTAGGCGGCGGCGGTGCCGTGCTCGACGACCAGCCGGTGCTCGTCCCACAACCGCTGCCGCGCCGCGACGATCGCCGCGTCGGGCACCAGCACGGACGGCACGCCGGTGCGCGTCGCCACCGCGAAGGCGATCTCACCGATCCGGGGGGCGCCGAGCGAGTCCATGGCGACGCCGGACACCTCGACGTCCACCGGACGTCCGGCGGCCAGCGCCCGGTGCAGCGTGGGCGCGGTCTCGGGCTCGACGCCGACGACCCGCGCGCGGCCCTCGACGGCCGCCGCCACCCCCGCCATCAAGCCGCCGCCGCCGACGGCGATGAGGATCGTGTCGACGTCCCCGCCCGTCTGCTCCAGGAGCTCGAGGCCCAGCGTGCCCTGGCCCGCGCACACCTCGGGCTGGTCGTAGGGGTGGCAGAACAGCGCGCCGGTGTCGGCCGCGCGCTTGGTGGCCGCGTCGTAGGCCTCGGCGTAACGGTCGCCGATCTGCACGACGTCCGCGCCGAGGTCGCGCAGCCGGTCGACCTTGACCATGGGCGAGGTCATCGGCACGTACACCTCGGCGGGCACGCCCAGCTCGCGGGCCGCGAAGGCGAAGGCCAGCCCCGCGTTGCCGCCCGAGGCCGCGATCACTCCGCTCTCGGGCAGCCGCCCGTCCGCGGCGGCGGACAGGATGCGGTTGAACGCGCCGCGCGCCTTGAACGAGCCGGTGTGCTGGGTCTGCTCCAGCTTCAGCCACACCTCCGGTCCGTTCGCCGAGCCGTGCCGCATGACGGGGGTACGCCGGACGCGGTCGCCGATCCGCGCCGCCGCCCCCTCGACCTCGGAACGTGTGATCATGCAGGTCGCGCCTCTCAGCCGTCGGGGTGATCGCGACACCACCGTATGCGGTCGTGCCGCCGGGTTGGTCAGATCGGCTCGTCCGCCAGGTAGGGCGGGGCCGGCTCGTACTGGACGTACTTGCGCACGGCGCGTGCGTGCTCGCGGCCGTGCAGCCGCCCGACCAGCCACAACGCCATGTCGATCCCGGCCGAGACGCCCTGGCTGGTGACCAGCGGGCCGTCCACCACGTAACGGGCGTCGCGCACCACGGTGACATCGCCCTGGCCTTCGAGCTCGTCCTCGTAGGCCCAGTGCGTGGCCACCCGCCTGCCGCGCGCCGGGCCTGCCGCGCGCAGCAGGAACGCCCCGGTGCACACGCCCGTCACCCACCGCGCCCGCTCGGCGGTCTCGGCGATCCATCCGGTCACCGCCGGGTTGGACACCTGGTCCTCGCGCGCTCCCCGCCCGCCCGGAACGAGCAGCACGTCCAGCGGCGGGTGGTCGTCCAGCGTGTGGTCGGGCAGCACGCGCAGGCCCTTCGCGCAGCGGACGGGCTCCAGGCCCTCCGCGACGAGGAACGCGGTGTCGCCCTCGCCGCGGATCATCGCGGAGGCCGTGAAGATCTCCCACGGCCCGACGAAGTCCAGTTCCTCGGCGGCCTCGAAGACCAGCAGCCCGTAGGTCGTCATCGGTACTCCTCCAGGGATCCCATCGAACGGAAGCGGGCGCGGTAGTCGGACGGCGCCACACCGAGCCTGCGCTGGAACACCCGCCGCAGGGTCTCGCCGGTGCCGAAGCCGAGCCGCCGGGCCATCGCCTCGACCGGCTCGTCGCCCTCGGCGAGGGCCCGCCGAGCCGCCTCGACGCGGACCCGCTCGACGTAGGCGGCGGGCGGCACGCCGAGCTCGGCGGTGAAACGCCGTTGCAGGTGCCGCGGGCTCAGCCCGGCACGTTCGGCGAGGTCGCCGATGCCGTGCCGGGCGCCGGGGTCGGTGTTGATCGAGGCGACCGCGGCCCGCACCGGGTCGGTGGCCGGCTGCGCCGACCAGAGCGGCACGCTGAACTGCGACTGGCTGCCGGGACGGCGCAGGAACATCACCATCTCCTGGGCCACCGCGTGCGCGATGTCCCGGCCGTGGTCCTGCTCGACCAGGGCCAGGGCGAGGTCCATCCCGGCCGTCACCCCCGCCGAGGTCCACACCCGCCCGTCCCGGATGAAGATCGGGTCGCAGTCGACGACCAGCTCGGGGTGCTCGTCCAGGAGCTGGCGTTCGCGGCTCCAGTGGCTGGTGACGCGGTGGCCGGACAGCAGCCCGGCCGCCGCGAGCAGGAGGGTCCCGCTGCACACCGACGTCAGGCGCCGGCAGCCGGCCCCGGCGGCGGCGACCCAGCCGACGAGGTCCCGGTCGCCGCGGATCTCGTCCACCCCGAGCCCGCCGGTCACCACCAGCGTGTCGATGCCGTCCGGGTCGAGATCGCCGACGCCGTGCGAGGCGTACACCGGCAGGCCGCTCTGCCCGCGCACCGGCCCGGCGGCGGGCGCCGCCACCTGGAGGTCGTAGCCGCCGGTGAGCCGGTGCGCGTGCTGGAAGATGTCGTGCGGCCCGACGAGGTCCAGCGGGTGGAACCCCTCGTAGATCACGAACACGATGCGGCGGGTCATGCCTCCAGGCTGCCTTCCGCCTGGTCATGGCGTCAACGACACGTACCCCACAGTTCGCGCCACGCGTTTTTTACGCGGGGTCCTTGAACGAGCAGTCCGCCGGGTCGTCGGGCTGATCGAACTCGCCCTGCGGCACGGGCAGCGGGGCGTCCTTGACCGTGTAGCCGGTGATCGGCCTGCCGTACGGGCCGCGGCTGACCGGGCTGAACGGGGCGGGCCCGGCGCCCATGTGCTGGCACCGCCACTCGACGACGCCCCAGGAGAAGCCCATCCGGTCGTACTTGTGGCCGCGCGGCGACTGGTAGAAGGTCAGCGTTCCGCGGCGAGCGTTCGCCGGGACGTCGTCCTGGCGGATGCCGGAGACCACCGCGACCGGGCCGGTGGCCATCACGTAGTCGACCTTGATCGAGCCCCAGTGGTCCTTGGGCGGCTGCCCCGGCGCGTCCGGCGCGTAGTGGTTGAACCTGATCGTGCCGCGCGCCGCCCCGAAAACGATCTTGTTGTTCTCGATCTTCCAGGGGTTGCCGTGCGCGTCCACGATGAACCGGCGGTACGGGTACTCGGTGTCGCCCGGGAACGTCACCCAGGCGTCACCCGTGACGTGCGCCTCCTTGACCCCGCCCTGCGCCGTCGCCGTCGCCGTCGCCGCCGTCGTTCCGCCGGGCTGGGCCTGCGCCGCCGCGCCGCCCGCGCCCAGCGCGGTCGCCGTGATCGCCACCGCCATGCCCGCGAACGCCGTCCGTCGCCTGAGAGCCACTGTGAGCCTCCTCGTGAGAGACGGGCGGCCCTGGCGGCGCGCCCGCGCCTCACAGACTTCCGGCGCGGCGGCCGTGGGGCTTCCCCCGTACGGCCGAGGCGTCTAGCCCGCAGGTGTCGGTGTCCTTCCCCCGTCCGGGCCGGTGCGGAAGGTGAGGCGGTAGGCGCTGGGGGAGACCCCACGTGTCCACCGACCGGTGGACACGGCGTTCCACCGGTCGCCGCTGCCGCCGGAGACCCCCGGACGACCAGCATCGATGTCATGAAGAACCTCCCCGTACGCATGGCGCGCTGGAGCGCGCACCACCCCTGGCGCGCGATCGCCGCCTGGTTCCTCTTCGTCTTCGTGTGCCTGGGCCTGGGCATCGCCGTCGGCGGCAACGCCGCCCAGTCCGCGGACTACCGCGTCGGCGAGGCCGGCCGCGCCGAGGCGCTCCAGGAGCAGGGCGGCATGGAGCGCAGGCCCCTCGAACGAGTCCTGATCACGGCGCCCGGCACGGCGGACCACGCCCGTACCTCGGCCGCCGCGCGGGACGTCACCGGCCGGATGAGGGCACTGCCCGAGGTCGCGTCCGTGGCACCGCCCGTGAGGTCGGCCGACGGCCGGTCGGTCCGGGTCGACGTCACCATGAAGGGCACCGAGCAGGACGGCAAGAAGTACGTCGAGCCGCTCCTCGCCCAGACCGCCGAAGTCCAGAAGGCCCACCCGGATCTGAGGATCGACGAGTCCGGCGGCCCCTCCATCAGCAGGGACGTCCAGGGGCAGCGCGGCGAGGACCTGTCCCGCACCGAGATGATCGCGCTGCCGGTCACGCTGATCGTCCTGGCGCTGGTCTTCCGCTCGATCCTGATGGCGATCGTGCCGGTCGTCCTGGCGATCACCTCGATCATGTCGGCCGTCGGCCTGTCGATGCTCGCCTCGCACGTGTTCCCGGACGCGGGCGTCGGGATGAACGTCATCCTGCTGATCGGCATGGCGGTCGGCGTCGACTACACGCTCTTCTACCTCAAGCGCGAACGTGAGGAACGGGCGAGATCACACGGCCGGCTCGGCTCCGCCGCGATCGTGGAACTGGCCGCCGCCACCTCCGGCCGCGCGGTCGTCGTCTCCGGCCTGGCCGTCGCCGTCTCCAGCGCCACCCTCTACCTCGCCGACGACGTCATCTTCGACTCGCTCGCGACCGGCGCCATCGTCGTCACCCTGGCGGCCGTCGTCAGCTCGCTGACGATCCTGCCCGCGCTCCTCGCCAAGTTCGGCCACCTCGCCGGCCGCCGCGCCCGCGAGCGCAAGCCCGAGGCCATGTCCGAGGCCATGCCCAAGGAGCCGCGCACCGGCCGTGTCGCCACCGCCGTGACCAGGCACCCGGTCCTGACCCTCGCCGCGGGAACGGCGGCCATGCTCGCCCTCTGCGCGCCGCTGCTCGGCCTCAACCTGACCGACGTGGGCCGCGAGACCTACTCCCGCGAGCTCCCCGCCATGCAGGCCTACGACCGGGTGAACGCCGCGTTCCCGGAGCTCAGGGCCATGAACCAGATCGTCGTGAAGGCCGCCCCGGAACGTTCGGCCGAGGTGACCGCCGCCCTGAACGACCTGGCCGCCCGCACCACGAACGACCCGCTGTTCGCCGGCACCCCCCAGCTGCGCACCTCGCCCGACCACCGCGTCACCATGCTGGAACTCGGCGTCCCGCACGTCGTCAGCACCCAGGCCGCACGCGACTCGCTCACCAAGATCCGCGAGATCCACCTGCCCGCGACCGTCGACCGCCTGGGCGTCCAGGCCGAGGTCACCGGTGAGGTGGCCCGCTACGTCGACTACCCCGACCACCAGAAGAACACGATGCCGATGATCTTCGGCGCCCTGCTCCTGGCCACCTTCCTCCTCACCCTCCTCGCGTTCCGCTCCGTCGTCCTCGGCCTGCTGGGCGCCGCGCTCAACCTGGTCTCGGCCGGGGCGGCCCTGGGCGTCCTCACCCTGGTCTTCCAGGGCACCTGGGCCGAGGGACTGCTCGGCTTCACCTCGATGGGCTCGATCGGCTCCCGCGTCCCGCTGTTCCTCTTCGTGATCCTCTTCGGGCTCTCGATGGACTACCAGGTCTTCGTCCTCAGCCGGATCCGCGAGGCCGTCCAGAACGGCGCCCCGACCCGCACCGCCGTCACCGACGGCCTGCGCCGCTCCGCCGGCGTCGTCACCGGCGCCGCCCTGGTCATGGTCACGGTGTTCGCGAGCTTCGTCCCGCTGCACCTGATCGAGATGAAGCAGTTCGGCTTCAGCCTGGCGGTCGCCGTCCTGCTGGACGCGTTCGTCGTCCGGCTGCTGATCCTGCCCGCCGCCCTGCTCCTGCTGAACGACCGGACCTGGTGGCCGGTGCGCCCGAAGCCGCAGGTCACCACCCACGATTCCCGATCACTGCAGAACGTAGGCTGATCACCATGCGGCCCCCCGACGACCAGTACTGGATCCTCCGCTGGAACGACATCTCCTGGATGCTCCTCGGCGTCACGCCCACGTTCATCGCGGGCCTGAGCGACGAAGGCGCGATCCGGTACTGGTCGCTCGGGCTCCCTCTCGCGCTGGCCGCCGCCTACGCCCTCCTGGCCCCGCGCCACCGCACCACGTTCCTCGGCGTCCTCATCCTCGGCCTGGGCGCCCTGTCGTACGTCCGCACGGGCGGGGCGGCCCTCTTCATCGTCTCGATCCCGCACTTCTGGATCCTGACCGGCAACCCCCGTCGCGCGATCGCCCTCAGCGGCGCCGCCGCCGTCGCCACCGCCGCCGGCGGCGTCCTCCGCAACGGCGATCCCCTCACCGGCAACGCCGTCGTCACGCTCCTGGCCTACGCGGCCAGCATCGTCCTCGGACTCGCCATGGTCAGGCTGCTCCGGCGCAGCGAAGCCCGCGCCGACCACCTCAGCCAGGCCCTCGAACAGACCCAGCAGGAGCTCGCCGAGGCCCACCAGCGCCAGGGCGCCGCCCTGGAACGCGAACGCCTCGCCCGCGAGATCCACGACACCCTCGCCCAGGGCTTCGCGTCCATCGTCGTCCTGGCCGAGGCCGCCCGTTCCGAGGCCGACCCCACCCACCGGCTGGACTCCATCGAACGCACCGCCCGCGACAACCTGGCCGAGGCGCGCGCCCTCGTCGGCGGCGCCCAGCCCGCCACCGGCACGATCGCCCGGACGCTCCGCCGCACCCTCGACCGCTTCGCCCAGGACACCGCGCTGTCCGTCGACGCCGACCTGCCCGACCTCGACTGCGACCAGCAGACCCGCGTCGCCCTCCTGCGCTGCACCCAGGAGTCGCTGGCCAACGTCCGCAAGCACGCGCACGCCACCACGGTCACCGTCGTCCTGGCCCGCGCCCCGCACGGCATCGAGCTCGAGATCACCGACGACGGCCGCGGCTTCGACCCGGCGACCGCCCAGGGCTTCGGCCTGAACGGCATGCGCGAGCGCCTGGCCGAACGCGGCGGCGACCTGACCATCACCAGCGCGCTCGGCGAGGGCACCCGCATCCTCGCCCTCATCCCGGACGGTGCCCCGTGACCCGAGTGATCCTGGCCGACGACCACACCGTCATGCGTTCGGGCCTGGCCGCCCTGCTCTCCGCCGATCCCGGCATCACCGTCGTCGGCGAGGCGGACAACGGCCGCGACGCCATCGCCCTCACGGAACGCCTCAGCCCGGACGTGGCCCTCCTCGACCTCCGCATGCCCGTCCTCGACGGCGTGGCGGCCACCACCGAGATCGTGAAGACCGGCACCCGCGTGCTGATCCTCACCACCTACGACACCGACACCGACATCGAACGCGCCGTCGAGGCCGGCGCGGTCGGCTACCTGCTCAAGGACGCCACCCGCGAGCAGCTCGTCGACGCCATCCACGCCGCCGCCCGGGGCGAGACCGTCCTGGCGCCCCGCGTCGCCCAGAAGCTCGTGGCCCGCATGCGCCGCCCGCCCACGACCCTCAGCCCCCGCGAGCTCGACGTCCTGGGGGCCGTGGCCGACGGCCTCTCCAACCCCGAGATCGCCAAGCGCCTCTTCATCGGCGAGGCCACGGTGAAGACCCACCTTCTCCGCATCTTCGCCAAGCTCGACGTCAGCGACCGCACCCACGCCGTGGTCGTGGCCATGGACCGGGACCTCCTGCCCCGCCCCTGATCCGTGCCGGCCTCATCCGGTGCCGGCGATCTGGGTGACGATGAAGTCGAGCCGCTCCTCCTGCAAGCCTGGGGGGATGCGGCCGCTGTCCGCCAGGACGGCCATGCCGTGCAACGCGCTCCAGGTGACCTCGGCGAACAGCTCGCGCCGTTCGTTGTCCGGGCTGAAGCAGGCGACGAACTCGTCGAAGCAGGCCCGCAGCGGGGGCGGCGTCTCGGCGCTCGCGAACTTCAGGTCGGTGGGCAGGACGAACATGGCCTGGTAGAGGGCGGGCCGCTCGGTCGCGAACTCCAGGTAGGCGCGGCAGACGGCGCGCAGAGCCTGCGCGGGCTCGGGGGCGGCCTGCCGCGCGCGGTGCAGGGAGGCGGCGAGTTCGACGAACCCGTCCAGGGCGACGGCGGCCACGATGGCGTCCTTGCCGTCGAAATGGCTGTAGAGCACCGGCTGGCTGTACTCGACCCGTTCGGCCAGCCGCCGTGTCGTCACCGCCTCCCAGCCCTCGGCCTCCGCGAGTTCGCGCGCGGCCGTGATGATCAGCTGATGACGGTGGGCGCGTTCACGTTCGCGGCGCTCGCTGATGGCGGACATGACCCCATCATAGCAACGCTAGACATCCTGTCGCAGATAGATCTTCGCGTGACCGCTGGGGATCACCCGGGGTCGCGAACCGGCGGGCCACCGCTTTGTGACAAAACGCGGCCGCTCGCACTCACCGGATTGACAAGCGCGCGAACGCGCACGAGACGTCGCTTCCCCGATTGTCAGTCGGGTGCGAAATATTCACCCCAAATGACGTCTCCGGCATAAAGAGAACGGCGCGGGTCTGACCGTACGGTCATGGCCACTGGGCTGGACCGATCACCGCGACGGCTCACCCCCCGCAACCGATCGTCTGTCGAAGGAGCCCACATGACAGCGGGCGTCGCCGAGCTCGGCAATAAAGCGCCACTCCCGGACATCTCGCCCAAGCCCGTCCCGCTGGTGGAACGCATCAGCGTCGTTTTCTTCGTGGTCGGCCCGGTCGTCGCCGTCGCCGCCGCGGTGCCCTTCTTCTGGGGCTGGGGAATCGGCTGGACGGACGTGGCGATCTTCCTGGTGCTCTATCCGTTCAACGCTCTCGGGATCACCGTCGGGTACCACCGCCTTTTCACGCACAAGTCGTTCAAGGCCAAGCGCTGGTTGCGGATCGTGCTGGCGTTCCTGGGCGGCCAGGCCTGGCAGGGCTCGGTCGTCTTCTGGGTCGCCGACCACCGGCGGCACCACAAGTACGCCGACATGGAGGGCGACCCGCATTCCCCGTGGGCGTTCGGGCCCGGCGTGTGGGGGCTGACCAAGGGGCTCTTCCACGCCCACATGGGCTGGCTGTTCCGCAAGCGCCGGACCTCGCGCAGCAAGTACGCGCCCGACCTGCTCGCCGACCCGGACCTGAGGTTCATGGGCCGCAACGACGTGTACGTGCTGATCGCCGCCTCGACGGTACTGATCCCGATGGGGCTCGGCGCGCTGCTGACGTGGTCGTGGCACGGCGCGGTGACGGCGTTCTTCTGGGCCGGTCTGCTGCGCGTCTTCGCCGGCGACCACATCACGTTCTCGATCAACTCCATCTGCCACGTCTTCGGCAAGGAGCACTTCCAGACCCGCGACCGCTCCCGCAACGTCTGGTGGCTCGCCATCCCGTCGTTCGGCGAGTCCTGGCACAACCTCCACCACGCCGACCCCACCTCCGCGCGGCACGGCGTCCTGAAGGGCCAGATCGACATCAGCGCCCGGGTGATCTGGCTGTTCGAGAAGTTCGGCTGGGCCTGGGACGTCCGCTGGCCGGACGAAGAGCGCCTGGCAGCCAAGAGGATCCCCTGAGGAGGAAAGTGTGAAGGAGCTCGACCGGACCCCGCTCATCGAACGACTGGGCCGCTGGGCCGACAAGTACCCGGACGACCGCGCCTACACGTTCGTCGACTACGCCGTGGACGTCGACGGCGTGGAGATCGAGATGACGTGGGGCGAGCTCGACCGCAGGGCGCGCGCGGTCGCCGCGACGATCCGCCGCACGGTCGAGCCGGGCGAGCGGGTCGCGATCCTGGCCCCGCAGAACCTCAACTACGTCGTCGCGCTGCTCGGCGCGATGTACGCGCGGGTCATCGGGGTGCCGCTGTTCTCGCCCGACCTGCCCGGCCACGCCGAGCGGCTTCTGGCGGTGGCCCGCGACTCGGGCCCGACCGGCGTGCTGACGACGAACGAGGCGCTGCCGCACGTGACGGCGTTCTTCGAGCAGCACCCGGACCTGCGGCCGCGCGAGACGATCCTGGTCGACGAGGTCGAGGACGGGCTGGAGTGGACGCCCGAGCCGATCGACCCGGACGACATCGCGTACCTGCAGTACACCTCCGGCTCGACCCGCACGCCCGCCGGCGTCATCGTCACGCACGGCAACCTGGCCGTGAACGCCGAGCAGTGCTGGGGCACCTTCGACGGCGTGCCGCGCCGCTCGTCGGGCGCCACCTGGCTGCCGCTGTTCCACGACATGGGGCTGGTGACGGCGGTCGGCCTGCCGCTGGCGTACGCGAGCCCCGCCCACCTCATGGACCCGGTCGCGTTCATCATGCGGCCGGCGCGGTGGCTGGAGCTGCTCTCCCAGCTGGAGGAAGGCTTCACCTGCTCGCCGAACTTCGCCTACGAGTACCTCACCGCGCAGGTCACCGCGGAGGAGAAGGCCAAGATCGACCTCAGCGGCGTGCAGGTCTTCATGAACGGCGCCGAGCCGATCCGGCCGCACACGCTGGAAGGCTTCCTGGAGGCGTTCCGCGAGTGCGGGCTGCGGCCCGAGGTGCAGGTCCCGGCGTACGGGCTGGCCGAGGCGACGGTGTACGTCGCGTCCTCCTCGCGCTACGAGCCGCCGGTGCTGACGAGCTTCGACCGCGACAAGTTGTCGGCGGGCGAGGCCGTGGTGGTGCCGGCCGACGCCGAGCGCGCCGCCGTGCACGTCGGCTGCGGGCAGCCGTACGGGCAGGAGGTCCTCGTCGTCGACCCGCGGACCGGCGTCGCCAACCGCGACGGGCTGGTCGGCGAGATCTGGATCCACGGGCCGAACGTGACGGCCGGCTACTGGGGGCGCCCCGAGGCGACCGCCGAGACGTTCGGCGCCCGGCTCGCCGAGCCGGTCGAGGGCGTGCCGGACGGGCCGTGGCTGCGCACCGGCGACCTCGGCGTCATGCACGACGGCCAGCTGTACGTGACGGGCCGGATCAAGGACCTGGTGATCGTCGACGGCCGCAACCACTACCCGCAGGACATCGAGTACACGGCGTACACCGCCGACGAGGCGATCCGCAACGAGTACGTGGCGGCGTTCTCGGTCGACACCGGCGAGGGCGAGGCCCTGGTCGTCGTGGCGGAGCGCAACCGGCGCGTGCCGATCCGGCGGCTCGACATTGAGGCCGTCGAACGGGCCGTGCGCGCCGCCGTCAAGAACGGCCACGACGTGCGGGTGCACGACTTCGTGCTGATCGAGACGGGCACGCTGCCCCGGACCACCAGCGCCAAGATCGCCCGCGCGGCCTGCCGCAAGGCCTACCTGGACGGCACCCTTCAGGTGACCGTCGTTCCCACCGAGTAGGCGGGGATTCCCGCTGCCGCCGGTGCCCACCCCCGGCGGTGGCGGGGCTCCAATCCAGGTGCCGCGCGTCCGGCCCGAGGCGCGGGGGCAGGCCGCGGGGTCAGGCCGCGGTGAGGGCTTCCAGGCGGGCGAGCTCGCCGCGCGACGCGACGCCGAGCTTCGGGTAGGCGTTGTAGAGGTGGTAGCCGACCGTGCGCGGGCTGAGGAAGAGCTGCGCGCCGATGTCGCGGTTGGTGAGCCCGGTCGCGGCGAGCCGCACGACCTGGAGCTCCTGCGGGGTCAGCAGGCTCAGCCGGTCGGCGGCGCCCCGCGCGGCGTGCGCGTCGCGCACCGGGCGGGTCTCGCCGGTCGCGCGCAGCTCGCCCCGGGCGCGCTCGGCCCAGGGCACCGCGCCGAGCCGTTCGAAGATCTCGAGCGCGGACCGCAGGGGGGTGCGGGCGTCACCCCGATGACCTGTGCGGCGCAACCACTCGCCGTACAGCAGCTCGGTGCGGGCACGCTCGAACGCGCGGCCGCAGCCCTGGTGGAGGGCGACGGCGCGGGCATAGAGGTCGCCGGCCTCTTCCTCGGGGGCGAGGAGGGCACGGGACCTGAGCGCGACCGCCTCGGCCCAGGCCATGCCGGTCGCGCGTGCCCACGTCTCGAACGACGCCAGGGCCGCGGCAGCACGTTCGGGCCTGCCCGCCCGCGCCGCGGCCTCGACGTGGTCGGGCAGCGTGTAGAGCCCGGCGATGTCGTACCGCGCGACGCCGGCGCCCAGGTCGTCGCGGCGGCGCAGCGCGTCGTCGTGGCGGCCGAGCCCGAGGTCGAGCACGGCGAGGGCGCTCGCCGACCACACGTCGCCGCCGGTGGCGAGGTCGCGCGCGGCGGCCTCGCCGCCGTCGATCGCGCTCAGCATGGCGAGGATGCCGCGCGCGTCGCCGGCGTAGAGGCTCTGGCCGGTGTCCTCGGCGATCCGCAGCGCCTCGGTGGCGGACGCCCGAGCGTCCTGGTGGGCGCCGCGGAACAGCTGCACGCGGGCGAGCGTGCGGAGCGCCTCCGGCAGGACGCCGACCGCGCCCAGCTCGCGGCAGTCGGCGACCAGCGCGGCGGACAGGTCTCCGGCCAGGTCCAGGTCGCCCGTCAGCACGGCCCACTCGATCGTGCACGCCCGTTCCATCAGGCCGAGCCCGGCCAGCACCGCGCCGCCGCCGGTGAGCAGGCGGCGGAGCGGCGGCACGCCGGCGGCCGGGTCGCCCGCCGCCAGTCCGGCCATCCCGGCCGCCGCGTCCAGGAACAGCCCGGCCGCCACGTCGGCCGACTCCGGCAGCAGGCCGCGGATCCGCGCCGCCGTCTCCGCCGTCGCGGCGGCGTCGCCGGTCGCGTAGATGACGCCCATCGCGTCGAACACCATGAACGCGGCCTTCAGCGGCGCCCGCTCGACGGCGCCCTCCGCCCCCTCGACGAGCAGGGCGTGCGCGGTCTTGGGCAGGCCGCGCACGTAGGTGTCCAGCGCCCGTACCTGCGCCAGCTCCGCTCGCATCAGCGGATCGGTCACGTGCGACCCGGCCAGGCCCGCGAACTCGGCCGCCCGGCGCAGCTGGCCGGCGTCGGCGGCGGCCCGCGCCGCCAGCGCCAGCCGCCGCAGCCGGTGCGGCGTCTCGACGCTGAGCTGCGCCGCACGGTCGTACGCGGCGGCGACGGCCGCGTAGCCGCCGCGGCCCCGCGCGAACTCGGCGGTCTCCTCCAGAACGGACGCCACGTACTCGTCGGGCTCGCTGGTGGCGGCGGCGAGATGCCAGGCGCGCCGGTCGATGTTGCCCACGCAGGGGAGCGCGTCGGCGAGGGCCCGATGCGCCGCGAGCCGCGTCCCGACCGGCACGCTCTGGTACGCGGCGGCCCGGATCAGCGGATGCCGGAACGTCAGCCGTCCCTCCGCCAGCCGGACCAGCTCCTTACGTTCCGCCGGGTCGAGGTCCTCGACCGCCGCGCCGAGCCGCCCGGCCGCGGCGATCACCGGCGTGAGGTCGCCGGTGCCCTCGGCGGCGGCGACCGCCAGCACGGTCCGGGTCGCCTCGGGCAGCGCGGCGATACGGTCGGCGAAGGTGCGCTGGATGCGCGCGTACGGCATGGCGCCGGGGTGCTCGGCGAGCATGCCCTCGCGCTGCGCGGCGGGGAGCTCGCGCAGCGCCAGCGGGTTGCCGCGGGCCTCGCCGGCGATCTGGTCGCGGACGTAACGCGGCAGGTCACCGGCGTGCTCGGCCAGCAGGTCGGCCGCGGCGCCGCCGTCCAGCCCGGTGAGCGTCAGCTCGTCCAGGCCGGGCGCGGGGAACGGCGGCGCGTGGCCCTCGCGGGCGCCGAACACCAGCACCACCCCTTCGGCGTTCAGCCGCCGCGCCGCGAACAGCAGCGCGTCCGCCGACGCCGGGTCGAGCCAGTGCGCGTCGTCCACCAGGACCAGCAGCGGACGTTCCTCGGCCAGCTCGCCCAGCAACGACAGCACGGCCAGCCCGATCAGGAACCGGTCGGCGGCGGACTCCTCGTGGCCGAGGGCCCCGCGCAGCGCGCGCGCCTGCCGATCCGGCAGCGTGCCGGCGCGGTCGGCGACCCGGCCCAGCAGCAGGCCGAGCCCGGCGAACGGGAGGTCGCTCTCGGCCTCGACGCCGATCGCCCGCAGCACCTCGAACTCCGGCCCGGCCGCTCCCGCCGCGTACTCCAGCAGTGCGGACTTGCCGATCCCCGCTTCGCCGCGCACGACCACGGCGACGCTGCGCCCGCCGCGGGCGCCCGCCAGCATCCGGTCGATCCGGCCGATCTCGTCCGTTCTGCCATAGAGCATGGTCGGGAGCGTAGGTCACCGATCGGCCCGGCCGGATCGGGCGCTGGACCGAGCCCGGGTCCTAGGACTCCGGGACCAGGACGACCTTGCCGGTCGTGCCCCGGCCGAGCAGCTCGGTGTGCGCCCGCGCCGCCTCAGCCAGCGGGAAGCCCTGCACCGCGGGGACGAGCCGTCCCGCCGCGGCCTCGGCGAGGGCCTTCTCCTGCATCGCGCGCAGCCCGCCCGGCACGTTCACCAGGCGCGGCCCCAGCGCGACCGTGACCTCGGCCATCCGGTCGAACAGGTCCCGGGTGGTCAGCTCGGTCATCGTCCCGGCCGACCAGCCGAACAGCACCATCCGCCCGCCGAACCCGAGCAGCTCGAACGCCTCCCGCCCGGCCCGCCCGCCGACCCCGTCGAAGACCGCCGTCACGGCCCGCCCGCCCAGCCCGGCCGAGACCTCCCCGGACCAGCCGGGCGCGCTGTAGTCGACCGCCACATCGGCGCCCGCCGCCCGCACCCGCGCGACCTTGGCCGCCCCGCCCGCCACGCCGACGACCGTGGCGCCCGCCGCCTTCGCCGCCTGGACGAGCAGCAGCCCGACACCGCCCGCCGCGGCCGTCACCAGGACGACGTCCTCCGGCGTGACCGCGCCGACATGGTGGATCGCGAGCGCCGTGCGCCCGGTGCCGACCATCGCCACGGCCGCCCCGAAGTCCAGGGTGGCCGGGACCTCGAACAGCGCCTCGACCTCGCGCACGGCCAGTTCGGCGTACCCGGCGTGGACCAGCCCCAGATGGGTGACCACCCGCCGTCCCAGCCAGCCCGCGTCCACCCCCTCGCCGACCTGGTCGACGATCCCGGCGACCTCGCGGCCCGGGGTGACCGGCAGGTCGGGCAGCGGGAACGGCAGCCCGTCCGCTTCCCCGGCCTGCACCGCCGTGTCCAGGAGGTGCACCCCCGCGGCCTTCACCGCGATCCGCACCTGGCCGGGGCCCGCCTGCGGGTCCTCGACCTCCTCGTAACGCAGGTTCCCGGCGGGGCCGAACTCGTACAGCCTGATGGCGCGCATATCGATCACTCCGTTCGTTCGCCGCCCCCGACGTTAGGGACGGCGATCACCGGCTCGCCTCTGTCGGACGACCGGGGCGCGCCCGGCCGCCCGGACCCAGTCGCGTGACAGAGGCGGCCCGCGTGCTCGCGTTCCTAACGTCCGGGTCATGAAGAACGAACCCGCCACCGACCCGCCTCCCGCCGTGCCCGTCGCGGGAGCCCCGCCGATGCGCTGGGCTCCCGTGATGGTCACCGCGCTCGCCATGTTGATGGTGACCCTCGAACTGAGCCTCTCCTCGGTCACGCTGCCCGCCATCGGCGCCGACCTGAACGTCGGATCCGCCGCGACCAAGTGGGTGATCCTCTCCTACGCGCTCCCCACCGCGGCGCTCGCCATCCCGCTCGGCCGCTGGGTCGACCGCGCCGACGCCCGCACGGTCTTCCTCTTCTCGGTGACCGGCGTCGCCGTCTCCAGCGTGCTGGCCGCCGTCGCCCCCACGTTCTGGCTCCTGCTGGCCGCCCGCGTCCTCCAGGGCGTGCTCGGCGCCGCGGTCGCCGCCGTCTACATGCCGATCGTCGCCGCCTCCGTCCCGCCCGAACGGCGCGGCCGGGCCCTCGGCTACGTCGCGACGGTCATGCCGCTGGGCGCGATGGCCGGCACCTCCATCGGGGGCTTCATCGCCGACGGTCTCGGCTGGCGCCCCGTCCTCCTCATCAAGCTGCCGATCCTGGCCGTCGTCCTCTGGCTCGGGCACCGTGTCCTGCCGCGCGGCGAGGGCGGCCTGCCCCGGCCCGGCCGCGCGCTGTACGGCGACACCCTGATCCTGGGCGGGGCCGTCACCGCGCTGCTCCTCGCGTTCGACCGCGTGGAGGCCGAGGCGCACGGCCTCGCGATCGCCCTCGCGGTCGTGGCGGTCGTCCTCGGCGCCTGGTGGTCGCGGCTGCCCGGTTCACGCCCGATCCTCGCGCTGACCCGCCGCCCGGCCTTCGGCCTGCCGCTCCTGGGCCTCCTGCTCCTCGCCTCCTACATCGGCCTGACCCTCTTCCTCCTGCCGTTCTACGTGTCGGACGTCTTGGACGGCGGCCCGGCGATGATGGGCCTGGCGCTGATGTTCTTCGTCGGAGCCTTCGCGGCGGCCTCGCCTCTCAGCGGGACCCTCGCCGACCGGTTCCCCGTCCGCCTGGTCGCCACCGCCGGAGCCGCGCTCAGCCTGGCCGGGACCCTCCTGGCCCTGACCCTCGGCCCGGACGCCGGCGTGTTCGACCTGGCCTGGCGGCTGGCCCTGATCGGCCTGGGGCAGAGCCTGTTCAACGTCCCCAACAACACCGCGATCCTGGCCGCGACGCCACCGGACATGGTCGGCGCGGGCAGCGGCGTGAGCATGACCGTCCGCACCCTGGCGTTCACGGTGGGCCCGTCCCTGGCCGCGCTGGCCTACACCCTCGGCGGCACCGGCGCCTCCGGCTTCCGCGCGGGCGTGCTCCTCATCGCCGCCCTTCAGGCCGCCGGACTCCTGGCCGCCCTCTCCGCCCGCACTCCGCCGGGCAACGCGTAGGGGCGTGTGCCCCTCAAGCCCGCGAACGTTCGGCGGAGCGGGTCAGGCGCCGCTGGCGGGTTCCACGGGAGTGGGGTCGGGGCGGCCGGCCTTGAGGACTTCACGCCAGGTGGAGCGGTCGAACGCGGCGGGGGTGGTGGTGGCGATGAAGTCCTCGATGGTGGCGGCGAAGCGCGCGGGGTCGTCGTGGTGGGGGAAGTGGCCCGCCCTCTCGAAGATCTCCAGGCGGCTGCCGGGAAGGGCCTTGTGGGCGATGTCGGCGTGGTGGACCGGGATGATGCCGTCGCGGTTGCCCCACACGATGAGGGTGGGCATCTTCTCGGCGAGGTAGGTGCGGTCGAGCATGGTGATGGCCTGGCCGCGGATGTCGAGGGCGGCGTGCACGGTGCGGAGGAAGGCGCGGCGCGCGGTCGGGTCGGCGAAGTGGCGGTAGCGGCTCATGAGGTAGTCGAAGTCCCCGCCCAGGCCCGCGCCTCCCGCACGGCGAAGGAGGGGAGAGGTCAGGGTGACGGCGCCGCGGACGAGGCGGTTGGTGAGGAGCGTCATGCCCGCGGAGGCCCAGGGCACCGAGGCCAGGCGGAAGGCGGGGTGGACCTCGCGGCCCAGGCCGGCGCTGCTGATGAGGGCGACGCGTTCGCACCGTTCGGGGAACTGGTAGGCGAACTGCATCGCCACCCCGCCGCCCAGGGAGTGGCCGACCACGGTGACCCGGTCGACGCCGAGGACGGTCAGCAGGTCGCGCATGCCGCAGGCGTACGCGGCCACGGCGTAGTCGGCGCGGGGTTTGTCGGACTCGCCGTGGCCGAGGAGGTCCGGGGCGATGACGGTGTGGTGCTCCGCGAGGCGGTCGATGACGCCGGACCAGGTCGCCGAGCAGTCGCCGATGCCGTGGATCAGCAGCAGCGGCGGGCCCTCGCCGGCCATGCGGAACGCGCGCCGGTAGCCGTGAACCTCGCGGTACTGGAGCATGAGGGCAGCGTGAACGAGCCCGGTTTCGGGGGAGTTACGAGTGCGTTGACGATGAGTCAATCAGCGCCCTGACCGTGGCTCAGCGTCCGGTGACCGAGCGGACCAGGGCGCGGGTCTCGGCACGGCGCTCCCAGGCGACGACCGCGAGGACCACGCCGAAGACGATGGGGAGGACGACCAGTCCGGGGGCGTCGAGGGCGGTGCACTGGGCGATGGCCGCACCGATCATCAGGCCGACCAGGCCGGTCGCGGCGGCGCCCGCGAGGCGCGGGATCAGCAGGCCGATGCCGCCGGCCAGCTCGACCGCCCCGGTGAGGTAGCGGAACCACTCACCCCAGCCGATCTTCACGAACGTCTCGACGGCGTCCTTCTGGCCGGCGAACTTGGGCAGTGCCGAGGCGACGATGAGGAACAGCCCGATCGTGATCTGGAGGCCCCAGAGGACGCGGCGCAGGGTGCGGTGGTCGGGGGTGGCGCTCGCGGTGTGAACGTGGGTGGCGGCCATGGTCTTTCCCTCCGGGACGGGTGATGCCTCAGGGGCATCCGTGGTTGTCTCGAACGGGTAGACCGGGCCGCCACCCCGAACTCATCGCTCCCGCGAAGGATTTCTCACGGAATCTTCGAGGGGGCGCTGACCTGCTGAATCAGCTGAACGACGGCATGATCTCGTCGTGGATCAGCCGCAGCTGGGTGTCGACGTCGGCGACGCCGGCCACCTCGCGGCCGGTGAACGACTTCACCAGCGCGCTGTCGGTGATCGCCAGGATCATGTGGTTGACGCCGGACGGCTCGATCTCGCGCTTGATCTTCGCCGTGACCTCGTCGGGGGTGCCGGCGAGCGAGAGCTTCTCGGTGATGTCCGGCGTGGTCAGCTCGATGGCCTTCGCCAGGTCGCCGCCGCCGATCGCCTCGATGATGGGCTCGACGTCCTTGGGGCTCACGCCGTTGCGTTCGAGCTGCTCGGCCGGCATCGCCGACGCGTACAGGCCGACCATGCTGCGCGCGGCCTCCTTCGCGGCGGCCGAGTCGGGCCCGGTCGCGAAGACCACCCAGGCGCCGATGTCGAGCGTCGTCCAGTCCTTGCCCGCGCGCGCGGCGCCGGCCTTGAAGTGCTCGACCGCGTAGTCGTACGCCTCGCGGGAGTAGGACAGCGCGTGGTGCACGCCGTCGGACAGCTCACCGGCCGCCTCGAACGACTTCGGCCCCCGCATCGCCCCGATCTTGACGGGCAGGTGCTCCTGGACGGGCCGCGCGAACGTGAACAGCCCGTCGTAGGAGTAGAACTCGCCGTCGCGGGTGATGGTGCCCTCGTCCAGCAGCGTGCGGACGACCTCGACGGCCTCCTTCACGCGGGTGAGCGGCTTGGTCTTCGTCCAGTCGATCTTGTACTGGGCCAGCACGCCGAAGTTGCCGCTGCCGAGCACGACCTCGGCGCGGCCGTTCGTCAGCTCGTCCAGGGTGGCGGCCGCCTGCGCGATGAGCGTCGGCTCGCGCAGCGTCACGGCGGACACGCTCGGGCCGAGGCGGATCTGCGAGGTCTGCGCGGCGGCGGCGGCGAACAGCAGCCACAGGTCCTTGTGCCACGGCTCGTCGGCCGCGTAGCAGGCGTAGAACCCGAGCTCGTCGGCGAGCCTGATCGAGGCGAGCGACTCGGTCAGCGGGTAGTCGGGGAGCATTGCGTAGCTGAACTTCATGGGTCTCCTTGGTGATGCCCTTGCGATGTGCGCGGGGGAAGCTGGGCAGAACGGTGGCTCTCGTGCGGCGGCTCCTCTCGCGGCCGGGCTCCGTGCTCCCGGTCAGCCCTTGATCTCGGTCCAGGCGCGGGCCCAGCGGTCGTAGTCGACGCACTCGCTGCCGCGCCCGTCGCCGCAGTCGGCGACCGGCGTCTTCCAGAACGCGATGCGCCGGTAGAACGCGGCGTCGCCGACCTGGAAGTCCTCGCAGAAGCCCGGCTCGGTGAACCGGCAGGCCTTCGGGTTGGCCGGCGCCTCGCCGAACCACTGGGCGACCTGCGACTGCACCCGCGCGGACGTGATCCAGTTCATCCAGCGGTACATGCAGTTCGGGTGCTGCGCCTTGGACGAGATCATCCAGGTGTCCGACCAGCCGGTGGCGCCCTCGGTCGGGAGCGTGGTGTCCACCGGGGCCTTCTCGGCCTTGGCCAGGTTGGCGATCACCTGCCACGAGGTGCCGGCGTGGTTGTCGCCGATCTTGAACGCCTGCACCTCGTCGAGGTAGTTGTGCCAGTACTGGCTGATGTTGGGCCGCTGCTTCTTGAGCAGCCCGACCGACGCGTCGAACTGCTCGCGGTCGAGCGCGTAGACGTCCTTGATGCCGAGGTCGGGCCGGTGCGTCTTGAGGTAGAGCGCGGCGTCGGCGATGTAGATCGGGGAGTCGTACGCGGCGATGTGGCCGGCGGCGGGCGACTTCTCGTCCCAGACCACGTTCCACGAGGTCGGCGGTTGCGGGAACTTGTCGGTCCGGTACATCAGCAGGTTGGCGCCGTAGCCGTGCGGCGCCCCGTACATCTGTCCCTTCACCGAGTTGTAGGGCTGGTTCTTGAGGTACGGCGCGATGTCGGCGTAGTTGGCGAGCAGGCCGGTGTTGACCGGCGCCACCTCACCGCCGTAGATGAGCCGCAGGCTGGCGTCGCCGGAGGCCGACACGCCGTCGTAGCGGCCGGTCTTCATCAGCGCCACCATCGAGTCCGAAGTGTCGGCGACCTTGGTGGTGACCGCGCATCCGGTGGCCCGTTCGAACGGGGTCACCCAGTCCACGGCCCTGTCGCTGGAGCCGTCTTCGGCGTAGCCCGCCCAGGCGACGAGGTTGAGCCGGCCCTCGCCCGGCCCGATCTCCTGTTGAACGGGGATCGCGGGCGCGGCCGCCTCGCCCTTCGGCTCGCCGTCGCTGCAGGCGGCGGCGGTGGCGACCGTGAGGACGGCCGTCAGGGCGGTGGCGATAACGGGTCGTACCGATCTGACGTTGATCACGATCGTGGGATTGTAGGCGCACGGACGGTGTTCGTGTGGGGCTATTAGCGTTATCTCGTCATGATCAGTAAAACTCCCCGCAATCGGCCCATAACTGATCTCTCCGGTAGTAGCATCCCCTGCGTTCGTCGCTAACCGTCACCGAACGAAAGCCTTCCGCTGTGGGAACCAAAGGCCGTCGAGCAGGTTCGGGAGCTGGTCATCGGCGCATCCGGCCGGGGTCCGGACGGTTCAGATCCGTCCGGTTCAAGGTCGTGGCGCTCGTCCTGGTGTCGCTGGTGTCGCTGAGCGCCCTCTGGGCGTTCGCGGCCAGCCTGACCCTGGGCGACGGGCTCAACCTGCGCAAGGTCGACACCGTCCACGACCATTTCGGCTACCCGTCCGGCGCGCTCGGCAGCGCGCTGCAGGCCGAACGCCGGCTCGCCGCCGTCTACCTCGGCAGCGGGCTGCCGGGCGACCAGGCCGCGCTGGAGTCGGGCCGGCTGGTCACCGACCGGCAGGCCGACCTGTTCCGCCGGCTCACCGCCGACGAGGGCGCGCAGGACGCCGCGTCCCAGCAGGCCCGCGGTCTCGCGGCCCGGATCGTCCAGCAGCTGGACGCGCTCGGGACCACCCGGACCGCGGTCGACCGCAAGAGCATGACCCGCTCCCAGTCGTTCACCAACTACACCGCCGTCATCACCGATCTCGGAACGTTGCAGGGATCACTTTCGACGCTCAGCAACGCGGACGTCGCCCGGGACGCTCGCAACCAGGTGTCGCTGACGCGTGCCCGCGAGATGCTCGCGCAGGAGGACGCGCTGCTCGCCGGCGTGCTGGCGGCCGGCCGGATGACGCCGGCCGAACGTGCCGAGTTCAGCCGCCTGGTCGGCGCCCAGCGCACCCTCTACGGCCTCGCCGCGCCGGAGCTCGCCACCGCCGAGCGCGCCTACCTGCAACGGATCACCGGGATGCCGGAGTACACCCGGCTGCGGACCCTCGAGGACCGGTTCGCCGGGCAGGCCCGCCGCACGACCGAGGCCGAGACCGCCGTCCTGTGGAAGACCACGGCCGACTCCAACCTCACCCGGCTGCGCGGCCTGGAGCTGGCGCTGGCCGACGCCTCCGAACGCCGCGCCGAGCCGATCGCGAACGGCATCATGGCGCGCCTGGTCATCGCGGGCGCGCTGGGCGCGGTCGCGGTCGTCGTGTCGATCGTGCTGGCGATCTGGGTCGCCAGGTCGGTCATCCGCGACCTGTCGGGCCTGCGCCGGGAGGCGCTCGACCTGGCCGACGTGCGGCTGCCGCGGGTGATCGGGCGGCTGCGCCGCGGCGAGGAGGTCGACGTCGCCGCCGAGGCGCCGCCGCTCTCGTTCGGCACCGCCGAGATCGACCAGGTGGGGCAGGCGTTCAACGCGGCCCGCCGCACCGCGATCCAGGGCGCGGTCGAAGAGGCCACGCTGCGCCGCAGCATCAACGACGTCTTCGTCAACCTGGCCCGCCGCAGCCAGGCCCTGCTGCACCGCCAGCTCGGCCTGCTCGACGCGATGGAACGCCGGATCAACGACCCGGAGGACCTGGAGGACCTCTTCCGGGTCGACCACCTGGCCGCCCGCATGCGCCGCCACGCGGAAGGCCTGATCATCCTGTCCGGCCAGGCGCCCGGCCGCGCCTGGCGCAACCCGGTCGCGGTCATGGACGTCGCCCGCGCGGCCGCCTCGGAGGTCGAGGACTACACGCGGGTCAACGTCGCGCCGATGTCGCGCGCGGCGGTGGCCGGCATCGCGGTCGCCGACGTCGTGCACCTGCTGGCCGAGCTGATCGAGAACGCCGCGATCTTCTCGCCGCCGCACACCACGGTCCAGGTGACCGGGCAGCAGGCGGCGCGCGGCTTCATCATCGAGATCGACGACCGCGGCCTCGGCATGACGCCCGAGGCGCTCGCCGCCGCCAACGAGCGGCTGGCGTCGCCGGGCGAGTTCGACCTGTCCGACACCGCGCAGCTCGGCCTGTTCGTGGTCGGGCGCCTGGCCCGCCGCCACAACGTCAAGGTGTCCCTGCGCATCTCGCCGTACGGCGGAACGACCGCGATCGTCCTGCTGCCGCTCGACATCGTCACGCCGGGCGACGACGAGCGGCTCGACTCCGGCCCGGCCGCGCTCACCCGCCGCGCCGAGGACGCGCGCATCCCCGTCGGGGCGGTGCGCGACTTCCGCCACGACTCGGGATCGGGGCAGTTCCCGGCGATCGAGTCCGGGGGCGGCGGCGCGGTGTTGCGGCTGCCGGTCGGCGACGACACCGGCGGCTTCCCCGTGGTGGACGGCGGTGGCGCGCGGCGCGCGGACACGGGCGGCTTCCCGGCGGTGAGCGGCGGAAGCTCGCCGCGCACCGGCACCGGTGGCTTCCCGGTCGTGGACGGCCGCGGCGCCCCGCGCGCGGGCTCCGGCGGCCACCCGAACGCCGGCGGCGGCCACCGGGCTCCGGTTGGCCACCCGGCCACGGACGCGGGCGGCTACCCGGCCACGGACGCGGGCGGCTACCCGGCCACGGACGCGGGCGGTCATCAAGGTGCGGCCGGTGGCTACCAAGGCGCAGGCGCCGGCGGCTACCAGGACGCGGGCGGCGGGGGCTACCCGGGCGCCGGTGACACGGGCGGCTTCCCGCGCGCGGACGCGGAAAACCCGCCGGGCGAGGCCTTCGCGCGTGCGGACACCGGGCCCTTCCCCCGCGTCGACACAGGGGGATTCCCCCGCGCCGACACCGGAGGATTCCCGGTCGCCGACACCGGCGGGATCCCGCGGGTGGACGCGGCGGGGACGCCGCAGGCACCGCCGCCGACCGGCCCGCCGGTGACGTCCGTGCCGCCGCCGGTCTTCGACGAGCTCTCGCCGATGCCCGCCGCGCCGCCGGTGCCGCCCGAGTCGGTCGTTCCGCCCGACGTGACCGGCGAACGCCCCGAGCTGCCCGTCCGCCGCAAGGCCCCGGGCGGCGCGTCCCGGCCCGACCTGCCGCGGCGGGTGGCGCAGGCCAACCTCGCTCCGCAGCTCCGCCGCGACCGCGGCGCCGGTGCGGGCGAGCCGGCGGCCGCCCCGGCGCCGCCACGGTCCGAACGTTCACCCGAAGAACTGCGCTCCATGATGTCGTCCATCCAGCGGGGCACCCGACGCGGTCGCGCCGAAGGCGTGGAGGACGGCGGAGGGTCGTGATCACGTGATGACCGGACCCGGGAACGAGTGGTTCGACGAGGACGCCGGTCCCCTCGTGCGTTCGTACGCGCTCACGCGCGGCCGTGCCCGCCCGGTCACCCGGGAGGCCTTCGACATGATGGCCGTCATCGAGGCGCGCGGCCGGCCGTCGTTCAGCCAGGCCGGGATCGGCCCCGAGCACCTGGCGATCCTCGAGCTGTGCCGGCGTCCGCTGCCCGTCGCGGAGATCTCCGGGCAGCTGCACCTTCCGCTCGTGGTCGTGCGCGTGCTCCTTGGCGACCTGCTCGACCAGCGCCTCATCGGCGTCATGCGGCCCCGGCGCGAGGAGGCGCCCGGGGCCGACGGCGTCGTCACCGAACAACTGCTCAGGGAAGTGCTCCATGGACTCGAAGCCCTCTGACACCGTCCCGTACCCGGTGAAGATCCTGGTCGCGGGCGGCTTCGGCGTGGGCAAGACGACCCTGGTCGGCGCGGTCAGCGAGATCAGGCCGCTGCAGACCGAGGAACTGCTCACCGAGCAGAGCGTCGGCGTCGACGACACCTCGGGCGTGGAACGCAAGACGACGACCACCGTCGCCATGGACTTCGGCCGCATCACGCTCAGCGAACGGCTGATCCTCTACCTGTTCGGCACCCCGGGCCAGGACCGGTTCTGGTTCATGTGGGACGAACTGGCCGAGGGCGCGCTCGGCGCGGTCGTGCTGGCCGACACGCGCCGCCTGGCCGAGTGCTTCCCCGCGGTCGACTACTTCGAACGGCGCGGGCTGCCGTTCATCGTGGGCGTGAACTGTTTCGAGGACGGTTACGACTACGCGCCCGGGGAGATCTCCGCGGCGCTCGACCTGAGCCCCGACATCCCGGTGCTCCTGTGCGACGTCCGGATGCGCGAGAGCGGCAAGCAGGTCCTCACCACCCTCGTCCGGCACGTCATCGCGCGCCGGGCGCAGCGGACGGCCGGCGCGGCGTCCGGCTGACGTCCCGGCGGAACGCGGCATGCCGGCGGGGGAGAGGACTCCACCCGCCGGCACGATGCGGCTCGAGGTGATGCGCGCCGGCGGTGCGGCCCGGCGGTGATCAGGCGGGTTCCGGCGCGAGGGCCGTGGCCGTGGCCGGAGCCGGCGCGGACACGGTCTTGGCCGCCGGAGCGCCGTCGCCTGCCGGGGCGCCGTCGTCGTTCGCCGGGGTGTCGTCGTCGGTGGGACGGGTGAGCGGCACCTGCTTGATGAACCAGGAGGTGGCGAAGGCCAGGACGGCGAGGACGGTCGCCAGCAGGAAGACCTGGTGCGTGCCGGCCGAGACCGCCTGCTCGTACACGTTCCGCACCGCCTCGGGCAGCCTGGCCAGCGCCGCCGAGTCGAGCTGGGCGTTCTCGCCGCCGCCCGCGGACGCCATGCCGTGGCCGGCCATGACGTCCTGCACCCGGCCGGTGAAGAGGGCGCCCGCGACCGCGACGCCGATCGAGCCGCCGATGGTGCGGGAGAGCGTGGCGGTGGACGAGGCGACGCCGAGGTCCTTCGGCTCGACGCTGCGCATCGTGATGATCATCGTGGTCTGCATCAGGCAGCCCATCCCGGCGCCGAGGAAGGCCATGAAGACCATCGAGGTCGGGCGGCCGGTGCCGGTGCCCATCGTGGAGAGCAGGAAGACGCCGATCGAGATGAGCAGGGCGCCGGTGATGATGACCGGCTTGTAGTTGCCGGTACGGGTGATGTACGGGCCGGCGAAGCTGTTGACGAGGATCATCGACAGGAAGACGGGCATCATCAGGATCCCGGCGTTGGTCGCCGAGGCGCCCTGGACGGCCTGCTGGAAGAGCGGCAGGAAGGTCATCGAGCCGAACATCATCACGCCGAGCATGAACCCGATCAGCGTGACCAGGGTGAAGTTGAGGTTGCGGAACAGGCCCAGCGGCAGCACCGGCTCGGCGGCGCGGCGTTCGACGGCGAGGAAGGCGGCGGCCGAGACCACCGACAGGACCAGCAGGCCGATGATCGTCGCGGAGCCCCAGGCGTACTGGTTGCCGCCCCAGGTGGTGGCGAGCACCAGCGAGGCGATCGCGGTGCCGAGGAGGGCGACGCCCAGGTAGTCGATGCGCGCCTGGCTGCGCTGCTTGGGCAGGTGCAGCACCGTCGCGACCATCACCAGGGCCAGCGCGCCCAGCGGCAGGTTCACGTAGAAGCACCAGCGCCAGCTCAGGTTGTCGGTGATGAAGCCGCCGATCAGCGGCCCGCCGATCATCGTCAGGCCCATCACCCCGGAGATCATGCCCTGGTAGCGGCCCTGCTCCTGTGGTGGGAAGAGGCTGCCGATCAGTGCGAACGCGCCGACCATCAGCCCGCCGCCGCCGATGCCCTGCACGGCGCGGAAGGCGATCAGCTGGGTCATGTCCTGGGACGTTCCGGCCAGCATCGAGCCGATCAGGAAGATGACGATCGAGGTGAGGAAGACGCCCTTGCGGCCGTACATGTCGCCGAGCTTGCCCCAGACGGGGGTCGTCACGGCGACGGACAGGGTGTAGGCGGTGACCACCCACGACAGGTGGGCCATCCCGCCCAGGTCGCCCACGATGGTCGGCATCGCGGTGCCCAGGATCAGGTTGTCCAGCGAGGCCAGCATCATCGCGATCAGCACGGCGCCCAGGACGACGTACTGGTTGCGGGCCTTGCGCGGGGTCTCGTCGGGAGGTGTCTCGGCGGGGGCCGTCATCGTGCTCATGTCGTCAGCTCCTGGGGGTGGATCCTGAGTCCGGGAGCAACTTACTTGCCGCCCGGCTAGTTATGTTGAGGAGAACGTACGGCGCTAACTTGCCGGGCGTCAAGTAAGTTAGGGTCGGACCTTGGACCTAGGCCGTACGCGGAGGGAGGGTGATGTGACCAAGCCGCAGACCCGGCGCAAGGACACGTACCTGCGCATTCAGAACGCCGCGCTGGAACTCTTCCTGGAGCACGGCTACGAGAAGACGTCCCTGCGAGAGATCGCCGAGAGCCTCGGCGTCACCAAGGCCGCGCTGTACTACCACTTCAAGACCAAAGAGGACATCGTCCACAGCCTCTTCGCGCGGCTCGGCGGCGAGTTCGACGAGCTGATCGAGTGGGGCGATGCCCAGCCGGCGACGCTGGACACCAGGCGCGAGCTGCTGAGCAGGCTCAACACCATCCTGGCCGGCGGCGCCCCGATCTTCCGCTTCCTCCAGGAAAACCAGGCCGCTCTCCGCGACATGCGTCTGGGCGAGGACTTCAAGGCGCGCATGCAGTCCCTCGGCCGCCTGCTCACCGACGACGACGCCGGCATGGTCGACCGGATCCGCGCGGTCAGCTCGCTCTTCACCGTCTACTTCGGCGGGTTCGCGCTGATGGACATGGAGGGGACGATGGAGGACAAGCGCGCCGCGCTCCTCCAGGTCGCCGAGGAGATGCTCACCGCCGCGCACGCCCCGAAGCCGTCGCCCGAGCCGAAACCGACGCCGAAACCGACGCCGAAACCGACGCCGCGGCCGTCGCCGGAGGCGTCGGCGCGGCCGTGATGGAGACCGAGGCCGCGGCGCGCGAGTAGGCGCCGGGCGTGGTGCCCGTCCAGCGTTTGAACGCGTAGGTGAAGCTGGACGTCCCCGAGTAGCCGAGCGCCGCGGCGACGGACTCGACCGTGCGGCCGGTGGCCAGCATCGCGCGGGCGGCGGCGCTGGTGGCCTCCGCGAGGAGCTCGCTGTACGCGACGTTCTCGGACCGCAGGCGCCGCCGCAGCGACCGTTCGCTCAGGCCGAGCCGGGCCGCCGTCTCCGCCTGGCCGGCGATGCCGGCCCCGGCCTCCAGCCGCCGGCGCAGGTCGGCGCGCACCCGGGCGGCGAGCACCCCGCCCGGGTGCGCCGAACGGCGGGCGCGCAGCTGGCGCTCGCAGTGGCGGCGGCTGAGCTCCGCGGTGGTCGGGTCGGCCTGGGGGAGCGTGGCCGACAACGTCAGGGCACTGATGGTTCCGCAGGTCACGGTCCTGCCGAACGACGGGCGGACACCGAGGACCGTCTCGTAGAGCGCGGCGTAGGACGGCCGGGCGTGACGGAACCTCACATCGTCCAGCCGTACCTCGGGCCCGGCCAGGTCGCGGACGAACGTGGCGACCGCGGCGAGGTCCCGTTCGGCGAGGAAGCGCGCGACCTCCTCGCCGTACGAGGCGCGGATCGCGCGGTCGTCGATGACGCTGCGCAGCGCGCCGGTCGTACGTTCGGCCGTCCACGGTGAGAACGCGTACGTGAGGTCGAAGTAGCGCATGCCGGTGTCGACCGCGGTGCCGAGCGTGGGGCTGCTGATCGCGGCGAGGCCGAGCAGCCCGAACGTGGTCGGGTGGTAGCGGGCGCCCGCCCGCAGGCCGAGACCGGGGACGTGGCCGAGCGCCCCGACCAGGTTGGCGATCAGGGCGAGTTCCTGGCCGGCCGAGATCTCGGCCTCGGGGTCGGCGAGGTCGGCGCGGGTCAGCCCGGTCCCGGCGAGGCACCGTGCGGCGGGCATGCCGTGCTCGGCGGCCAGCCGGGTCAGCAACACCGCGCTCGCGGCACCGCGGCGCGGCGCCCAGGTGACCGGATCCGTCATCCAGGCGGCCGTAACTCGCATGTCCTCACCAGCCCCTGCCTCGTGGCGTTCCAAGGGATGAGCAGGACACTAGACGCGTATTGGCAGTCTGCCAATAGCCTCCCGTGCGGTCGCGTACGCCGGGACGCGCCGCGAGGGCCACCGGGTCGCGCACGCGCTGCGCACGGCACTGATCAGAAGCCCGGGAGATAGGTGCCGGGGCCACTAGCATCACTGCTTATGGAGCTGCGGCAACTCGAATACTTCGTGACCGTCACCGAGGAGGCCGGCTTCACGCGGGCCGCCGCCAAGCTGCACGTCGCCCAGCCCGGCGTCAGCGCGCAGATCCGCCAGCTCGAACGCGAGCTCGGCCAGCCGCTGCTCGACCGGTCCGGCCGGACCGTGCGGCCGACCGAGGTGGGCGCGGCCGTCCTGCCGTACGCGCGGGCGGCGCTCGCCGCCGTCGCCGGGGCCAGGCTCGCGGTGGAGGAGCTGACCGGCCTGGTGCGCGGGCACGTCACGGTCGGCGTCGTCGAGTGGATGACCGTCCTCGACCTGCCCGGCCTGCTGGCCGAGTTCCACGGCGACCATCCGAACGTGGAGATCACCATGTTCGAGGACCAGACGGTCGACCTGATCGAGGCCCTGCGCACCGGCCGGCTCGACCTCGGGATCATCAGCATCGGCGACCCGCCGGAGGGACTGGAGACGCAGGTCGTCATCGACCAGGAGATCGTCGCCGCCGTCCCGCCGGGCCACGAGCTGGCCCGGCGGGAGTCGATCCCGCTCGCCGCGCTCCGCGACCGCCCCCTGATCTCGCTCCCGAAGGGCACCGGCCTGCGCGGCGTCTTCGACCGGGCCTGCGCCGCGGCCGGGTTCACCCCGCAGGTGTCCTTCGAGGCCGGCGACCCGCCCATGCTCGCCCGGCTCGCCGCCCGCGACCTCGGCGTGGCGATCCTGCCCGAGTCGGCCGCCCGCGCGTTCGCCGCCGAGGTGCGCACCGTCCGGATCGGCCGCCCGCGCCTGCGCGGCCGCATCGCCCTGGCCTGGCGGGCCGACGGCCCGACGAGCCCCGCGGCCCGCGCCCTCATCACCCTCGCCCGCACCCGAATGCCGGCTCCCGCCCCGGCTCCCGCCTGACCGTTCCTGCCGGCGCGGCTGACCACCCGCGGCCGACCGACGCGGCCGACCCGTACGTGGCGGGCGGTGCCCGGCTCGGCGCGGCGCTGGCCCGTGACGGCGCGCTGCCCCGGCGGCTCGGCGGCCCCGGCCCGCTGGCGGCCGTCACCGGCGTGCTCACCGTCCCGGTCGTGCTGAGCGGCCTCGATCTCGACGCGCCGATGCGGGCCACGGCGGCCTGCCTGGCCGCGGTCACCGTCCTGGCCATGGCGGCGGCCGTCCGCCTCCTGCCGGGACGCGGGCGCGCGGTCGCCGTGGCGGCCACCGCATTCAGCGCGGTCGTCGTGATGTCCTGCGGGCTCTTCCTCCTGCTCCCCGCCGTTCGCGCCGCGGACCGGCGGGCGGTGGCGCCCCGAGGGTGGGCACGAATGGAGAAGCACGGCCGGGGAGCGCCCACCTAGCGTGAAGGGCATGGAGGGACCCATGCTCACCTTGCCCCTGTGGCCGCCGAAGACCGTCGCCGTCCTGACGACGGTCGGCCCGGACGGGCCGCACGCGATCCCCGTGTCGTCCCCGGTGCGGGCGGGGGACCGTTCGATCCTGATCAGCCTGCACCGGTCGCGGCGGTCGCTCGGCCGGATCGAGGACCTGCCGCGGGTCGCGCTGCTGGTCACGGCGGACGGCGTCGCGTTCACCGCCCGCGGCACCGCCCGGATCGTGGCGCACGGCATGGCCGGCGCGCCCGACTTCGCCGCCGTCGAGATCATCGTCGGCGACGTCGACGACCACCTGACGGGCGTGTCGGTGCGGATCGGCCTGGACGACCGGATCGATACCCTCCTACAACTGGTCGCGATACGCCGCAGGTGCAGGGCCGCGGCGCGGCCAGAGGAGGCCTGACATGGCAGAACCGCGCGGCCCGGTCCAGCGCAGGCAGGACGCGCTCGCCAGGCTCGAACAGGACGTCGACGCGTGGGTCGCCACCGCCGACGAGAAGACCGGGACCCCGTACATGATCCCGCTGTCGTTCCTCTGGGACGGCACGACGCTGCTGGTCGCCACCCCCGCCGCGAGCCCGACCGCGCGCAACCTCCAGGCCACCGGCAAGGTGCGCCTCGGCATCGGGCCCACGCGCGACGTCGTCCTCATCGAGGGCACGGCGGAGGCCGTCCCCGATGCCGAGATCCCGGCCGCGACCGGCGACGCGTTCGCGGTCAAGACCGGCTTCGACCCGCGCGCGGAGACGAACGAGTACCTCTACTTCCACATCCGGCCGCGACGGCTCCAGGCATGGCGCGAGGCCAACGAGATCGCCGACCGCGACCTCATGCGCGCCGGCGCCTGGCTCGTCTGAACGAAGGATCGCCCATGTTGTTCAAGGCCGTCGTCGAACCGTCCGGGAACGCCACGGCGGTGCGGGTGCCCGCCGAGGTGCTCGACGCGTTCGGCGCGGGCAGACGCCCGCCCGTCACCATCACGATCAACGGCCACACCTGGCGCAGCCGCGTCGCGGCGATGCGCGGCCTGTCGCTCATCGGCATCAGCGCCGCCCACCGCAAGGGCGCCGGGATCGAGCCGGGCGACGAGGTCGAGGTGGAGGTCACGCTCGACACCGAGCCGCGCGTGGTCGTCGAGCCGCCCGACTTCGCCGCCGCGCTGGACGCCGACCCGGCCGCGCGCGCCGCGTACGACAAGCTCGCCTACAGCCACAAACGGCAGCACGTGCGGGCCATCGAGGACGCCAAGACCGAGGCGACCCGGCAGCGCCGGATCGCCAAGGCCGTCCAGACCATCGTCGGCGACTGACCCGGGTCAGAGGCCGTAGGCCTCCAGGAGGCGCAGCCAGATCTCGCTGACCGTCGGGAACGACGGCACGGCGTGCCAGAGCCTGTCGAGCGGCACCTCGGCGGTGACGGCGATCGTCGCCGCGTGCACCAGCTCGGCGACCCCGGGACCGGCGAACGTGACGCCGAGCAGCACCTTGCGCCGCTCGTCGACGACCGCCTTGGCCCGTCCGGTGTAACCGTCGCCCAGCAGGTAGGCGCCGCTGACGTCGCCGATCTCGTACTCCACGGCCCGCACGTCGAAGCCCTGGTCGCGCGCCGCCGCCTCGGTGAGCCCGACCGCGCTGACCTGCGGGTCGGTGAACACCACCTGCGGCGCCCCGTACCCGTCGGCCACGTCGCGCAGCCCCGGTCCCTCGTCCGGCTCGCCCTTGGCACGGGCGACGATCACGTCGCCGCAGACGCGGGCCTGGTACTTGCCCATGTGGGTGAGCAGGTTGCGCCCGTTGACGTCGCCGACCGCGTACAGCCACTCCGAGCCGGGAACGCGCAGGCTGTCGTCCACCCGCACCGGCCCCTTGGCCTCCAGCCCCGCCGTCTCGAGGCCGATGCCGGACGTGGCGGGACGGCGCCCGGTGGCCACCAGGATCTCGTCGGCCTCGACCGTCGACCCGTCGTCCAACTGGACGGTGACCGTGCCGTTCGCGTGCCGTTCGACGCGGGTCGCGTTGGTGTTGAGCCGGACGTCGACGCCGCCCGCGCGCATGGCGTCGGCGAGCAGTTCGCCGGCGAACGGCTCGTTCCGTTCGAGCAGGCGACCACCACGGACGATCAGTGTCGTCTCCTCCGCGCCGATCGCGTGCAGGGCCTGAGCCATCTCGCACGCCACCACGCCCCCGCCCAGGACCGCGAGCCGCCGCGGCACCTCGCGCAGGGTGGTCGCCTCGCGGCTGCCCCACGGCCTGGCCTCCGCCAGCCCCTCGATCGGCGGGACGACCGGCACGCTGCCGGTGGCCAGCACCACCGCGTGCCGCGCCCGGACGTCGGTGACCGCGCCGTCCGGCCCCGTCACCTGGACCGTCCGGTCCCCGGTGAGCCGGCCTCGGCCGCGGATCAGCGTCGCGGGCAGCTTGGTGATCCACTCGACCTGCCCGGCGTCGTCCAGGTGCGAGACCGCCTCGTCCCTTCGGGCCAGCACCTTGCCGGCGTCCACCGGGCCGAGCTCCAGCCCCGGCACCCGGGCCACCTCGCCCATCAGGTCCATCGGCCGCAGCAGCGCCTTGCTCGGGATGCACGCGTAGTAGGAGCACTCACCCCCGGCCAGATGCTCCTCGACCACGGCGCACGAGAACCCTCCCCGCACCACCCGGTCGGCCACGTTCTCGCCGGCCGGGCCGGCGCCAATCACGACAACGTCGATCTCCAGATCGGCCATGAGCCCACGTTATCCCGCCTCGCCGCCGCCGGTCGCAGGCACTCCGTCCACAGGTCACGAAGCAGTCGAACGGCCCTTCGCCGCCCAGCGCGGCGGCGGCGAAGAGCCGCCCGGGCCCCGGCGGGCGAAGCCGGGGCGAGCGGGCGGCCGGACGCGCCGGGGCGGAGGGCGCGCCCGGCCTCTGCGGGGCCGGAGACCTGGTGGCGGCGGCTTTACCGCCGGAATTCAGAACGCTGAGAGCACCCCTGAGGAAGGGGCGAACGGTGCCGAAGTGCGCACGGTGCAGAGTCGGCGAGTCACGGCCTGGCCGCTCCTCCCATCGGGCATTTCTCCATTGACCGCACTCGTCAGAAGCTTCTTACTCTCACTTTTCAAGGTCAGCAACAAAGCCACAACAAACGTCCGGATGTGGACGGATTCCTCACCCTTGAGTGGCGCGAGCAAATTCAACCCCCGCCCGCCGCCTACCCGTCCCCACCACCGTCGCCGCCTGCTGATCCGCTGACACCGGACCCGGCGGGTGTACGGCGGGCACGCCGGCCGCGCAGTTCGAAGAAGCCCCAGAAGGCCAACGAGGCCAGCCCGAACGCCAGGAAGAGGGCGAGCATCCGCATCCCCGCCCCCGGCGTGCGGGTCTCACCGGCCTTGGTCGCGAAGAGGACGTGGGTGAAGAAGAGCGTGGTGAAGCCCATGACCCCGGCCCACGCCCGGTCGCTCCATTCGGCGAGGTCCCGGCCGTCCATGAAGGTCAGCGGGATCAGCGCGAACAGGACCGTCTCGATGCCCATCACGACGAACCCCGCCAGCACCGCGTCGCCCAGCAGAACCCATGCGTCGCGGCTGCCGTCGTCGGCCGCCGAGTCCAGCGGGATCCGCGCCACCCAGGCCACGACCACGGCGCCCAGCGTGACCGCCGCCGCGATGAGGACGCCACGGCCGGCGAGGACCTCGTTCTCCCGCTGGGACGCCGGACGGCGCCGCCGCCGTCCGCGTCCTCCGGTCGTCCGGCCCGCCCGTTCGGGCTCGTCGGCGGCCAGGAACAGCCCGTACACGTAACCGGGCCTGAACCCGGCCGCCACGGTCGCCACCGAGCACATGGCCGCGACGACCAGCGCGCTCGGAACGGGCCGCAACTGCACCCGCTCGCCCGTGACGTGATAGCGGTACGCGACCGCGACGCCCGAATAGAGCGCCGTGGTGGCGACGACCGCGACGATGATGCCGATGGCCGAGAAGAGCGTCTTGAAGTTCGGTCCGACGCCCCCGCCGGCCACCAGGAGCAGTCCCGCGGAGACCGTGATGAAGAGCGCGACCCGCACGGCGGTGGAACCCCCGGTCCAGTCGCGGTTCCCGAGCCGCAACAGGCCGCGGATGTCGTCCCGGTTCTTCTCGTAGGTCTTGTTGAAGACCTCCGCGGGGAAGCCCACGGCCACGATGATCAGCCCGGCGAGCAGGACCGACGCCAGCGAGCGCGGCAGCCCGAACGGCACCTCGTGCGGCGAGGGCAACAGCGACGCGAGCCCCGACCTGAGGTCATCGTTACCGGGTGGCCCGGCGATCTGCAGGTCGGCGGCCGCCGACACGCGCCGCTGCCCGCCGCTGACACAGTCCAGATCCAGAACACGCCGCCCCGGCCGCGTCCCCGCCGGAACGACCACGGCACCGGTGACCGCGGACTCGTTGCTGGCCCTGTCGACGGCGGTGATCGGCGAACGCAGCGGGAGCACGCGGTCCGCCAGGCGAGGAACGTAGCTCTCGCAGTCCTGCGGGTACTTCCTCCCCATCACGAGCACGGTGGCGCCGGGCAGCGCCGACTTCGGCGACACTGACACGGAGGTGACCTGAGGCGGCGGTGGCGGCGAAGTCGTCGTGGTCGGTGACGGAGAAGGCGTCGGGTCCGTACTCGTAGGCGTCGGGCCGGTCGGCTCGCCGCCCGTGGGACCCGTGGTCGGGACTGACGGACCACCGGGAGGCGATGACGTCGACGTCGAGGGCGATGGGGAAGTGCTCCTCGGCCCGGGCGAGGTGGGTGTCACCGTCGGCGTGATCGGCGGCTTCGTAGGCCCGAGACCGGGGTCGGCGATGACGACGAAGAGCGCGGTCGCCGCCGAACCGGGGTTCGTCGCACACTCGGCGCTGATCGTGTGAACGCCCTCACGAGCCCCTTCGGGCACGGAGAACGTCGAGATGAACGCTCCCTGGTCGCTCACGTCGGCCGTGGGGAGCGGCGTCCCGCCGTCCCAAGTCACGAGGGCCTGCCCGGAACGTCCGCGCCCTGCGGCGTCGCAGTCGAAGGCGATCCCGCTCAGTTGCACGGCCTGGCCGGTCGCCCCGCTGCCCGGAGTCGCCTTGATGCCCGGTGGACCGTCGAACGGTATCTGGAGAACGGTGAGGGTGCGTTCTGCCGCGACCTTCTCGTTCCCGATGCACCGGGCCGTCACTTTGTACGGTCCATGCTTCGCATCGTCCGGAATTGTGAACGATCCGGCGAACGAACCTTCGGGGGTGACGGTCTGCGAATTGACCGACTTAGGCTCGGGAGAGCCAGGCCAGAGCACTTCGACGCTACCGGCGGCGTTTTCACCGACTCTGCAGTCGAAGCCCGTCCCGATCGGAGTGATCACATCACCCGGGTAGGCCACCGGGGGATCGAGGAACAGTTCCGGCTTGAGGACCTTCGTCACGGTGAAGGTCAGGGATATCTTGTCTTCGCCGCAGTGACCGGTCACCTCGTGTTGGCCTTCATTCACCTTGGGCACTTTGAACGAGGCTGAAAAGTCATCCGTGGAGTCCGGCGTGGCCTTTCCGAGCTCTGTCGTGGTGTCCCACGTCAACCGCACGTCCGCGCAACCCACGGCACGACCGCTGGCCTGGAAGAACTGACCTGGATTTCCGTGGTCCGGCGTTATCCCGAACTCCTCGAAGTGCCCTTTCTCGGTCCCCTCCACCACGAATTCTGTGGTGACGGAGACCTCTGGGTAGTCCTTACACCTCGCCGTGACGACATGCCGTCCCTCGCCGGCGCGCTCCGGGATCTTGAAGTCGGTGCCGAAGCTCCAGCCGGTTCCGCTGACGGGAGATGTCACCGGAAATCCGGGGACGTCCTCATCCCACAGGATTTCGGCCTGCCCGTCCCCCTCGGGCCCGTCACCGTTGCAGTCGAATCCAGATCCTGCCGCGTGAATCGGGTCCGTGGTCTTCCCCGAGCCCGGGACCAGTGTGACTCCTGGGACGTACACGGACGTGCTCGCGGTCACCGTGTCATCGTCCGTACAGCGAGCGGTCACCGTGTACTGGCCCGGCTGGGCGTCAGCTCTCACTTTGAGCAGGTGCGAGAGCCCACCTTCGCCATCGACACTTGCCTGCACATCAGAATCGATGAGTTTGTGCTCCGGTGTGGCCGGACTGGTCGCCGAGATGGTGACCTGGGAAACCTCCGGGCACTTCAGTTTGTGGCCCGAAATTTCGAAATCCTTGCCCGGTACCGCCGAACGTGGGCGAGCCGAGATCGAAGGTGGTTCCGCTTTCACTGTCACCGAAACACGGGCAGTTGCTTTGGGATACGGCTGTTCCAGTGGCTGCTGCATATCGGCGACCTGACACGTGGCCATCAGGCGATACAGCCCGGGGGTGGTTCCCGCGGGGATCGTCACAATGATGTCCGTGCTGCCCGCACTACGAGACTCGGCTGCTTGCACCAGTGTCCAGAGGGCTCCCTTGTCAACCCACCACTCCTGCAGCCAGATCTGCACGTTTCCGGTGTACTGGAGGGCCAATTCGGCGGAAGGTGACGGAGGCGAGCAGTCGAACCCGGTGACCGTGACCGTGGTTCTTCCTTCCGCCGGGACGGCCGCGGGCTTCACGGTGATTGTGGCCTCCGCCGCCTGCGCGTTCCCCGGGACCGCTAGTGACGCCGTGCAGAAGGCGGCCGTCAGCAGCAACATCCATGCCGCCAGACGGGCACGTCTTCTGGGCAGGTCGGTCATCGTTCGCCACCGGTCGTCAGGTCCGGACCCACGAACGGGCGTTCCCCGGATCCGTTCATCGTGGATCTCCTTTGGTGCCTCACCGTTCATGCTCGTTCGGCCTCGCCCCTGGGGCATCGGGGACCGCCCCAGGGGTTCGCCTAGTGAGGCCGAACGGAGCCGCAGGTGTTCACCAGAGCGGCTCGGCCTACGCCTCGGAATCGTTTCGCGCAGGATGCAGAGAGGCCGAGAGGGGCTCGAACGTCTCGGGGAGGTCCGCGGGCCGCGCCAGAGCCACGTCCTCCGTGGCGTCTGCGGGCTCGGGCCATGGGCGAGGACCGCCGGGCGAGATCGGCTCCGGCCCGTTGTCGTTCAGTTGATCACGAACCATGCCACTGCCGTTTCCGTCGTCGGGGCCTGAGTGAGAAAGATGGTGAACGCGCCGGCCGCCGGGTCGGGCACCGCGGCCCGTACGGCGACGCCGGGGCGGTTCGCCTGGAGCGTCGCGAGCACGACGCTGTCCGCGCGCACCGTCGGCCCGGCGACGGTGACCTGTGCGGAGCCCGCCGGGACCACCGTCCGCCCGCTGGAACTGAACCGCGCCGACCCCTGCACCTGGAGCGCCGTGGACCCGGCGTTCGGCGCGGTGGCGTACACCCCGATGCCTCCGGCATCGGTCGCCGTGGCACCGAAGACTCCGATGCCGCCACGGGCCGTGGCGTCGCCCTCGACGCCGATCCCGTAGTCGGTGTTGCTGCGGCCGATCGTCCCGATCGATCCCTCGCCCCAGACACCGAGGCGCGCGAACCCGAGGACGCCGACCCCGCTCGCCAGGCCGTTCAGGTTGATGCCCTCGACCCCGAACCCGTCGGCGCCGGACACCTCCCCGATGACCCCCGCCACCGGGGCGCGCCCCCGGACGCCGACACCTTCCTTGCTCCGGCCGTCGACGCCGGTCCCGCCCCCGACGTCCTCGCCGACAACCCCCGCACTGGCCTTGGCGACGCCGCGTACTCCGACCCCGGCGCTTCCACCTTGGAGGTAGAGCGATGTGCCATAAACGCCGTCACCGTTGTAGCCGTACGAACGTACGCCCACGCCCTGGTAGGCGACCGCGTAAAGGCCGTCACCGCCCGCCTGGCTGGCGAAAAGATAGAACCCCGTGCCATTCGCACCGCCGCCCGCCGAGTTCCACAGCGAGGTGGACGTGTTCTCGTTGTTGTTCGCACCCTGGCCTTGGATGACAGGTTGTCCGTCCGTCATAACATTCCCCCGATCCGCTTTCGCTCTAGAAAAGAGCCTACGTCGCAACCTTTCAAGAGCAAGAGCGGCGAATGGAAATGCCCACTTCAGGTCACAATTCCGGGATCCTGTATCCGAATCAATTTCTCCACCCCAGTAACCCACGCCGCAGGACACCCCGGCTTCACCACACCCGCAAGGGCCAGTCGAGATCGACGGCGAACGACTCGGCCGAACTCACTGGCGGACCGAGCGTTCAAAGCCCCGCCCGGCCCCGCCGTCCGAAGCGCGGAGCGTCGTGCGGCAGCCGGCCTCGGCGCCCATGGCTGATCGCGGCGGCCCGCAGGTCCGGTCGCCGAGCGACGTTCACCGATGAGCGGCCAGTACCGCCGCGAGGCCTTCTTGCAGATCTTTGACGAAGTACTCGGGAACCTCCAGCGACGGGAAATGCCCCCCGCTTTCGGGTGACCTCCATCGGACGATCTGCCGGTACCGCTCCTGCGCCCAGGGGCGCGGGCACTTCTCGACGTCGCGGGGATACATAGTGATTGCCGACGGGACGTCGACCCGAAGTTCGGGGTCGAGCGAGTTGTGACTTTCGTAGTAGATGCGGGCCGCCGACGCGCCGGTCCGCGTCAGCCAATAGAGGGTGACGTCGTCAAGAACGTTGTCTCTGGAGATCGTCTCGAACGGGCTGTCTTCGGTGTCCGACCACTCGGCGAACTTGTCGAGGATCCAGGCGAGAAGCCCGACCGGTGAGTCGACGAGCGAGTAGCCGATGGTCTGCGGTCGGGTCGCCTGCTGCTTCGCGTACGCCGCGCGGTGGCGCCAGAAATCGCGGGTCTCCTCGGCCCATTCGCGCTCGACCGCCGTCAGCCCCTCCGTTGCCAACCCGGGCGGTCCCTCCGCGAACGTCGTGTGGATGCCCAGGACGTGCGTCGGGAACCTGCCGCCGAGAACCGTGGTGATATTGCCACCCCAGTCGCCGCCGTGGGCCACGAACTCGCTGTAGCCGAGCCTGCCCATCAGTTCCACCCATGCGGCCGCGATCTTTTCGGTTCCCCATCCGGTGGCGGCCGGCTTGTCGCTGTAACCGAAGCCTGGGAGCGACGGCACCACGACGTGGAACGCCGGCGCGTCCGCGTCTTTCGGATCCGCCAGCTCGTCCACTACGTCGATGAACCGGGCAACGCTGTCCGGCCAGCCGTGGGTCAGGATCAGAGGAGTGGCATCCGCGCGCGCGGATCGGCGGTGCAGGAAATGGATTCCCAGATCATCAATGGTCGTGCGGAACTGGCCGACCCGGTCGAGACGCTCCTCGAACGACCGCCAGTCGTACCCGGTGCGCCAGTAGTCCACGACATCGACGAGGTCGGCAAGAGGAACGCCCTGGTCCCATCGGCGAGGGTCGGGCGCGGCGCGACGCACCGTCTCGGCCTCCGGTAGCCGCGCCGCGGCCAGCCGCGCGCGCAGATCGTCGAGGTCGGCGTCGGTCGCGTGGGCTTCAAACGTTTGCACGTCGCGGGTCGGACGGGACATGAGACCTCCTGGCCATCGCGGAACCGGCTAAGACGGTTCTAACATCCCGTCCTGCCACCGTGCAACCGGCTAAGGTGGTTCCATGAGCGCTGGGTTCCCTGACTTTCGCCTCGGTAGCGTGCTGGCGACCAGCTTCACGGGGACTCTGACGGAGCGCCGCGGCAACGCCGTGGAGCGCATTCCCACGCCGCAGCGACTCGTCGACTGGCTGGCGGTGAACGGCCTCGCCGTGGACTCCTGCACCACCGCCCAGCTCGACCTCGCCCGGGAACTGCGGGAGTCGATCCACCTCGCCGCGACAGCGGCCGCGGTCCAGGACGCTCTCCCCGCATCTGCCGTCCACGTCATCAACGACCGCAGTGCCGAGGGTCGGGCCGCTGCGATCCTGACGCCCGAGGGCAAGCGGCAATGGCGGCTCAGCTCGGGCTCCCGCGTGGAAGACGCCCTGAGCGTGATCGCCGCCGATGCGATCAGCATCATCGCGGGCGAACGAGACGGAAGATTGGCCTTGTGCGCATCACCGACCTGCCAAGCCGCCTTCTTCGACACCAGCCAAAGCCGCACCCGCAAATGGTGTGACATGAACACGTGCGGAAACCGTCAGAAGAAAGCACGCTTCAACGCCAACCAGCGCAAACCCTCTAGGTCGGCGAAGTGATCGTTACGCTCTCGACACGATGGTGGACGCGACCGGAGGTACATCGTCACGTTCTCCAGATCGCTACTACAGGCAGCGCGACCGTACAGGGCGTAGTCCCGGCCCAGATGCGATGCAGCGCCATGTCCTGGCTCAGGACGCCGACGCGGCGGTGAGGGCGGCCGTGAGCGCCCAGTCGAGTACCCAGTGGCGTTCGCCGAGGATCGTCCGGTGGACGTCGAATCCCATCTCCGGCCACCGGGCAAACGGGGCGGCGAAGGTGTCGCGAAGCGCGGGCCGGCCGTGGATCGGCTGCTCGCCGCCGTGCAGCCAGAACCGGAGTCCTGCCCGATGAGAAGGGCGTCACCTGCGCCGTTCTCCTCACCCGGGCGGCGGCGTTCTTCACCTCCCGCGGCATCACCCGCATCCAACGGGTACTGACTGACAATGCCAAGAACTACCGGATCTCACGAGCGTTCCAGCAGGACTACGCCGAGCCGGGCGCCCGACAGAAATTCACCCGCCCCCGCTGCCCATGGACCAACGGCAAAGCCGAACGCCTCAACCGCACCCTCGCCCAAGAATGGGCCTACCGACAGCCCTACACCAGCAACCAGCAACGCACCGACCAACTGGCCACCTGGCTGCAGCACTACAACCCCAAACGCCCACACGTAGCCCTCGGCGGCCAGCCACCCATCACCCGCCTGACACCAAGATCACGATCAGGTACATCTAGATCGCCGACACCGATGCAGCCTCACTTCTGATGCCGAACTCGCGGGTCAGCTCCTCGAACGCTTGCAGTGAGTCGGAGTCCGTCATCGACTCCCCGGTCAGGTCCTCGAGGCGCTCTCTGACCATGGGAAGGCCGCTCGCCCATTCCCGGACATGCCAACGGATCATGCCGTCCAGGTAGCGGCGCGCGGCCTTCCCGCCTCCGAGGACTGATCCCCGAGCCATGTGGTGCCGCCCGGCCTGGATTCGTTCAAAGGCCCACAACAGCGTGAAGTAGGCATGCCTGATCTTCTGGGGGGCGAAGTCCAGGTCAGGTTGGGGTGGGCCGTGAACAAGGGTGCCGAGGGCATCGCGCGCTCCGGCGACCTGCCCGCTGGTCAGGTCTTCGTGCAGGGACCGCGCCAGCTCGTAGTAATCGTGGCGCCGGTTCAATGCGTAGACCACCATAACCGCGGTGACACTGATGAGCGCGGAGACCGCGCTGGGAATCCAGTTCATTGCCTCGGCTGATCTCCTTCATCCGGCCTCACCGTCGCGGATGGAAGCAAGGCATGGGCGGGCAGACAGGCCAGCGGCCGGAGCTATGGTTGCGCTGGGGCACTGGTCGGACGATGGTGCGGCTTCTCTGGTTCCCGGAGGCAACGTCCTCGGGTGTCGGCTGGCTGGTTCCACGGGAGTTCGAGGCGATCATCCGCGGTGAGCGCTTACCGCGGGCCGTACAAGGTTTCCAGCAGGCCCCGCCATCGCTCCGGCGACATCAAGCAGGTCACTGGTGAACACAAAAACGGTGGTTCCCGGGGATGTGGTCTGGCTTCAGCAGAGGCGAGTTTCGCCGCCTTGACTCTGTTGTCTGACCCGTGAAATAGGTCTGGTTGGCCCAGCCATGGGCGCGTACCGTTTCCGCTGATGTCACACACGCCCCAGGCCTGAACCCCTGTGGCGTCGGCTGGTTCACCGTGTGTGTGCTCGTAGATCTCGGCGAAGGGGACCTCCGTGAGCGACAAGCGTGACGCCAGTGTCGGCGCACTTGAAGACCTGTCGCGGATGTTCAGCAAGCATTCCAAGAACCTGGACGCTTTGATCAAGAATCCGAACGGTCGGACGGTGTCGAGCACGGAGATCTGATGGGGGCCGGGTGCGGACCGGTTCCGGGCTCCGTGGATGGAGGCCAAGACCGCGTTCGACAAGATGGCGATCGCTCTGGAGCAGGGCGGCCAGGACCTCAAGCGTTCGCAGCAGAAAATCGAGGCGGCCACTCGCTGACCGCACCCGTCCTCCCTGTGGCGGGTCGGCGGGACTGCCTGGGTTTTCGCACCAGGGGGTCAACTGCCTCAGCGCCCAGGGGGATCACATTCGTTCCTGTGGCAAAGGTTGAAATGCGGTGAGTGCCCTTCTCTCCCCTGTCAACGCTTTGCTGATCGGGGCCTGGTGGTGGTCTGATGACACGGGCTGAGCAGGCGGCGGTGCGGTTGACGCAGATCAAGCAGCTGGCCGAGCAGCACGGGAACGCGTTGCGATCCTCGTTCGGGCTGTTGCTGGAGGGCGCGCTGGTCGGCCCGGCCGCCGACCGGCTCCTGTCCGACCTGGCGGACCGGCACCGCGATGTGCGCGCGGGGTTCTATGCGGCGTTCGATGCGGCAGAACGGCTCGCCGCACAGACCCAGGGCGGACCACCCCACGTCGGCGAGCCCTACATCCCAGGACCACCACGCGGTGGCCGACGCACCTCCACAGACGTACGAAGTGGCTCGCCCGACGGACTGCACCGGCTCGGTGTGGAGTTGGGCCGCGCGGGTCGGGAGTGGGAAGACGCCGGCGGCGCGCTGGTTCGGATCTTGGACGGCCTGGGCTTGGATACCGGCCCGGGGCATGGGATCCGCCGGGCCGGCGGCTGGGTGGCCCGCCAGCAGCAGGATGTGCACCGGCGGCGCGATGAACTGCTCAAGGCCGATCGTGACGCGGCGGTGCAGGCCGCGGTGCAATCGGCCATGGGTGTGGTGCGCGGCCTGGCCGCAGGGCTCGGGCAGGACGGTGACGGCAAGGGGCCGTGGGAGACCGCGCTGAGGAAGACGTGGCATGACTACACCCAGAGATATTTGGCCGGAGTGTGGGACGGCACCAAGGACCTGGGCCTGTACACGCTGGCCAGCAACGCCAGCACCGCCCCGTTCTACATGATGGTCGACTGGGACAGCTGGGAACAGCGCGGCCCGATCGGCCAAGCCAAAGGCCTGGCTCAAGGCGCACAACACCCCGTCGAGTTCGGCAAGGCGCTGATCAACTGGGACCTGTGGAAAAAGGACCCACTGCGCGCCTACGGAACCATGGTCCCCTCCATCGTCATCGGCGCCGTCACCATGGGCACCGGCTCGGGCAGCGCCGCCGGCAGCCGCCTCGCCGCCGCCCTCAGCAAGGCCAAAGTCACCGAGCGAATCGATGCGCTGCGCAAGGCCGGCCCTGGGGCACACGGTGTCCAACGACACCTGGATCCAACTGACGATGATCTGAAAAGAAGGCTGGGTACACCCAAGTACAACGATGACGGGTCACCGAAGCTCAAGAATGGGTTCGTTGTAACGAAAGACAAGATCGACCCAATGACCGGTACGACGAAGGACGGCGTCACTGGAAAGCTGCACAAGGTCGGACCGTATGCCACGAAATTTAATGATCCGAAGACATTCCAGAACGTTGAAGGGGTGTTGCGCATGCGGGCGCTGAAGAGTGGCGACTATGTCCAGAAGGTTCCGATCGAAGAACTTCTGGGCAAGAATGGACACAAGCACTTCACTGGTTATTTCATTGACCCCAACAGCCCAGGAAATTATCTGCCTATTAATTTCAAGGGAGGTGCGATCAAGGCGATCTTCAAGAAGGATGCGAACGGGAATCTTTATCCGTACACTATGTACCCAGATCCTGCCCCTGGAGTGCATCCATGAGCCATAGGTGGCTTCATCGTGAATGATCAGTTTCAGAAATTTGTCGAGGTTGGCCTGCATGTCGAACAGGTCAATGACCTTGAAAGCATGAAAGAGGTTCTCGAGGCGGGTTCGGCCGACTATGCGGCGGCGGTCAAGAAGGGGATGCAGGAATTGATTGCGAAACGCTCCCTTTCTGTGGACGACTGGTTCCATCAAACTTATGTTTCGTTTGATGACGAGGATGAGCTGTATTCGTACCTGCAGGCTGCCTATGATTACCTTTTTGGAAGCAGGTCTGAGCCGCCGGAGATCGATTGAGTCCGGATCCATCAGAGGTTTCAGTTGCCGCCCTTGGGTGTTGATTTCGACTCGACGCGATCGCCCAGGGCCAGGGCCCACTGCTCGAGCTGCCGGTAGCCGTCCTGGGTGACCTCGATCGTGGTCTGGGCCAGGCGGCCGCCGATCCCGTTCAGCTTGATGTACCCCGCGGCGCTTCAGGGTCTACGCCAAGTGCATCGACGGGCAGCACGATCAAGCCCGGAGGCGCATCTCAGACGCGCTCAAGGACTGATGGTCGGAATCCCACCCGCTTGCCCCGTGGGCAGGCATTGGGCAGGACTGGCCGCACAGCGCCGAATCTAGCGCACACAACCGCACACAGCATGAAGCCCCTGACTGGCGTAGTCGCTGGTCAGGGGCTTGTTTTGGCTGATCTTGGAGGCGCCCCCGGCAGGATTCGAACCTGCGACACCCGCTTTAGGAGAGCGGTGCTCTATCCCCTGAGCTACGGAGGCAACGCCGTCGAGCGTAGCGGACGGCAAGTACAGGGTAGAGGAACGGGAGCACCGATGGCTCCTCCTTATCGACGGGCTATAGGCCTGATCGGTTCGTATCGGTACGCTTCGTTGCCGTGACGGGACGGCATCGAGGGGACCTATCGGGGTTGAAGCGAGCCCCGTGGCAGGTGATCGCTGCTGTTGTCACGGCGGTTGTCGCGGTAGTGCTCGTGGTGGGGATCGTGTCGCGGCGCGGGGGCGAGGAGCCGCAGGTGGAGCGGCCTCAGGTGGCGCAGACGCAGCCGACGCCGACGGTGTCGGAGACGTACCCGACGTACGGCGAGTACGTTCCGCCGCGGCCCGTGCAGACGCGGGCGCCGCGGTCGACGCCGCGGGCCACGGTGACGCCGTCGCGCAAGCCGACGCGGCGGCCGTCGGCCGAGGCGCGGAGGTGCCCGCGGGGCTGGGAGGACGTCCCGTTCCTGCGCCGGTGGTGCCAGCGGAACGGTTACAGCGTCCGGTAACGCTCTGGTCACTCAGAACCTGTAGTACCGTTCCTGCGGATTGCTCCGGGCATGCAGGAGGAACGAGTGCCAACCCCTCGGTCAGCGGCGCTGGCTGCGGTTTTCCTGGTGATCTTGGCACCGGGGGCGGCGCGGGCGGAGAGTGACCCGATTGAGGCGTTGCGGCGGCAGGCCACCGAGGCGCGCACGCAACTGGAGAAGGCCACCAAACAGATGGAAGGCCGCAAACGCGATTTGGCACGCTCCCAAGACAAGCTGCGTGTCACGCTGAAGGATCTCGGCAAGGCGGAGGCGGAGCTCAACCGCATCCGCGAACCGCTGGCCAGGCTCGCGAACGCGTCCTACCAGCAGCCGGGCGCCGCCGGGTCGATGGCCATCTTCGGCGGCGGCGATCTCAACGACGCGCTGCGCGCCACCGCTGACGTCACCCACCTGGCGAACGGGCAGGACGCCCTGGTGAAGAAGGCCGACGAGCTCCAGAGCCGCCGGCAGCAGCTCTCGTCGACCGCGCAGGACCTCCAGTCGAAGAACGCGGTCGAGCAGACCAGGCTTCAGCAGGAGATCGACGGCCTCAGGAACAAGTCGACCCAGCTCACCAAGGACCTCACGGCGACGCTCAACCGCATGAGCATCGGCCGTGACCGGCGGCTCGAACTCGGCTGCGACAAGAGCCTGGCGGCGAACGCCCGGAAGTTCCCCAACGGGCTGATCCCCAGCAAGTACCTGTGCCCGCTGCCGCAGAAGGGCGAGCAGTTGCGGGCCGACGCGGCGCTGGGCTTCTACAAGCTGAACGCGGCGTACAAACGGCGGTTCGGGCGCGACATGTGCGTCACCGACTCGTACCGCAGCCTGGCCAACCAGAACCGCGTGTACGCGCAGCGGCCCGGGTTCGCGGCGGTGCCGGGCACCAGTAACCACGGCAAGGGCCAGGCGGTCGACCTGTGCGGCGGCGTCCAGAACTCTGGATCGTTGCAGTTCAACTGGCTGGAGGCCAACGCCGGGAAGTACGGCTGGCGCCACCCGGCGTGGGCCTACTCCAACCCGTTCGAGCCCTGGCACTGGGAGTACGGCACAGAGGACGAGGACGACTAAGGCCTGTTTCGACTCCGGGGCACGTCCTAGGCCTGCGCCGGGGCCTCGGCGGTCGGCACCACCTCGACCGTGCAGTGGGCGCAGCGGCGGGCCTTGATCGGGATGTCGCTCAGGCACTGCGGGCACTCGCGCGTGGTCGCGTCCTTGTTGCGGTCCAGACGTTCGATCAGCTTGGTCGTCGGCAGCACCACGACGAAGTAGACGATCAGCGCGGTGATGAAGAACGTGATCGCGGACGTCAGGAAGACGCCGTACGGGAACCTGGTCCCGTTGATGGTGACGGCCAGCTTCGTGTAGTCGGGCTCGCCTCCGAACAAGGCGATCAGTGGCGCGATGAAGGACGTCGCGAAGTCCTTGACCAGGCCCGCGAACGCCGCACCGACGACGAACGCCACTGCCAGGTCGACGAGGTTGCCGCGGATCAGGAACTTCTTGAAGCCGCCCATGGAATGCTCCTGCGGGGGTAGGGGGTCGTGTACACGACCGCCTGTACCCACAGAGGCGGCTCGATCACGCGGTGGCGGGGGCCGCGCTCTCCTCAAGTTGCGACGTGCAGAACGTGCAGAACGCGCAGAACGCGTTGTCTTGATCGGAACGCTGCTCAGGCAGCGCGGACAGTCGCTCTCGCCGACCTCCTCCTCTGTGCCCCATCCGCGTCACCACCTCGCCGATCGGCGGCACGACGGGATGTAGATGATCGCCGCCGTGATCAGGAACGAGATGCGCCGCCGTGAGAAAGATCGCATAGGTGGACCCTTTTGGGGGCCGGGATTGGTCCTGGTCTAAGGGCGTGTGTGCGGACCTGGAGGCGGTCGGACTTTGGTTGCGTTCGTCGTGGTCCTGGTGCAGGCCCGAGATCGGCGTGGGCTGAAGGCGCGGAGGGGGTGGGCGGGGAAGCGGGGGTGGAGTGTGGGCAGGGGAGTGGGCGGGCGTGGGTGGGCGCTCGCTTTCTGGTTGCGCAGGGGATTTTCGTATTAGGCGGTGGGGGTTACTTCGGTGGTGCAGTACTTGCAGCGGGTGGCTTTTACGGGGATCTCGCTGAGGCAGGCGGGGCAGTCTCGCTCGGTGGCCTCCTTGTTGCGGTTGGCCCGGTCGATCAGCTTGGCGACGGGGGAGACGACGAGGAAGTAGACGACGGCGGCGATGATCAGGAACGAGATGAGGGCGTTCAGGAAGACGCCGTAGGTGAACTTGGAGCCGTTCACCGTGAAGTAGAGGGAGGCGAAGTCGGGCTGGCCGCCGATCGCGGCGATCAGGGGCGTGATGAACGAGGAGACCAGGGTGGTCACCAGGGCGCCGAAGGCGGCGCCGATGACGACCGCGACGGCCAGTTCGACCAGATTGCCGCGCAGGAGGAACTTCTTGAAGCCTTCCATGGCCCCCCGATTCGTACTCGATCAGTTACGGATAGTTACCCCACGATAGTCAGCGACAATCTTGATCGTGCGGAGGCTGTGACGAGTGCCGCCGCCTGTGTCGGGGACGTCGCGACGACGATGAGGGCGCCCTGGTCGGTGGGCTCCTCCCGGGGGACGGCGATCACGGTCACCGCGGACACGACGGGCGTGGCGGGGGAAGCGGGCTGGTCGGCGGGGGGCGTGGCGAGGACGTCGATGCGGTCGCCGTGCTGGAGGAGGCGGGTGGACGTCGGGTCGGACATGCGGATGGGGGTCGCCACGACGCCGGGGGTGTGGTCGCGGAGGAGGCCGGGGCCGAGCAGGCGGGCGTCGGTGAGCGGTTCGCCGCGGCGGACGGGGCCGGTGAGGACGCGGCCGGTGGCGGGGGAGCGGAGGGCGCCGTCGGGGACCAGGGCGGTGGGCAGGGCGAGGGCGCGGACGTCGCCCGGGCGGAGGGCGGCGCCACCCGGGAGGTCCCGGGCGGCGGCGATCACGGTGACGGACGGGGGCGGGGCGGGACGGAGGGCGAGGAGCGCCAGGCCCGTCGCGGCCGCGGCCAGGGCGGCTGCGAGCGGGCGGCGCCGGCGGGCTAAGCGGGCCTTCATCAGGGGAGCTCGATCGGGAGCTTCATGCCGTCCAGCGTGCGGGGGCAGGGGCAGGTGCGGTCGGCGGGGAGCGCGGTGATGACGTCGGAGACGACGGCGCGGAGGCGGTCGATGTTGTCGCCGAAGACGCGGTAGACCTCTTCCATCGTGACGCCCTCGCCCTCCTCGATGCCGGCGTCGAGGTCGGTGACGAGGCAGAGCGGGGTGTAGCAGAGGGCCAGCTCACGGGCGAGGACGGCTTCGGGGTGGCCGGTCATGCCGACGAGCGTCCAGCCCTGCGCCGCGTACCAGTGCGACTCGGCGCGGGTGGAGAAGCGCGGCCCCTCGATGACCACGAGGGTGCCGCCGTCGACCGGTGTCCAGTCGGCCTGGCGGGCGGTGTCGACGGCGACGGCGCGGCCGGTGGGGCAGTAGGGGTCGGCGATCGAGACGTGGATGGCGGCGGCCTCGTCGTAGTAGGTCTGCGTGCGCGCCGTGGTGCGGTCGACGAACTGGTCGGGGACGGCGAGGGTGCCGGGGCCGTAGCCGGGGGTGAGCGAGCCGACCGCGCTGGGGGCGACGACCTGGCGCACGCCGAGGGAGCGCAGCGCCCACAGGTTGGCGCGGTAGGGGATCTTGTGCGGCGGGAAGCGGTGGTCGCGGCCGTGCCGGGGTACGAACGCGACGCGGCGGCCGTTGAGGTCGCCGATGGCGATGGGGTCGCTGGGCGGGCCGTACGGGGTGTCGACCGTCACCTCCTCGATGTCGTCGAGGAACGAGTAGAACCCGGAGCCGCCGATGACGCCGATCTCGGCCGAGGGTGCGGAAGGCGTTGTCATGCCGCTGACATTAACGAGCAGATCACCGCCGCTGCGAGCCCCCCCTCGCACCTGTGGATAACTCCACTGCGGACGGAAGACCGGGTGGTGAGGGGAAGGCCCGCCAGGCAGTGGAAGGACCCGATGGGCATGGGGAAGGGGCCCGGCGGGAGGTTGCCGGGCCCCTTCCTTCTTGCGGGCCGGGGGTCTGGAGTGAGCGCTCCGGTCCCCGGGGTGGATCAGCCGACCGGGTCGAGGACCTTGGGCGGCTCCTGGGCGGTGGTGGGCTTCTCCTTGGCCAGGCGGCTCGGCGCCCAGATGCGGCGGCCGATGTCGAACGACAGGGCCGGCAGGAGCAGCGAGCGGACGATGATCGTGTCGAGCAGGACGCCGAACGCGACCACGAAGCCCATCTCGGCCATCGAGACCAGCGGCAGGGTGGCGAGGGCGGCGAAGGTCGCGGCGAGGACGAGCCCGGCCGAGGTGATGACGCCGCCGGTGACGGTGAGGCCGCGCAGGACGCCGCGGCGGGTGCCGAGGGTCTGCGACTCCTCCCGGACGCGGTGCATGAGGAAGATGTTGTAGTCGACGCCCAGGGCGACCAGGAAGATGAACGCCAGCAGCGGGAATCCCGCGTCCGTGCCCTCGAAGCCGAAGACGTGATCGAAGATCAGCGCGCAGGCTCCCAGTGAGGCCAGGAACGACAACACGACGGTGGCCATCATCAGCAGCGGCGCGACCAGGGCCCGCAGCAGCGCCACCAGGATGAGGAAGACCACGACCAGGACGATCGGGATGATGACCTTGTTGTCGCGGACCGAGGCGCGCTGGATGTCGAGGTTGGTGGCCGTCTGGCCGCCGACCTTGGCGTTCGCGTCGGGGACGCGGTGGACGTTGTCGCGGAGCCGGTCGATGGTGTTCTGTGCGGCCTTGCTGTCGGCGGCGTTCGCCAGGGTCGCCTCGTACTGGACGAGGCCGTTCACGGTGGCGGGCTTGCCGACCTCGGCGATCCCGGGCGTGCCGGCGACGGCGCGGGCGATCTCGTCGGACGCGGACGCGTTGGCGATCACGACGGCGGGGGCGCCGGAGCCGGCGGGGAAGTGCCGGGCGACGGCCTCGGCGCCGACGATCGAGTCGGGCTTGTCGACGAACTGGCCCGCGTCCGAGAGGCCGTCGGCCTTCAGCGAGGTGAGGCCGAACGTCATCGCGACCAGGCCGACCGAGGTGAGGGCCCAGATGGCGCGGGGGTGCGAGCTGACGAGCCGGGCCACCCGGCTCCAGATCCCGTGCTCCTTGTCGTACGCGTCGGGGTCGAGGTACTTGGCCTCGAAGTGCGGGCGCTTCGGCCAGAAGATCCAGCGGCCGAAGATGACGAGGAGGGCGGGCAGCAGGGTGGTCATGGAGGCCAGGGCGGTGAGGACGCCGGCCGCGGCGACCGGGCCCATGCCCTTGGTGGAGTTCATGTCGGCGACCAGGAGGCACAGCAGGCCGACCGCGACGGTGGCGGCGGAGGCGATGATGGCCGGGCCGGCGCGGTGCAGCGCGTACGCCATGGCCTCGTGGCGGTCCTCGTGGCGGTGCAGCTCTTCGCGGTAGCGGGCCACCAGCAGCAGCGCGTAGTCGGTGGCGACGCCGAAGACCAGGACGGTGAGGATGCCGGCGCTCTGCCCGTTCACGGTGACGCCGCCGCTCTTGGCGAGCAGGTAGACGACGGCCTGCGCCAGGCCGAGCGCGAAGACGGCGCTGAGGACGGGGACGAACCAGAGAACGGGACTGCGGTAAATGATCAGCAGCAGGACGATGACGACGATGCCGGCGGCCATCAGCAGGAAGCCGTCGATCGTCTCGAAGACCTTGAACATGTCGGCGCCGCCGCCCGCGGGGCCGGTGACGTGCGCGTTCAGGCCGGGCGGGCCCCGCTTGGACAGGTCGCGAGCGTCGTCGACGGCCTTGGTGACGTCCTCGTCCGTCAGCGGCACGAGAGTCTGGAGCGCCTTGCCGTCCTTGGACGTGAACGGCCCCTGCACCTCCTGCGCGCCGGGCAGCTTGCCGAACGCCGCCGCGTCCGCCTTGGCCTTGGCCTGGTCGGCCGCGGTGACGGCGCCGCCGGAACGTTCGTAGACGACGACGGCGAGCATCGTCTCGTCCGCGCGGAACTGCTCCTGGAGCTTGACGACCTGGGTCGACTCGGCGCTCTTGGGCAGCCAGCTGGCCGCGTCGTTCTTCTCGACGTCGCCGAGCTTGCCTGCCAGCGGGCCGAGCGCGGCGAGCGCCACGATCCAGAGGGCGAGCACCGCCCATTTGGTACGTCTACCGGCGATCACGCCGGCCAATCGGTAGGCCCGTCCCTTGGGGGGAGCGTGGCTCTGGCCCGGTGCGCTCATGGTCTTCTCCCAGGTCTTCGTCAATCGTGGAAAACTTCGAGATATGTCGTGTCTGGTTCAGGTTGTCTCTCGATTAGAGAGTTGTCAAGTACTATCTCGAAACCGGTCCAGCCCATGGGCGGAGGTGGAGCGGGCGGTGCTCGAGATGGGGCGCGGGCCGGTTTCGTGCATGCTCTGATGTTCGCCGCGCGAGAGGTGCGAGCGCGTCGGGCTCGAGTGGTGACCGCGGCTACATCTTCCGAGTGAACTCCTCGCACGCGGCTACGCCCCGTGGCGTAGAAGGGCGCTCGCGGCTCGGCCGTGAGGAGGGGAGCGAACATGCCGCCTGGTCGGAGAGCCGCGGCGGGAAGAACGTGGCGCTACGTCCGCTTAGCGTCCCACCCGGGCGGGAACGATCACCTCACGCGGTCACTTCGGCGTTCGGGGGAGAAGTGGACATCGTGGTGTGGCGGGCTGCCGCTTTGTTGCTCACCTATCCTGACCAGCGGTTCTACAACCGCCGGCCGATGCTGCGCGCGGTGGTGGAGGAGTTGTCGCCGAGTCCGGCGGCCCGCCCGCTCGCCGGTTTCCTCGACCACGCCGAGGGGACGACGCCCGTACGCCTCGGGGTGCAGTACATGGAGATGCGGCGCTGCACGAGCCTCCACCTGACGTACCACTCCGGGCTCGACGCCGAGCACCGGCTCGCGGCCCGCACCCGGCTCGCCGATCTCTACCGCGCGGCCGAATGGGGCCAGGGGGAGGGTGAGGAGCCCGACTTCCTGCCGGTCGTCCTGGAGTTCGCGGCCCACTGCGCCGACGAATGGCTGCTACTGGAGCACCGTGCCGCACTGGAACGCGTGCGGTCGGGCCTGGTCGCCCAGTGCACGCCGTACGCCGCGCTGGTGGAGGCCGTCTGCGCCACACTGCCGGAGCCGCGCGGGAACGCCGAAAAGGGTCATGACCACACCCCGCCGGCCGGCGGAGATTTGGCCATGACCCTCGAGACCTGGGGCTCGTCGGCTTAGACGGCTCAGGCGACCTTGGTGCTCGACCCGCCGCCGGACGACGACGAGGAGCCGCTCCCGCCGCCGGAGGAGTCCGACGAAGAGGAGGAAGACGGCGAGGACGACGAGGACGACGTCGTCGAGTCCGACTTGTCGCCGGATCCGCCGTTGGACGAGGCGGCGCCGTTGCCCGCGCCGACCGTGGACGACGACTTGCTCGAGCCGCGGCTGTCGGTGCGGTAGAAGCCGCTGCCCTTGAAGATGATGCCCGCCGCGGAGAAGACCTTGCGCAGCTTGCCGGTGCAGGTGGGGCACTCGGTCAGCGCGTCGTCGCTGAACTTCTGAACGACCTCGAGAGGTTCGCCGCACTCGGTGCAAACGTACTGATACGTCGGCACGGTTCCTCCTCGCTGACACAGCCCCGGTGCCGGGACTGGCACTCCTGTAGAACGACTGCTAAATGGTACCCGTCACTGGAACACGATTCGCCCTGGGCGTATTTCCGAGCCCCGCCCGCGTGACCGGGTAGGGCCACCAGGCCACGTCCCGGAGCGGCGTCAGGTGCCGGTCTCGCCGAACCAGCCGGCCAGCTTGCCTCGGCGGCTGACGGCGCGGAGGCGGCGTTCGGCGGCTTCGCGGACCTCGGCGGTCGTGACGACCAGGAGGGTGTCGCCGGCGCGGAGCGCCGTGGTCGACTCGGGGACGAAGCTGCTGCCGTCCCGGACGACCAGGGTGATCGACGCCCCGACCGGCAGGCGGAGCTCGAAGATCTCGACGCCGTTGAGCCGGGAGTCGGCCGGGACCCTGATCTCCAGGAGGTCGGCGTGGAGCTCCTCCAGCGGGGCGGCCTCCACGTCCAGTTCGCGGGCCTGCTCGTCGCTGCGCAGCCGGCACCAGCGCGCGACCAGCGGCAACGTCGGGCCCTGGAGGAGGGTGAAGACGACCACGATGTTGAAGACGATCGAGAAGAGCCGACCGGCCCCCGACACCTGCTCGACCATGGGGATCGTGGCGAGGACGATCGGCACCGCGCCGCGCAGCCCCGCCCAGGAGGCGAAGATCTTCTCCCCCCAGGACAGCCGGAACGGGATCGTCGACAGGACCACCGACACCGGGCGGGCGATCAGCAGCAGCACGAAGCCGATCACCAGGGCGGGCACGATCTGCCGGGGCAGCTCGCTGGGGGACGCCAGCAGGCCCAGCATCACGAACAGCCCGATCTGGGCCAGCCAGGCGATGCCCTCGGCGAATCCGCGGGTGGCGGGCCGGTGCGGCAACCGCGCGTTCCCCAGCATCAGGGCGCTCACGTACACGGCGAGGAAGCCGCTCGCGTGCAGCAGCGCCGCGGCGCCGTACGAGCCGACCGCCAGCGACAGGACCGCGATCGGGTAGAGGCCGGACGCGGGCAGCGCCACCCGGCGCAGCGCGTACGCGCCGAGCCAGCCGATCGCCAGGCCGACCACCGCGCCCGCCGCCAGCTCGTAGACCATGATCGCGGCGAGCTCGGCCAGGTTGGGCATCTCGCCGTGCGTGGTGGCGCTGAGCGCGACGACGAGGATGACGACCGGGGCGTCGTTGAACCCGGACTCGGCCTCCAGCAGCCCGCTCAGCCGGGAGGGCAGGGGCAGCCGCCGCAACACCGAGAACACGGCGGCGGCGTCGGTCGGCGCCAGGACGGCGGCCAGCAGGAACGCCAGCTGCCAGTCGAGCCCGATCAGCCAGTTGGCGGCGACCGCGACCACCACGATGCTGATCAGCGTGCCGATCGTGGACACCGCGAGCGCGGCGGGCACCGCCGGGCGGACGTGCCGCCAGTTGGTGGTGATGCCGCCCTCGGCGAGGATCAGGACGAGGGCGGCGAGTCCGAGCGTCTCGGCGAGGTAGGCGTTGTCGAACTGGATGTGGAACGGGCCGGACTCGCCGATGAACAGGCCGATGCCCATATAGGCCAGGAGGCTCGGCAGGCCCGCCTGATGCGAGAGGCGCACCGCGACGATTGCACAGAGTATGAGTGAGGCCCCGAGGAGTAGCCAGACGTCGAGATGCACATCCCACCCTTCGGGGTCGTGGAAGCCTGATCGTTAAGTGATCCTACAGATTCGTATACGGATCACCTATTTGCGACTGACCGATGCCCCTGCGTCAGTGCCGCGCGGACTTCCGGGACGGACGGCCTCAGCGGCGCCTGACCTGCGGATCGATGCCGTTCACCACGTTCGCCACCGGACGGCCCGAGACCGCCGCCGTCACGTTCTCCTGGACCATCGTCACCAGCTTGATCTGGGACTGGTTGCTGCCGCCCGCCGTGTGCGGCGAGACCAGGACGTTCTCGTGCGTGCGGAGCGGATGGTCGGCGGGCGGCGGCTCCTGCTCGAAGACGTCGAGGGCGGCCCCGGCCAGCGTGCCCGACTCGAGCGCCGCGAGGACGTCGGCGTCCGGCGCGATCCCGCCGCGCCCCACGTTCACCAGCAGCGCGTTCGGCGGCAGCAGCGCCAGCTTCGCCGCGTTCAGCAGGCCGGTGGTCTCGGCGGTGAGCGGGATCGCGATCACCAGGATGTCGGACGTGGCCAGCAGGTCGTCGAACTCGCGGTAGGTGGCGGCGGCCTCCGGGCGGCGCCGGCGCGACCAGTACGACACCGGGCAGCCGAGGATGCCGAAGAGCCGGGCCGCCTCCTCGCCGATCGGCCCGTACCCCACGATCCCGACACGCTGCGTGTGGATCTCCCGCGGGCTCCGGGACAGCTGCTCCATCTGCGGCCACTTGCCCTCGCGGACCTGCCGGTCGCCCCAGACGAGGTTGCGGCAGAGGGCGAACGCGGCGCCGACCGCCCACTCGGCGACGGCCCGGGCGTTGAACCCGGCGGCGTTCGCGACCGGCACCCCGGCGGCGGCCAGCGCGTCCAGGTCGAGGCTGTCGGTGCCGACCGACGGCTGCTGGACGAAGGCGAGCTTCGGCGCGGCGGCCACGGCGTCGGCGTCCAGCGCCAGCCGCCCGGTGAAGTCACCGATGACCAGTTCGGCGTCCGGCAGGGCGGCGAGAAGCCCGTCCCGGTCGCGCGACGCCGGGAACGTGATCTCCGCCTGATCGCCCAGCCCCGCGAACAGCCCGCGCACCAGGCTTTCGTCCAGCGGGGGCAGGGAGAGGATCCGCCACGGAGCCGCCATCTCGAACCTCCAGCGTCCTGTGTCCAGCACGCGGCCGCCACCGGGCGGGCGGCCCGGGGTCAGTCGCGATCATGTCCTGGCCCAGCGTATTGCCGACCGGCCCGCCGGGAGCAGCCGCCCAGGTGGGGTATCGGCCGCCAGGGGAGGCCGAGCCGCCGCCCAGGAGAAGCTGCGCGGCAGCCCTGGAGAAGCTGCGCGGCAGCCCTGGAGAAGCTGCGCGGCAGCCCTGGAGAAGCTGCGCGGCAGCCCTGGGGAAGCCGACCGGGCCCTGAGCAGCCGGTCAGGGGAGACCGCGTGGCGGGTCAGGAGAAGCGGAGGAGGCCCCCGCCCGGGGTGACGGCGGCGCGCACCCGCTGGTCGTGCGGCTCGCCCGGCACCGCGTCCACCAGTTCCGCGTCGTACACCAGCCCGACCGTGAGGATCGCCGGGCCCACCCTGGCCAGCGCGCGGTCGTAGGAACCGCCGCCGCGGCCCAGCCGCAGCCCGGTGCCGCGGTCGATCGCCAGCGCCGGGACCAGGACCACGTCCGCGCTGGCCACCGCCGCCGGCCCGCGCGGCGGCTCGCTCGGCTCCATCAGGCCCCTCGGCCCCGGGACGAGCGAGTCCGGGCCCTCGTAGGACGCCCAGTCGAGATCACCGTCCGGCAGCAGCTTGGGCAGCAGCACGTACCCGCCGCGCTTCCACAATCCGAAGACCAGCGCGCGGGTGTCCGGCTCGGTGCCGAACGAGACGTACGCGGCGATCGTTCCGCCCATTTCCAGTTCGGGAACGGAAAACAGGGCATCACGCATGGAACGGGCCGCGGCGGCGCGTTCGTCCTCCGGCATTTGTGCTCGCGCTTCGAGCGACGACCGCCTCAACTCGCGTTTGGCGTCACGTACGTCGCCGCCGTTCTCGGGCCCTGACCGGTCACCGGCGGGTTTCGCCGAGTTTCTTATGGAGATTTCAGCCTCCCTCTCAGGGTGGTGCACGTTTTGCTCGCTCTCGGTGGCTAGGGTCTCTGCATGGCCGACTTCGCACCTGTACTCAAGGCTGTCGTCCCGGCGGCCGGTCTCGGTACCCGATTCTTGCCCGCCACCAAGGCGACCCCCAAGGAAATGCTGCCCATCGTCGACAAACCTGCGATCCAGTACGTCGTCGAGGAGGCGGTCGCGGCCGGCCTCACCGACGTTCTGATGATCACTGGGCGCAGCAAGCGGTCCATCGAGGACCACTTCGACCGGGCGTACGAACTGGAGGACGCCCTGCGCGCCAAGGGCGACGACGACCGCCTGGCCGCCGTGCGCGAGTCCAGCGACCTGGCGATCATGCACTACGTCCGGCAGGGCGAGCCGCGCGGCCTCGGGCACGCGGTGCACTGCGCCCGCCAGCACGTGGGCGACGAGCCGTTCGCGGTGCTGCTCGGCGACGACATGATCGACGCCCGCGACCAGCTGCTCACCCGGATGATCGAGGTGCGGCAGAAGCACGGCGGCAGCGTCGTGGCGCTGATGGAGGTCGAGCCCGACCAGGTGTCGGCGTACGGCTGCGCGGCCATCGAGGCGACCGACGAGTCCGACGTCGTCCGCATCACCGACCTCGTCGAGAAGCCGTCGGTCGAGGAGGCCCCGAGCAACTGGATCATCATCGGCCGGTACGTCTGCGACCCGGCGGTGTTCGACGTCCTGGAGAAGACCCCGCCCGGCCGCGGCGGCGAGATCCAGCTGACCGACGCGCTGCGCACGCTCGCCGACATGCCCGCCGAGCAGGGCGGAGGCGTCTACGGCGTGAAGTTCCGCGGCCGCCGCTACGACACCGGCAACAAGCTGGAGTACCTGCGCACGGTCGTGCAGTTCGCCTCCGAACGCGAGGACCTGGCGTCCGAGTTCATGCCCTGGCTGCGCGAGTTCGTCCGCCAGAACGAAGGCACGTAGCCCGCGCAGGCACGACCCGGGCAGGCACGACCCGCGCAGGCACGGCCCGCGAGAGGTGCGGCCCGGGCGAGGTGCGCGGGGTCGTGGGCGTGCGTGACGGCGATGGGCCGGGCGGCCGGCTCGGGGGAGGACGGCATGAGGACGGTCGACGAGCATCTGACGGACATCCTGGCGAACGTGCCGGTGCTGGCGCCGCTGGACCTGGCGTTGCTGGAGGCGGCGGGCGGCGTGCTGGCCGAGCCGGTGGCGGCGCCGGTGGCGCTGCCGCCGTTCGACAACTCCGCGATGGACGGGTACGCGGTGGTGGCCGAGGACGTCGCGGGCGCCTCCGAGAACGACCCGGCCGTGCTGCCCGTCATCGGTGACATCGCGGCGGGCGACTCCGGCGTGAGCGCGATCCGGCCGGGACTGGTCGCGCGCATCATGACCGGCGCGCCGATGCCCGCGGGCGCCGACGCGGTCATCCCGGTCGAATGGACCGACGGCGGCGCGGCCACGGTCCGGATCAGCCGCCCGGCGCCGTCCGGCCACTACATCCGGCGTGCCGGGGAGGACGTGGTCGCCGGGCAGATCGTCGTCGGGCCCGACGTCCGGCTCGGCGCGACCCAGCTCGGCATGCTCGCCGCGGTCGGCAAGGCCCGCGTGCCCGTACGGCCCAAGCCGCGCGTCGTCGTGCTCTCCACCGGCAGCGAGCTGCGCGAACCCGGCACCGATCTGGCGCCCGGGCAGATCTGGGACTCCAACAGCTTCATGCTCACCGCCGCGGTGGTCGAGGCGGGCGGGGTCGGCTACCGGCAGACGATGGTCGAGGACGACCCGCGCGCGGTGCTGGAGACGCTCGAAGACCAGCTCATGCGCGCCGACGCGCTCGTCACGTCCGGCGGGGTCTCGATGGGCGCGCGGGACGTGGTCAAGGAGGTGCTGACGGGGGTCGGCACCGTGGAGTTCCACAAGGTCGCGATGCGGCCGGGCAAGCCCCAGGGTTTCGGCCTCCTGGAGGGCACGCCCATCTTCACGCTGCCCGGCAACCCGGTCAGCGCGTACGTCTCGTTCCAGGTGTTCGTCCGGCCCGCGCTGCGCGCCATGCAGGGCCTGCCGCCGGAGCCGCTGCCCACCGTCACGGCCCTGCTCGCCGAGGACGTCCGGTCCCCTCAGGGGCTCCGGCATTTCGTGCGGGGGAGGCTCACGTTCAACCGTGACACCCCGATGCGGCACAGTTATACCGTCACTCCGGCGGAGGGCCAGGGGTCCCACCAGCTGGGCTCGCTGTCTTCGGCGAACGCGCTCATCGCGCTGGCCGAGGACGCCGTGGACCTGCCCGCCGGTTCGCATGTCGAGGTCTTGAGGTTGCCGTCATGAGCGCCATGGGTTCGGAGTTCACCGGTTTCACGCATCTGGACGCGTCGGGCGCGGCGCGCATGGTCGACGTCTCGGCCAAGAACGTGTCGGCCCGTACCGCGACCGCCACCGGCTTCGTCCGGCTGTCACCCGAGTGCGTCGGCGCGCTGCGTTCCGGCGACGTGCCCAAGGGCGACGCCCTGTCGGTCGCGCGGATCGCCGGGATCATGGGCGCCAAGCGCACCCCCGACCTGGTGCCGTTGTGCCACCCGATCGCGCTGCACGGCGTCGCGGTCGAGCTGACCGTCGAGGACGGCGGCGTCGCCATCCGCGCGACCGTCCGTACCGCCGACCGCACGGGCGTCGAGATGGAGGCGCTGACGTCGGTCACCGTCGCCGGCCTGGCGCTCATCGACATGGTCAAGGCGATCGACAAGGCCGCGGTCATCACCGACGTCCGGATCGAGGAGAAGACCGGCGGCAGGTCGGGCACCTACCGCCGCGCCGACTCCTGACGGCGTTCACCGCCTGAACCCCCGCCCGGAACGCCAGGCCGCCGCGACGCCGCGCACGGCCGAGGACGATCGAGGAGCCGAACGATGATCCGCGCGATGGCCGTCACCGTCTCGAACCGGGCGGCGGCCGGGGTGTACGCCGACAGGTCGGGCCCGGTCCTGGTCGAGCTCCTCCAGGAACTCGGCTGCCAGGTGGACGGGCCCGTGGTCATCCCGGACGGCGATCCGGTCGCCGAGGTGCTCCGCGAGGCCGTGGAGGCGGAGTACGACCTGGTCGTCACCACCGGCGGCACCGGCCTGACCCCGATGGACCTGACGCCGGAGATGACCCGCCTGGTGATCGAACGCGAGGTGCCGGGCATCGCCGAGACCATCCGTTCGCAGAACCGCGACGCCGTGCCCACCGCGATCCTTTCGCGCGGACTCGCGGGGGTCGCGGGCCGCACGCTCATCGTCAACCTTCCCGGCTCCACCGGCGGAGTCCGCGACGGCATCGCCGTCCTGGGCCCGGTGCTCCACCACGCCATCGACCAGATCGCCGGCGGTGACCACCCCCGCCCCGACCACCCGGAGCCCCCCGGCACCTGACCAAACGTCCGCCACGGCGCTGGGCGGGCGAGGTCAGGTGCGGATGACCTCGATGCCGGCCTCGGTGAACGCGTCGACGGCGGGCTGGGGGACGGTGCTGTCGGTGACCAGGACGTCGATCCTGGCGGTATCGCAGATCTTGGCGAACGCGCGGCGGCCGACCTTGGAACCGTCGGCGACGATCACGATGCGCTCGGCGCGTTCGGCCATGATCCGGTTGATGTCGGCCTCGCCCTCGTTGTGGCAGGTGGCGCCGTGGTCGACGGCGATGCCGTACACGCCGAGGATGGCCACGTCCAGCGTCACGTGGTCGAAGATCCCGGTGGCCAGCGGGCCGGTCAGCTCGTACGACTGCGGCCGCGGCACGCCCCCGGTGAGGACGATCTTGACGTGCGGGCGGACGGCGAGCTCGTTGCCGATGTTGAGCGCGTTCGTCACGATCGTGACGCCGGGCGCGGTGCCGTCGGCGTGCAGGTCGGCGCGGGTGGCGAGGGCCCGGGCGACCTCGGACGTCGTGGTGCCGCCGTTCAGGCCGATGACCGAGCCGGGCTTGACCAGCTCCGCCGTCGCCGCCGCGATGCGCTGCTTCTCCGGGGCGTGGCGGGCGCTCTTGTAGCGCAGCGGCAGGTCGTAGCTGACGCTCTGGACCACCGCGCCGCCGCGCGTGCGGGTCAGCATCTGCTGCTGCGCGAGCTGGTCGAAGTCGCGGCGGATGGTGGCGGCCGAGACGCCCATGCGGGACGCGGTCTCCTCGACGGTCAGCTGGCCGGCCTCGGCGAGCAGTTCGAGGAGTGCGTTCCAGCGCTCATGACGGGTCACAAGGCGCTCCCTTCGTGCAACGTTCGCGCATCCATGTGCATGACGGTGCACGCGCCACAGGTCTGCTCAGAGTCTATCCGTGCGCGCCCCTGTTCTTTTCTGCATGATATTGCTATAAATCAAGCAATATCAATCATCTGGCTGCACTCTGAGCCGGGTGGCGCGAGGAGGGGCGAACGTGCCGGACGCTTACACCGAGGACGAGATCGCCAGCCAGCCGGAGTGCTGGCGCCGCGCCGCCGTGGCCGACCCCCGGCTCACCGCGGTGCTGCCGCGGCCGGGCGAGCGGGTCGCGGTCGTCGGCTGCGGCACGTCGTGGTTCGTCGCGCAGTCGTACGCGGCGCTGCGCGAGGCGGCGGGGCAGGGGGAGACCGACGCGTTCGCCGCCTCCGAGATCCCGGCCGGACGCCCGTACGACCGGATGCTCGCCCTGACCCGGTCGGGCACGACCACCGAGGTGCTCGAGGCGCTCGCCGGCGCGCGCGGCCGGATCCCGACGGTCGCGATCACCGCCGATCCGGACACCCCCGTCATGACCGCCGCCGACGAGGTCGCCGTCCTCGACTACGCCGACGAACGTTCGGTCGTCCAGACCCGCTTCGCCACCACCCAGCTGACCCTGCTGCGCGCGAGCCTCGGCGAGGACGCGGCCAAGGCGATCACGGACGCCGAACGCGCGCTCGCCGAGCCGCTGCCCGCCGGAACGGTGGAGGCCGCGCAGTTCACGTTCCTCGGCACCGGCTGGACGGTCGGGCTCGCCCACGAGGCCGCGCTCAAGATGCGCGAGGCCGCCGGAGCCTGGACCGAGTCCTACCCGGCCATGGAATACCGGCACGGCCCCATCAGCATCACCGGTCCCGGCCGGATCGTCTGGACGTTCGGCGAGCCCCCGGCCGGGCTGGCGGCCCAGGTCACCGGGGTCGGCGGAACTATGATCGTGACCGACCTGGACCCGCTGGCCGACCTGGTCCGCGTTCAGCGGCTCGCCGTGGAGATCGCCCGGCGCCGCGGGCTCGACCCCGACACCCCGCGCAACCTGACCCGGTCGGTCATCCTCGACGCCGAGGTGTGAACCTGCCATGACCGTCCTCGCCAACGCCCGCCTCGTCCTGCCCGACGCCGTCCAGCACGGCTCGCTGCACATCGAGAACGGCCGCATCACCGCCCTCGCTCCGGGGAGCCCTGCCGCCGCCGCCCCGGAAGTGGTGGATCTGGAGGGGCGGTACGTGATTCCCGGGTTCGTCGACATGCACCTGCACGGCGGCGCGGGCTTCTCGTACCAGAGCGGACGCCCCGAGGACACCCGGCGGATCGTGGAGTTCCACCGGGCGCACGGCACCACGACCCTGACGGCAGGGCTCGTCACCGGCGGTCCGGACGAACTCCTGAACGCGGTGTCCGGCCTGGCGGAGGCGGCGCAGGAAGGGCTCATCGCGGGCGTTCACCTTGAAGGCCCCTACATCGCGGCCTCCCGGTGCGGCGCCCACGAGCCCTCGCTGTTGCGCGAGCCCGACCTCGCCGAGTTCGGGCGGCTCGTCAAGGCGGGCGGCGGCCACGTCCGGATGATCACGCTGGCCCCCGAGCTGCCCGGCGGCCTCGACCTCGTCCGGGCCGCCGCGGACGCCGGCGTCATCGCCGCGGTCGGCCACACCGACGGCACGGCCGCACAGGTCCAAGCCGCGTTCGACGCCGGAGCGAGCGTCGCCACCCACCTCTTCAACGCGATGCGGCCGCTGCACCACCGCGAGGGCGGCCCGATCGTCGCCGCGCTGAACGACCCGCGCGTGACCGTCGAGCTGATCAACGACGGCGTGCACGTCGACGCCGAGGTCGCCCGCCTCGCCTACAACGCGGCCGGCGCCGGCCGCGTCGCCCTCATCACCGACGCCATGGCCGCCACCGGCATGGGCGACGGCACCTACACGCTCGGCGTCATGCGGGTCGAGGTGAAGGACGGCCGGGCCCTGCTCGCGGGCGGCACGTCCATCGCGGGCAGCACCATCACGATGGCCGACGGCTTCCGCCGCGCCGTCACCGTCGTCGGCCTGCCGATCGAGCAGGCCGCCCGTTCCGCCTCGCTCGTCCCGGCCCGAGCCCTCGGCGTGGCCGACCGTGTCGGCTCGCTGGACGTGGGCAAGGACGCCGACCTGGTCGTCCTGGACGACGACCTCGGAGTCTCCAGGGTCATGAAGGGCGGTCGCTGGACGTGATCCTCACGGTGACCCTCAACGCGGCGCTGGACGTCACGTACGAGACGTCCAGCGTGGAGTGGGGCGGATCCAACCGCGTGGGCACCGTGGTCCAGCGGGCGGGCGGCAAGGGCGTCAACGTCGCCCGCGTCGCCGCCGCCCTCGGCTCGCCGGTCCTCGCGACCGGACTCCTCGGCGGCGCCACCGGCGACCTCGTCCGCGCCGACCTGGACCGTTCCGGGCTGCGCCACGACTTCGCCCCGGTGGCGGGCGCGTCCCGCCGCACGCTCACGGTGGTCGAGACGTCGACCGGCGCCGCGACCGTCCTCAACGAGCCGGGGCCGCACGTGACGCCGGACGAGTGGCAGGCCTTCCTCGGCCACTTCCGCTCCCTGGCGGGCTCCGCCGGGGTCGTCACGCTCTCCGGCAGCCTCCCGCCCGGCCTGGCACCCGACGCCTACGCGACCCTGACCGCCTGCGTCCCCTCCGGCGTACCGGTGATCCTGGACGCCGACGGGAACGCCCTCGCCCGCGGCGTCGGGGGAGCGCCCGCCCTGGTCAAGCCCAACGCCGAAGAGCTCACCCGGGCCACCGGCATCCCCTCGGCCGTCCACGGCGCCGAAGCCCTCCGTACCGCGGGCGCCCGAGCCGTCCTGGTCTCGATGGGCCCGGACGGCATGATCGCGGTCACCCCCGACGGCTCCTGGCGCGCCGTACCGCCCTCACCCGTCGCCGGCAACCCCACCGGGGCCGGCGACGCCGCCGTCGCCGCAGCCGCCCGTTCACTGGCGTCCGGCACCCCCTGGCCCGACCTCCTGCGCCACGCCGTGGCCCTGTCGGCCGCCGCCGTACGAGCCCCGGTCGCCGGCGACTTCGACCCCGCCCTCTACACCCGCCTCCTCCCCGAGATCGCCGTCCACCGCCTGACCTGAACCGGACCGCCCCACGGCCCGCAGGCGCGGCCTCCCCCCAAGGAAGATCCATGCCCCTCGTTTCCGCAGGTGAGATCGTCGGCCCGGCCGCGGCGGCGCGGCGTGGTGCGGCCGCGTTCAACGTCATCCAGCTCGAGCACGCGTCCGGGATCGTGGCCGGGGCCGAGGCCGCCGGGGCGCCGGTCATCCTGCAGATCAGCGAGAACGCGGTGCGCTACCACGGCGCCGCGGCCCCGATCATCGCCGCCTCGCTCGCGCTCGCCCGCGCCGCCGGCGTCCCGGTCGCCGTCCACCTGGACCACGCGACCTCGGCCGATCTCGTACGGGAGGCGGTGGAGACCGGCGTCGGCTCGGTGATGTACGACGCGTCCACGCTCCCGTACGAGGAGAACGTGGCCGCCACCGCCGAGATCGCCGGCTGGTGCCATCAGCGCGGCGTCTGGGTGGAGGCCGAGCTGGGAGAGGTCGGCGGCAAGGACGGCGTGCACGCCCCCGGCGCCCGCACCAGGCCGGACGAGGCCGCGGCCTACGTCGCCGCCACCGGGATCGACGCCCTGGCCGTCGCCGTCGGCAGCTCCCACGCGATGCTCACCCGGGACGCCGTCCTGGACCTCGACCTGGTCTCGCTCCTCGCGTCCGCCGTGCCCGTCCCGCTCGTCCTGCACGGCTCGTCCGGCGTCCCCGACGCCACCCTCACCGCCGCCGTCGAACGCGGCATGACGAAGATCAACATCGCCACGCAGCTCAACAAGGTGCTGACCGCCGAGGTACGGCGCGCCCTCGACGCCGACCCGGCCCTCGTCGATCCCCGCACGTACCTCGCCCCGGGCCGGGCCGCGATCACGACCGAAATCACCCGGCTTCTGGCCGTTCTTCGCGCCGTGTGACGCGGTTTTCCCGCGTCTCCTGGCCCACGGTGGGTTTCAGATAGGTGTCAACAGGGACCGGACCTGCACTCTGACCAGGTTGTCGGCGACAATTGATGGCGTCCGAACACTTCACCAGGGAATCATGGAGCCGTGGAACGACTGCGCGGATGGCCGGTCACGTTGACCGAGGGCCCGGTCGGGCTGCGCCCGCTGCGTCACAGGGACGCCGCCGTCTGGCGGGAGCTCCGGGTGCGCAACGCCGAGTGGCTGCGTCCCTGGGAGCCGACCAACCCCGAGACCCCGCTGTTCCGCAGCGGCCTCGGCCCGTACCTCAGCATGGTCCACACCATGCGCCGCGAAGCGCGCCAGGGCCTCGCGCTGCCCTGGGTCGTCACCCACGAGGGCCATTTCGCCGGTCAGCTGACCATCGGCGCGATCGTCTGGGGTTCGGCCCGTTCCGCCCAGATCGGCTACTGGGTAGATCGCCAGGTCGCCGGACGCGGGGTCATCCCCACCGCCGTCGCGCTCGCCGTAGATCACTGTTTCTTCACGGTCGGACTCCACCGCGTCGAGGCAAATATTCGTCCGGAGAACAGCGCCAGCCGCCGGGTGGTCGAAAAACTGGGATTCCGGGAAGAGGGAATTCGACGGCGCCATCTTCACATCGACGGCGCGTGGCGAGACCACATCTGCTACGCCCTCACGGTCGAGGACGTACCCGGTGGTCTCCGCTCCCGCTGGCTGGCGAGCACCAAACAGGCATTTCCGCGTTCGTCCTCGTCGCCGTGACACTTGGGCCCGCGCTGACTTTCGAGTGTGCCCGGGCGGTAAGAATCCTGCGATCGCGAAGAGTTGGCAAACAGAGAGTAACCGCGAGATCGATCTCGCGACACACCGCCCCTTATGCTCGTCAACCTCTAACAGCGACTCGTACCGTGCGGGACGTGGCCCTGCTCCCAATGCACGTGTGCGCGCCGAAAGTCGGCCCGCCTCTTCAGCGTGCCCTGGCGGTGGGCCTGTGAGCAGCACCGTTCTCTACCTGGCCATCGTCGCCGTCTGGGCCGTCGTTCTCGTACCCATGTGGCTCCGGCGCGACACCGAGGCCAACGGATTCTTCCGGCACAAGAAGAACGACGAGACCCAGGAGCTCACCCTCGAGGAGCCGACGCTCCCCGACGAGGAGCAGGAGACCCTCGACGAGGACCCCGCTCCCGAGCCCCGCCGCCGCCCCGGCCGCGCCGCCGTCATCGCCCGGCGCCGCCGCCGCACGACGGGCCTGCTCCTCCTCGCCCTCACCTCGGTGATCGTGATCGCCACCGGGCTCGCGCCCTGGTGGGTCTCCCTCCCGCCCGTCCTCCTCCTCGCGGGCCACCTCAGCCTGCTCCGGGTCGCCGTCCGCATGGACGCCGCCCAGCACCGCGCCGAAGCCGAGGACCGCGCCCGCCGCCGCGCCGAGGCCGCCACCGCCCGCGCCGAGGCCCGCCGCGCCGCCGCGGAGGCCGCCGAGGACGCCGAAGTCATCGAGCTCGCGCCCCACCTCGAAGAGGAGGTCTTCGACCAGTACGCCGACGACCGCCGCGTCGTCGGCGGCTGACCCCCTCCAATGCGCGAAGCACCCCCAATGTTTGCTAACCTTGCGGAGTCCTCGGGGCTGTAGCGCAGTCCGGTAGCGCACCTCGTTCGCATCGAGGGGGTCAGGGGTTCAAATCCCCTCAGCTCCACCGAAGACACCAGGTCAGAGGCCTGATCGGAGATCATTCCGATCAGGCCTTGATCGTTTGTCATCAAGTTGTCATCAGGATTCCCCGGCACCAGATGACACCATCCGCCACCCATCGCTGACTCCCGAAGAGCGGCAACCGACTGCAGAGCCGTCGCTCTTCGGCCAGTGCTGGTAGCGCGGGTTCGATTCCCGTCACTCACTCCAAAGAACCCCCAGCTCAGAGCCCGGATCACGACACAGTCGATCAAGGCTCAAGATCTTTTATCACCCATCTATCACCCCGGACACCCCACCACCACCCGGCACGACGTGGTCCATCGGGCAAAGACTCCGGAAGACGCCAGCCCCACCCGGAGGCCGTCACAGCCACCAGACCACCCCGCTCGCGCAGAGAGCGTCGGCTCCACACGGCAACGCGGCTTGATGGCATCGAACCACTCCTGCTTTGGCGGGGAGAACGGGGAGAGGGCCAAGGCGCTGTCGAGCGCGGCCGGACCACCCCCGCTCGCGCGGGGAGAACCCGCCAACAGCCCGGCGGTCTATGGCGCGCTGCGGACCACCCACGCTTGCGCGGGGAGAACGTTCTCCTCCGCATTCCTTACACATGATCGACCGGACCACCCCCGCTCGCGCGGGGAGAACGTACGTGTGCGGACGGGTCATGGTCACGGTTAAGGACCACCCCCGCTCGCGCGGGGAGAACCACGCGCCCCACGGAAGCGTCACCTCCACCGGCGGACCACCCCCGCTCGCGCGGGGAGAACTGAGTCTCGTTCATCAGGACAAACGACGTCCGCGGACCACCCCCGCTCGCGCGGGGAGAACCCCGTCACGTCCGTCTGACCGAACTCCCCAAACGGACCACCCCCGCTCGCGCGGGGAGAACGACTCCGCGGGAGATGAGCCGGGCGATGCGGGAGGACCACCCCCGCTCGCGTGGGGAGAACCCCATGAGCTTCTTGAGGCCCGACATCACCGCCGGACCACCCCCGCTCGCGCGGGGAGAACCAGCCCGGATGCGCCAGCACCCCCTCCACCAGCGGACCACCCCCGCTCGCGCGGGGAGAACGAGGGGCTGGAAGTGCTGGCGGCGCTCGCAGACGGACCACCCCCGCTCGCGCGGGGAGAACTCCGCGCGGCGACGATCTCGAGCATGACGTCGCGGACCACCCCCGCTCGCGCGGGGAGAACAATCGTCACGCTTGGTATGGACGATCGGACAGCGGACCACCCCCGCTCGCGCGGGGAGAACGACGCTCAACCGCTGGTTTATCGTCCAGGCCGCGGACCACCCCCGCTCGCGCGGGGAGAACATGACCGGGCTGCCTCCGTGGGCTGAGAACCGCGGACCACCCCCGCTCGCGCGGGGAGAACGCTTCGCGACCTGCGGCTATCCGGGGGCGTTACCGTTTTGAGATTTCGCGTACATCGGAGGTCGCACGTTTCCCAGGCTAGGGCCTGTCCCGTGATCATGTGTTGGGACGGTCAGGCTCCAGGGGCGGGGTCGGCATAGGGCCCGGAGAAGGTGCGGAGGTGCGCGGGTGTTAGCTTCCCTTCCCGTGACGGAGCACCAGGGCGAGACCAGAGCGGCCTATGACGGGGTCGTCGAGCTGTATGCGTCGATGTTCGCCGATCGGTTGGAGGATCAGCCGTTCTCGCGGAACATGATCGGCACCTTCGCTGAGTTGGTGCGCGGGATCGGGAAGCCGCGGGTAGCCGACGTCGGGTGCGGGCCAGGACATCTGACGGCCATGCTGCACGATCTGGAGCTGGACGCCTTCGGGCTCGACCTCTCCCCGGGCATGGTCGAACACGCCCGGAGGGCCCATCCGGCGCTGCGGTTTGATGAGGCGCGGATGGAGGCCTTGCCGGTCGAGGACGGCGCTCTCGGCGGCGTGCTGGCTCACTACTCGATGATCCACACCCCGCCTGGGGAAATGCCCGCGCTCCTCGCCGAGCAGGTACGTGTCCTGGCCCCAGGGGGCCTGCTCCTGGTCTCGTTCTTCGCGACCGACGGACCGGAGCCGGTCCGCTTCGACCACAAGGTGACGCCCGCCTATAGCTGGCCGGTGGACCGGCTCGCCGAGTTGCTGGCCGGGGTCGGGCTTGTCACGTTCGCCAGGCTGCTCCACGATCCGGCCTCCGAACGGGGCTTCCTCGACGCCCACTTGCTGGCACGCCTCCACTAGGGACTGCCCCTTGATCATTTGGCGGGGTGGCGGAGCCAGATGCGGATCGAGGCGACGTCGATGGTGCCCTGGTAGATGCGTTCTCTCTTGTCGTAGCGGGTGGCGACGGCGCGGTGCTGGCGGAGCTTGTTGACGCAGCGTTCGACGGTGTTGCGTTCTTTGTAGGCGTCACGGTCGAAGACCGGCGGCCGTCCGCCCTTAGAGCCGCGGCCGGCGCGATGGGCGGCCTGGTCTTTCTTGACCGGGATAACGGCCTTGATACCGCGTCGCCGCAGGTAGCGACGGTTGGCGCGGGAGGAATACGCCTTGTCAGCCAAGGCGCGTGCCGGCTTCTTGCGAGGACGGCCAACGCCGCGGCGCGGGATGCGGATGGACTCCATCAGCGCGATGAACTTCGGGCAGTCGGCGTGCTGTCCGGGCGAGGTGAGCCGGGCGATCGGACGGCACCGCCGATCGGCGACCAGGTGAATCTTCGTGGTCAGACCACCCGGGACCGGCCAAGCGCTTCGCGACCGCCGTTCGTCACCCGCTCGTGATCTTTACTGGCCCCTTTTGGGTGATGTCGACGGCCGGGGCGTGCCGCGCCCCGGCCGCGTGCTGGTGCGCCCGCACGATCGTGGAGTCGGCGCTGACCGTCCAGTCCTCGCCCTCGGCTTCGTCGCACCCGGCGCGCAGCCCGTCGAGGATCCGCTCCCACGTCCCGTCCAGCGACCACCGGCGATGCCGGTTGTAGACCGTCTTCCACCTGCCGTAACACGGCGGCAGGTCCCGCCAGGCGCAGCTCGCCCGGGTCCGGAAGAACACCCCGTTGATCACCATCCGATGATCGCTCCACCTAGCCCCGTGCACGTTCTGCATAGGGAGCAGCGGCGCCAGCCGCGCCCACTCCTCGTCCGTCAGGTCATGACGCTTCAGACGCTCCTCATCCACACGGATCATCTACAACAAACCGCCATCAAAGATCACGGGACACGCCCTAGTGCGGTGCCTCGGACTTGTCCGGCGAGGTGAGGGCGTCAGGTGATCGGCAGGGAAGGAGAGGTGGCTGGTGAGGGTCGACCGCACGCCACGCCCAAGCACTCATGGATGCCCCTGTTGAGGCGACCGTGGAGCGAGAATGGAGCGTAAACAGCTTCATGTAATCCCATCGAGGGTGGCGGGTTGCTGTGACATCAGGCTGGACGTCTCTGGCCTGGTGGCGCGGAGCAAGAAATGGAAAAGGTGCCCTTTCGGGGTGGCCGGGCGCGGCCACCGGGGTGAGGTGAGATCGGGCGCGATCTGTGGCGGGGGTGGGGAGCACGGACACGTCGAACTCGGTGAGGCGGCGGAATCGCCGGGCGCATCACAGTCCGCGGCGGAGCCGGTCGGTGCGGTTCTGGTTGTCGGATGAGGAGTATGAGGTCATCTCGGCGGCGGCTGAGAGCGAGCACCTGGCGAACGGGGCTTTCGCGGCGCAGGCGGCTCTGGCGAGGGCTGCTGGGAGGGAGCGGCCGGAGTGCGGGCTGCTGCGGGAGGCGCTTGGTGCGTTGATGCAGGCGTCCGGGCAGGCGCGTCGCATCGGCGTCAATCTCAACCAGTCGGTCGCGGCATCGCATTCGGGTGAGGAGGCTCCCGAGTTGCGTTGGTACGCGCAGGCCGCCGCACGGGCCGTCGGGCGGATCGACGATGCCGCTGAGCAGGTGAGGCGGCAGCTGCCGTGACCGCAATGTCGAGGTAGGGGCGGCTTTGGTGATCGCCAAGGTCATGCGCGGTGAACGTGTCGAGGGTCTTCTCCGGTACCTGTTCGGGCCCGGTAGGAGTAACGAGCATGTGGATGCTCGCCTGGTTGCGGGGTTCTGTTCGCCGGCCGAGCTTGAGCTTGGGGGAGGGTCGGGTCTCCGGCGGCTGGAGGGGTTGTTGAAGCAGCCGCTGGCCTTGCTCGGCGACCGTAACTACCGCAAGCCGGTCTGGCATGTGGCCGTCCGGGCGGCGCCTGAGGATCCGATCTTGGAGGACGGGCAGTGGGCTGCGGTCGCGCGTGAGGTCATGGCCCGGACCGGTCTGGCGCCGGCCGGGGATGAAGACGCGGTCCGGTGGGTGGCGGTCCGGCACGCGGACGATCACATTCATCTGGTCGCGACGTTGGCTCGTATGGACGGGGTTCGTCCGGAGGTATGGAACGACGGGCGCCGTGTTCGTGATGCCTGTCTGGCGGTGGAGCGGCGTTTTGGGCTGCGGCGGACGGCTCCGGCGGACCGGACGGCGGCGCGGCGGCCCAAGCGCGGGGAGAACGAGAAGGCGAACCGGCGGGGGTTGCCCGAACCGCCTCGGGTGACGCTGCGGCGGCTGGTCCAGGTGGCAGCGGCTGGAGCGCGGAGTGAGGACGAGTTCTTCGAGCGCTTGGGAGCTGAGGGGGTCCTGGTCCGCAGGCGGTTCAGCATCCGGGTGGCGGACGAGGTCACGGGGTATGCGGTCGGGCTTCCAGGCGACCAGACGAAGGGCGGACAGGTCGTCTGGTACGGCGGCGGCAAACTCGCGGCGGACCTGACGCTGCCGAAGTTGCGCAGCCGGTGGGAGCCTGATCGTCTGAACGCGGGACGGCCGTCCGCCGGCTACCAGCCGGTTTCCGGACGGCACCTGTCCGAGCTCTCCAGACGTGCCTATCTGCGGACGATCGTGGACGAGGTCGCGGACCGGGTCCGGACGGCAGAGGAGTTCTTCGAGGCCCTGGACGACGCCGGCGTCCAGGTGCGCTGCAGGTTCAGCCGGCGCGACCCTGGCGCGATCACCGGATACTCCGTCGCCCTTACCGTGCAAGGGGATGACGGAAAGGTTGCTTGGTACAGCGCGAGCCGACTCGGTGACAGCCTTGCCTGGCCTCGGCTTGAGCAGCGATGGCGGGCAGGCTCGTCGTACCGGGACGCCGGAACCGCGGACCTCACCACGACCGAGCGGCAGGCCCTTTATGACGATGCGGCACGAGCTGCCGCGTACGCCACATCTCACGTTCGCCGGTACGCCGCGGTGGATCCCCATGGTGCGAGAGACGCCTGCCGGGCCGCCGCCGATGCCCTCAACGTCACCTCCCAGATGACCAGGAACCCACATCTGCGCCGAGCGGCTGATGCTTACGACCGTGCGGCACGAGTGCCGTACGGCCGCATCCCCACGGTGACTCCCGCCGGGGAGAGCCTCCGCACTGCGGCGCGGCTACTGACAATCGCAGGCTTGACTGGCGACGGAACGGCCGTCTCCCCACTGCGCCTGATCCAAAATCTGATCACCCTTATTGAGGCGATCGCCCAACTCCACGATGGGCAGCGGCGGCGCGCCCAAGCAGCGGCATCGAGGCAGGCCGGCGAGCACTTGCGGCTGGCGGCAGGGCAGGCCATGGGCGCGCCCGCTTGGCCGGGGGAGCTGGAACGCTCTCCGAGTGCTCTGGATATCGCCTTGTCAGGGTTCCCTGCACCATGGGAGCCCTCTGAGGCGCCCGTGCTGCATGATCATCATGCCTCCGGCTCTCTGCGGCCTCTGGGGCGCAAGACGAACGCTCGTACTCCTTAGTCCGGTTGATTACCGTTTCGAGCCCTCGACATCACGAGCCGCAGCGCTAACCAGCATTGCCGCTGACCCACTGGCAACCTCTCGCCGCGCTAGAACGCGTCAGTGCACTCGGGCGAAAAATACTGTGCACGGAGTCGCAAGAAAACCATGACAGTGGCATGCAGACTTCTTGAGAAATGCCAAAGAGGCCGGGGAAGGGTAAATGATGACGATGAGCGTGTTGCGTGTTTCGCGGAAGTGGGTCCCGATCTTCCTGGCTTCCTTCAGTGCCCTGGTCGCGGCGTCCTCGATTGAGGTCCCGGCCGCGTGGGCGACGGAGGTGAAGGGTGAGCGGCAGTCCAGCAGGCCTGGCGTCGGAGCGATGGCCTGGTATCCGTCGCTAACCCCGTTCTACGCCGACAAAGAAAAGAAGAGGTCGAACCTGACTGGGGCACAACGAAGCGCGGCCCTCAACAACTGCCCCAACGGGTACCTGTGCATCGCCGCTGGTGAAGGCGACGGCCGTCACACCGTGTATGAGCTCTACTATTGCCCCCAGCGCGCTCTGTCCGACTTCATAGATGCCGGTGCTGTCGTCAACAATCAGACCTGGGACGCATGGGTCGTCCTAGAGAGAAAGGACGGTTCTCAGATCGGTGGTCCCATTGCGCCGTGGAACAAGATCGTGCCTGTTAATTGGCGCCCGGTATGGTACATCGACCCGTGCTGAAAACGAAAGCCTCGTGATAGAAAAGTCCAGTCGTTGAAGAACGGAATGTGGCTGACCGAATGATCGCTTCACACGATCATGGGGCGGCCGTCCTTGAAGCGGCGGTACTGGACCGACATCGAGGTGAGGGGCATCAGGGGCCAGTCGGTGATCTCGCCGGTCCGCTTGTCGACGATCAGCACTCGTTCGGTGGCCAGCGTCGGCACCGGGGGAGGAGGCGGCAACGCATGGTCGACCGGGCGGATGACGAAGCCCTCACTGAACTCCTCGACCGCGAGGAGCAACGGCCGTTCCGGGTCGTTGAGTCGAAGCGCTGACTGGCCTCGGTTCCACGCTTCTCCCGCGTCAATCAAGGGCAGGAGCCGCATGCGGTGGAGGGCGAAGACGTCGGCGACCCGGCCGATCGTTCTGCACGGTTGGCTCGCGTGAGAGGCGCAGCTGTTGCAGCCGATCAGGACCCGCGGATGCGAACGGCCATCATGGACGTCCAGGACGGCCGCCAGCGCGGAGGCGGTGGTGAGCGTGATGGCGTGTGCCTGGCGAAGGAACGCTTGAGTGGGGGCGTCGAGGAGGCCGCGTGCGCCGAGGTCCTCCAGCGCACGTTGGATGGCCTGGCCATCGGCGCGGTGGGCGGTGGACATGACTGCTTCGAGCGTCGCCTTGGTTCGGGCGTGGACCTCTGCAGCGGTGCGCATGACTGCTCCTTGTGGTGGATGAGCCCTGGGGACACGGACGCTTGGACCTGAGGCGTCCGTGTCCCCAGGGCCGCGGCCCTACATGCCGCGGCCCTACATGCCGAGTTCTCCCCTTTTGGCCTCGGTAGGCAGGGCGGATCTGGTGTGAAGAGACGCGGAATCGCCTCACGGACCTGGACGGACCTCATTCGCCGACTCGATCTGGCTGATGAGCCGCTCGGCGGTGTCCTCGAGATCTGAGAGCGGACGGCGAACGAGTTCGCCGTCGCCGTTCTTCCAGGTGAAGCCGCAAGGTGTGACCTGCACGCTGATCTCGTCGGCGACGATGGTCATCCCGGCCGCCTCCAGGAGGCGTGCTGCGTTCGTGCCGCGGACATCGAGGGCGGCCCGGAGGCGATCGGCGGCGTCTGTCGGTCGCACCGGGTGGAGGACGCTCGGCCAGTTCGCAGGCAGGGCCAGGGCGAACCATGCGCACTTCCCTGGTGCGGGTGCAGCCCGCAGTCGTGAACGGCTCCGGTGCCACCCTTGGTCGCTTGAGAGCGCGGCGACGATGGTCAGGCCCTTGCCATGCTCTTCGAGCAGATCTGCGCAGGAGGCGACAGGAGTGGTGGAACGGTCAGCGTCGTAGACCGAGACCACCATCTGCGGGGAGGGGGCAGACCTCGTCCAGATCCAGAGCTCGGGAGCGCAGACGGAGTCTGCGGCTTGGGCGGCGCGAGCATGCCGGTGCGCGTTGGTCGCGATTTCTGAGACTGCGACGACGGCGTCTTCGACGAGTGCGCCGGGAAGGTTGAAGGCGCGCATCGTGTCAGTCAGCAGAGTGCGGGCCGCCCGAGCGCAGAGGCCGGTGGTGGGGAGTTCGAACGCGCACGCGCCGCCCGAGAGAAGGTCGGTCGGCTTGCCGATCTTCATCGCTTGCTCCTTGCGTGGGCTCCGTACGAGGGGAGGGGGCGGTCGTCGTTCGTCACGACGTCGGTGCTCTGGTGGAGGAAGAAGCCCAGCAGCCGCCGGCGCAGGTGGCGGCGGGGGCGGGCGTGACGGGCCTTGATTGTGGCGACCGGTGGGGAGGCCAGGGCTTGGCTGGATGGGCTGCCGGCTGGCGGGCGAGTACTTGCGGCAGCCTGGAGCGGCCGTGACAGCGGGGGGCGGTATCCGAGGAACTCGACCAACCGACGCAGGTGCTCCGGCGAGGTTGCTTCCGCCAGAAGATGCTGGCCTCGCCGGTCGACGGCCATGGCCCAGTAGCGGCCGGTGTACTCGCCGAACCAGAACTGGACGCGAGGAAAGAGCCGGCGCAGCGCTCGCAGGGCCAGGTCTGGATCCTGTTCGGCGGCGTCCCACGGAGTTGCAGCTGGCAGCGCCGAGCATGCTGTGCTGGTCATCGTCGTCCCCTCGCTGCCGAGGGGCGATGGCGAACCGGGGGCGTGCGTGTCGGTGCCGGGGGCGGTGGCTCCGTACGATCGTGCATGGGTCGGACCTCCTGCGTCCGATCAAGGTCTCGGATCGATGTGTCCTCATCGGTCCGAGACCGCCTCACCTATGGAGCTGTGCGGCCGCCTCTCGGCGGCGGCGAACGCGGCGGCGGAGTGGGCGCTTCCAGTCGGCCTCTCAAACGAGTGGCCTCCCGGGTCTTGATGGCTGAAGCCATCGCGCGGGAGCAGGTCCCACCGCAGTTCGGTCGATCACTCCAAGTGTTTCTTCCGATACGAAGTGTCCTACTCAAGCGTGCTCGATGCAATCCAAACTGCAACATTGCAAGAGGGGGTCATGCTGCCGTGTAACGTCGTTCTCCGTTCAGCTGTCTGCACGTTGCGTCACCATGTGTGCAGCATGCAGATCAAGGAGGTTGTGGTGGCAGATCGTTCTCCGACGATCCGGCAGCGTCGCCTGGCCGCGGAGCTCCGGCATCTTCGAGAGCTGACCGGCCTCAACCTGGACGAAGCGAGCGAACGTCTCGGGTGGAGCAAGGCGAAGCTCAGCCGGGTCGAGACAGCTCGCAGCGGAGTGAAAGCCGCCGATCTCACCCTGCTGCTGGAGTTGTACAGCGTCCCGGATTCCCGCCGGACACGCCTCTCGACCTTGGCTCGCACTGCCAAGCAGCGTGGCTGGTGGGATGCGTACGCCGGCCAGCTGCCGACGGATTACTCCGCCTACATCGAGCTGGAGTCCGAGGCCGAGTCTCTCCGGTGTTACAGCGCGACCGTCCTCCACGGTCTGCTGCAGACCGAGGAGTACGCGCGGGAGATCATCCGTTCGGCGCTCATGCAGTTCTCTCCGCCGACAGAGGTCGACAGGAGAGTCGAGGTCCGGCTCACGCGGCAGGACGCGGCTTTCAAACGGCGGGAGACGCCGCTGAGGTTCTGGTCCGTCATCGACGAGAGCTGTCTGCGCAGGGCCGTGGGAGGCCCGGCGGTCATGGCGGCCCAGCTCCGGCGCCTGATCGAGCTGGCCGAGGAGCCGAACGTGATGCTTCAGCTGCTGCCGTTCGACACCGGCGCCCACTCCGCCTCCGCCGTCGGGACCTTCTCCATCCTCGAACTTCCCGAGCTGCACGTCCCCGACGTGGTCTACATCGAGGCGATGACGAGCGCCCTGTACGTGGAGGACGACTCCCAGGTACACATGTACGGGATGGCGTTCGATCAACTGCGAGCCGAAGCGATGGGGCCGGACGACACCTTGGCGTCACTCGCCCGGTTCGCAGAGGAGTACGAAGGAAAAGGGAATGTCTGAACGGGATCTCTCCCGCGCGGTCTGGCGTAAGAGCGTCCACAGCGACGGCGGGCAGGGATGCGTAGAAGTTGCTCACGTCCCTGGCCTCGTCGGAGTCCGTGACTCCAAAGACCCCCTGGGCCCCCACCTCGCGTTTGCCCCTGCAGCATGGGCTCGCGCCGCTCGGCGCATCGCCCGCGGCGACTACGACCTCTGACTGTAGCTACGCGTCGCCCTGCAGGTGAGAACGGAGCCAGGTGATCAGGCCTGGCCGCTCCCTGCTCAGCAGGTGTTACGTGGTGACAGACCGCTGAGACGTCGTCGCCCGCTCCGCGTGCGCGGCGTCTGGACGTTCGCCGGCGACGCCGAGCGCGCCACGCTGGTGGTCGGCGGCGACACCATGACCGCGACGTGGGAGCGCACCGACGACGGCGGGGCGACCTGGCGGCATTGGATGGACATGACCTTCACCAGGGAATCCTGACGCCACGGACCCCCGGTCACTTGTCGTGTGCCGGGTGTCTCGAGCACTCCTGAAAGCAACCCGTCGCGAACCGTAGGAGATGCGGTTCGCGACGGGTGGCTTCACGGGCAGGCGGTTTCGCCTGGTTTTGCCTGGGTCAGTTGCGTGGGCAGAAGCCGTTCTGGGTGGCGTCGACGCGGCGGCCGTCGGCGTCGAAGACCGAGACCGAGACGTAGGTGTCCTGGTAGGGGTCGCATCTGCCGGAGACGGAGACGTAGTTCTGGTCGTAGTCGTTGTAGCGTCCGGCCTGTGAGCCGTTGGAGCTGACCTGGACTTCGTCGGGGTCGGTGCCGCCCTCCCAGTAGAGGTCGCAGTTGAAGGGGTAGCCGTACAGTTCGTCGGCGTAGCAGAAGAACGCGGTGATGACCGGGGGTGGGGGTGCGGGGGGTGAGCCGGCGAGCAGGAGTTTGACGCGGAGGTCGAGCATGGCCTTGTTGATGGGCTGGTAGGCGCTGGTGAAGCGGGGTGGGGAGTTGCAGGTGGTGCTGGAGATGACGCCTTGTGCCTGGCCGTTCATGGGGTTGATGACCGGGCCGCCGGAGTCGCCGCCGCTGCTGCAGAAGGCGGCGTCGTTGACTCCGAGGATCGTGACCTGCACGTTCGGGCGGTCGCTGAAGAACGAGGGTGCGTCGCGGCCGATGGTGGTCAGGTTGCCGCAGCGGTATTTGCTGATGTCGCCGAAGGAGCACAGCAGGGTGCCTCTCAGGGCGGCCTGTGATCCCTGTACGGGGATGGTGCCGGCGTTGCTGCGGATGCTGGGCAGCGGCTGGGTGCCGGCGTCGACTTCGACGTAGGCCTGGTCTGGTGCCCGGGTGGTGGGGAAGGTGGAGCTGACGGTCGTTCCGACTCCGGTGCCGAGGTCGAGGAGGTCGCCGCGGTTGGTGCAGTGTCCTGCGGTGATGAAGCCCCTGGCGCCGGGGAGCCGTTCGGCGCCGAAGCCGACGGTGCAGAGCCCGGCGGGGTTCCGGAAGCGGTTGATGAAACGGTCGCCGCCGAGCAGGTCGGCGGTCAGCATCGATGGTCCCTGGCTTTTGTCGTAGGCGACCAGGCCTGGGGGTACGCCGGCGGCGGTGACCCACTGGGCGGCGGCACGTTCGGAGCCGGATGCGGCCGTGACGACGAGGCGGTTGCGTTCGGGGTCGACGTGCCAGCCGTGCACGGCGGTGCCGGGCAGTTTGTCGGCGCGGGCGCGCAGCTTTTGCCGGGCTGCCTCCAGTTCGCCGCGGCGGTGGGTGACCTGGGTGGGGTTGGCGCCTGCGGCGCGTACGGCGGGCGCGGCGCGCTGGTCGGTGAGGGCGACCATGAGGGCCGAGCCGTCGGGGGTGAGCCAGGACCCGGCGAAGTGCCGGCCGGCGGCGCGCCGGGCGCGTGCTTCGACGGCGTCGGCGGCGTGCTGGCGTCCGAGCCGGGTGATGGCCCCGGCGCGGGTCAGGCGCATGTCGCGCTGGATGGCCTCCAGCATCTTCGGCGAGCGGCGCGCCGCGTTCTCCCCGATACCGGGGGTGGGGGTCAGCAGCACGGCGCCCGGCGGTGGGCTCGGTTGGGGGATCGGTTCCTGGGCCGACGCTGTGGCCGACGTGCCGACAGCGGCCAGCGCGGCCAGCAGCAGGGTCAACGTCAGGAGCAGGGCGGCAGGGGATGAACGGGCCAGGGTTGTTCGCATGAGACACCTCGGAATCCAGCCGACATCTCTACAAGCTGGTATTCGCTGACCGAAGTCGGGCGGATGAACGGCCCGTGCGGCGAGAGGCCGTTATGCCATCTGTGGCCCAGCGGCGTGGGTGGTCTTGGGGACTCACATGCGACGGTCGACTTTGGGCAATCTCATTAGCTCGGCGAACGCCTCCTCGATTGAGAGGAGCTCAAGGCGGTCGGGTAGACCGGCCTCGAACACGGGAGTTTTGAGGGCCGCGCCATCCGCGAGGACCTCGATACGGGCGTCGGCCGACCCGGTGAGGTGGATGACTGTTGCAGTGCCCTGCTGCCGGAAGGACTTGGCGTTGATCCGCGCAGCGGCTTCACGCGTGATGACCAGGCGCGATGAGTCGTGGGGGAGGCAGAGGTACGTCTGGATCTGAGTGAAGTCCTCGATGATGGTGAGGCCCGGAATCCGTTCCTCAGCCAGGTCGCCGGCGTCCAGGCCGAAGAGACGCCAGGCTTCAGAGCGGGTGACCATCACTTCTCGTGCGCCAAAGCGGCCGTCCGTCAGAGTCTGCAGGACCAGGTAGCGTGCGGCACCCTCGGCACCCGCACCCACGATGGCGATGTCAGCGAAGGTGAACGGATTCCACTGTGGACCGTTCGCGAAGGTCTCAGGCTCCGCTCGCGGATCGGGGAGGGCGGGTTCGTTTACATCGCTGGGCTCAGAGGGGGACCTTACGCGCAGGACGGCCGCCGCAGGGGACAGGCGTCGGCGGCTCACGTAGACGCCGACACCCAGGAGAAGGACGAGCGCTCCTGCTGGCCACACCGGGACTTGGAATCCGTGGTTCGGCTGTGCCGCCGGCTCTGACACGTCCGGAGTTCGCGCCACCCGCAGTGGCACTGGCGTTGTCGGTCGCGTGAGCGCTGCCCTTTGGGAGGGACGCAGCTCTGAGGCCGCACTCGAGGGAGTCGGCGGCGCCTTGTGCTGATGAACGACTGTGGGCATCTGCCTCGGGCTTCGTCGTTCCCGAGACCCTTGCGCGGATCCGAGAGATTCCCGAGGAGCACTCCTTCGAGCCTGTGTGGAGGCGCGCGGCTTGCGGAGACGGGTCGGGCTCTGGCTGGTGGTCCGCATCGGTTCGCGCACCGCACGGTGGAGGGCCCGCTCCCAATCTGGGTCTGTACCGGACTTGAGGCTGCGCCTGATCTCGTCACGGAGGCCGCGGCAGAACTTCTCAGAATCGACGTACCGGCTTGCGGTCGCTCCGAGGTGCCCGCAGGCCGTCGCGGACTCATACGCCACAGGTACCGATCGGCTCGGATGATGGCCAGCCATGGCGAGGCCGCCTGCGAGGAGTGTCGAGTGGGTGATGATCAAGAGGTGCCGGTGGAAGGTCAGGATCTGTTTCCCTTCGTCGTGGCCGCGTAGGTGCGCAGCGCGGCGATTGCTTCGGCTGCGGTCCGAGTCTCGATCGTGAGTGTCATCCCGTCTGGCCTGGTCAGCTGAACGGCGGAGCCGTCGCTCTCCAGGGTGAACGTGGAGCCGTGCGGCCAGTCGCCGAACATGACGGCAGTCAGCCGGTGGTCCGGGCCCCTCACGACAAGGGGGTAGACCACGTCGTGGTCCTGGCCAGGGGTGCAGATCCAGAGCGTGGCCGGCCTCTCGCCCGATGCTCGAGATGCCAGGTCAGGGTTGGCGCGCTCCGCTTCTCCCAGGAATGCGGCGAGATCGAGTTCGGCTTCGAGGTGTTCGATCACTTCCTCGAGGAGTTCGTAGACCTGGAGTTGTGGCACAAGGTCTTCCTGGAGGGACTCGTCAAGGTCGCCTTCGAAAATGCGGTTCAGCTCGTTGCGCGTGATGAGCACACGTAGAGAGCCTGTGCTCTGGACCAAGGTCTCGACCAGGGCGGTACGCATGAACGCGTTGGCGCCCGTGCCGATGACCCCCATGCCGCTGGCTTGGGCAAGCTTCCACGCGAGGTCGCCGGCTTGAGCGAGCGGCACGGGGGACGCTTTGGAGAGATCTGTTGGCGCAGGAGTCTGCGCGGCTGCCGCCGGGGCGGCGGTGGGGTCACGTTCGCCGCGTGAGCCAGATCCGCGGCGAATTCGGAGGCGCTCTCGAGGCCGGTCTCTGATGCCTGGGGCCGTTAGCGGCCAGAACACCTGCTGGATCACGAAGAGGGCGAGCAGCAGAAGGATGACGATCAGCGTGGGGAGCGTGCCTCGTGGGATCTCAGACCCGACCTGGATTCCGGCGGATGGTCTTGGTGAGATTGTGGGCGCCGCCCTCTGCGCCGACGTCGGAGTGCCGATCGGGGACGGGCGGCCTGACGGCTGAGACGGGGAGAACGCAACGTCGGGGGCTTCGGGTCGCGTCAGAGGAACGTCATGTGAGGTGCCGCGCTGGGACTGCGGTTGATCGCTTCGGAGCGGTGGCCGTCTCGGCTCGCGAGCAGGGCGACGTGACTTCCTTCTCTGAGCCTGCGCCTCGGGCTTGGCGGCTACGCGCGGTTGCGTACTCTCCGGCTTCTCAGGCTGAGAGCGGACGGCGCGATCAGGGTGTTCGGCAGGAGGCTGCAGGCTCTTGGTCGTCTGCTCCTTGAGATCGCGACAAAGGGTCTTCTGATCAAAGAGCGCGTCTGCGGCACCCTTCAGTTGCACGCAGTCGGCGCGCCGGGATGCCTCTGCGTTCGGCCACGGCATGCTGCCGGAGAAGACGAGCGAGAGTCCGAGAACTGTGGCCGCGCTGATTCGCCCCGAATTCGCTGTTCTCGCCCGGCTCGGCCTTTGTCGACTCTCGGATCGGCGAACAAGCTTCCCCGCCACGTGAGCCACCTCCCCCGATGATGACCTGCGCATAGATCCGAAACTCAATCAGTGCGCGCTGCTGAACGGTTCTTCGACACAGCCACCCGGGACGAAGGTTAGGGATCCGTGATGGTGCCGATACTCGGTGTGCTCACCGCTGCCCGCGACGAGGCCACCTGATGGCCATGTACATCGCGATGAACCAGCCGAACACGACGGCGCACCCCAGGACGTTGACCAGGACGATGAGCATGATTTCGTCAGCTCCCCGGGCGAGTGCGATGAGCGTCGGCAGGACGGCGATGAACGCCACGAACGCAACGAGCGCGAGCCAGAAGAACGGGCTGGACGAGATCTGCTCGATCAATGGGCTTCCTTCGGGGTCAACGGCTACGTCGCCGGTTGCGGTCGGTTGACTGCGCAGGAGACTTTTTCTGGGGAGGGCGTGCTGTTGGTGCCTTGTGCGATGCAGAGGCCAAGGCGTGTTCCACAGAGAAAGGGAAGTCCGCCTTGGCCAGTTCGGCTGCCGGGGCGCCGGGCTGAGTGGTCGCTAGAGCCAGGCCGGCTCGCTGAATCGCCTCGGCGATGATGTCGTCCGGCAGATTGGTCGTGATCTCGAGGATCGTGTGGAGCTCGCCGGCGCTTACCTCGCGCCCTTGGCGGCGATATCGCTCCCGTACGTCGCGGATGAGTGTGGCGGCACGCAGTTGCTGGCCGGCAGCTTCCCATTCGCCTCGATCCGGGCCGTGAAAGTTCATGGCCCACGTGGCGCCCGTTCCCCGCAGCAGCGAGGGACGCACAGGCCCTGCGCCGCCGGTCCGCACGTGAGGGTCTCGGTCGAAGAACGGAATGGCCTCCCGCATCGCGGCCAACGGCCCCAAGCCTTCCTCGCGGAACCGGTCGTAGTGGCTCATCGCATGTGGATGTAGGTCCCGCAGCCGTTCTTCGGCCTTGCGGACCGCCGAGGCGGCCGACCGGTGGTCGTCTGCGAAGGGCACGGCCGCCCCCCAGACCTGCGCCACACGAAGGAGGTCGGCGTCTCGCAGCCAGGCTTTGTCATGGGCCGGTGCCCATCGAGAACGCGCTTCGTTCAGCTCGGCTTCGTGTGCCGCCCGGACAGCCCTAGCCTCGGCCACGTCGCGTGCCTCCTCAGCCGCTCGCAGGCGGGCAGCACGCCTCGCACGGCCTTGCTGAACGGCGACCGCCAGCGTCATCCACTGCGCGAGTCGCTGCCCTCCATACGCCAGACCCTCTGTGATGGGATCCGGGACGGGTTCGCCGCTCATGGGTGCCTCCCCGCGCCGCGTGAGGATGGGCTCGGTCGTCGGCCATCCCTGATCTGCGGCTCGTTCACGCTTAGCTCGGGAACTTGGGGGAGTTGCGGTGGAACAACGGGAGCTGCGCGGTCGCTCGGCGGAGGCTCCGGGCTGACAGCGGAGGCGACGGCCGACGTGACCTGGGCGGGCGGGAGCCCCGTTCGGGCAGAGACGCGGGAGACCTGTCGCGCGATCTTCGCGGGCGGCATCTCGCTGATGAGGCTGGCGGCGGCACGAACCGCCGCCAGCCTCTGCTCCGCGAACTCGAACGTCCCCCCGAATCGCTCGATACACACGTCGACGACCAGATCCGCGAGAGGAACCACATCTCGTAGCGCCTCGCGTACGGTCATGCACCCTTCGTAGTGCATGAGGTCGGCCGGGTCGGTGCCTTTTGGAAGAACGGCGACGTCGACCGGCCCTTCAACCTGCGAGACTGTCCGCCACGTACGGAGTACGCCGGAACGTCCCGCGGGGTCAGCATCGAGAGCAAGCACCAATCCGAGCTTGTCGACGTCGACCACAGCCCGAAGCGCGTTGAGTTGGGCCGGCCCGAAGGCTGTGCCGCAGGGCGCGACCGGGACCAGGCCTTCCGGTGCTGATGTGGCGACGGCCAGCAGGTCGAAGGGCCCTTCGACGACGATCGGCCGCGCGCCTCGGGAAAGCATCGTCCTGCCCTCGGCCAGCCCCAGGAGAAGCTCCTTCTTGTGGAAGATCCGAGAGTCGCGGCTGTTGAGATACTTCGGTCCCTTGCCCTGGTCTTGCCGCCGACCGGTGAAGCCCACGACGGCGCCGGCGGCGTTCTTGATGGGCACGATGACGCGGTCACGGAAGGTGTCGTACAGCAGTCCGTCTCGGCCGCGCCGTGCCAAGCCGGCCGCGACGATCAGCTCGTCGTCCCGGCCGAGATCCCGGAGGTGATCGGTCAGTGCTGCTCGGCCGCCAGGAGCGAAGCCGAGCTGCCACTGCTCCTGAACTTCCGTGCTGAACCCGCGGTCTGCCAAGTACTGCGAGCCCCAGCTGACCCCCAGCTGGCCGCGAAAGAACGCATGGGCCTCCTCCTGCATGGCGAGAAGGCGGTTGGTATCGGCATCCGGATCAACGGAAACTGCGGCGGCCTGTTGCGAGGAATCCCGGTGGAGACCGGGCGCCGCCTCAGCATGCGGAGCGGCCTCGAGTTCGCGACGAATCCGGGTGGCCACGCGGCGGATCTGTTCACCGACCGCGCGGATGTTCGCGGAAGGTCGTGACCGAGGATCATCACCCGCCCAGCTCTTCACGGCGGGGAAGACCATCGGCGACGCGTCGAGCCCCAGGTGGGCCAAGACCAGATAGGACACGGAATCTGCCCGCACCCGCCGTACACCGACGCATGCTGACTGATCGACGCCGTCGTCCATGCGATCGCCGCGCTGGAGGATATGGCTCAGCTGGTGCGCGATGAAGACTGCGGCAGCTAGATCATCGAGTCCGCGGGGGACGAGGATTCGGCGGTCTTCCCGCCCGCCGTAGGCCCACGTACTGCCCCGATCCGCGTACAGTCCGAGCTCGCTCGCCACCTGACCGAGCCGGCTCACCGCCGCGCCAGGGACAACCCTGCTCGCCCGCTGCTCGTACGAAGGCCCAGCCGTCTGCTCCACATCGAAGACCGACCGAGGGTTCCCCCGCGAGGAGACGATCCTGATGCCGGTCTCACCGCGGACGACTTGGCGTCCCTCGGCTCTCCATTCGTCGTACGACCGGACATCGGTGGCCGAATCCCGTTGGGCACCGATCAGCAGGCAGTTCTCGAAGCCGAATCGTCCGTGCCGGTGCAGCTGGTCGAGGAGCCACGGCCACGGCAACACCTCACCATGCAGCTGAGCGATTTGATCGTCCGCGAGGGCGCCCAGCACGCCGAGCTGCCATTGGCGCTCCCGTTGGTCTGGCTTGCGTCCGACGCGGGCCCGAGTTGGCGATGCCATTACGCCTCGCCCTTCGCAGCGGTGTCACCGCGAATCGCGGAGATGACCTCGGTGAGCCGTTCGTTGGAGACCGTGAACCCGAGCTCGCGCAGCCGCCAGCCCAGCTCGTCCCGGCTGAGACGGCGCTCCTGCCCATCGGCCTCTTGGTGGATCTGCCAGGCTGCGTCCATTAGCTCGGCGTCACCACAGCAGGCCGTGGTCTCGGCCTCCTCGGCGTACGAGGGAGCGATCTCGTGATTGGGCGTGAAAGTCTCGCTGACAGCCTCCTCGACCACGCCGCCGGGTAGCCGACGCAGAGCCATTCGTTCGGACAGTGGAGCTTTCCAGCGCCAGGTCCAGCGACCGTGTTCTTCGCGCAGGCAGGAGACGGCCAACAGATGGCGGTACTCCAGGTGGAGACCTTGCCGGTACGACGTAATGTGCCAGAGGACCATGCGGCGCCACAGCAGGAAGCTCGACACCGGGGCGAGCATCCACCGGGCCACCGGCACCCGCTCCACACGGCGTCCCGTCGATAGCCCGATCCATCGCCGAATCAGGTGCCGGACACCTTCGATCACCGTGACGAACAGGACCGGCATCGCGGCGTGCATGACGCTGCCCGCGAGCTCACCGTGCGCGGCGATGACGTTCACGAGCACCGTGCCGGCGACGTACGCCCAGGCGACCCACCGCAAGACAGGCCACGGGAGGTTGAGGTACTCCATCAGGAGGTCCCACATCAGCAGGACGAGGATGCCGACGTCCATGCCCACGGGGACGATCCAGGCCAGCGACCCGAAGTAGGGCTCGGCCATCTTCTCAACCGTGGTGAACGAGCCGATCCCGCCCAACACCGCCAGGGCCGCGATCATCGGCGTTACGACGATTCCGACGACCTTGACGACGAGCGCCGGACGCCCCGGAAGATCGGGCGTCGATTCCGCCTCCATCGCTAAGAATGAAGCCTCCACGTCCACGTCGGTCGCGGGCAGCTCGTGCAGGGTGCTCACCGTTCTCTCCTCTCGATCATCCAGACCAGGAGCCGGGCGACGTAACGCACGTCGTCCACTGGCCCGAGCAGACGCCCGTGCACGCTGACGTAGGCGTAGTCACCCTCGGCGCCCGCGCACAGGACCGTTTCCGTCCACCCGGCGCGACGGACCCTGAGCTGCCACCGGCCGTTGTGCGGCTTGCGCACCCGCACCGTCACCCCGAGCCGCTTCAGCTCGTGATGCAGCCGAAGCAGCCTGACCTGACGCTTTTCGACCTCTTCGCGGCCTGGCGCTGCCAGAGTTTTCATCGCGTCCCCCGGTGTTGTCAGCCGACGGCCTCGCAGGCCATCAACTAAAGTCCTTGGGAACGACGATGCATCACCCGCAAGCATGAGTCAATCAAAAACAACCAACGGCGTGTCCGTCACTCATAATCAATGACTCGGAGGGGTCGTGGCGCAGCAAGGTCCGAACGAGGAGACGGTGCTCAGCCCGTCCACGACTCTCGCCCAGAAGCTCGAATGGCTGATCCAGAACATGTGGCCGGCAGACGCCTCGCCACCCAGGAACAACGTGGAGACGGCTGCCGCGATCGCGGCGAAGACCGGTGAGGACATCTCGTCCACCACCGTCTGGAAGTTGCGCACCGGCCGCCAGGACAACCCGCAGCTCAAGACCCTGACGGCCCTAGCGCACTTCTTCGGTGTCCCGATCGGCTACTTCGGCTTCGAGTCCGAGGCCGACCAGGTCGACGACGACCTCACCTTCAAAGCCCTCCGCCGCGAGCTCGACACCGGCACCGTCCGATCCGACGTCCTCCGCGCCCTCGTCGAGCTTTCCCCAGACACCCGCTGGATCATCGACGAAATGATCCTCTCCGTAGCCGCCGCCGACCACCGCCGCCGACGCGACAGGCCGAACAGAGACCAACGGTAGAGCCAGCTACCAGAATCGACATCCGGAAGCGGGCTGGGGGCCTGAGTGATGGAGCCAGCACAGCCTCCTGCAACCCGGTCCGCACATGCCGAGATGCGGTTGCTGCCCGCTGGGCCGGCGGACGTCGCAGTCTTCCGCCGAGTTGCCGCGCACGCCCGTCACCGTCCGTCTCGGAACAGTCGACGTGCTTACGACTCAGCGACGTCGAGCAGGTCTTGGTAGCGCCTTTCTACGTGGGTGCTCTGGGCGCATGCCCTTTTGACGTCCTTGTCGGACCCGAGCTCGGTGAGCAGCGGCCCGGCGATATCCGGGGCGTCCTGGATGATCGAGGCAACGACCGGGGCGCCGGAGTTGCTGTAGAACACCTTCCGGTTCACCCCCATACCGCGGCCTCCTGGCTCGCCCACGTAGAGCAGCACCATCCACTTGAGGATCTCGTGAAGTTCCTGGTCCGGGATCGCCCGCAGCCCGCCGAACTCCTGAAGCTGGCGAAGAAGGCCCCCGTGAGACGCGTCGGAGGTCCAGTGGTGACCGGTGCGGTTCAATTGGTCGAGGAAGCCTGCGAAGAAAGCGCGACGCTGCGCCTTACGTAGGTACGGGAGTACACCGGACACAGACGCTACCCGGACCTGAAGCTCGGTCAGCGCGGTCCGTCGACCGATCTTGTCCTGGACATGCTTGGCCAGTTCGACCGTGACGGCAGGCCGGGTCACCTCAGCGAGGATGCCCGTCATCGTGAAGGCATTGTGTCGAACCAGGTCCGGCTCGTCGTCGTTAGTTGCGGTGGAGAACAGAAACTTCCCGATCTCCAACTGGCGACTGTCGGGTGCGTGCTGGTAGTCCTCCACCAAGCTGGGGTCCGCGGTGGCAGGGCCAGCGGTCTCGATGACTTCCTTGACCTCGCTGACCCGGATGAGGGTCACTGGGTCCCGCGAGAGAACTGCCTCAATGCAGGTCTTGAAGATGTAGACGCAGTCCTCGACCCCAGCCTCGTACTCAGAATCCTCGTGTTCCAGGTCACGACGAATCTCGTAAGACCTGGACAAGCGGCGCCACTCAGGGCGTGACAGCAGACCCATGCGGTAGGAAAGCTCGATGATGTTGTGCGTCGAGTAGGTCTCGATGTCCTCGGGCCGCTCAACTGACGGTAGTTTGTTCGCCTTCGCGGCGTCCCGGGCGATGTCGAGACCCGCGATGTTGATCTTCTCCCGCAGGTCTGCGATCGCCGCGTTGAGGAGCCGCTGACAGGCGCTGCTCGGGTCAACGACCATGAGCCGACGAACGCGCTCGATCAGCCCTTTCGACTGCCACTGTGGCCGGATCTGCGACATGAGTTGTGGCAATCCGCTGTCCTGGATCATCTCAACGTCCGGGTGAACGATTGCCACTACTTCGTTCCCGGGCTCGCTCGCCACGTTCACTCTCCCGATCTGTCGCTCCGACGCCTCCATCCTGCCATCGCGGGACAGCCTCGACAGGCGTCTTCCTTCGCCCGTGGCCCACGCCCGCCGTCGCGATGTTGCGCCTCCGAAGGTCAGGCCGCCCGCGCTGGCCGCACCTTCCGCACCACCGTGGCGACCTGCCAGCCCTGCGCCGACCTGCTCGTCGGCATCACGGTGTCCCATCACCGGATCTTGACGCCTTGGGAACGAGAGGCTTCCCGTGCCCCGGTCGGGCCGACTGGATGGCGGACGTGAGAAGGGCCCGCCGCGTTTCGAGAACGCGACGGGCCTGCACTGGTGCGCGGGGCGCCCGCCGAACGCACGCCCCGCGCCGCTTAGAGCATCAGCAAAATCGTCACCACCGCGGCGGCCGCTCCGATCGGAACGGCCAGCTTCGGGTCCTTGTGGACCACGAACATGACGGCCACGCCGATGAAGAGCACCAGCAGGCCCGGGGTGTTGATCTCCACGCCGTTCAGCGGCTGCGAGTCTCCGCTGAGCAGAGATACGCTGGGCATAGGACTCCAATCTCCGGCTAGGGAGTGTGTCGAGTTCGAAGGTGGCCCGCCTGTTGACGCAGGTGGGCCACCACTGTCATCGCCGATCCGGTGATCAGCACAACCCAGTGTCTTCGCTCCCCTCACAGGACTGAGGCCGGAGCATTTCGTCACTGAGTGCGATCGCGAGCTGGGTGGACATCGCATCTACACAGGTCAACTGGGTGCTCGCATTCGAGTCCAAGCCTTTGCTGATGTTGCAGAATCGTTATGTATGCGTCCCGGACAACCTCCGGACGTGCCGCCCGTCGAAGGGTGCCCCAAAGGCCCGGGGATACAGGGTGGTTCGAACGCTCAGACCACCGCCCAACCTCGTAGGTGCGCACACGCCAACTCCCTCGATTCGAGACGCCGTTCAGGTGCTCGGCGTAGCGTTGGCTGGACCAGCGCTCGCACTCCAGTGAGACGGCTGTGTACCCGCACTCGGCTTGCCCAGCAGCGAGCATTTCAGCACAGTGCGCGAGACAATGGAATCTCATCGCAGACAGTGAGACAAAGAGGAGACTTCCTGCCTATGCTGGCTGCATGCCGCGACGCGCGACGCCGCTGAACCCTGAAGACGGACCGCTTGCCCGGTTCGCCCTCAAGTTGAGACAACTGAGGGCCGCGACGCCGCCTGGCAGGTCGAGGCGCGTCGAGGATGTCCCCGCTTCCTATGGTTCTCCGAGTAGAGCGGCGATCTACCGTGCCCTGGCCGGAACGCAGCTCCCCACGGAGAAGACACTCGAGGCCATGGTCAGAGCATGGGCGCCGGAGCCCGGGACGGTCATGGACTACTGGATCAAGCGGAGACGGGAAACCGAGAAAGCTCTCGCTGAACGTGATCTCCCAGGCGAAGCCCACGCATCCCCACCGGAACGGGCCGGCGCGCCAATCCGCCCCCATCGACATGCGGCCGAAGATCGGACGCGCGTTTACAGCGGCGAACTTCTGGTCCTGCAACTGGAGCGATCTTCGCTTGCTCAATGGTTGAAAGAGCCGGTAAGTCGTGGGACTGAGAAGTATTACGAAGCGTTCCGTTCAGTGCTCGACGAACTACCTGAAGATGGAGGAGCCGATCGGTCGCCGGGCGCTATCAGGCATAGATTAGTGCGGCAGGTTGGTATCGGTTCTCCATCTACACTTTACGCTGTTGTGCAGCGTCGATCATTCACAGGTGCAATCGATGAAGGCGACTGCAAAGAGCGGTTGGCGAGAGCACATGTCGTTACCCGGCTAGCCGCACAGGCCAAGCTCTGGTTCTACCGCCCCTTCCGTTTGGCCTGGCTAGAGGGGCTAAGCAGGATCGATGCCCCGCAGGGTAGGCTCGCTGCGAGGACCCTGCTCCATGCGCTTATCTCCTGGGTGAAGGCTGAGTCGCAGCTCGCATGCTATTCGGAATATGCGCCGCCGCTGATCGCCGCCCAGGATCTTTCTCAGATAGTCGATGGCCAGCTTGACTTTGACGACGCCATGGAATTTCTGGGTCGAGTGGCCGAACGTGTCGCCACCTCGGCCCTGGCCATCGACGCACTCGTTGAAGCGGCCCATGGCGACCTAATGAGTATTGCCTTCGACCGGCCAGATGCCGTCCGTCGTTCAATCGACCAACTTCGAGAGCCAATCCAAGAAATCCTCCGATCTATTGGAAATCTCTCCAGCGAGGACGAGGCACTGATCCCGTCGGCTCAGCGGGAGGCCCTGCGCCGTCTCGCAGCGAGTTGGTAGCGAGGCGATGATCTGATGGCGTGGGGCTTGTTCAGGATCCGGTGCGCACGACGTGCCGGCCGGTCCCATCCCGAACCGCTGCGAGCGGTGAGAGCACCTGGGGCACACGCGGCGCGAGCCGGGGAGTCGGGTTGGCCGGGCCGGGGAAACCCGCCGTGAGCCACCGCCAGCACTGGTGGTACGAACGTGAAGTGGCCCCACCCGACCAGGTGATGACGGCCTGTGATTCAGCCTCAACTGGCGTGAGCGTCGCTGGGAGCCCAGGCGATGACGGGCCCGATGCTCTCGGGGAGTACCACGATGACGGGCTGCACCGGGGACCAGCCTCGTGGATTGTGGCCAATGGCTTCACCGGTGACGCCGAGAGCGACACGTCGGCGAGTGGTTCGCGGAGTTGGCATGATCTATCTTGCCAACCACGTCGACGGCTTGTTCGCCCGATTCCCTGTCGCCGGTCACTCGCCCGATCTCAGACCCCGGGAGGAGCCCATCGTGACGAAGATGTCGCTCGCCTGGAGCCTGCTCCCTGGAGGAGCCCAATGGACCGCCGCTGACGATCAGACGACCGTGCAGGCCACCGCGTCCTACCTCCGAGCCGGACCCGAAGATCTGCTGACCGCTGTGGCGCGTCTGGTCCTCGGAGAGTCAGAGACCCGGGCTGACTTCGAGGACGAGCCCATCACCTACCGTTGGATCTTTCGTCGGACCGGCGACGATGTGCACATCCGAGTGCTCGAACTGGCGGACTACAAAGAACCCGACCTGACGGGCACGGAACTCTGGTCCAGCCGGCAGACCGTCGATTCGCTGGCACGTGGTGTGATCCGTGGCTTCGACGAAGTCGTCTGGAAGCACGAGAAGCCGGATTCCACGAGGCGTGGCGTCGACCGTTCCCGCGTCTCGAACTCGAAGCCCTGAGAACCGCATGGCGTAGTCGAAACCGAAACCATCCCACTGAATAGCGACCGATGTCTTCACGGCCCGAGAGCCCCAGCCCGTGCTCGCGGCGAACGTGGAGCTCGACTCCGGCACCGCCAAGCTGGTCTGCGCAGCCTCAGAGCCACGATCACTCTGGGACGAGACATCCCACCAAACTCGCCCGCTCATGCCGCCGACCGCGCACCGATGAACTCGATCAGATTTTTGCTCGGGGCGGCGCCGGGCGGTGTTCAACCGAGCGACTTGATGAGTGCGGTGAACTCCCGGTCGGGGAAGGTGTGGCTCTTGTAGAGGGGGCCGCAGGGGACGTGGGCGAGCCGCGTGGCGAGGGCGGGCAGGTCGGGGTCGCCGTCGCGGTAGTGCTCGGCGAGTCGGGCGAAGTCGGTGAGGGTGCCGGTGACGCTGCGGTTGGCTGTCTTGGCCAGTCGGGACTCGCGCATGCGCTGGGTCTCGTCATCGATGAGTGCCTGTGATGCGCCGTACTCGGCGAGGGCTGAGGCGATGTGGTCGGGGACTCTGTTCAAGAGGGTCGCGGCCGGCGCCAGCGGCAGGAGGATCGGCAGGAGCGTCTCCTCGTTGACGAATAGGGCTACCTGGGGCCGCCAGAAGAGGGCGGTTGCGTACCACTGCCCGAGCCGGGTATCGGATTGCTCGTCAGCGCCGAGATCGGGAGGGCCGGTTCGGTTGAGGAGCTTCCTGGTGGCACGCACAATGAGCACGTCTTAGCGTCCCATGCCTCGGACGTCGAGTAGTGGTTCGGGGCGTCCTGAAGACTCCAGATGGTGAGGGACGTCCGCTTCTGCCGCGCTGAGTGAGTCGGCGAATCTCGCGATCTTGCTGTACCTCAGCACCATGACCTGCGATGGCGCCCCGCGTACTTTGTCTCGCTCCTGGTCGTGTCCTGGAGCTATGTCGCGGGGGTCATCCGCTTCATCGCCGTCAGGTGTCGTCGTGTGAGGCAGATTCGGGGGCGGCCGGGATGCTGAGGATGTCGGCGATGGTCGTGTCTGGGTCGGTGTCGTGGCCGTTCTGGTAGGTGTGCTCGTAGGTGTGGTCGCCTAGGGCTTCGCGTGTCTGTTTCTCGCAGGCTTGACGGGCGGCGACCCATTCGGGGAGGCCGGCTTGCGGTCGGCCGGATCGGGACCAGAGTTGCTGGGCCAGGCCGAGCAGGCGGGCGGCGCGTTCTTTCTGGCCGGTGGCGGCGGCGGTTTGGGCGAGCTGGTCGATCGCCATGCTCATGCCCGTGACGTCGTTCAGCCGGTGTTTGACCTCCAAGGAGGCCTGGGCGTAGAACCGCGCGGCCTCGGGGCGTCCGCACGCCAACTCGGCCTGGGCGCGAATGCTGTCGCCGTAGGCGCGGTACCAGCGTTCGCCGTGCCGGTCGCATTCGAGGCGCATCTGCTCCAGGACGGTGACGGCATCCTGGAAGCTGCCCGCGAGGACGTACGTGACGCCGCGGATGGCCCAGGCCAGGAGGGTGGCCAGGGTGAGCTCGTCGGCACGTCTGCCGGCGAGCAGCTCTTCGGCGGCCGGAGCCGCCACCGTTTGTGCCTGTTCTCCTCCGCTGATCGTCGCGGCGCCCGCGGAGGCGGCCTGCGCCATCTCCGCCGCGTCGGCGTCGCCGATCCCCTCGGCCGCCGCGGCGCACTCGGCTGCCCTGGCCGCGGTGGCGGCGGGGTTGCCCTGGATCATGAAGACGATGCTGGAGGCCCAGAGGGTCTTGGTACGGGCTGGGCCGGGTTCGGGGTCGTGCGCCAGTGCCCGTTCCAGGTAGTGCTGGCCCTCCTTGGGGAATCCGCAGCCGTACCAGTAGAACCACAACGACCCGGCCAGTTCCAGCGCAGAGTGGTCCCCGGTCTCGGGTTTGGTCTCGGTGAGGGTGAACTCCAGGGCGGTACGCAGGTTGGCGTGCTCGGCGGTCGCCCAGTCGTACCAGGTGTACTGGTCGGGTCCGAGCCAGGCGGCTCCGATGCGGCGGGCCATCGTCAGGTAGAAGTCCAGGTGCCGGCGCCGGAACCGGTCGTGTTCGTTCAGGTTGCGCAGCCAGAAGGTGCCGTAGGCGCGGATGGTGTCCAGCATCCGGTACCGCTGCGCGCCGCCCGGCATCGCCACCACGGTCAGGATGGACTTGCCGGCCAGGGCGTCCAGCAGGTCCAGGATCTGGTCGGCGGGCAGCAGGCCGTCGGCGCACACCTGGCCGGCGGTACCGGCGCCGAACGACCCGGCGAACACCGACACGCGAGCCCACAACAGCCGCTCGGCCGGGGTGCACAGCTGATGGCTCCAGCCGATCGCGGTACGCAACGCCCGATGCCAAGGCGGATCGGCCTCGGTCCCCTCGTGCTCGATGTCACCCACCTCGAACCGCTCCTCCAGCCGAGCGGTCAACTCGGTCGGCGACATGGCGGCCAGGCGAGCGGCCGCCAGCTCGATCGCCAGCGGAAGACCATCCAGCCTCTGACACAACCGCACCGAGTCGGCCCGGTTGTCGCCGGTGACCATGAAACCCGGCACCACCACGGCCGCGCGTTCGGCCAGCAACGCCACCGCATCATCACCGTTCCCCGGTGCCCCGACGTCCTTCGGTGCTCTGGCGCGGATCGCGGCCGGAGACAGGGCGGCGATGTCGGCCTCGGGTGTGGGAGCGGTGTCGGGGACGGGCAGCGGAGCGATGGGCAGCACCTGCTCACCCGCGACGTTCAGAGCGCGGCGGCTGGTGGCCAGGACCCGTAGCTTCGGCGCGGCGGCCAGCACGGCTTGGACGGTCATCGCGCAGGCCTCGGCCAGATGCTCGCAGGTGTCCAGAACCAGCAGGACATCACGGTCGGCCAGGTAGTCGGCCACCACATCGATCACCGACCGGGTGGTCTGGTCGGCCAGCGGCAGCGCCTCGAAGATCGCATACGGCAGCGAAGCCGCCTTGGTCAGCGGCGACAACGCCACCCACCACGCCCCGTCAGCGAACCGCGGCGCCAGCTCGACCGCGGCCCGCTGTGCCAGCCGCGTCTTGCCCACCCCCGCCACCCCGGTCACCGTCACCAGCCGCGACCGCCCACACAACAACCGCTCCAGACGCGCCAACTCCTCGCGACGTCCCACCAGCCTCGTCGTCTCGACGGGCAGACTCCCCGCCCGCCACCCCTCTCCCACCGTGACCCACCTCATCCACCGGACCGGCACTGGCGCGAAGACAACAGCATGCAGGACCCACCTGATCGCCCGCCGCCAATGTCGCCACAGCGGTCTTCAAGAGCAGGACCGAATCCACAGACTCCGCCCCGCCCATCACGATTGACCGCAAAGCGCCCCTCGGAGCTACCGACTGTGGCCTGGTGTTAGAGAGGCCCGGGCGGGGCGGAGCTCCTGATCTTCTTGAGAGCGCTGAACGCTCCCTCAAGTTTGAAGGGGAGGTCGGGAGAAGTTCGTAGAGAGTTGACGCCGACTGATGCCTATGGGCGGCGTGCCGAACCAGACCGGCGATCTCCGACCGGTCCGCCATCACCCCGATGGTGGATGACCAACCGTTTTCGACCCGGGCGGATCGGCCCTCGTCTGGCATGGCCTCAGCCCAGGCGGCGCGTCGCCGGGGCAACATCCACTCATGCCGCGCCCCGGGGCCCCCCATGCCGAAGCGATCCAGCGATGCCGACCCCATGGCCGACGCCGAACTGATCATCGAGTCCGAGATCCGAGCGGACGGCTCGTCGTTCCACCGCGTGATCGCCTTCAGCGAGTCCGCCGCAAGGCTGGCCGCGGCGCGCATGCCCCTGCCCACACTCGCCCCGCGCTGGCGTCCGCTGGCCATGCGCTGCCGAGCCCGCTGTCGGTCGCCCTGGTCACGAGGCGCCGCTCGCTTGGAATCGTCCGGCGGCTCGAGGGGCTTTGACGGCCACCGCCCGGGACTCCACGTGCGCTCTGTGTCGACGACCCACACCGCCGCCTGGAGGGGCTGGCTTTGTTGGTGAGAACGAGAGCCAAATGTTGGCCAGTGGCTCCGGAGATCGTCCACCGGCGTGACCAGTGTCGGCGAGAAGCGGAGCCACCTGTCGTACCCGAGGCGGTCGGTGATCGCCGATCCCATGTGGTTGAGACCGGATCGCTATGGTCGTTCGGTCGGGTGTGGTTCTTGGGTGCGAAGGTCTTGGAGATTGCGTGTCGCCACTGGTCATCGAGTTGCAGCCACTGCGGGCCGCCGGTTCCGTTCAGCTGGGTGCCTCGTTCGCGGACGCCGGCGCGGCACTGGAGGCATGGGGCTCACCGCGTCCGTACGTGCCCTATCCCGGAGCCGAGCCTCTGGATTGGCGGCTGATCGGGTCAGGTGTCGACGCTCACGTGTTCTGCGGGTCGGCGCTGTCGGTACAGACGGTCGAGATCTACAGGGATTTCGATTTTGAGCCTCGTGCACAGGTGTTCCTGCTGGGCATGGACGTTTTCTCGGTCCCCGCTGATCGGGTGATCGCAGAGTTGCGGGCCCGCCACGAGGTCGAGGTCGACGAAGGCGACTACGGCCTGACCGTGCCGGAGTTGTCGATCGGGCTGTCCCGGTCCGCTGTCCCATTCCCGGGAGCTGACCAGGAGACCGTCGACCGTTACACCTGTTTCGAGAGCGTCCTAATCGCGGGCCCTGGCTACTACGACTCGCCCTCTCGAGGCAGCGGGTCATGACCAGCGGTCTGGCAGCCGCAGGCAGGACTCGCCGCCGGAAGGACGAATCGTCGCGAATTGGCTGAGACGCCGACGCGCTTTGCGGCGACTCACGCTTTCGCCCGGAGCCCGGTGGCTCCAGCACTCACCAACATTCAAGCTCCGAAGAGATCAACTTCCGGCTCCTTAATCCCCAACAGGTGGCTCTCAAAGTCACCTACGAAGCCAGAGGGGCTCCGCCCCGCCCAGGTGGTCATCCTGGACGACCACTGCAGCACCACCAACGGCTCGCGGCCGCTGGTGGGCGGGATCCACCCCTGTCGGCGATGCGCGGTCTGGACGGCCGCGGCCTACGTGCCCTACTGATCCTCCTGACCTGCCGAGACAGCGGCGACGACGACCACACCGCCGCGCTGTGCCGCAGCCTCGACCAGCCGGCGACCCTGCTGTCTTGCGCCGGGGCGGTACCACTCGAACATCGGTCCGTCCTGTTCCCCCGCGCTGCTCAACGAGATCGGGAAGCTCGTCGAGCGCCCGTGACAAGTCATGAGGTCTGCAAGGCCATCGACGACACCCTCGCGCAGGCCCAGCAGCATCGGCCGCAGATGGATTGGCGAAGGTGGACGACGTCGCTTGTCCACCCGCTGCTTTAGTCGAGGCGGAGCGAAGCAATCGACCGCAGCTCTTGCGTTGTTGCGGCGATGAGTTCGCGGGGGAAGGTGAGCGAGACCCAGTCGGCAGGTTCACTGTCGTTCTTGGTAGGGCGGAGCAAAAAGACCTCCGGCTCAGCGAGCTCGGCCCAGACGTCCAGTAAGTGCTTGGCCTCTTCGGCTCTGATGACCAGCCAGGCTCTGCCCATCAGGCGGGCGGCGACTCGCTGTCGTTCGGCTTGAGGGGTGCGGGTGCCCCCTTCTCTTGTTGCTTCGCCTGCGTCCTGGCAGGCCACCTTGGTTGCGAATCCGAGTCGCCACAGCTCGGTCACCAGCGGCACCATCTCAACGTCGATGGCGACCGTGCGGCCATCGGGGGCCGTGAGCTGCGTTGTCGGGTGGTGCTGGGTCCAGTCAGTCAATCTGCCTACTCCTTAAGCAGATAAGCGGCCCAGCGGCCGGTCAGCTCGGCATGACGTGTGACCCACTCGTCGGGTCGAGCCTGGGCGGCGTTGCGCCATTGCGCGGCGAATCCGGTGGTGAAGACGTCGATGACAGTGGGCTGGGCTGTGGTCCAGGCGGGGAATTGGCTGATCCATTGGTCGGCGTGCTGGGGATGGTGGCCAGCGCCGATGAGCCAGGGGATGAGCGTCATCAGTTCCAGCCAGGGTGCGCCGCGGGTGACGAACGCCCAGTCCACGACGAAGGCGCGGCCGTCGTCGGTGATGATCAGGTTGTCTTGGTTGAGGTCGGTGTGGAGGAGCGCGTCGCCGGCGAACATGGCCGGGTTGTCGGTGTATTTCTGCCAGCGGCGTTGGGCCGACAGCATGGGGACGTCGGGGCAGGTGATGTTCTGGATGGCGTGGATGGTCTTGGCCAGGACGTCCAGGTCGGGGGAGGCGGGGGAGTAGTCGGCGCGGCGGCCGGTGATGTGGTCGAAGCCGAGGGCGAGCCAGTCTTCGGTCTCGGCTGTCCAGCGGAGGCGGGGGGCGAACTCTGCGACGGCGGGGTTGACGGCGGCTTCGCGGCGCAGCGACATGACCTCGGGGCCGTCCCTGTCGGCCAGCTTGCGGGCAGCCTTGACGAACACCTGGCCGTTGCCGGTGTCCAGCGTGGAGGCGATGTCGGCGTGGTTGCCCGTGGAGGCGGGGACGACGTCGCGGACCGTGCCGGCCTGGGCTTCGATCGCTGCGTGGAGCTTTTTGGGCAGGTCGTTCCAGTCGGTGCGCACGTGCGTCCTTTCCGGGTTTCGGGTGGTCAGATGCTGATGGTGAGCGGACGTTCGAGGGGCAGGTAGCCGCTCCAGTCCACCAGGGCTCGCCAGTCGCGGCCGCCTTGGTCGTTGCATTCGGGTGGGCAGCAGCTGGTGGCGGCCTCGCCCTCCCAGAATTCTGGATCCACGAAGTAGCCTGTGGTGCGCAGTTGCGGGATGGTGCGGGCCAGCGCGGCGCCTGACCGGATGTCGTCGTCCATGACCGGGCGGTGGTGGATGAAGGAGTGGGCGAAGGCGAGGCTCATCGGAACGTACACCTCGGTCCGCTGGAGGCTCAGGTGCCACGCCTGGTCAACGGGCGGCGTCGGCACGATGCGGACGTAGTTGCGGGGGTCGCGGCGTTCCGCCCGCCGGATGTTGCCGACGGCTTTGAGGAAGACCAGGTTCTGCCCCGCGACGCGTGCGCAGTAGTCGTGGGTGGCGTGCGTCGCCTTACGGATGTCGTCTACGAGCAGGGTGAACGCTTGAGCGGGGATCAGCTCGCGTGGGTCCCTGCCGGTCTGAGTGATGTGGTTCAACGTGACGGTCATGCATTCTCCCGGACTGGTTGCGCGACGTCCTCGCCGTGCGTGGTCCTGATGGGCGGGTTTCTGGAACTGGGCGTGGACGATCACCTCGGTGAGCCGGTCGTAGCGGGCGGCCTGGCCGTAGGCATGTGCGACGCACACCGCACAGATCTGGGCGCAGACTTCAGCGTCGGTCCCTGTGGGCCGCCGGGGATTCATCGCTTCGGGGACTTGCGTGCGACGCAACAGCAGAGCGCGGCTGCGGGGGTCTGGGCTAGGTCGAGTTCGGGGCGCCAGGTGCAGGGGACGACGCCGGGGTCCAGGAGTTGCAGACCGGCGTCGGTGACGTGGCGTTCGAGCGTTTGGGGAGTGCGGGTGGTGATGGCCGGGCCGCCCAGGTCCTGAAGGACCCTGAGTGCTGCTTGCAGGCCGTTAACGGGTGGGGTGCTGACAGCTGCCCAGGAGATGGCGGCCATCGACCCCGATGGCAGCCGGTCCGCAAGTGTGGTGAGGATGCCGCAGACGATGGCGTCGTCGGGGACGTAGTGCAGGACGCCCAGCAGGATCAGCCCGATCGGCTGGTCGAAGTCGAGCGTCACCGCGGCGGCGTTGAGGACCGCGTCGGGGTGGCGTAGGTCGGCGTTGACGTAGTCGACGGCGCCTTCGGGCTTGCTGGTGAGCAGTGCGCGGGCGCAGGCCAGGACGAAGGGGTCGTTGTCGACGTAGACGACGCGCGCGGCAGGGGCGATGTTCTGCGCGACATGGTGGGTGTTGTTCCAGAGGAAGGCCGGCAGCCCGGGGCCGACCTCCAGGAACTGACGGATGCCGGCCGCGCCGGCCATGAACGTCACGACACGCCCCAGGAAGTCACGGTTGGCCTGCACGGCCTCGGCGATCGTAGGACAGGCGTCGATCATCTGTTCGCCGGCCTGCTCATCGGCGGGGAAGAAGTCCTTGCCGCCCAGCAGGTAGTTCCACACCCGCGCCGCATTCGGCACGCTCGCGTCGATCGAATCCGAACCGGTCGCAGCTCGGTCGACCGGGTTTGCGGAGTCGTGTTTCCGAGGGGGCATCGATGCCTCTCCAAGGGCGGGCGAGGGAGCGGAGGTGTTCCTGGCTGCGGTAGCGCAGGGCGGCTTGGACGGCGTCAGCATGGGGTCGCCTTCGCTGGCGGCCGGCCTGGGGTCTGGCGGCGGTGCAGCATGTCCTGTAAGGAGTCGGTCATCGCGTCGATGTCGGCGAGCGGCCAGGACAGCTGGTAGCAGGGTCCCGTTTTCAGCCAGCGGGGGTGGTGCCAGTGCAGGTCACGGCCGCTGCTGCCCAGCCGCGGCCACACGAACACCCAGGCGCCGTCGCGGCCGCCTGCGTCGTGGACGATGTGGGCGCCTACGGCGACCTCGCGTACGACGTTCCAGGCGTAGTGGACGTAGGTGCCAAGGCCTCGTTCCTCCAGCCGCAAGGCGAGCGCGACCGCATGCTCACGGGCGTCGGCCAGCTCGTCGGCCAGAAGGTGGTAGGGCCCGTGCGGCGGCATCATCGCTGCCGCGCCTTCCGCGCGACGCAGCAGAACTGCGCCGTCGCCGGCGCCCCGAAGGGGTTGGGTTCTGGTCGCCACGACGCGCAGGTGACGACACCGGGATCGACCAGCTCTAGCCCGGCGCCGGTCACGACGTTCTTCATGGCTTGGGGTGAACGCGTGACGAGGGCTGGGCCGCCCAAGTCTTCGAGCAGGTCGAGGGCCTGCCGCATCCGGTCGCCGCCGACCTCGGCGGTGGCCCACGACAGCGCGACCTTGCTGCCGTCCGTCACCGCCTCCGCGAGGGTGGCGAGGATGGCGTGAACGTCCTCGTCCCGGGGGACGTGGTCCAGGACGCTGAGCAGTAGCAGCCCGATCGGCTCGGTGAAGTCGAGCGTCCGGCTGGCCTCGGCGACGATCCGTTCCGGATGGTGCAGGCCGGTTTCGACATAGTCGACCTCGCCGTCAGCGGTGCTGGTGAGCAGAGCGCGGGCGTGCACCAGAACGAGCGGGTCGTTGTCGACGTAGACGACCTTGGTGTCGGATGCGATGCGCTGCGCGATCTCGTGGGTGTTGTCCACGGTGGGCAGGCCCGTTCCGATATCCAGGAACTGGCGAATCCCGGCCTCGCCGGTCATGAACCGCACCGCGCGGCACAGGAACGCGCGGCTGTGCCTGGCGGCGGCGACGATCTCAGGGAATATCTCGATCATCTGTTCGCCGGCCTGCCGGTCGACGGGATAGTTGTCCTTGCCGCCCAGCAGGAAGTTCCACAGCCGGGCCGAATGCGGCACGGACGTGTCGATGACCGCCGACCCGGACTCTGCGGCGACCGACGCCGCGGTGGTAGGCGTCATGGCCGGCCCTTGGAGGAGAACGCGACGGTGCCGACGACCCGCACGCCCTTGATCTGACGGCGCTCCACCTGCCGATATGTGCTGCCGAGCGGGGCCCACTTCTGCACGTCATAGGGCGGGACCTGCGCAAACCAGCCCGCCTCCTTGATCAGCTCGGCGATCTGCTGCTCGGTGCGGAAGTGGATGTCGCTGGAGGCGCCGTCGTAGCCGCGTTCGATGTCGGCGACCGCGGCCTGGTCGACGCTGCTGGAGCAGGCGTGCGAGATGACCAGCGCCGAGCCGGGCGCCATCCGTTCGTGCAGCTGGGTCAGGATCCCCAATGGGCCACTTGGCCCTTCGTCAGGGCCGATGAAATGCAGCACCGCCGCCAGCACAACGACAGCCCTCTGCTCCAGGTCCACACCACGAGCGAGCAGGCCTGGGTTGGCGAAGATCGTGTCGAGATCACGGACGTCCCCGCTCGCGACCGCGGCGTAACCACAGGCCGCGGCTTCCCGGCGAGTCCGGAACAGCGCCCGGAAATGCGAGAGAACGATCGGATCCGGATCGACACCCACGACCTCGACATCCGGATAACGGTCATGCACGACCTGATCGATGGACCGCAGATCCTTCGGCAGATGGTCGATCAGACCCATCCCGATGTCGAGCACCAGCCCTGCCTCCACCTCACCCACCGCCCACGAGGTCGCACGGCCGGCGAACCGGAAGTTCTCCCTGGCCAGCGCAGGGGCGCTCGGCGCAGCATCAATGATCTTGGCGGCTGCGATCCGGTCGACCAGATAGTTGTCCTTCCCGCCCAGCAGATAGTTGTAAATCCTCGCCGTACTGGCCTTGGTGAACAGGCTGGCGTCGAGAGGGCGACCGGGTTCATCGAAAGACATCGGGAAGGCCTTCCGGACTTCTGTAGACCTGGCTGCGAACGGCCAGGGGAACGGCGACGCCTGGGGAAGGCGTCGGATCAGCGGCGCTGGCCTCAGCGGCATCAGTCGAGGAGCGCCTCGTACGGCTAGGGCAGGGCGCGGTGTTCTCCCCGTCTGCCCGACTCGCGGACCAGGAACCGGCGGAGGCCCGCAGGCGGGATGGCCATGTCCGGATCCGCGTGGCAGCCAGGCGACTCGGGAGTCAGACGTCCGAATCATTCGGGCTGGCCTCCCCCCGATGCCTGTGGGAGCCAGGCCCCCTGCGCTGCTTCCCGCTCAGGGCCGGTCAGCGCTTTGGCGATGACCAGCGTGGTTTTGCACGGCCACGCCGTCAGGTCATGGCCGCAGATGTACTGGCCCGACACAGAAGGGTGAGGTCGCGGTGCATGCAGCTCCAACGTGGCCAGAACGGCCTCGGCCACCTGGCCTGCCTCGATTCCTTCACCCGCCTCGACGAAATCTGAGAACCCGGTCAGGGCCGGCAGAGGCCGGGACGCCGAACCATCGCGGTGGCACCCAAATGCGATCACCTCGGCAGGCGGCAGAGACTGCCCGGCGACCACATGCAGAGGCGCGCGGCCATCCCGCCTCGACGCCTGGCCTGCTCCCTGACCGCGGGCCCGCTGATCCTTGGCAGCAGCCGACTGCATTGGTTGGTCTCCCTTCGAACCAGGGGAACGACGTGGCCTCATGCGTGCCGATCGTGGCGCGATAACCGGTGACCTCCCATGCCGCGATGTCATGGCCGTCCGCAGCGCCGCCATGACAGATTGAAATGGTGTCGCCGCGTCGGCGTGACTACCGTTGGCGCCCGCGCGGGTCCGTCACGTAGTGCGTCCACGCAACGTCAGGGGCGGACGCTCGATGCGTCGCATCGACCGGGCAGGAGACCGGGATGAGCAACGGGACATCCGTGAGAGTCTGCGTGGCCTGCCGGATGACCCGGCTCTCGCGCTACAACCCCGACTCGCTGTGCGAAGCGTGCCAGCGTGCGGCATGCGACTCCACCGACATCGCCCCCACCTGGCTGTGGGACTCCGCAACTCTGCGCGCGGCGCTCGCCCGCGCCGACATCCCCGCAGTGATCGCATTGCTGCGCGCGGCCTCAGGCCTCTCACAAGACGACCTGGGCTTTCTCGTCGGCAAAACGCAGTCCACCATCAGCCTGGCCGAACGCGGGCAACGCGGCACGTTCTTCCACGTGCACGAGCTGCTGGCGTTCGTCGACGCCGTCGGGATGCCGCGGACGGCACTGGCCCCTCTCATCCTGGGTAGAGCAGATGCGACTCTGGACGAAGCAACCAGCGACCAGATGACACCCCCAGGAGACGCGGTGGACCGGCGAGAGTTCCACGGACTCGCCGTCGGCCTGCTCACCATGGTGGCGCTCCCCGCAGCACCCCCGCCGGCACGGGTGGACATCGCCCACATCCGGCACCTGCAGGCCGCCATCCAGGGGCTGCGTGACCGCGGCCGCATCGTCGGCGGCCGGGCCATCCTCCGCGACGCCGTCAGCCTCTTCCGGCGTGCCCGCACCATGCTGGACGACAGCGAATACACCGAGGCGACCGGCCGTCAGCTCCTCGCTTTGACCGCCGACCTCGGTCTGGTCGCCGGCTGGCAGGCCTACGACTCCGGCGACCAGCAGCTCGCCCGTCACCTGTACGGCGAGGCCGAACTACTGACAGGCAGCGTCGGCGATGACGAACTTGCGGTGCACCTCTTCGTGAACATGGCGCAACAGTCCATCCAGATGGCCAAACTGACACAGCGGCGCGGACTGGCCCGCGAAGGCCTCCGGCTCGTCGAGAGGGCAGCCGACCACGCCCGCCGCGAACCGTCCCCCAAGCTGCACGCCGTGGTCCAGTTGCGCCGCGCGCTCGCCCACGCCCAACTCGGCGACGCCATCGCCTTCCGCGCCTCCCTCAGCGCCGCACGCCGCGAACTCGACCGTGGCGAGCACCCCAGCGACCCAGCCTGGGCACGGTTCATCCGCCCGTCCGAGATCACCGGATACGAGGCCATGGGCCTGCAGCGGCTCGGCGACCTCCGCCGGGTCGCCGACCTCTATCACGACGTTCTGGTCGACCAGGACCGCTCACCCCGCGATCGGGCGTTCTACCGCGCCGCCCTGGCCAGCGCGCTACTCGCCAAGGGTGATCACAGCAGTGCGGTCGCCGAGGGCCTACGGCTGCTGCCCGAACTCGACGACGGTCGGATGACCTCTACCCGAGTCCTCCGCGAGCTGCGCCCGATCCGCGACGCGGCCAGCGCCGAAGCCGACGGCGCGGAGTTCCGGACCAGGTTCGATGCCGCTGCCCAGACACTGTCAGCCTGACCATCTAAGGGAGACAGCAACGTGGAAGAGGTCACCTTCGAACACCTCGATGGCCCGGCCGCGTACCGGATCCGGGACCTGGTCGGCGAGATCGACCAGGACGCCCGCGCCGAAAAGATCGAAGCCGGCGAGGCGTTCGACCAGCTCGACGCATTCCTGGACCGCTTCGACGCCTACGTCCAGCGGCCCGGCTTCGACCTCGTCCTGGCACGTCTGGACGGACAGCCGGTCGGTCAGGCGTGGGGCTGGCCCCTTGACGCCGACACCGGCTGGTGGCGCGGCCTGACCGACGAACCCGAACCCGGATTTACCCAAGAGGACGGGCACCGCACGTTCGCCTTCTCCGAACTCATGGTGCGGCGCTCCGCAGCCGGCCAAGGCCTCGGCCACGCAATCCACGACGAACTGCTCGCCCACCGCCCCGAGACACGCGCCACCTTGCTGGTCCGGCCAGAGAACACCGTCGCCTACCAGGCGTACGAGCGATGGGGCTGGCGCAAGGTCGCGGAACTGCGACCCGCGGTCCCGCACGCCCCGCACATGCACGTGTTGATCTTGCCGCTGCCGACGACCTGATTGCGTGGCTGAGGGGCCCCGCGTTTTCCGGACAGCATCCTGATGGGTGATCTGCGGGCAGATCTACGCTGCTTGCTGCCGGTCCAGGTACTCGGTATGGACCTCAAGAGGGGTCCGGTATCCGTTCGCGGAATGAAGCCTGCGTTGATTATAGAAGCCCTCGATGTACTGCACAACCGCGCGGCGGGCTTTGGCGCGTGTGGCAAATACCATACGGTTGAGCCACTCGTTCTTCAAAGCGCCGAAGAATGACTCGGCCAGCGCGTTATCCCAGCACACACCGGTCCTGCCGACCGAGCGGCGCATCTTGTACTTCTCGGTCAGATGTCGGCCGAACTCGTCACTGGTGTAGTTCGATCCGCGATCTGAGTGGAAGATACAGCCTTTCTCGAGGTGGATGTTCCCGGCCGCCGAGTCCAGGGCGGCGGTGATGAGCGAGGTCTTGAAGTGATCGGCCATCGCCCACCCGACAACCATTTTCGAATGGCAGTCGATCACAGTCGCCAAATACAGGAAGCCTTCCCAGGTCGGGATGTAGGTGATGTCGCCGACCAGCTTGGT
>NZ_JBEYUA010000017.1:0-230893 GCF_040643285.1 Spirillospora sp. NPDC047279
CGTGGCGCTCAAGGAGGAGGTCGACAGGCTCGCCCAACCGCCATCCGGCTTCGGGGTCTTCCTGGAAGCCCGGGACGATGGAACGGTCGACATCTTCACCGGTGGCCGCAAGCTGCGGGTGAACGTCAGCCCGGCGGTGGACGTCGACGAGCTGAAGCGTGGCCAGGAGGTCATGCTCAACGAGGCGCTCAACATCGTCGAGGCACTGGAGTTCGAAGAGCAGGGCGAGGTCGTCATGCTCAAAGAGGTCTTCGCCGACGGTGAACGGGCCCTGGTGATCGCGCACGCCGACGAGGAGCGCGTGATCAAGCTCGCCGAGCCGCTGCGGGGCGTCCCCCTTCGGGCGGGCGACTCGCTGATGCTCGAGCCCCGCTCGGGATACGCCTACGAAAAGATCCACAAGGCCGAGGTCGAGGAGCTGGTCCTCGAGGAGGTCCCCGACATCTCCTACGAGGAGATCGGTGGCCTCGGGCCGCAGATCGAGCAGATCCGCGACGCGGTCGAGCTCCCCTACCTGCACGCGGACCTGTTCCGCGAGCACCAGCTGCGTCCCCCCAAGGGCGTGCTGCTCTACGGTCCCCCCGGTTGCGGCAAGACGCTCATCGCCAAGGCGGTCGCCAACTCGCTGGCCAAGCAGGTCGCCGAGAAGACCGGCCAGGAGGGCAAGAGCTTCTTCCTCAACATCAAGGGCCCCGAGCTGCTCAACAAGTACGTCGGTGAGACCGAGCGGCACATCCGCCTGGTCTTCCAGCGGGCACGGGAGAAGGCCTCGGCCGGCACCCCGGTGATCGTGTTCTTCGACGAGATGGACTCGATCTTCCGGACCCGCGGGTCCGGTGTCTCCTCCGACGTCGAGAACACCATCGTCCCGCAGCTCCTGAGCGAGATCGACGGTGTCGAGGGCCTCGAGAACGTGATCGTGATCGGTGCCTCCAACCGGGAGGACATGATCGACCCGGCGATCCTGCGGCCCGGCCGGCTGGACGTCAAGATCAAGATCGAGCGTCCGGACGCCGAGGCGGCCAAGGACATCTTCTCCAAGTACATCCTCGAAGGGCTGCCCCTGCACCCCGACGACGTCAAGGAGAACGGCGGAGCCACGGACGCCACCGTGGAGGCCATGATCCAGCGGGTCGTCGAGCGGATGTACACCGAGACCGAGGAGAACCGCTTCCTGGAGGTCACCTACGCCAACGGTGACAAGGAGGTCCTGTACTTCAAGGACTTCAACTCCGGCGCGATGATCCAGAACATCGTCGACCGGGCCAAGAAGATGGCCATCAAGCAGTTCCTCGACACCGGCCAGAAGGGCATGCGGGTCGCGCACCTGCTCGCGGCCTGCGTCGACGAGTTCAGCGAGAACGAGGACCTGCCCAACACGACCAACCCCGACGACTGGGCCCGGATCTCCGGCAAGAAGGGCGAGCGGATCGTCTACATCCGCACGCTCGTCTCCGGCACCAAGGGCGCGGAGGCCGGCCGTTCGATCGACACGGTCGCCAACACCGGTCAGTACCTGTAAAGGCGGGAACGAAGCGACGACGCTCGTGCGGAACACGGCGGTCACCCCGGCGGGTGGCCGTCGTGTCCTGCTTCCACGGCCTTCACACCACGGCTTCCCGGCCGCCGGCGCGGCGGCCGGCACGGCACGCGGGTCGGCATGCCGACGTCCTCGCGGCCCGGCCGGCGATGATCCAGCGGCCGACACGCCGGGGGCGAACGATTCGCCTGTCGCGCCCCCACCGGCGCGGACACTCCCGCAACCCGGTGCGGAGCCCCATGGCTCCGTCCCGCCCGCCCCGATAGGCTCGACGATATGAGTGTTCGGCGGGTGATGGGCATCGAGACCGAGTACGGCATCTCCGTACCTGGTCAGCCGGGGGCCAACGCGATGGTGACCTCTTCCCAGGTCGTCAACGCCTACCTCGCGGCATCGGCGGCACGGGCGCGGCGCGCCCGCTGGGACTTCGAGGAGGAGAACCCCCTGCGCGACGCGCGCGGGTTCGACCTCGCCCGGGAGGTGGCCGACCCGAGCCAGCTCACCGACGAGGACCTCGGCCTGGCCAACGTCATCCTCACCAACGGCGCGCGGCTCTACGTCGACCACGCGCATCCCGAATACTCCGCGCCCGAGTGCACCAACCCGCGCGACGCGGTGACCTGGGACAAGGCGGGGGAGCGGGTGATGGCCGACGCCGCCGCGCGCGCCGCCCTGGTGCCCGGCACCCACCCCATCCAGCTCTACAAGAACAACACCGACAACAAGGGCGCCTCCTACGGCTGCCACGAGAACTACCTGATGAAGCGGGAGACGCCGTTCGCCGACGTCGTCCGCCACCTCACCCCGTTCTTCGTGTCCCGCCAGGTCGTGGCCGGCGCGGGCCGGGTCGGCATCGGCGTCGACGGCCGCGGCGACGGCTTCCAGATCAGCCAGCGCGCCGACTTCTTCGAGGTCGAGGTGGGCCTGGAGACCACGCTCAAGCGGCCGATCATCAACACCCGTGACGAACCTCACGCCGACCCCGAGAAGTACCGGCGGCTGCACGTCATCATCGGCGACGCCAACATGAGCGAGGTGTCGACCTACCTCAAGCTCGGCACCACCGCGCTGGTCCTGGCGATGATCGAGGACTCGTTCCTGACCGTCGACCTGTCGGTCGACATGCCGGTGGCGGCGCTGCGCGCGGTCTCGCACGACCCGAGCTGCAAGCACCTGCTGACCTTGCGCGACGGCCGCAAGATGACCGCCGTCCAGCTGCAGATGGAATACCTCGAGCAGTCCCGCAAGTACGTCGAGGACCGTTTCGGCGTCGACGTCGACGAGATGACCAAGGACGTGCTGGACCGCTGGGAGTCGGTCCTGCACCGCCTCGGCGACGACCCGATGCAGCTGTCCCGCGAGCTGGACTGGGTGGCCAAGCTGGAGCTGCTGGAGGGCTATCGCAGCCGCGACGGCCTCGACTGGTCGCACCCGCGCCTGCAGCTGGTCGACCTTCAGTACTCCGACGTGCGGTCCGAGAAGGGCCTCTACAACCGGCTGGTCGAGCGCGGGCGCATCGAGCGCATCGCGACCGAGACGCAGGTGCAGGAGGCCATCGAGGAGCCGCCGGAGGACACCCGGGCCTACTTCCGGGGCCGGTGCCTGCGCCAGTACGCCGATTCGGTGGCCGCCGCGTCGTGGGATTCGGTGATATTCGACGTGCCGGGCCGGGAGTCGCTCCAGCGCGTGCCCACCCTGGAGCCGCTGCGCGGCACCAAGCAGCACGTGGGCGGCCTCCTGGACCGCTGCCGTACCGCCGCCGACCTGGTGGCCACCCTGACCGGGCAGAGCTGATCCCAGCCCCGTGAACGCCGTGCATTCGTGACCGGTATGCCCGTTTCAGTGTTTCCAGGACGGGCGATAACCTCCGCAAGCCCCGGCGCTGTCGGTGGTGGCGAAACGGCCCGCGTCGGCCGCTCGTCACCGGTGATCGGAGATAGGGTTGGGGTACCGGCAGGAGTGGAGGTACGGGATGGCCACGAAGGACACCGGCGGTCAGAAGCAGACAACTCGTCGCACCGAAGAGGTCGAGGAGACCCAGGGGGCGACCGAGGGCGACGTTCAGGAACGTCAGGACAAGCTGAGCGATGACGTCGACGCCATTCTGGACGAGATCGACGAGGTCCTCGAAGAGAACGCCGAGGAGTTCGTCCGGTCATACGTCCAGAAGGGCGGAGAGTGACGCGGATCACTTCGATTCGTGTACCGCGCTACTGCACGGTGCGTTGAACGTATAGCCAGATCCGAGGAGGCGTGCTCCCGGGCCGAAGGGCCCGCGGGGCACGCCTCCCGGCGTTCCCGGTGCCGTCCGCGGGCGGGGTTCGCCCTGAGCTGACCGCGCCGGGGATCACGCGGCATGCAGCGGCGGTCCTCGGAACAGTAGGGTCATAGGCGTCCGCGCCGGTGCGCTCATAAGGGGGAGCCGGCGCACTGGTGGAGGGAAGGAGTCGCGTGGCGTCCCACGAATCGCACACCGGACGTCTGCCGGGGCTGTTCATCAACCCGGGCACGTCCTCGTTCACGGATTTCCTGGGGGCGTACTCCCCGGAGATGTTGCCCGGGCGGAGGACGCCTCCGGCGTCTCCCGTGGGGGACGACATCCCGCACGGGACGACGATCGTCGCCGTGACGTTCCCCGGCGGGGTGGTGATGGCGGGGGACCGGCGGGCGACGGCGGGCAACGTGATCGCCCAGAGGGACATCGAGAAGGTGTTCCGCGCCGACGAGTTCTCGGCCATCGCGATCGCCGGCACGGCCGGCATCGGCATCGAGATCGTCCGGCTCTTCCAGGTCGAGCTGGAGCACTACGAGAAGATGGAGGGCCGCACGCTCTCCCTCGAGGGCAAGGCCAACCGCCTGGCGACCATGGTGCGCGGCAACCTGGCGATGGCGATGCAGGGGCTGGCGGTGGTGCCGCTGTTCGTCGGGTACGACGAGGAGCGCGACACCGGGCGGATCTTCTCCTACGACCCGGCCGGCGGCCGGTACGAGGAGCGGGACTTCTACTCGATCGGCTCCGGGTCGGTCTTCGCGCGGGGGGCGCTCAAGAAGCTCTACCGGCCCGAACTCTCGGCCGAGGACGCGGCGCTGGCCTGCGTCCAGGCGCTGTACGACGCGGCCGACGACGACTCGGCGACCGGCGGTCCCGACCTCACCCGGCGGATCTTCCCGGTGGTCGCGACCGTGACGGACGACGGGTACCGCAGGCTCGGTGAGGACGAGGTCGGCGCGATGGCGCAGACCGTCGTCGACGGGCGTTACGACTCGCCGGGCGGCCCGACCGCCCCGCTGCGATAGAAGGGATCCAGACCGGTGTCCATGCCGTTCTACGTGTCGCCCGAACAGCAGATGAAGGACAAGGCCGACTACGCGCGCAAGGGCATCGCGCGTGGCCGGAGCGTCGTCGTGCTGCAGTACGACGACGGCATCCTGTTCGTGGCCGACAACCCGTCCCGGGCGCTGCACAAGATCAGTGAGATCTACGACCGCATCGCGTTCGCGGCGGTCGGCAAGTACAACGAGTTCGAGAACCTGCGGCTGGGCGGTGTGCGGTACGCCGACGTGAACGGCTACCAGTACGACCGGCGCGACGTGACGGCCCGGGGCCTGGCCAACGTGTACGCGCAGTCGCTCGGCACGATCTTCACCGAGACCAACAAGCCCTACGAGGTCGAGATCGTGGTCGCCGAGGTGGGCACCGAGGCCGCCACCGACCAGATCTACCGGCTGACCTTCGACGGCTCGGTGGCCGACGAGCACGGCTACGTCGCGATGGGCGGCCAGGCCGACGCGGTGGCGCAGGCCCTCAAGGACAGCTTCCGCGAGGACATGTCGCTGGCGGACGCCCTCAAGGCGGCCGTGCAGTCGCTGGAGGCGCAGGACTCCGACCGTCATCTGGAGGCCAAGTCGCTCGAGGTCGCGGTGCTCGACCGCAACCGCGAGCACCGGTTGTTCAAGCGGCTCCCGGCGGCGCGGATCGAGTCCCTGCTGGGCGAGGCGGCCGGGGACGCGGGCGACGGCGCGGGCGACGGCGGGGACGACGGCGGGAACGACGACGCCTCGACCTGACGTGTGACCGGCCGGAGACCCGCCGTGACCGCGCCCCGCGCGGCGACGGCGGGTCTCCGCACGCCGGGGCCCCGCCGGTTATTGATCTACAATGTAAAGGTGCCGGGCCGGACGGCCGTCAGGCCCGGCGGAGCGCCGTGCCGGGGGCGCTGCGAAACCAGGGGCTTCAGAGGCTGCCAACTCGGGGCCCGGCCGCATAGGGTCAGGGTGTGGACAGGCGCATCTTCGGGCTTGAGAACGAGTACGGCGTCACTTGCACCTTCCGCGGTCAGCGGCGGCTGTCACCCGACGAGGTGGCCCGCTATCTGTTCCGCAGAGTGGTGTCGTGGGGCCGTAGCAGCAATGTGTTCCTGCGCAACGGCGCGCGGCTCTACCTGGACGTGGGAAGCCACCCCGAGTACGCCACGCCCGAGTGTGACAGCGTCATCGATCTGGTGACGCACGACAAGGCGGGCGAGCGGATCCTCGAGGGGCTGCTGGTCGACGCCGAGCGCAGGCTCCGCGAGGAGGGCATCGCAGGCGACATCTACCTGTTCAAGAACAACACCGACTCGGCCGGCAACTCCTACGGCTGTCACGAGAACTACCTGGTCGGACGGCACGGCGAGTTCGGCCGGCTGGCCGACGTGCTGATCCCCTACCTGGTCACCCGTCAGATCATCTGCGGCGCCGGCAAGGTGCTGCAGACCCCCCGCGGCGCGGTCTACTGCGTCTCGCAGCGCGCCGAGCACATCTGGGAGGGCGTCTCCTCGGCCACCACCCGGTCCCGGCCGATCATCAACACCCGCGACGAGCCGCACGCCGACGCGGAACGGTTCCGCCGGCTGCACGTGATCGTCGGCGACTCCAACATGAGCGAGACCACGATGTTGCTCAAGGTCGGCGCCACCGACCTGGTGCTGCGGATGATCGAGGCGGGCGTGGTGATGCGCGACCTCACCCTGGAGAACCCGATCCGGGCGATCCGCGAGGTCAGCCATGACATGACGGGCCGCCGCAAGGTCCGGCTCGCCAACGGCCGCGAGGCCAGCTCGCTGGAGATCCAGAAGGAGTACTTCGGCAAGGCCAAGGACTTCGTCGACCGCCGCGGCGGCGACGAGGTCGCGATGCGGGTGCTCGACCTGTGGGAGCGCACCCTGCGCGCGGTCGAGACCGGCGACCTGGACCTGGTGTCGCGCGAGATCGACTGGGTGACCAAGTACCAGCTGATCGAGCGGTACCGGCGCAAGTACGACCTGCCGCTGTCCTCGCCGCGGGTGGCCCAGCTCGACCTGGCCTACCACGACGTGCACCGCGAGCGGGGCCTCTACTACCTGCTGGAGAAGCGCGGCTCGGTGGAGCGGGTCGCCAAGGACCTGGAGATCTTCGAGGCCAAGTCGGTGCCGCCGCAGACCACTCGCGCGCGGCTGCGCGGCGAGTTCATCCGCAAGGCGCAGGAGAAGCGCCGCGACTTCACCGTCGACTGGGTGCACCTCAAGCTGAACGACCAGGCGCAGCGCACCGTGCTGTGCAAGGACCCGTTCCGCTCGGTCGACGAGCGCGTCGACAAGCTCATCGCCGGAATGTGACCCGTGCCGGGACGACACGGGACACACCGGGCTGACGGAAGGTGACCAAGGGGTAGGGTGAGCGCTCAATTGCGCTCGCCGCCCCTGGCACCCCCTGGAGAAGGACCCGAATGCGCCGTCGTCCCACCGGTCTCCGCCGTTCGGCGGCGGCCTTTCTGATCACGCCTCTGCTGCTGTCCGGCTGCTCGCTCTTCGGCGGCGGCGACGACGTCCAGGTCGCGGTCAAGGGCGCCGCGGGGACGCGCCCGGACGTCTCGTTCCCCAAGGACAAGCCGGGCGCCGAGCTGGCGGTCAAGACCCTCGACGAGGGCAAGGGCGCCGAGGCGCGCAAGGGCGACCTGGTGGTCGCCGACTACGTCGGCTACCGCTGGAGCGACGGCGGCTACAAGCTGCTGGCCAACACCTACATGGCCGGCCAGCCCGGCGCGTTCCCGGTCGGGCAGCTGATCAAGGGCCTGGACGAGGCGCTGGACGGGGCGCGGGTCGGCGGCCGGATCGTGGCCAAGATCCCGCCCAAGGACGGCTACGGCACCAAGGGCGACGCCCAGCACCAGGTCGGCGGCAACGACTTCCTGGTCTACGTGCTCGACGTCCGCGCGGTCTACCCCGGCACGGCCGGCGCGCAGGGCCGCCAGCAGCCGCTCGACGACCCGCGGCTGCCCAAGGTGGCCGGATCCGCGGGCAAGGCGCCCACGGTGACCGTTCCGCGCACCGCGCCCCCGGCCAAGCTGGCGATGAAGGTCCTGGTCGAGGGCGCCGGCCCGGAGGTGCGCAAGGGCCAGCTGCTGGCGCTGCAGTACGTGGGCCTGTTCTGGCGGGACGGCAAGGCGTTCGACTCGTCCTGGAGCAGCGGCCGCCCGTACGCCGCCACCATCGGCACCGGCCAGGTCATGAAGGGCTGGGACGACGGCCTGCTGGGCCGCAAGGTCGGCAGCCGCGTGCTGCTGGTCGTGCCGCCGTCCCTGGGGTACGGCTCCAAGGGTCTGCCGCAGGCGGGGATCAAGGGGAACGACACCCTGATCTTCGTGGTGGACATCCTCGGCGCCCACTGAGGCGCGTCCCGCCCGTCATCTTCTATCTCCGGCGCCGGTTGTTCTTAGAATGGCGGGGTGGAGGACATCGACGCGATCGCCGTGCTGCAGGACCCGGTCCGGCGGCGCCTGTACGACTATGTGGCGGCCCAGGGCCACGAGGTGAGCCGGAACGAGGCGGCCGAGGCGGTCGGGGCCCAGCGCACGCTGGTGGCGTTCCATCTCGACAAGCTCGTGGCGGCCGGCCTGCTGGAGACCGAGAGCAGGCGCCTCACCGGCCGGTCCGGCCCGGGGGCCGGGCGGCCCGCCAAGCTCTACCGGCGTTCGGCGGGCGAGCGTGCCGTCTCGCTGCCGCCGCGCGACTACCGCACGGCCGCGGACCTGCTGGCGGAGGTCGCCGAGGCGGCGCGCCTGGACGCCGAGCTGCACGAGGCGGCGCGGAGGCAGGGGCGCGCCCTGCGGGGCGGCGAGCGGCCCGCTGAGAGCCCGGAGGCGGTGTCCGACCTGCTCGCGGACCGTGGCTACGAGCCGTACGCGGAGAGTGGCAGGGAGGACGGCACTGAGGATGGCGCTGAGGACGGCGCCGAGGACGGCACGGCGGCCGGGACCGTGCTGCGCATGCGCAACTGCCCGTTCCACGCCCTCTCCGAGCGTTACCCGCCGCTGGTGTGCGGGATGAACATGGCCCTGCTCGAAGGGCTGCTGGAGGGCAGTCCGGGGGCGTCGGTGCGGATGGACCCGCGACCGGGATCGTGCTGCACGGTGGTGGAGATTTCTAAAAACAATGAGAATTGACATAGAGATCCGGCCGTGGTGAGGTGGGCCCATGACCGCACATCACCTCGCCCAGTTCAACGTGGGCGTCCTCAGGCACCCCCTCGACGACCCGCGCACGGCGGGCTTCACCGACATGCTCGAGCCGATCAACAAGGTCGCCGACGGCGCGCCGGGGTTCGTGTGGCGGCTCGTGGACGACGGGGGAGCGGACGCGACCTCGCTGCGCCCGCTGGGCGACGACGTGATCGTCACCATGTCGGTCTGGGAGACCAGGGAGGCGCTGTGGGAGTTCGTCTACCGCAGCGGCCACCTGGACCTGCTGCGGCGGCGCGGCGAGTGGTTCGTCCGGCCCGACGAGGCCGACCAGGTGCTCTGGTGGGTCCCGGCCGGGCACACGCCGACCCTGGAGGAGGGCGTGGAACGCCTGGAGCTGCTGCGCCGCGAGGGGCCGGGCCCGCGCGCGTTCACCTTCCGCGACGACTACGCCCCCGTGCGGGCGGAGGCGCCGATGCGGGCGCAGGCTTGAAAGTCAGTCCAGGAGGGTCGCGGCGTGCCGCCCCGCCGCGGCGGCGGTGAGGAAGTAGGCCAGGTCCTCGTCCAGGCGGCGGCCCATCGTGGACATCCGCACGCCCCAGTCCTTCTCCGCGGCGCGCAGGACGTCCTCCAGTCCCTCCACTCCGGCCGGGATCAGGTCGTGGCGTTCGCCCAGCGTCGCGGCCTGCGCGGCCACTTTGGCGCCGAACTCGCCGCCCAGCTCGGGCACGACGACGTCGGCCCGGGCCAGCGCCACCCGCCCGTAGGCGGTGAGGCTGTGGTGGGAGACGCCCTGGTGGCGCTCCCGCAGGTCGCCCTCGCTGACCCGCAGCGAGGCCACCGGCCGGCCCGACAGCACCGCCGCCGCGTTGACCGCCTCGCCCGCCGACACGCCGGAGAAGCCCCAGCGGGTGCCGGTGCCGAGGTTGCCCGGGCCCTGGGCCAGCACCACGACGTCCGCGCCGAGCACCAGCCGGGCGCCCAGCAGGCCGGTGTGCACCGTGACGGCCTCCAGATCACCGCCGAACGCCTGCCCGGCCGTGACCGTGCCCGCCAGCGCCCCGGCCTCGGTGAGGCGGCCGATCGACATGGAGAACCACGACGGCAGCGCGCCGCCGTCGGGCATCACGTACACCACCTTGGCGCCCGGGCGGCCGGCCAGCAGCCCCGCGAGGATCGGCGGCAGCGCCGAGTGCAGGTCGGCGACGATCACCGGCATGCCGTCCAGGGAGTCGGCGTCGCGCAGCAGCTCGTGGTGGGGGGAGTCCTGCTCGTCCGCGCCGAGCACGGTGGCCTGGAGCGGGGTGTAGCGCGCCTTGACCAGGTGACCGGGGCCCGACGGGTCGGGCGGCAGCCGGTCCGGCACCGCCACGACCATGGCGTAGCCGCCGGTGCCCAATCCCATCGCCAAGGCCGTAGTGTTGAGCAGGACGGCGTCGCCCGGCTCCGGCCGCCCCACCAGTGCGGGGTAGGCCAGCGCACGGCGGATGCCGTCGCCCTCGATCGCGACGTCCAGTTCGACCGCCCCCGGCCATTCCCGCCGGATGCTCTCCACCGTGCCTTCGCGCCATCGGATCACACCGGAAACGGTAGCGTCCTGATCGCGAGAACGTGCGGACGCGGAGCCCGTCCTTTGGCAGGGTGGTCCGGTGGGCCGTAACGGAGCGCGCGGGCGAGCCGATCCGGCGCAGGGACCGGCCGCGGGGGCCCGGACAGTGAGAGGTGGTGGGCGAAAGTGTCGCGGCGCAAGACCGAGCGCCTGCTCAATCTGGTGGTCTGCCTGCTCGCCACCCGGCGTTACCTGACGGCCGAGCAGATCCGCCAGGCGGTGCCCGGGTATCCGGACTCCGACGAAGCGTTCAAGCGTATGTTCGAACGCGACAAGGAGGAGCTGCGCGAGCTGGGCGTACCGCTGGAGGTCGGCAGCGATCAGCAGGGCGGCGGGGGAGAGGAGATCGGCTACCGGATCCCCCCGCAGGCCTACGAGCTGCCCGACATCCACCTGTCGCCCGACGAGGCGGCGGTGCTGGGCCTGGCCGCCCGGGTGTGGCAGCGCGCCAGCATGGCCGACGCCGCCTCCGGCGCGCTGCTCAAGCTGCGCGCCGCCGGGGTGGAGACCGACGGCGCCACCGGCCTGGGCATCGAGCCGCGGGTCGACACCGGCGACCCGGCGTTCCCCGCCCTGTGGGAGGCGGTCCGCGACGGCAGGCCCGTCACGTTCGACTACCGCGGCATCGGGCGCACCTCGGTGGTGCGCCGCCACCTGGAGCCGTGGGGCGTGGTGAGCCGCCGCGGCCGCTGGTACGTGGTCGGCCACGACCGTGACCGCGACGAGACCCGGGTGTTCCGGCTGAGCCGCATCACCGGCGAGGTCGGCCCCGACGGCCCGGCCGGCAGCGTCAGCGTGCCCGCGGGCGTGGACGTCCGCAGCCTCGCGTTCACCTGGGGCGACCCGGTCAACGAGCCGCGCCCGGCCACCGTCCGCCTCCGGTCCGGCGCGGCGCAGGGCCCGCGGCAGTGGGCCAAGGACGTGCACACGATCGACGGCGAGTGGGACGAGGCCACCCTGACCTTCCGCGACGTCGACCGGTTCGCGCCCTACCTGGCCCGCTTCGCCGACGACGTCGTGGTCCTCGACCCGCCCGACCTGCGCGAGGCGGTCATCCAGCAGCTGAAGGCGGTCCTGGCGGTGAGCGACCGATGAGCAGGACGACGGCGGGCAAGGCGAGCGCCACGACCTCCACCGACCGGCTCGGGCGGCTGCTCGCCCTGGTGCCCTACGTGGTCAACCGCGACTCGGTCGCCCTCGACCAGGCCGCCGCCGCGTTCGGCGTCACCGAGAAGCAGCTGATCGACGACCTCAACCTGCTGTGGTGCGTCGAGCTGCGGGCGCCCGACCCCTACTGCCCGATCGATCTGTCCTACGAGGGCGGCGAGATCATCGTCACCGAGGCCGAGTCGATCGCCCGGCCGCTGCGCCTGAAGGTCGACGAGGCCTCCGCGCTGCTGGTCGCGCTGCGCATGCTGGCGGGCATCCCCGACCTGGAGGACCGCGACGCCCTCAGCCGCGTGATCGCCAAGCTGGAGAGCGCGGCCGGCGCCGCGGCGTCGGTCAGCAGCCAGGTCGCGGTCGAGGTCGACGCGCGCGGTGACACGCTGAGCGCGCTCCGTGAGGCCGTGGCGCGCGGCAGGCGCGTGCACCTCAGCTACTACGTGCCGGCCCGCGACGAGAACACCGAGCGCGACGTCGACCCCATGCGGCTGCTGGTCGTCGAGGGCAACACCTACCTCGAGGGCTGGTGCCGCCGGGCCGAGGCCGTCCGCGTCTTCCGGCTCGACCGCATCCGCGACCTCCAGGTCCTCGACGTGCCCGCCCAGGTCCCCGACGACGCCGAGCCGATCGACGTCGACGCCGGGCTGTTCCGGCCCTCGCCGGGCGACGTCCAGGTCACCCTCGAGCTGACCCCGCAGGGCCGCTGGGTCGCCGACTACTACCCGTGCGAGAGCGTCGAGGAGCTGGGGGAGGGGCGGCTGCGCATCGTCCTGCGGACCCCCGACACCCGGTGGATCCGCGGGCTGGCACTGCGGCTCGGTGACCAGGGCAGGGTCGTCGCGCCGGCCGACCTGGCGGCCGGTGTCCACGACGACGCCGTGCGGGCGCTGGCCCAGTACGACAAGGTGTGACCGCTTCGGCTACGGTGGCGGGCGTGGGGTGGGTTCCGGCAGCCGTGGCGATGGGCTTCATTGGCATGGCCATACTGGCTTTTTGCAGCTTCAAGGTCTACCTTGGCGTGCGGAGGCTTGGGCGTGAACTTGATCGAACTCGTCGGAATCTAGAGCCGAAACAATCCGCGTTGCAGGATGAACTCGAAGCACTCAAGGACGCGCGAGAGTCACAAGGCCCCGGAGACGGCGTACGATCGTCCTGAGTACCACCTGCTCTGAAAAGGATTGCGCATGCCGAACATCGGGACCCCCGAGCTGCTGATCATCCTCCTGGTCGTCGTTCTGATCTTCGGATCGGCGAAGTTGCCGCAGCTCGCACGCTCCCTTGGCAAGTCGGCCCGGATTCTGAAGGCCGAGACCAAGGGCCTGCGCGAGGACGACGACGAGCAGCCGTCCGACAAGGCCGACAAGCCCGCCCAGACCGCCGCTCCCCAGCAGGCGCCGCAGGACGCTGCCCGCGACCGCGCCGCCCAGCTGCGCGCCGAGGCCGCCCGCCTGGAACGCGAGGCCTCCGGTCAGGACGCCGCGCAGCGTTCCCAGGGCGCCCTTCCCTCCGGCGAGCCGATCCAGGGCGTGCCGGTGGACCCCAGCCGCACGCGCCAGTCCTGATCATCCCCCTTCTCGCGTAAAGACGGGTCCGACCTCTCAAAACGATGAAGACGATGAGCCAGCAGGTCAACCCCGAGGGCCGTATGCCGCTCATGGAGCATCTCCGTGAGCTGCGCAACCGTCTGATCAAGGCGATACTGGCCCTGCTGGTGGGCACGGTCATCGGCTGGATCTTCTTCTCACCGGTCTGGGACTTCCTCAAGGAGCCCTACTGCTCCCTGCCGCAGTCCAAGGACCTCAACGGCCAGACGTGCTCGCTCGTGGTGAACGGGATCTTCTCGTCGTTCTTCCTGCGGCTGAAGATCGCGTTCATCATCGGGCTGATCCTGTCCTCGCCGGTGTGGCTGTTCCAGCTGTGGGCCTTCGTGGCGCCGGGGCTCTACCGGCGGGAGCGCCGGTGGACCTACGTGTTCATGGGCGTGGCCATCCCGCTGTTCTTCGTGGGCACGGCGCTGGCCTACATCACGGTCGACAAGGGCCTGTCGATCTTCCTGGGCTTCGTGCCGGACGACGTCTCGGCGCTGATCACCGTCGACCACTACCTCGGCTACGTGCTGGCGATGCTGCTGGTCTTCGGCCTGACGTTCGAGCTGCCGCTGTTCGTGGTGATCCTCAACCTGGCCGGGGTGCTGAGCTCGGCGCGCATCCGCAAGTCGCAGCGGATGATCATCTTCGGCATCTTCGTGTTCAGCGCGGTCGCCACGCCCAGCGCCGACCCGTTCACCATGCTGGCGCTGGCGTTGCCGACCGTCCTGCTGTTCGAGGTGGCCGCGTTCCTGGCCTTCCTCAACGACCGGCGCAAGGCCGGCCGGCCCGAGCTCTACGAGGGCCTGGCCGACGACGAGGCGTCGCCGCTCGACCTCGAGGCGATCGACGCCGAGATCGAGCGCGGCGAGCAGGCCCGGAGCGATCGGCGACACTGATCACCCAGTCGGGCCCTGAATTGGGTATCGGGCCGGTCGAAACCGTAGGCTCGATACATGACCACCCCCGACACGCCGTCGGCCGACCAGAGCCCGTCCGAGCGCTACGCGGCCTACCGCAAGCGCACCGCCGGGAACGGGCCCGCCCTGCTCGACTTCCAGACCCTCTATGACTTCGCGCTGGACCCGTTCCAGCTCGAGGCGTGCCGGGCGCTGGAGGGCGGCAGCGGTGTGCTGGTCGCCGCGCCCACCGGTTCAGGCAAGACCGTGGTCGGGGAGTTCGCCGTCCATCTGGCGCTCACCGGCGGGCAGAAGTGCTTCTACACCACGCCGATCAAGGCGCTGTCCAACCAGAAGTACGCCGACCTGGTCAAGCGCTACGGCCCCGACAACGTCGGCCTGCTCACCGGCGACAACAGCGTCAACGGCGAGGCGCCGATCGTCGTCATGACCACCGAGGTCCTGCGCAACATGCTCTACGCGGGATCGCACACCCTGACCGGGCTGGCGTTCGTCGTCATGGACGAGGTGCACTACCTGGCCGACCGGTTCCGCGGCGCCGTCTGGGAAGAAGTGATCATCCACGTGCCCGACTCGGTGCGGATCGTGGCCCTGTCGGCCACGGTCAGCAACGCCGAGGAGTTCGGCGAGTGGCTGCAGGAGGTGCGCGGCGACACCGCCGTGATCGTCGACGAGCACCGGCCGGTGCCGCTGTTCCAGCACATGCTGGTCGGCACGCGGCTCTACGACCTGTTCGTCGACACCGGCAAGGGCAAGGACCGGCAGGCCAAGGTCAACCCCGAGCTGCGCCGGATCGCGCTGGACGAGGTGCGGCGCGCCAAGGTCAACCAGGGCAGGCGGACCGGGCGGCGGCGAACCGCGCGCCCGCAGCGTTACCGGCCGCCGCTGCGCTCGGACGTCGTCGAGCGGCTCGACCGCGCCGGGCTGCTGCCCGCCATCACCTTCATCTTCAGCCGCGCGGGCTGCGACGCGGCCGTCATGCAGTGCCTGCACGCCGGGTTGCGGCTCACCTCCAAGGAGGAGGCCGAGGAGATCCGGGCGCACGTCGAGCTGCGGACGTCCGACATCGCGGCCGAGGACCTGCGCATCCTCGGCTACGACGACTTCCTGTCGGGCCTGGAGCGCGGTGTCGCCGCCCACCACGCCGGCATGCTCCCCACGTTCAAGGAGATCGTCGAGGAGCTGTTCACGCGCGGGCTGATCAAGGCGGTGTTCGCCACCGAGACGCTCGCCCTGGGCATCAACATGCCCGCGCGCACGGTCGTCATCGAAAAGCTCGACAAGTGGAACGGCGAGGCCCACGTTGACCTCACGCCGGGGGAGTACACCCAGCTCACCGGGCGCGCCGGTCGGCGCGGCATCGACGTCGAGGGCCACGCGGTGGTGGTGTGGGGGCCGAGCGTCGACCCCGGCTCGGTGGCGGGGCTGGCGAGCACCCGTACCTACCCGCTCAACTCCAGTTTCCAGCCGTCCTACAACATGGCCGTCAACCTGGTCGGCGCGGTCGGCAACGAGCGGGCCCGCACGCTGCTGGAGGAGTCGTTCGCGCAGTTCCAGGCCGACCGGGCCGTGGTGGGGCTGGCGCGGCAGGTGCACAAGAACGAGGAGGCGCTGGAGGGCTACGCCAAGGCCGCCAAGTGCCACCTGGGCGACTTCATGGAGTACGCCGCGATGCGCCGCCGCCTGTCGGACCGCGAGGCCGAGCTGGCGCGCGAACGGTCGTCGTCGCGGCGCGCGGAGGCCGCCAGGTCGCTGGAGCACCTGCGGCCCGGCGACGTCATCCTGGTGCCCAGCGGGCGGCGGTCGGGCGTGGCGGTCGTGCTCGACCCCGGCGTCGGCCGGCGCTCCGACGGCCCGGCGCCGCTCGTGCTGACCATCAACCGGTCGGTGCAGCGGCTGTCGATCCTGGACTTCCCGCGCCCGGTCGAGCCGATCGAGCGCATCCGCATCCCCAAGTCGTTCAGCCCGCGCAACCCGCAGGCGCGCCGCGACCTGGCGTCCACGCTGCGCAACAAGGTCCCCGACGACGTGAGCGAGCGCAAGCGCGGCGGGGGCGACGCGCCGGCGGCCGACGACGCCGAGATCACCGAGCTGCGCGCCGAGCTGCGCCGCCACCCCGTGCACGCCTGCGACGAGCGCGAGGACCACGCGCGCTGGGCCGAGCGCTTCTTCCGGCTCGAACGCGAGACCGAGCAGCTGCGCCGCCGCGTCGAGGGCCGCTCGCAGGTCATCGCCCGCACGTTCGACCGGGTGTGCGCGGTGCTCGAACAGCTCGGCTACCTCGACGGCGACGAGGTGACCGACGAGGGCCGCCGCCTCGGCCGGATCTACAACGAGCTCGACCTGCTCACCGCCGAGAGCCTGCGCGCCGGGATCTGGGAGCGGCTCGACCACGCCGAGCTGGCCGCGTGCGTGTCCGCGCTGGTGTACGAGTCGCGGCAGCCCGACGACGCGGCGCCGCCCAAGACGCCGGCGGGCGCCGCCCAGGACGCGCTGGCGGCGATGGTGCGGTTGTGGGGCGAGCTCGACTCGATCGAGAGGGACAACCGGGTGTCGTTCCTGCGCGAGCCCGACCTGGGGTTCGCGTGGACGGCCTACCGGTGGGCCAAGGGCCACGAGCTCGACGCGGTGCTGCTGGACGCCGACATGACCGCGGGCGACTTCGTCCGCGCGGTCAAGCAGCTTCTCGACCTGCTCGGCCAGGTGTCGGACGCCGCGCCGCCCAACAGCCACATCCGCAAGACCGCGCGCAAGGCGATGGACGCCATGCGCCGCGGCGTCGTCGCTTACTCCTCGGTGGCCTGACCGGGGCGCTCGCCGGCCGACCGGCCCGGCTCCCAGTTAAGTTAGGCTTGCCTAATTTGCGGGGCCGGGCCGGTCGCACGGCCGCGTTAGGGTGACCCCAGCCGTTCCGAGAGGTGGATCAATGACGGACATCGACCCGTTCACCGACGACGTCGTGGCGCAGATCATGCGGCACATGAACGAGGACCACGCCGGCGACTCGCGGATGATCTGTCAGGTGCTCGGCGGCCAGCCCGAGGCCGACGCGGCGCTGATGAGCGGCATGGACGCGGACGGGATCGAGTTCGTCGCGGTGGTGGGCGGCAAGGACGTGCCGGTGCGGATCCCGTTCAGCGAGCGCCTGACCGAGCGCGTCCAGGTGCGCCGCGAGGTCGTCCGCATGTCGGACGAGGCGCGCGACGTCCTCGGGCTGGCGCCGCGCGACGGCCGCTGATCGGGCGTCCGGATCCCGCTTGGTGTTCCGACGCGGCGTCGGTAAAGTAGCCTACGTCACGTCGGAAACTTCGCCGGGAGGCCTTCCGCTGCAAGTTAGGTGAGGCTAACCTAACTTGCATCCGGATGATCCGGGTGAAGCGGGCGAAGGGGATGTGCATGAGTGCGGACGAGCCCGGCCAGGGTTTCTCGGTGGCGTTGCGGACGGCCACCTGGAGCGACCACGGGGACAACGAGGGTTCGTCGTACATGACCGCGCTCGTCGAGGGCCGGCTCGGCCGGGACGAGTACGCGGTCCTGGTGGCGCAGCTCTACCACGTCTACGACCTGCTGGAGGACGCCGCCGACCGGATGGCCGCCGATCCGGTGGCCCGCGCGTTCGACTTCGGCGACCTGCGCCGCCGCGAGGCCCTCCAGGCCGACCTGGCGTTCTTCTACGGGCCCGGCTGGCAGGGCCGCATCAGCCCCAACGACGCCACCCGGCGCTACTGCGACCGGCTGCGCGAGGTGTGCTTCGAGTGGCCCGGCGGCTTCGTCGCCCACCACTACACCCGCTACCTCGGCGACCTGTCGGGCGGGCAGTACATCGCCCGGCAGGTCGAACGTTCGCTCGACATCGCCGCCGGCGAGGACGGGGTGCGCTTCTACCGGTTCCCGGGCAAGCCCAAGGGCTACAAGGACCGCTACCGCGCCCTGCTCGACGGGGCCCCGTGGGACGAGGCCGAGCGGGCCCGCATCGTCGACGAGGTCAAGCTCGCCTACCGGCTCAACGCCGAGGTGACCGCGGAGCTGAGCCGCGACCTGCGGATCGAGCCCGCCGCCTGAGCACCGGGCACCCCGCGGGCGGGCCGCGGGCGGCACCGTGATCTCCTGATACGGACGGTGACCGTTCCGGCGTCACCGGTGACCCGATCGGGGGAGCGGGATGCGTACGACGGGGATGCGGAGGAGAGGGGCGGTCGCGGCCGCCGCCATGACGGCGGCCGTGGTCTCGGGCGGGTGCGGGGCCCAGATCCCGGTGCAGCTGACCAAGGCCCCGCCGGCCGGCGCCGCCGGGAACGTCGGCGGCATCGCCGTCCGGAACCTGTTCGTGCTCGGTTCCGGACCCGGCGGAACGCTGGCCGCGGGCGCCGCCGCCCCGGTGTACTTCGCCCTGGCCGGCAGGGCCACCGTGCAGCAGACGGCCAACGCCCAAGGGCAGGTCCAGCCGCAACCCGGCGGTGACGTCCTGCAGAACGTGACCTCGCCCGACGCGGCGTCGAGCCGACTCGTCGCTGGGCCCGTCTCCATTCGCGATGGTCAGAACGTCCGGATCGGACCGGAAGCGACGGTTCTGCTCGAAGGACTGGCCAGGCCGCTCTCGCCCGCCGACAACGTGAAGATCACGCTGAGTTTCAAGGAGTCCGGGTCGCGCACGTTCGATGTCCCCGTGCTGCCGCCGAACGGCTTCTGGAGCAGCTACTCGCCGGCACCGGCGAGCACGGGCTGACCGAATCGGGCCGGTGGTTTGAAACGGTTTCGTTCGGAGATCTCCTGTGTGCGCTTCGGGGGGTATGGCGCTACTTAAACGGAGGTCACCATGCTCGCGATCGTCGCAGCGATCGTTTTCGGACTCGCCCTGCTCTTCGACCTGGCCGACGTCCAGTCCGACCCGTTCAACTACATGACGCTCGTCACCGTGGGCCTGCTGCTGCTCGCCCTGCATCTGGCGGGCGTCGGCGGCTCGACCAACTGGCGGGGCCGCAACTGGTCGCGCGGCCGTGCCCGCAGCCGGCGGTGACTCAGGCCGTTCGTGAGAAACGAACCTGACGGCGAACGGGGTCGGACTCCTCCAGGCGCACCTTGACCGGGTCGCCGAGCGGCAGTCCGTCCCCGTCGCAACGGGCCAGCACCGCGGGGTCGAGCAACTGCACGAGCCCGCCCGAGCCGTTGCCCGACACGTCCACCACCACCGCGTCGAACACCTCGCCGACATGCTCGCGCAGCAGCAGGGCCTCGACCAGGTCGACGCAGGCACGGTCCACCGAGCCGCTCTGCTGCAGGCTCCTGCGCATGATGTCGGGCAGGTCGTGCAACGCCGCGAGCACCCACTCGGGCACGTCGCGGCCCGCGGTCAGCGCCAGGCAGATCTCGGCCGCGTAGCGGTCGGCCAGCCGCCGCAGCGGCGCGGTGACATGCGCGTACGGCGCGGCGACCGCCGAATGTTCCAGCGCCGCCGGATCGTCCGGGCGGGTGCCCTCGAACGCGGTGTACCCCGCGCCGCGCATCAGTCCCACCGCCTCGTGCAGGAACGCCGCGTGCCGGGACGACGCCGGGTCGAGACCGCGGACGACCTCCCCGTACGAGCGCCCCTCGGGCCAGTCGATGCCGAGCGCGGTCGCCGACCTGCGCAAGCGGGTCAGCCCCTCGGCGGGCGCCGGCGGCATCGTGCGCAGCAGGCCGATCCCGCCGTCCAGCATCAGCCGCGCGGCGGCGCGGCCGGCGAGCAGCGAGATCTGCGCGTTCCACGCCTCGCTCGGCAGCCCGCCGCGGAAGGCCAGCCGCCAGCCGTCCTCGCCGCGCACGACCTCCTGCTCGGGCAGCGGCAGGCTGACGCCGCCGCGCGCCGCCTCGGCGTCGAGGAGCAGAGCGCCGATCTCGGCGAGCAGCACGATGCGCGGATCGGCGGTCGCGTCCCGCTGGGCGTTGTCGTAGTCGAGGCGCTCCCGGCTGGTCACGATCCGCCGGCGGACGTCGACGTCCGCGATCCGCCCGTTCTGGTCGACGTCGACGGTCCACACGACGGCGGGGCGCGCCTGTCCCGGCAGCAGGCTCGCCGCGCCCTCGGACAACTCCGTCGGATGCAGCGGTGCCTTGGCGTCCGGCAGGTAGAGCGTCACGCCGCGCGCGTGCGACTCGGTGTCGATCGGCCCGCCGGGGCGGACGAACGACGCCACGTCGGCGATCGCGTAGTGCACCCGGTAACCCGAGCCGGCGCGTTCCAGGTGCATCGCCTGGTCGAGGTCCATCGAACCGGGCGGGTCGATGGTGAAGAACGGCAGATCGGTCGCGTCCGGAGGGGGCTCGGGCAGCAGCCGCGCCGCCGCGGCGGCCTCGGCCAGCACGGGGCCGGGGAACGCGCCGGGCACCGCCATCTCCTGGCGGATCCGGTCGAGGCCCGCGCGGACCTCGGAATCGGCCTCCTCAGAACGGAGCCGTATCGACCGATGGAGCACTCCACGAGCGTAGGGGGCCGACCCGGCAAGACCGGGCAAAGGACGCTGATCTTCCCGGCAAAGCCGGTCGGCGGTGTCCTTCTCGGCCGTCGTCAATGCGTCCCCGAGGCGGCCGGAGCGCTGGCGAACGCCTTCAGCCCGGGCAGGTCGACCACGGTGATACGGCGCCAGCCGGTGCGCACCAGCCCGTGGCCGCGCAGGTCGCTGAGCGCCCGTGCGACCGTCTCGCGGGACGCGTCCATCCAGCTGCCCAGCTCCTCCTGGGACAGGGGCGGCGCGATGTCGATGCTGCCGTCGGCGCCGGGCGCGCACCGCTTGGCCGACAGCTCGGCCAGATGGGCCAGCAGCAGCGCCAGCCGCTGCGTGCCCTTGGCCGACACGTGCGCCTGGAGCCGCCGGTCGGCGTCGTCCTGGCGCCGTACGAGGGTGCCGCTGACCAGCATCCAGACGCGCGGGTGGGCGTCGAGGAACGCGGTGAACCGGGCCGCCGGGATCACCAGCGCCGACAGCGGGCTGAGCGCCGTCACCGTCGCCGACCGGCGGCGGCTGCCGAGCACCGCGCTCTCGCAGACCAGGTCGCCGGGGCCGCGCACGGCCAGCACGACGTCGTGACCGTCCTCGGTGGCGGAGGTGACCTTGGCCCAGCCCTCTTTGATGATGATGATGTGGTCCGATTCCTCGCCCTGGTAGCAGAGCGGCGCGCGGGCCGGGAACCCGCGCGGGCGCGCGACCTGGCGCAGCGCCTCGCGCTGCGGGACGTCCAGGTCGTTCCAGAACCCGTCCCAGGACGGGGTGTCGGACGCGTGGTCGTAGGGGCGGGGCGGAATGTTCCTTTCGCTCACCGGGGGTCCGTTTTCTGAGCGCTCCGGGAGGGGAGGCTCGCCAGTCGGGGTGGAGTCCATTCCAGTGGACAATCGCGCCGTGGGTTATGGCAAGGCCGACGGCCGTATTGCCGGACGTCAGATCCACCACATCGGGGGCCGTGCGCCACAGGACCGATCGTCGTTCGCGTGGCGTCCGTGGAGATCCGCGCATCGACCGTGGAGATCCGTGTGGCGTCCGTGGAGACCGGTACCCGCAGCAGTTGGGGGGAGTGGGGCGGTGAGGCCCAGTGCCGCGGGCACCGGCGGCTCACGAGCCGGCCGGGCGATCGCAGGTCGACAGGATCTGCATGGCCCTCCAACGGCGGTGCGGTCGTGCTGCTCACGCGTCCAGCAAAACCCGCCATTGATCACGATGCTGCGCCCAGAGGGCCGCCTAATCTGCGTCACCTGACACAGTGGTGAGGCCGGGCTTGCCGCCCGGATCGGGCGGTCAGGCCCGCCGGTCAGCCGCCAGCGCGTTGAGCAGGCGATTCACCGGGCTCTCCAGGCCCCAGCGGTCGGCGAGTGTGACCAGCGCCTCAGGGTCGCGCGGCGACGAGGGCAGCCGGTCGTCGAGATCGCGGAGCTCGCGGGAGTCGATGTCGGTCACGACCCGCACCACGGTCTCGGCGGCGGCGAGGTAGTCGCGCGCACCCTCGAGCCGCTTGCGCGCGCCGGCCGGGAACCCCTCGGTGCCGCCGGACTCCAGCGCCTCGATGACGCCGTCGATCGAGCCGAAGCGCGTGATGAGCGCGGCGGCGCTCTTGTCGCCGATGCCCGGCACGCCCGGCAGGCCGTCGCTGGGGTCGCCGCGCAGCGTCGCGTAGTCGCCGTAGCCGCGGCCGGGGATGCCGTACTTCTCGGCGACCTCCTTTTCGCCCATGATCTGCAGGTTGCGGATGCCGCGCGCGGTGTAGAGCACCAGGACCGGGCCGCGCTCGTCGACGAGCTGGAACAGGTCGCGGTCGCCGGTGACGATGTCGACCGCGCCGGCGGGGGCGCCGCGCACCGCCAGGGTGCCGATGACGTCGTCGGCCTCGTAGCCCGGCACGCCCACCCGCGCCAGCCCGACGGCGTCGAGCACGTCGTCGATGATGGGCAGCTGGAGCTCGAGCGGGTCGGGGGTCTGGTCACCGCCGTCCTCGGCGACGCGGTGCGCCTTGTAGGACGACAGCGCCTCGACGCGGAACGCCGGCCGCCAGTCGGCGTCCATGCAGCACACCAGGCGCTCGGGGGAGCGGTCCTGGACCAGCCGCGCGATCATGTCGATCAGGCCGCGGACCGCGTTGACCGGCGTCCCGTCCGGCGCCTTGACCGACTCGGGGACGCCGAAGAAGGCGCGGAAGTACAACGACGGCGTGTCCAGCAGCATCAGCCCGCTCATAGGCCTCATCGTGCCATGCCGGGCCGACGAACGTGGTCACCTGATCTGCACGGCGAGCAGGCAGGTGTCGTCGTTGGGGTTGGCGGCGCCGACGGCGCGCAGTACCCGGTCGATGAGCAGGTCGGGCCCCGCGCTGGAATGGGCCTCGACCGCCTCGCGCAACAACCGGAACCCGTCGGTGAGGTCCCGGTCGCGGCGCTCCACCAGGCCGTCGGTGTAGAACAGCAGCGTGTCGGCGGGCTCCAGCCTGGTGTGGGAGAGCGCCAGCTGCGGCTGGTCGATCGCGCCGAGCAGGACCCCCTCGGGCTGGTCGAGCATCTCGGCCTTGCCGTCGCGCAGCAGTACCGGCGGCGGGTGCCCGGCCTGCGCCCAGGTCAGCGTCTGGTCGGCGGGCGTGTAGCGGGCGCAGATGACGCTGGCGGTGAGCGACTGGTGCCGGGTCATCAGCAGCCGGTTGAGCCAGGACAGCAGCCGGTCGGGCTGCTCGCCGGTGCAGGCCAGGCCGCTGAGCGCGTTGCGCATGCGCGCCATCGCGGCGGCCGCGGCGAGCCCGTGCCCGGACACGTCGCCGATCGCCAGGAAGACCTCGTCGTCCGACAGCGCGGTCGCCTCGTACCAGTCGCCGCCGACCCTGGTCTGGCTCTGCGCGGGGAGGTAGCGCACCGCGACGCGCATGCCGGGCAGCATGCGCGGGCCGCGCGGCAGCGGCAGGATCGCGCGCTGGAGCTCCACCGCGATGTGGCGCTCCTCGGCGATGCGGCGGCGTTCGCGCTTGAGCTCCTGCCGGGTCGCGGCGAGCATCGCGTCGGACCGGCGGCGCTGGCTGACGTCCTGGAAGACCGTGTGCAGCGCGATCGGCTCGCCGACCGCGTCGAGGACGGGCTCGGCCATGACCCGCAGATGCCGGACGTCACGGCCGACCCGGAACCGCAGCTCCAGGTCGGCGGCCTCACGCCGGCCGAGCAGGGTGCGCATGAGGTGCTCGGCGTGCGGCAGGTCTTCGGGGACGACGTAGTCGGCGAGCCGTTCGAGCGCCAGCGGCCCCTCCGACCGCGGCCGGCCCAGGATCGTGTAGAGCTGGTCGGACCAGCGGATGTCGCCGGTGGCCAGGTCCCACCGGCTCCAGCCGAGGTTGCCCAGCCGCTGCGCCTGGAGCAGCTGCGCCGACAGGTCGGCCGAGTCGTCCTGGAACTGCCAGCTGGCCAGCACCCCGCCGCCGACCCGGCAGGCGCGCACGCTCATCGTCGCGGGCACCAGCCGGCCCTTGACCAGGCTGGCGTAGTCGCGCGGGCCGCGGCGCAGCGGCACGCCGGTGTCGAGGACGCGGACGTACTCCTCGAACAGGTCGGTGACCGCCAGGCCGGGGTACTGCTCGAGCAGGCGCTTGCCGACCAGGTCTTCGGGGCGGTGCCCGGGCAGGTCGGTGGCGTCGGAGTTGACCGCGTCGACATGGAAGTCGACGACGCGGCCCGACTCGTCGCGGATCGGGGACATCAGCGCGCACGGCCCCTGGATGGCGTCGAGCACCGCCCGCAGCCACGGCGCCCCGGCCGCCGCGTCGGAGGCGGGCGCCAGGTCGCGCAGCCGCCGCGCGCACGCGGCCAGCACCGAACGCACGTAGCGGCGGGTGCCGTCGTCGGAGTCCAGCGGCTGCGCCCAGGAGATCTCGACGGCGCCGACGATGCGGCCGCCCACGATGAGCGGCAGGCACGAGTGCGGCCCGGGCAGCTGGGCCGACCCGCCGACGAGGGCGAGCTGCGCCGGGTCGGCCGCCCACAGCGGCGTGCCGCCGCGCACCGCCTTGACCAGGCCGATGTTGCAGTGCGGCGGGATGCGCGCCCACTCGCTGACCACGTGCGCGGGCAGCGAGCAGGAGCCCGCGACGCGCAGCGCGCCGTCGGGCTCCAGTACGGTCAGCAGCGCGCTGTGCGCGCCCAGCCAGCCGAGCGCCTCCTCGGCCAGGCGCTGCGCCAGCTCGTCGCCGGTGCGCGCCTCGGTGAAGGCGGCGGCGGCCAGGTGGCGGGCGGCGGCGAGCGGCGGCGGCAGCGCGCCGTCACCGTCGGGGCCTGCGCCGATGCCTGCCTCGATGCCTGCGCCGATGCCTGCGCCGATGCCTGCGCCGACGCCCGCTTCAGGGCCCGCGTCGTGGGAGGCGAACGCGCGACCGCCGTTGAGGTGCACGCCGTCGGGCGCGCGCGGCGGCGGCGGAGCGGGCTCGGTGGTGCCGGCGATGTACGTCGCCGGGTCGAAGATCGAGGTGGTGGGGCGGGCGGGCTCGGGGGCGGCTCCCACGCCGGTGCCCAGCAGCAGCGCCGCGGCGACGGCGGGCTCGACGTCGGCGTCGGCCGCCAGCTGGAGGAGATGGTCGTGGGCGGGTTCGACGCCGCAGCTCAGCCGTTCGGCCAGCAGGCCCTTGGCCTGCTCGACGACCATGCGCGAACGCAGCTCGCGGCGCTGGTCGTCCAGCTCGCGCCGCAGCCGCTCGACGGTCGCGGCCAGGGCGACGGCATGGCTTTCGTGCATGGCGCTTTCCGGCATGACGGCCCCCCGGTCGTCCATGGTCAGGAGCGGCCGGGATCGGGCCCGGCGTGCGAGAGCGCGGCGGCGCTTGTCATCCTGGTTCCTGGGATCCTTGTTCGTATCCGAAGCGGACGATCCGGTGTCGGAGCACGTACAGAATGTAACAGGACCAGCTCACAGGGGAGGGAGGAAGCGGAAATCCGTCACGGCCGGGGCCTTCGCGAAGGCCGCCGTACGGATCTCGCTACCCAGGATGGAGACGGATGTGACAACGGAGTTGTATCCGCGTGAGCGGCTCTCACGCGTTCAGGAGGCGACCGCCGCGTCGGGGCTGGGCGCCCTGCTGCTGACGCCGGGGCCCGACCTGCGGTACGTCACGGGGTACAACGCGCTGGCCCTGGAGCGGCTCACCTGCCTGGTGGTGCCCGCCGCGGGCGACCCGTTCCTGGTGGTGCCCCGCCTCGAGCTGCCGGCCGCCCAGGAGTCGCCGGCCGGCGCGCTGGGCGTCGAGCTGGTGCCCTGGGACGAGACCGACGACCCGTACGCGCTGGTCGCCGGGCGGCTGCCCGGCGGGGTCGCCAAGGTGGGCCTGGCCGACCGCATGTGGGCGATGATGGTGCTGCGCTTCCGGTCCGCGCTCCCGGGCGCCGAGCAGGTCACGGCGGGCAGCGTGCTGCGCGAGCTGCGCATGCGCAAGAGCGCCGCCGAGGTGGCCGCGCTGCGCGAGGCGGGCGCCGCGATCGACCGGGTGCACCGCCGGGTGCCCGGGTTCCTCAAGGCGGGCCGCACCGAGCGCGAGGTGGGCCGCGACATCGCCGACGCCATCATCGCCGAGGGCCACGAGACGGTCGACTTCGTCATCGTCGGCTCCGGGCCCAACGGGGCCAACCCGCACGCCGAGCTGTCGGACCGCGTGATCGGGCCGGGCGAGCCGGTCGTGGTCGACATCGGCGGCACGATGCCGAGCGGCTACTGCTCGGACTCGACGCGCAACTACTGCGTCGGCGAGCCGCCGGCCGACTACCTGGCGTACTACCGGGTGCTGGAGGAGGCGCAGCAGGCCTCGTGCGACGCGGTCCGGCCGGGCGTGACGCCCGAGGCGGTGGACGCGGCGGGGCGCGACCTCATCGCGGCGGCGGGTTACGGCGAGTACTTCATCCACCGCACCGGCCACGGCATCGGCCTGGAGACCCACGAGGAACCTTACATCGTCAAGGGCAACACCGAGCCGCTCGAGCCCGGCATGGCGTTCTCGATCGAGCCCGGCATCTACCCCGGCGCGCACGGCGCCCGGATCGAGGACATCGCGGTCTGCACCGAGGACGGCGTCGAACGCATGAACTCCACCGAAAGGAACGTGGTCATCGTCGGCTGACCGACGTATCGCGCGACAGAGGGGCGGCCCGCCATCGGGCCGCCCCTTTGTCATCCGATGCCAAGTTTTTTCCGGCGTGCCGGCCGTACGGTCGGGGCGGGCGCACGGGGAGATAACGATCTACGCACCAAATGTCTCAGTAAGTGGTGTGTGTGTTGCGGCCCGGCCACGCACAGAGGTACGACGTTATTCCTTGTTCCGACGGGGTTACGGACTGATGTCCCCGAGATGGCCGGACGAAGAGGAGACGCCGTGGCAGAGGTGGCGCTGACGGGCGTCGGGAAGGTCTATCCCGACGGCACCCGCGCCGTGACCGACTTGAACCTGGCCATCCAGGACGGGGAGTTCCTCGTACTGGTGGGCCCTTCGGGTTGCGGAAAGACGACCGCGCTGCGCATGGTGGCCGGCCTGGAGGAGATCTCCGAGGGAGAGGTCACGATCGGCGACCGGGTGGTGAACCGCATTCCCTCCCGGGACCGTGACGTGGCGATGGTGTTCCAGAGCTACGCGCTCTACCCGCACCTGTCGGTCCGCGACAACATCGGCTTCGGCCTCTCGCTGCGCAAGCTGCCCAAGGCGGAGATCCGCGAGAAGGTCGAGCGCGCCGCGCAGATCCTCGGGCTCACCGACCACCTGGACCGCAAGCCCCGCAACCTGTCGGGCGGCCAGCGGCAGCGGGTGGCGATGGGCCGCGCGATCGTGCGCGAGCCGCAGGCGTTCCTGATGGACGAGCCGCTGTCCAACCTGGACGCCAAGCTGCGCGTCCAGACTCGCGCCGAGATCGCGCGCATCCAGCGCGACCTCGGCGTCACCACGATCTACGTCACGCACGACCAGACCGAGGCGATGACGCTCGGCGACCGGGTCGCGGTGATGAAGAAGGGCGAGCTCCAGCAGGTGGCACCGCCACAGGAGCTCTACGACCGGCCGGCCAATCTCTTCGTGGCCGGCTTCATCGGCTCACCCGCCATGAACCTGCTTCAGGGCACGTTGTCCGACGACGCGGAGAACCCGAGTCTGACGGTCGGCGGCCAGACGCTCACGATTCCGGCGCAGGTGCTGCGGGACCGGGAGGACCTCGGCGGCTACCTGGGACGTGAGGTGGTGTTCGGGATCCGTCCCGAGGACATGGAGGACGCCGAGCTCGTCGAGACCGCCGACGGGGCACGCCTGAGCTCCACCGCGGAGCTCGTGGAGGCGATGGGCTCCGACGTCCTGGTGCACTTCGCGGTCGAGGCCGCTCAGGTCGTCACCGAGGACACCAAGGAGCTGGCCCGCGACGCGGGCACCGACGTGCTCGGCGCGCTGGACGCGCCGCGCACCGACCTGGTCGCACGTTTCAGCCCCCGGACCCGGGTGAAGGTCGGCGACCCGCTCGACATCCACGTGGACACCGGCCGCCTGCACTTTTTCGACCCCGAGAGCGGTGCCTCGATCTGGTGATCGGGCGCACCGCCGTTCAGGAAGGAAACGAATGCGCAGCAACCGTTCTGCCGTGATCCGGGGCACCGCCCTGGCGAGCGGCCTGCTCCTCGCCCTCGCGGGCTGTGGCGGCGACGACTCCGGCGACGGCGGCGGTGACTCCGGCGGCCAGTCGCTCAAGGGCACCAAGCTCGAGGTGGCGGCCGTGTGGACCGGCGCCGAGGGCGCCGGGTTCAAGAAGGTCCTCGACGCCTTCGCGAAGAAGACCGGCGCGACCGTCACGCTCACCCCGACCGGTGACAACACCGCCACCTTCCTGCAGACCAAGATCCAGGGTGGCGCGCCGCCGGACATCGCGATGCTCCCGCAGCAGGGCGTCATCGCCGAGTTCGCCAAGAAGGGCTGGATCAAGGAGCTCAGCCCCGAGGTCCAGACCGCGGCCAAGCAGAACTTCTCCCAGGTCTGGCAGGACTTCGGCACCGCCGACGGCAAGATGTACGGCCTGTACTTCAAGGCCGGCAACAAGTCGCTGGTCTGGTACCGCACCAAGGCGTTCCAGGACGCGGGCGTGCAGCCGCCGACCGACTGGGCCACGTTCGTCAAGTCCGCGCAGACCCTGTCGGACGCGGGCACCACGCCGCTGGCGATCGCGGGCGGCGACGGCTGGACGCTGACCGACTGGTTCGAGAACGTCTACGCCTCGCAGGCCGGCGTGGAGAAGTACCGCCAGCTGTCCAAGCACGAGATCAAGTGGACCGACCCGTCGGTCAAGCAGGCGCTGCGGACGCTCGCCGAGATCTGGGGCAAGCCCACCCTCATGGCGGGCGGCGTCACCGGGGCCACCACCACGCCGATGGACAAGGCGGTCACCGACACCTTCGGCAGCGAGCCCAAGGCCGCCATGATCTCCGGTGCCGACGTCGTCTCGGCGACCATCAGCGAGACCAAGGCCAAGGTCGGCACGGACGCGCTGGTCTTCCCGTTCCCCAAGACCGGGGAGAAGCCGCCGCTGGTCGGCGCCGGTGACGCCGCGGTCATGCTGAAGGACAACAAGGGCAGCCAGGAGTTCATGAAGTTCCTGGCCACCCCGGAGGCCGCGGCGGCCTGGGCGAAGGTGGGCGGCTACATCTCGCCCAACAAGGGCCTCGACCTGTCGAACTACCCCGACGACGTCCAGCGCACCAGCGCCAAGGCCGTCATCGACGCGGGCGACGACTTCCTGTTCGACATGTCCGACCTCTACCCGGCGGCCTTCGGCGGCACCAAGGGCGCGGGGGAGTGGAAGCGTCTCCAGGACTTCCTGAAGAACCCCTCCAGCGTCGACGCGACGGCCGCCGGCCTCGAGGCCGACGCCGCCAAGGCCCTGAAGAGCTGACGACGACACCGACGGGACAACGGAGAACCACATGACCGACTCCCCCGAGAGTCCGGCCGCGCCCGAGCCCTCGGGGGAGCGGCCGAAGGCCGGAGCCGAGGCCCCCGCCGGGGCCGCGGCCGGCACGAAGACCAGGCCGGCGGCGCAGCCGGCCGCCGGCAACGGCCGCGTGGGCCCGCCGCCGTGGTTGTCGAGCGGCTTCCTGCTGCCCGCGATCCTGGTGCTGGGCCTGCTGGTCGTCTATCCGATCTTCTACACGCTCTGGCGGAGCCTGTACGACGGCTCCGGCGAGAAGCTCGTGGGCCTCGGCAACTACGTCGACATGTTCACCGACGACGTCACGTTCAGCGGCGGCGTGTCGGCGGGCAAGGTGATCGTCACCTTCCTGGTCCTGCTGATCGCGGTCGGCACGGTGTTCGCCGCCTACGCCGGGATCATCGAGTGGCGCCGGGTCTGGCTGACCTTCGCGTTCCTGGTGGGCGCCGAGATCCTGATGTGGGCGCTGCTGTCGGCCGAGTCGCCGATGTACACCGCGTTCCGCAACAACCTGATCTGGGTCATCGCGGCGCCGTCCATCATCGTGGCACTCGGCCTGATCTTCGCGGTGGTGACCGAGCGCATCCGCTGGGCGGCGGCGTTCAAGCTCATCGTGTTCATGCCGATGGCGATCTCGATGCTCGCCGCCGGCGTCATCTTCACGCTCGTGTACGACCGGGCGCCGGAACGCGGCGTGCTGAACGCGATCGCCGTCGGCGCGCACGACACGTTCAAGGAGTCCTCGGCCTATCCGGGCGTCCGGCCGCGCGAGGCGGGCGGGCCGATCACGGCGCAGAAGACGCCCGACGGCACCGCCTACGTGACGCGGGCGGCGGTGCAGCCCGGGCAGACGGCGCTGCTGCCGCTCGTCGCGGTCACGCCGGAGATGCAGAAGACGCTGTCGCCGGCCAAGGCGGCGACCGCGACACCGGGCGCCGTCGCCGGCACGGTGTGGGCGGACTTCACCCCCGGCGCCGCCGCCAAGCCCAACCAGGTCGACCCGTCGGAGAAGGGCCTCGGCGACATCAAGGTCGAGGCGGTCTCCGGCGGCAAGGTCGCCGCGACGGCGACGACCGCGGCGGACGGCACCTTCGTGCTCAAGGACCTCCCTGCCGGGTCGTACACCGTGCGGCTGCCCGCCTCCAACTTCGCGGCGCCCTACAACGGCATCGACTGGCTCGGCTCGAGCCTGGTCACCGCGTCCATCATCGGCGCCTACATCTGGATGTGGGCGGGCTTCGCGATGGTGCTCATCGGCGCGGGCCTGGCCGCGATCCCGCGGGACGCGCTGGAGGCCGCGCGCGTGGACGGCGCCACCGAGCTCCAGGTGTTCTGGCGGGTGACGATGCCGCTGCTGGCCCCGGTGCTGGTGGTCGTGCTCGTCACCCTGGTCATCAACGTGCTGAAGGTGTTCGACCTGGTGTACATCATCGCGCCCGGGGCGACGCAGCAGGACGCGAACGTGCTGGCCCTGCAGATGTACCTGAAGTCGTTCACCGGTGAGGGCGCCGACCAGGGGATGGGCAGCGCGATCGCGGTCGTGCTCTTCCTGCTCGTGCTGCCCGCGATGATCTTCAACATCCGCCGATTCCGCCAGGAGCAGGGATGACCAGCGAACCCAGGTCCGCGGACGGGACCCCCAAGGACGAGGCGCCGGACAAGGCGCCGGACAAGGCGCCGGGCGAGGCACCGGGCAGGGCACCGGACGAGAAGCCGGAGAAGACGCCGGACGAGGCCGCGGCGGGGACGCCGGACGAGGGTGCCGCCGCCGCGCCGGAACAGGAGCCGGCGAAGGCCGAGCCCGTCGCGGAGTCCGAGCCTGTCGCGAAGGCCGACGCCGGTGACGAGGCCGGAGCCGGTGGCAAGGCCGACGCCGGTGGCAAGGCCGACCCCGCTCCCGCGCGGAACCAGGGCGCGGCGGGCGCGCCGCGCCGCGGCGTGGCGTCCCGGATCGTGAACCGGCTCGGCGGCGGGGCGGCGCAGATCGCCCTGATCCTGGTCGGGGTCGTGTGGCTGGTGCCGACGTTCGGGCTGTTCATCGCCTCGCTGCGCGGCCAGGCCGCCAACACCGAGAGCGGCTGGTGGAAGATCTTCACCAAGCCGACCGAGATCACCCTGCAGAACTACAAGGACGTCCTGTCCAACGACGACATGACGTCGGGGTTCGTCAACACGGTCCTCATCACGGTGCCCACGACGGTCCTGGTCGTGGTCATCGCGTCGCTGGCGGCGTACGCGTTCGCCTGGATCGAGTTCCCCGGCCGCGACTGGCTGTTCCTCGGCGTGGTCGGGCTCCTGGTGGTGCCCATTCAGGTCGGCCTCATCCCGGTGGCCAAGCTCTACGGCGGGATCGAGATCGGCGGGTTCAAGATGTTCGGGTCGATCCCCGGCGTGGTGTTGTTCCACGTCGCCTACGGCCTGCCGTTCGCCATCTTCCTGCTGCGCAACTACTTCGCCGGGATCCCGCGCGACCTCCTGGAGGCGGCGCGGATGGACGGCGGCACCGAGTGGACCATCTTCCGGCGGGTGATCTTCCCGCTGGGCGGGCCCGCGATCGCGTCGCTGGCGATCTTCCAGTTCCTGTGGGTCTGGAACGACATGCTCATCGCGCTGATCTTCGCCAACCGCGACTCGCAGCCGCTCACCGTGGCGATCCAGCAGCAGGTCAGGCAGTTCGGGTCCAACATCGACATCATCGCGCCCGGCGCGTTCCTGTCGCTGGTGGTCCCGCTGATCGTGTTCTTCGCCTTCCAGCGTTACTTCGTCCAGGGCGTCCTGGCCGGGTCGGTGAAGTAACCGGGCACGATGAAGCGCCGCATGCCCTCAGATGAACGGCATGCGGCGTATTCCCGAAAAATGTGACGCGCATCACGTTCCCCACAGCCTGTGGACAAGGCTGTGGGGAACGTGATGCGCGCCTATGTGGAAAGGGCTGCGGACCTGTGGGCGAGCGCGGCGGCCCCGGCCCGGCGGATCAGGCCTCTTCGTCGTCGGCCGGCTGCTCGACCGCCGCGGCGGACTCGTGGCCGATCGACAGGCCGCTGGCCGGGTCGAAGAAGTGCAGGCGGCGGGTGTCGACCGCGAGCTCGATGTCCTGGCCGGGGCGGACGTGCGAGCGGGCGTTGACCCGGGCCGTCCAGAGCGCCTTGTTCTCGATCAGCGGGATCGCCATGTCGGCCTCGCCCTCGGCGGCGTCCTCGGCCAGGTCGGCGGTGTCCTTGTGCTCGACCGGCGGGGCGTCGATGGTGAAGATGACGTTGATCTCGCTGCCCAGCTCCTCGGTGACGCTGCTCTTGGCGGCCAGCGGCGCCCAGTCGGGCTTGGCGTGCGCGGCGTCCTCGAAGTCCGAGGGGCGGATGCCGAGGATGATCTTCTTGCCGATGTAGCCGTCCAGCCCGGGCTTGTCGGCCAGCAGCGCGTCCGGCACCGGCAGCTCGTAGCCGGCGAAGGAGACCTTCGCGCCGCCGTCGCCGCGGGTGAGCTCGGCCTCCACGAAGTTCATGGAGGGCGACCCGATGAAGCCGGCGACGAACAGGTTGACCGGGTTGTCGAACAGCCGCTGCGGGGTGTCGACCTGCTGCAGCTTGCCCTCGCGCAGCACGCAGACCCGGTCGCCGAGGGTCATGGCCTCGACCTGGTCGTGCGTGACGTAGACGGTGGTGACGCCGAGGCGCTCGTGCAGCTGGCTCAGCGAGGCGCGCATGGACACGCGCAGCTTGGCGTCCAGGTTGGACAGCGGCTCGTCCATGAGGAACGCCTGCGGCTGGCGCACGATCGCGCGGCCCATCGCCACCCGCTGGCGCTGGCCGCCGGACAGGGCGGCGGGCTTGCGCGACAGGTACTGCTCCAGGCCGAGCATCTTGGCCGCCGAGAGCACCTTCTGCTTGATCTCGGCCTTGGGCGTCCCGCGCAGCTTGAGGCCGAACGCCAGGTTCTGCTCGACCGTCATGTGCGGGTAGAGGGCGTAGTTCTGGAAGACCATCGCGATGTCGCGGTCCTTGGGGGCGAGGTCGTTGACGACCTGGTCGCCGATGGAGATCTTGCCGCCGCTGATCTCCTCCAGCCCGGCGATCATCCGCAGCGCGGTCGACTTGCCGCAGCCGGACGGGCCCACCAGCACCATGAACTCACCGTCGCGGATCTCCAGGTCCAGGGAGTCCACGGCTTTGACGCCACCCGAGTAGATCTTGTCGATCCGGTCCAGCTCGATCTTGGCCATCTCGCACCTCTCGCCACCGCCCGGCCGGATTCCGATCCGGGCTCCCCGATCACCGGCCTCCCGGACCGGGATCGTGTTCTGATGGAAACGTTTCCAACCCACTCGGTTGAGCAGGCCTTTTAGCTCTGTGCCGCATTTAACCCTATGGAAACGTTTCCATGACAAGGGTGGATCATGAAAGAATGCCCGGCATGGCCGACAAGGGAGATTCCGGGGTGCGCCGGGCGGGCACGGGCCCCGGGCGGCGGACGGGACGACCAGCGACGATCAAGGACGTCGCGGCGGCGGCGGGGGTGGGCATCGCGACCGTGTCGCGGGTGTTCTCCGGCGGCTCGGTCAGCCCGGAGACGCGTGAACGGGTGCTCGCCGCGGCGGGGGAGCTGGACTACCGCCCCAGCGCCGTCGGCCGGAGCCTGAAACTCCAGCGGACGGGCGGCATCGGGGTCATCGTGCCGGACGTGACCGACCCGTTCTGCGCGGACCTGGTCGCGGGCGTGCTGGACTGCGCCCGCACGCTGGGCGAGCACGTCCTCCTGGACGCGGCGCACGGCGACGGCGAGCGGGAGGCGGGCATCGCCGACCGCATGATGGAGCAGCGGGTCGACGGCATCATCGTCGTTCCGGGCGGTGACCCCGCCGCCTGGCACGCCCTCGTGGCCGCCGGCGGGTGGGTCGTCTCGGTCGACCGTGAGATCGCCGGGCCACCGGAGATCCCCGCCGTCCTGATCGACGACCGGGCGGGCGTGCGGGCGCTGGTGGAGTACCTGGTGGGGCTCGGCCACCGGCGGATCGCCTTCCTCGGCGCGGCCGGACCCGGCGAGCCGGCCGGCGTGCGCGAGACGGCGTTCCGCGACACGCTGGCGCGCCTGGGCGTCCCCGTGGCGGACGATCTCGTGGTGGCGGCCAGGCCGGAGCGCGACAGCGCCTACGCGGCCGCGGCGGGCCTCCTGCAGCGCCAGGCGGAGGTGCCGGCGGTGCTGGCGTCGGGGCACCTGCTGGGGGAGGCCGCGGTCCTGGTGGCACGCGAGCTGGACCTGCGGGTGCCCGCGGACGTGTCGATCGCGATGATGGGCGACGTGCCGTGGGCGGAGTTGTGCGACCCGCCGCTGACGGCCGTGGCGCGGCCCGGCTACGACGCCGGATACCGCGCCTGCGAGCTGCTGGTGCGCGACCGTGCCCGGCGGGCGCCGGGCGCGCCGGTGGTGCTGCCGGCCGAGCTGATGATCCGGGGGAGCTGCGGCCCGCCTCGGTCGCGGCGCGGACGGTGAGGCCGCGCGTGGGACCGCGCGTGGGACCGCGCGTGGGACCGCGCGTGGGACCGCGCGTGGGACCGCGGGTGAGACCGCGCTGCCGATCTGTGACCGGATCCGACTCGGCACCGGAGGCCCCGGCACGCTAGATTCTCCGAGGTGGAGGAGATCGATCGTCAGATCATGACACTGCTGGCCGACGACGGGCGGATGAGCTTCACCGACCTCGCCAAGGAGACCGGCCTGTCAGTGTCCGCCGTGCACCAGCGGGTGCGCAGGCTGCAGAAGCGCGGCATCGTCAAGGGGTTCACGGCCCTGCTCGACCACGAGCAGATCGGGTTGCCCATGACGGCCTTCGTGTCGATCAAGCCGATCGACCCGGCCGCGCCTGACGACGCCCCCGACCGGCTCAAGCACATCACCGCGATCGAGGCCTGCCACTCGGTCGCCGGCGAGGAGAGCTACATCCTCAAGGTGCGGGTGGGTTCGCCCAACGAGCTCGAAGACCTGCTCCAGCAGATCCGGGCCGCCGCCAACGTCGCCACCCGCACCACCGTCGTGCTCAGCACGCCGTGGGAGGGCCGCCGCCCGCCCATCTGACCCCCGAGCCCGAGCCGGCCGCCGATCTAGCGCGGCGCGAACTCGGCCAGCGCCTCGTTGGCGCGCGGCACCGCGTCGGTCGCCGACGTCAGCTCCGGGTCGAAGTTGAGATCGACGAACGCCTCGGTCATGCCCTGCTCGGCGATCCGGGCGAGGTCGCCGCGGATCTCCTCGTACGATCCGGTCAGCGGTGTGCGCCCGGCGGCGCCCGCGGGCCCCACCCGTACGGCGGCGCGGCAGACGAAGCGCAGCGCGCCCGGGTCGCGGCCGGCCTTCTCGGCGGCGTCGCGGACGACGCCGACCGACCGGGCCAGGCCGGCCGGGTCGGCGCGGCTCGAGCTGATCCAGCCGGCCGCCAGGCGCCCGGCGCGCCGCAGCGCGGGGTCGGACGCGCCGCCGAGCAGGATCGGCGGCTCGGGCGACTGCACGGGCGCGGGCTCCATGCGGACCGGCGGGAAGTCGTAGAACTCGCCGTGGAACTCGCTCGCCTCGTCGTGCCACAGCGAGCGCAGCGCCGCGAGGAACTCCTCGGCGCGGGCGCCGCGCCGTTCGATCGGCGCGCCGGAGACGGCGAACTCCTCGGGCATCCAGCCCAGGCCGAGCCCGAGGTCGAGCCGGCCGCCGGACAGGTGGTCGAGGGTCGCGGCCTGCTTGGCGAGCAGGGCGGGGGAGACGAACGGCAGGTTGACGATGGCGACGCCGAGCCTGATCGTCTCGGTGAAACCGGCGAGATAGCCGAGGGTGACCAGCGGGTCGGGCACGCCGCGGTACGTCGCGTCCGCCGATCCGGCCGGGGTGACCAGGCGCTGGAGCGTCCACAACGAGCGGTAGCCGAGGCTCTCGGCCTCCTGGGCGATGAGGACCTGGTTGCCGGGAGCGGCCCACGCCCCCGAGACCGGCACGGCGAACCCGATGTGCACGACGCTCCCCTCCGTTGGCGACTCCGACGGCGCTGACCGTCCCGGCTCGAACCTTACAACGTCAAGGCGCCGGGCCGGTGCGTGCCCCGCCCGGCGGCGCGAGGAGGCATGTCAGCGGGGGAGGGGGCCGGGGGCGTCCGCGACGATCGAGACGATCGTGCCGTCCCCGCGCCCGGCCGCCAGCCGCAGGGCGGCCCGCAGGCAGGTGCCGCTGGAGGGGCCGGCCGGGATGCCGGTGACCTCGTGCAGGTGCCGGGCCGTCGCCAGGCTGTCGTCGTCCTCGACGGGGATGACGACGTCGACGACCGAGGCGTCGAAGCCGGGCTCGACCCGGGGACGGCCGATGCCGTCGATGCGCGACGGCATCCCGGTGGCGTAGTCGGCCACGTCGTAGGCCCAGGCCGCGAAGTAGGCGCTGTGCTCGGGATCGGCCACCGCGATCCGGGTGGGCAGCCCGGCCTCGCGCACGTGGCGGCCGAGCGCGGCGCTGGTCGCGCCGCTGCCCGCGCCGGCCACCACCCACGCCGGCGGCTCGTCCAGGAGGCCGAACAGCTCCACCGCCAGCGACCTGTCGTCGACCGGGGCGAACGGGTCGAGGACGTGGCCGCCGATCTCGGCCGCGAGCCGCCGCGCCTCGTCGTAGACCGCCAGCGGCGGGTCGTGGCGGCGGCACTCGCCGCCGTGCCGTTCGATGCGGGCGGCCTTGTCGGGCCGGGTGCGGCCCGGCACGACGGCGATCATCCGCAGGCCCAGGAGGCGGGCGAACCAGGCCGCGGCGACGGCGGTGTTGCCGCTGGTCGGTGTGATGATCGCCATGCCCTCGGTGAGCGCGCCGGACGCCACGGCGCCGCGCAGCAGGGTACGGACGGGACGGTGCTTGAGGCTGCCGGACGAATGCGCCGACTCGTCCTTCAGCAGGATCCGGGCGTCGCCCGGGTAGGGGAGCAGCGGTGTCGGGGCGGCGCCGGCGGCTTCGCCGTCCAGGCGTTCCAGCGCAGCCGCGGCCCAGCTCAGGGGGCCGCCACGATGAAGCTGGAGTTGCCGAAGCCGACCTCGTCGCCGGGGCGGACGCGGGCCGGGCCGGTGAGCCGCCAGCCGTTGACGCGGGTGCCGTTCATGGAGCCCAGGTCGGAGATCATCCAGTCGCCGTCGTCGTCGCGGTAGATCTCGGCGTGAAACCGGGAGACGGTGAGGTCGGTGAGGATGAACTGGCAGCCGGGCGCGCGGCCCACCACGATCCGGGTGAGCCCGGACGGCGGCAGCATGAACCGCGGCAGCCGGGGCGCCCTCCAGGCGGCCTCGATGCGCGCGGTGACCTGGGAGACCGAGGAGATGATGCCGGTCAGCCGGTTGACGACGCGGTTGGTGGACGGCAGGTCGTGGACGATGTCGGCCAGCTCGGCCTGGCTCTGGGCGCGCAGGACCTGGTCGACCCGGCGCTCGAACGTCTCGTGCGACATCCGGCCCTCGGCCACCCGATCGCTGAGAACGCGCAACACGCGGTCGCGCTCCATATCGGACGCTCTCACCGGATATGAGGGCTGACCGTCCATAGCTGTGAGTATCCAGATCCCGTCGTCGGCTGTCCAGGAAAGCCCCGCATCCTCAGAATAAGTGATCATCCGCACTCATCCCTTATGGGTTCGACGTCCGCCGATCACCAGAAGTTCGGGTGACCGGCGGGTTTCCCGGCACGGTCCGCGGCGCGATCCGGTCAGCGCGGCGGCACCGGATCAGGTCACCGCGACAGCAGGTCGCGGGCGATGTGGGTCACCTGGATCTCGTCGGTGCCGGCGTAGATCTGGAACGATTTGGCGTCGCGGGCGAGCTGCTCGACGCGGTACTCGCTCATGTAGCCGTTGCCGCCGTACAGCTGGACGGCCTCCATCGCGACCTCGCTGGCGGCCTGCGCGGCGTAGAGCTTCATCGCCGACGCCTCGGCCAGCGTCGGGGTGCGGCCGGCCTTCTGCATCTCGATGTGCCGGAACACCAGGTTCTGCACGTTGATGCGGGCGACCTCCATCTTGGCCAGCTTCAGCTGGATGAGCTGGAAGTCGCCGATCCGCTGCCCCCACAGCTCGCGCTTCTTGGCGTAGTCGATCGACAGCTTGAGGCATTCCTCGATGACGCCGAGGGACATCGCCGCGACGCCGGCCCGCTCGGTGACGAAGTTCTGCTTGGCCGACTCCTTGCCGCCGCCCGAGCCGCCGGACAGCACCCGGTCGGCGCCCGCGCGCACGTCGTTGAGGAACAGCTCGCCGGTGGGGGAGGAGTGCAGGCCCATCTTGCGCAGCGGCCTGCTCTGCTCCAGCCCGGGCATGCCGCGGTCGAGCACGAACGTGAGGATCTCGCGGTCGCGCCGGTCGCCCCCGGCGGCCCCGTCGTCGAGCTTGCAGTAGAAGACGATGGTGTCGGCGTACGGGCCGTTGGTGATGAACGTCTTGCTGCCGTTGAGCACGTACTCGTCGCCGACCTTGCGCGCGGTGGCCTGCATGCCGCCGAACGCGTCGGAGCCGGAGTTGGGCTCGGTGATGGCCCACGCGCCGACCTTGTCCATGGTGAGCAGGTCCAGGCCCCAGCGTTCCTTCTGCTCGACCGTGCCGCGCTTCATGACGGTGCCGGCGGCGAGGCCGAGGCTGACGCCCATGGCGGTGACCAGGCCGGGGGAGACCTTGCACAGCTCGATGATCGGCAGCATGCTCATCGCGGCGTTGCCGCCGGCGGGGCGGTCGCCGTCGTCGTCGCGCTGCTCGCCCGACCGTTCCCTGGCGATGCGGGAGGCGAACGAGGAGCGCGCCATCTCGTCCATGCCGAACGTCTTGTAGAGGCTCCGGATGAGGTCGTAGGGCGGGAGCTCACCGGCGTCGAGCGCGTCCAGGTTGGGCCGGACCTCGGCGTCGATCCAGCCGCGCACCGCGTCCCGGATCATCAGGTCTTCGTCGGACCACTCGATCATGCTCCCCGCCCTTCCCGGTCGGCCGCGCCCATCGCGTCCCTGCTCGGAGATGCCCATCCAAGCAGAAACTGAAAGCGAGCACTTATTCGGGGGTGGTGGTGCCCGTCACCTGCCGAGCGGGCCGGGCCTCACTTCTCGAAGGACACGACGTCGGCGAGGATGCCGCCGCCGGGCGTCTGCCGTTCCTGCGACGGGCTGTCGTAGACGACCAGCAGCCGGGGGCCGACGGCGTCGGGCTCGTCCAGCACGGCGATGCCCTCGGCGTGGTCGTCGCCGGCGCCGTACGGCAGTTCCCCGACGAGCTCCAACTCGGCGGCGGGAACGATGTCGGGCGCCTGGACCTTGGCCGCGCCCGGCCAGCGCACCACCTGCACCGGCCCGTCCAGGTCCATGGTGGGGCCGGTGAGGATCAGCAGGTCGTCGCCGTGCGGGCACAGGTCGCGGATGCCCAGGCCGCCGAGGTCGAGGAAGTGCGTGCGGTAGCGGGCGCCGCCCTCGCCGAGCGGGCGCAGCCGCAGCCGGCCCGGGTCGTCGGGGTGGGTCTCGGGGTGGATCTCCAGGAGCACCGCCCAGCCGCGCAGCACCGGGCCGCGGAAGCCGATGTAGACGCGGTCGCCCTGGACGGCGATGCCCTCGATGTCGATGCCGTTGTCCTTGCTGGGGATCGGCAGGAACGGCGCGAGGTGCGGGTCGTCGGCGAGCAGGTCGGTGATGGAGTCGCCGTGGCCGCCGAGGACGGCGGCGGTGTGCTCGCCGTCGCCGCGCACCACGTCGGGCAGGCCGTCGGCGCCGGTCACCAGCGGGAGCCGGGCGAGGATGTAGCGGTTCTCCTCGCGCACCACCGTGCCGAGCCGCTTGCGGCTCTTGGCGTCGGACTGGCCCTCTTTGATCTTCTTGCGCTTGAGGCTGTGCGAGCCGATCGCCCACAACCAGCCGTTGGCGCGGGCCAGGCCCTCGATGTCGGCCTCCTCGTCGGGACCGGCCGGGAGGGTGACCAGGTCGGCGAGCGAGACGGTGCGGTGCCCCTCGTAGGCGGTGACGCGCCCCGCCGCGTCGGTGGCCGCGGTGAGCCGCTCGATGGTGGCGGTCTCGTCGCCCGCCACCCACAGGCAGGAGCCGTCCTGGCGGACGGCGGAGAGATTGGTGTGCGTCTCGGCCTCGACGCTCGCGTGCCCGAAGCGCAGCTCGACCCGGCGTTCCACGATCATGCGCAGATGTTCCCACACAACCTGGGGCGAAGGCTCCCCTATCGCTGCAGGCCAAATGTGATCTACTTTGTAAAGGCGGGCTCCCAGATCACCGGCAGTGACGGCGGCTTACGGAACACCAGCCCCCGCGGCGCCACATCGGCACCGGCGACCAGCCGCAGCCCCGGCAGCCGGTCCAGCAGCGCACGGAGCGCCACGGCCGTCTCCAGCCGGGCCAGATGGGCGCCGAAACAGAAGTGCGGCCCGTGCGCGAAGGCCAGGTGGTCACCGGCGTTGGCGCGCCGCACGTCGAACGCGTCGGGGTCGGCGAAGACCGCCGGGTCGCGGTTGGCGCCCGCGATCGAGACCCGTACCAGCTCGCCCTTGGCGATCCGGGCGCCGGCGATCTCGACGTCCTCGGTGGCGTACCGGTCGACGACCGAGGCGGCGGGCTCGAACCGCAGCGACTCCTCGATCGCCCCGCCCAGCAGCGCGGGGTCCGCGCGCACGAGGTCCAGCTGCCCGGGGTGGGCGAGAAGGTGCAGGGCGGCGTTGGAGATCATGCCCTCGGTGGTGTCGATGCCGCCGAACATCAGCACCGCCGCGTTGGAGACCACCTCGTCGGCGCTCAGCCCCTCCTCCTGGTGCGCGGCCTCGGCCAGCAGCGAGTCCGAGCCGGGCACGGAGATCGCGTCGCGCACGGCCGCGCCGAGCCGCTCGTAGGCGTCGCCGGCCTGGCCGGGTCGCCCGGCGGTGATGTCGGACACCGCGGTCACGAACGTCTCGTACCAGGAGCGCACGGTGGCCGCGTCCACGCCCTCCAGGCCGAGCGCCTCGGCCACGACCGCGACGGCGAGCGGGCCGGCGAGGTCGGCGCGCAGCTCGGCGCGGCCGGCCGGCGCCATGCCGCCGACCAGGCGGTCCACCTCGGCCTCGACGAACGCGGTGAACCGGGCGCGGGTCCGCGCGGGCCGGAACGGGCGGGCGAACGGCTCGCGGTGGCGGGTGTGCGTCCGCCCGTCCAGCGACAACATGCTGGGGCCGACGACCTGCGCGGTGGAGAAGCGCGGGTCGTCGACGGTGAACGCGGCGGCGTTGCGCATGACCCGCAGGGCCGGGGCGTGCGCGGTGACCAGCCACCCGCCGAACGCGGGCAGCCAGGACACCGGTTCGTGCTCGCGCAGGCGGGCGAGGAGGGGGTGCGGGTCGTTCTCCAGTTCCCCGACCGTGGCCTCGGCGCCGACGGGGAAGCTCTCTGACCGGTATGTCACCTCTGTGAGGGTAGTCAGCGATACGGGTGGACGGCCCGGCAGGCCGTGCGGCCCGCCAGGTCAGGCGGCCGTCGGGCGCTCCTGCCACCACTGGCGGCCGGCCTCGGGCAGGGTGTGGATCGGGTCGTAGTACTCGTAGCGGCGGGCCAGCGCCTCGGGGTCGGCGGCCTCCAGGGCGGTGCGGTAGTTCTTGGTCCAGTAGGAGATGCCGCGTTCGCGGTCGTAGTCGGTGAGCTGGTGCACCCAGCGCTTGCCGACGTAGGGCACGTCGCAGACGATGCGCGGGGTGGCGAAGCCCGGCAGGTAGCCCATGATCGCGTGCTGGAGCTCCTGGGCCTCCCACACCGCGACCCGCCAGTGCTCGCTGTAGGGGATCATGTCGCACATGTAGAGGTAGTAGGGCAGGATGCCGGCCTCGTCGAGGAGTGCGAACGACAGGTCGAGCAGCTGATCGGGGGTGGTGTTGACGCCGCGCAGCAGCACCCCCTGGTTGCGCACGTCGCGGATGCCGGTCTCCAGCATCGCCCTGGCGGCGCGGGCGACGAGCGGGGTGACCGACTGCGCCGCGTTCACGTGCGTGTGGACGGCTATCTGCACGCCCCGCCCGTGCGCCTTGGTGGCCAGGCGTTCCATCCCGGCGCGCACCTCGTCCTGCAGCCAGTGTTGCGGCAGCCCCATCAGGGCCTTGGTGGCCAGCCGGATGTCGCGGACGTTGTCGATGTCCAGGAGGGCGTCGACGAACGTCTCCAGGCGAGGCCAGGGCAGGTTGGCCACGTCGCCGCCGGAGACGACCACGTCGCGCACGCCGGGGGTGCGGCGCAGGTAGTCGAGCATGGCGCCGTGCCGGTCGGGCGCCTTGATGGTGAACTTGTGCTTGTTGACCGCGGGGGTCGAGGTGCCGACCAGGTCCATGCGGGTGCAGTGCCCGCAGTACTGCGGGCAGGTGGGGAGCAGCTCGGCCAGCACCTTGGTGGGGTAGCGGTGGGTGAGGCCCTCGACCGCCCACATCTCGGCCTCGTGCAGCGAGTCGCGGGCGGCGTAGGGGTGCGAGGGCCAGTCGGTGCGGCGGTCGCCGAACACCGGGATCATGTAGCGCCGTACCGGGTCGGCGTAGAACGCCTCGGTCGAGCTCACGTCCATCGTGTTGAGCATCTGCGGCGTGACCAGCATCGACATCGTCGCGCGTTCGGCCTGGTCGCGCTCCAGGTCGGCGTAGAAGCCCTCGTCCAGGAGATCGCCCATCAGCGCGCGCAGCTGCCGCACGTTCTTGACGCAGTGCGCGCGCTGCCACTGCGCGGACTCCCACTCGGCGGCCGTGACCTCACGCCAGCCGGGGAAGCGGGTCCAGTCGGGCTCTTCCAGGGGCCGCCGGGCGTAGGCGTAGGGCTGTTGCGAGGGTCCGGCCGTGCCTGCCGCGGCGGGCTCCGGACGCAGGGCAGTGGTCATCGTTGACCCCTTCGCGCGTACGTTCTTAACGATATGTTGCCTGAGACGGACGTTACGGGAAGAATTCCGTATATACCAGTGGTGCCCGGGACATCCTCCGGGGAAGCCAAATTCGGACAGGAAAGCCTAGGCGGGCAGGAATATGGACGCAACAAGCTCTCCGGTGGGGCTGCACCGGGTGCTGGAGCCGCCCGGCGTGCTGCCCCAGGCGGCCGCCCGGCTCGACACCGATCCGCGCATCCGGCCGGACGAGGTGCGGATCAGGGTGGAGCGCCTCAACCTGGACGCGGCCTCGTACCGCCAGCTGCACACCGCGCACGACGGCGATCCCGCCGCGATCCGCGCCGCAGTGCTGGAGATCATCGCCGCGCGCGGCAAGATGCAGAACCCGGTCACCGGCTCGGGCGGGATGCTCGTCGGCGTCGTCGACGAGGCCGGCCCGCGCTCGCCGCTCGGGCTGAAGGCGGGGGACCGGGTCGCCACCCTGGTCTCGCTGACGCTCACCCCGCTGGAGATCACCGACGGGCTGGCGCGCTGGGACGGGCGGTCCGAGCAGGTCCCGGCCGAGGGCCACGCCATCCTGTTCGCCCGTTCCATCGCCGCCGTGCTGCCCGCCGACCTGCCCGTGCCGCTGGCGCTGTCGGTGCTGGACGTGTGCGGCGCGCCCGCCCTGACCCACCGCGTGGTCCGCCGGTACGAGGGGCCCGGCGGACCCGTGGTGGCGGTGCTGGGCGCGGCCGGCAAGAGCGGCTCGCTGTCGCTGGCGGCGGCCCGCCGCGCCGGTGCCGCCCGCACGATCGGGCTCGTCCCGACCGAGGCGGAGCGGCGCCGCCTGGCGGACTCCGGGCTGGCCGACGAGGTCGTGCTCGCCGACGCCCGCGACCCGGTCGCGGTCGCCGCGGCGCTGGGGGAGCCCGCGGACGTGACCGTGGTGTGCGTGGACGTGCCGGGCTGCGAGCACGGCGCGATCCTGGGCACCGCGCCGGGCGGCACGGTGGTCTTCTTCTCCATGGCCACCTCGTTCGCCGCGGCGGCGCTGGGCGCCGAGGGGCTGGCGGCCGACGTCACGATGCTGGTGGGGAACGGATACGTGCCCGGGCACGTCGATCTTGCGTTGGACCTGCTGCGATCGGAACCCGCGGTTCGTGCGCTGTTCACCGCCCGGGAAGGGGGGAAAGCGCGAGAATGACCGGGTCGGCCCCGGCCGCGGCGGGGGACCCCCGGATCATCCTCGAGGAGCACTGCGATGGCGAGCATCACCCGGTCACTGCGCGAGCGTGACCCCAAGGAACGTCAGGCCCAGATCGTCGAGGTCCTGGTCGACGCCTTCTCCGATCTCATGGAGCGCAGCCCGGCCGAGTTCCGCCGCCGTTTCCGCAAGATGGCCTCCGACCCGTTCGCCTTCTACCGCGGCAGCGCCTGCCTGTTCTACGCCGACATCGTCGACGACGAGGACCCGTGGGCCGACGAGCGCACGGCCCGGGTCTGGATCCAGGGCGACCTGCACGCGCAGAACTTTGGCACGTACATGAACGACGACGGCATCTTCATCTTCGACGTCAACGACTTCGACGAGGCCTACGTCGGGCACTTCACCTGGGACGTCAAGCGGCTGGTGGCCAGCCTGGCCCTGCTGGCCTGGAGCAAGGCCATCTCCGACTCCGACATCCGGCGGCTCATCGAGACCTACGTGCACGCCTACGTCGACCAGGTCCGCGACTTCGCCGAGCACGACGGCGACGACGAGTTCGCGCTGACCCTCGACAACACCGACGGCTACATCCGCGCGGTCCTGGTCGCCGCCCTGGCCAACACCCGCATCGAGCTGCTCGGCGAGATGACGCTGGTCGAGCGGCACGAGCGGCGCTTCCGCAGCCGGCCGGGGGTGCGCCGCCTCGACGACGCCGAGCGCGCCAAGGTCGAGCGCGCCTACGAGGCCTACCTGGCGACCATCCCGCGCGACAAGCGCCTGCGCCCCATCACCTACCAGGTCAAGGACATCGTGGGCGCCTCGGGCTTCGGCATCGGGTCGGCGGGCCTGTCGGCGTACAACATCCTCGTCGAGGGCAACAGCCAGGCCCTGGAGAACGACGTCGTCCTGTCGATGAAGCAGGGCAACGTCGCCGCCCCCAGCCGCGTGGTCGACGACCCGCGCATCCGTGACTACTTCCAGCACCACGGCCACCGCACCGCGGTCTCCCGCCGCGCCCTGCAGGCCAACACCGACCCCTGGCTCGGCCACACCGAGATCGACGGCGTCGGCTACGTCGTCCAGGAGCTGTCCCCCTACGAGGAGGACCTGGACTGGACGTCGCTGACCGAGCCCGAGGAGATGCTCTCGGTCCTGGACGACCTCGGCCGCGCCACCGCCAAGATCCACTGCGTCTCCGACAGCGACTCCGACCACACCCTGGTCGGCTTCCAGGTCGAGAACGCGATCACCGCGGCGATCGGCGACGACGAGAAGGTGTTCGTTGCGGCCATGGTCGCCTTCGGCATGGAGTACGCCTCCGTCGTCCGCGACGACCACCGGCTCTTCGTCGACGCCTTCAGGAACGGCCAGATCCCCGGCCTGTAACGTCGTGCGGAAGAGGTTCTTGCGGATTGGGGCCGGTTTGCCGGAGGATCTTCCGTAGGAATCCCGCCAGCACGGACGATTGTTCGAGGGGGTCGGCAATGACGCCGCAACGCAAACTCGACCTGGACCCGGCGGTGGTCGCCCGGGCGAGACGCCTGGCCGCCCGCGCGGCCGAGCCGATCATGCAGATGGCGCGCACGCACACGACCGTCTCGGTGGAGCGGGCCCTGCTGCGCCTGGCAGGGCTCCGGGGCGCCGACGACGAGGGCCGCCCGTGGGTCAACCACCTCGCCGACGCCGTCCGCGACCAGGTGGGCCTGGAGCACGGCGTGGCGCTGCCGGTGTGGGACGCGCTGGCCGAGGGCCCGCACGGGTCGCTGGCCGAGCTGGCCGAGGCCGCGGCCCGGGGACGGGTCTCCTTCCGGCTGCCCGGCGGCGGCGACGCGGCGGCCGCGCGGGAGGCCGCCCGCCGCGCCGCCCGGATCGGGATCACCGCCATCGACCGGCGCCGCGCCGAACGCGAGCGGGTGCTGGCCGAGGTCGGCGACCCGAAGCAGCCGTGGATCTACCTGATCGTGGCCACCGGCGACATCTACGAGGACATCCCGCAGGCCCAGGCCGCCGCGCGGGAGGGCGCCGACGTGGTGGCGGTCATCCGGTCGACGGGGCAGTCGCTGCTGGACTTCGTGCCCGAGGGAGCCACCCGCGAGGGCTACGCGGGCACCTACGCCACCCAGGAGAACTTCCGGCTGATGCGGGCGGCGCTGGACGACGTGTCGCGCGAGCTGGGCCGCTACGTCCGGCTGACCAACTACGCGTCCGGGCTGTGCATGCCCGAGATCGCGACGCTGGCCGGGCTGGAACGCCTGGACATGATGCTCAACGACTGCATGTACGGGATCATCTTCCGCGACATCAACCCCCGCCGCACGTTCATCGACCAGCGGTTCTCCCGGCAGATCCACGCGCGGGCGGGGATCGTGATCAACACCGGCGAGGACAACTACCTCACCACCGCCGACGCGGTCGACGCCGCGCACACGGTGATCGTCAGCCAGCTGCTGAACGAGCGGTTCGCGCACGAGGCGGGGCTGACCGACGGGCTGCTGGGGCTCGGGCACGCGTTCGAGATCAACCCGGCGATCCCGCAGTCGTTCCGGCTGGAGCTCGCACACGCCCAGCTGGTGCGCGAGCTCTTCCCCGACGCGCCGCTGAAGTACATGCCGCCCACCAAGCACATGAGCGGCAACATCTTCGCCGGCTACCTGCTGGACGCCTTCTTCAACCTGGCCGGGGTGATGACCGGGCAGTCGATCATCCTGATCGGCATGATGACCGAGGGCATCCACACCCCCTGGTTGTCGGACCGCGACCTGGCCCTGGAGAACGTGCGCTACGTCCGGGACGCCTGCGGCGACCTCGCCGACGACTTCATGCCCCGGCCCGGCGGGTTCGTCGCCGAGCGGGCCCGGCAGGTGTTGTCGGAGTCGGTCGACCTGCTCGACCGGATCTGCGACGACGGGCTGCTCGCCGCGATCGGGGAGGGCACGTTCGGCATCACCCGCCGCCCCGCCGACCGCGGCAAGGGCCTGGACGGAGTGGCCGAACGCGCCGGCGGGTACTTCAACCCCGCGATCGACATCCTCGACGGCGAGGATCCGCACGCCCACCACGGCGCCCACGACAGCGAGGAGGTGCCGGCATGACCATCTCCGGAGACCACTCGCCCGACGGCGGCGCCGGCCTCGACGCGGGGGCCGGTGCGGGCCTCGGTGCCGGGCCTGGTGCCGGGCCTGGTGCCGGGCTTGGTGCCGGGCTCGGGACGGGCACCGAGACCCGGGCGCCCGCCGAGCCCGCCGACACCCGGCAGATCATCCGGCCCTACGGCGACACCACCGGCGACGGCATGGTGCAGATGTCGTTCACCCTGCCCGTCCCGGCGGGCAAGCGCGCCGAGGCGGCGGCGCTCCAGCTGGCCGGGAAGATGGGCCTGGAGCCGGCCAGCGTCGTGCACGCCAAGCCGATGGGCCCCGACTTCACCTTCTTCATCGTCTACGGGCGCGTCGGCCACCTGATCGACTACGCGGGCATTCCGGTGCCCGAGGGCCGCGAATACCCGCTGCTGACGGCCAAGGAGGTCAACCTGGCCATCCGCGAGGCGCTGGGCCGCCGGCTGGTGGTGGTCGGCGCCTGCATCGGCACCGACGCGCACACCGTCGGCATCGACGCGATCCTCAACGTCAAGGGGTTCGCGGGGGAGAAGGGCCTGGAGTACTACCGCGAGATCCAGGTGGTCAACATGGGCGCCCAGGTCACCGTCGCCGAGCTGGTCGAACGCGCCAAGGCCGAGAACGCCGACGCGGTGCTGGTCTCCCAGGTCGTGACGCAGCGCAACGCCCACCTGCACAACACCAAGCAGATGGCCGCCGCCTTCCACGCCGAGTACCCGACCGCGGTCGCCGCCGGGATGGGCCGGCCGCTGCTGGTCGTCGGCGGGCCCCGCTTCGACACCGTCGCCGCCGGAGATCTCGGCGTCGACCGGATCTTCGGCAAGGGCACCACGCCCGCCGAGGTGGCCAGCTTCCTCGCCCACGTCCTGCTGCCCAGGGAGACCGACCGGTGACCGATCCGTTCGACGGCTCGAGCTTCGAAGGGCTGAGCGTCACCCACCGCCGCTACGTGCCCTACGCCCACGCCCACTACGCCGGGCATCTCGTCGACGGCGCCTACGTCCTCGGGCTGTTCGGCGACGTCGCCACCGAGGTGTGCATCCGCTCCGACGGCGACGAGGGCCTGTTCGCCTCCTACTCCGACGTCCGGTTCCACGCGCCGCTGCGTGCCGGGGACGTCGTGGAGGCCACCGCCACCGTGACCCGGGTCGGGCGGCGCAGCCGCACCCTGGAGTTCGAGGCGCGGGTGGTCTGCCGGGGCCGGCCCGACAAGGGCGAGTCGGCCGCCGAGGTGCTCACCGAACCGATCATCGTGGTCACCGCGACCGGCACCGTCGTGGTGCCCGAACCGGTGCCGCCACAGTTGTGACCCCTGTGACCACGGTGATTTACCGACCACGTCCGATCATGGTTTTCACCTTGTGAAACAAGGGGTCCCCGCAGAACGTGAGGCGGTTGACAAGGGGGCGGAAGCCGGTAGTTTGGCAGCAGTCCAGCACGGGACTCACCGATCGGCCGCCCGAGGCGCCACCGGACATCGCGCCACGACGGGCACGAGTGTTGATTCGCTCCCACTCCCGTTCGAGCCAGGTGCGGGTGACCGGAAGCCGCGTCACGGCGGAGCCGCCCGATCGGGCGGGGGCTTGGACCCGGAAAGGGCCCGGACATCCAGTAGAAAACGGAGCATCATCGTTCTCACCGCCTGTGGGACGACTCCGGCCCGATGGATGTCACGGGCCCTCTTCCGTGCCCGGACCCCGCCGCCTCCCCCTCCGAGGTCGTGCCGGGCCCGCCCGGACGGTAGCGTTCCCGCCAGTGGTGTTGTTGGACAAGGAGCCATGGTGGCGCAGGAAACCCTCCCGGACCGGACGCCGGCCGACGAACCGGTCGCGGCGTCCGGCGATGCCGCCGGCTCCGGCGGTCCCGGAGCCGCCGCCGACGCCCCCGCTCAAGCCGCCGCCCGCGGACGCGCCGCGCGCCTGAGAGCGTTCCTGCGGACCAGCGGGCGGGCCGGATGGCCCCGCACCCTCCTCGTGGCCGCCGCGGGCCTGATCATGTACCTGGCGTTCCCGCCGGCCGACCTGTGGCCGCTGGCCCCCGCCGGCGTCGCCCTGTTCACCCTGGCCCTGCGCGGCCTGAGCGCCCGCACCGCGGCGTGGCTCGGGTTCGTCGGCGGCGCCGCGTTCTTCCTGCCCGTCCTCACCGGCATCGCGGCGATCGGCCCGGACGCCTGGATCATCCTGAGCCTCGTCCAGGCCCTCTACTTCATCCCGCTCGGCGCCGGCGTCGCCCTGGTGACCCGGCTGCGCGGCTGGCCGGTGTGGACCGCCGCCCTGTGGGTCGCCGAAGAGCTGCTGCGCGGCAACGTGCCGTTCGGCGGGTTCCCCTGGGCGCGCCTGGCGTTCAGCCAGACCGCCACCCCGCTCACCCCCTACGCCTCGCTGGGCGGCGCGCCGCTGGTCACCTTCCTCACCGCGCTCCTGGGCGGCCTGCTCGCCTACGCGGTGGTGACCGTCCTGGCGCACCGCGACGGCCCCTTCAAGCCCGCCGCCGCCCCCGTCGCCCTCGCGCTGGCGGCCGGCGCCGCGGTCGTCGGGGGAGGCCTGGCCGTCCCGACCCCGGCCGAGGGCCGGCCGGTCACCGTCGCGGTCGTCCAGGGCAACGTGCCGCGCCTGGGCCTGGACTTCCTGGGCCAGCGCAAGGCCGTCCTCAACAACCACGTGCGGCAGACCCACAACCTGGCCCGGCAGGTCCGCGAGGGCAAGGTCGCCCGCCCCGAGCTGGTGGTGTGGCCGGAGAACGCCAGCGACCTGGACCCCTACGCCGAGCCCGAGGCCTACACCGCGATCGACGCCGCCGTCCGCGACATCGGCGTCCCCGTCCTGGTCGGCGCCCTGGTCGACACCCCCGACGGCGAGCACGTGGAGAACCGCGGCATCGTGTGGGACCCCCGCAGCGGCCCCGGCGACTACTACGTCAAGCGGCACCCCGTCCCGTTCGGCGAGTACCTGCCGTTCCGCGGCGTGCTCACCAAGCTGATCACGCGGTTCGAGCGCATCCCGCGCGACTTCGCCCGGGGCACCCGCTCGGGCGTCATGCGGCTCGGCCCGGTCACCATCGGCGACGTGATCTGCTTCGAGGTCGCCTACGACCGGGAGGTCCGCGACGTCGCCGCTGGCCGGCTCCTGGTCGTGCAGACCAACAACGCCACCTACGGCAAGACCAGCCTGCCGCCGCAGCAGATCGCGATGTCGCGGCTGCGGGCGGTGGAGCATGGCCGTACGATCTTGGTAGCGGCGACGAGCGGCATCAGCGCGATCGTGGCGCCGGACGGGAAGATGATCGACCAGTCCGGCGAGTTCACACCCGACATCCAGGTGGCGAGCGTCCCGGCGCGCACCGAGCGCACCATGGCCGACCGGGTCGGCGCCCGGCCCGAGTGGGCCCTGGCGCTGCTGGCCGTCGGGGCGGCCGGCTTCGCCGTGCGGACCACCCGCAGGAAGAACGAGGGGAAGTAGCACCGATGGAGATCCCAGCCGAGCTCGGCCGGGTGCTCGTGATCATCCCGACCTACAACGAGCGGGACAACATCAAGAGCATCCTCGGCCGGGTGCGCGACGCGGCGCCGACGGTGGACCTGCTCGTGGTCGACGACGCCAGCCCCGACGGCACCGGTGAGCTCGCCGACGCCCTCGCCGAGACCGACGAGCAGATCAAGGTGCTGCACCGCACTGGCAAGGAGGGGCTCGGCCCCGCCTACATCGCCGGGTTCCGGTGGGCGATGGAGCACGGCTACGACGTCATGGTCGAGATGGACGCCGACGGCTCCCACCAGCCCGAGGAGCTGCCCAAGCTGCTGACCGCGCTCGTCGGCGCCGACCTGGTGATCGGCGCCCGCTGGGTACCGGGCGGCAAGGTGGTCAACTGGCCCAAGAGCCGCGAGGCGCTGTCGCGCGGCGCCAACACCTACACCCGGCTCATGCTGGGCGTGCCGCTGCACGACGCGACCGGCGGCTACCGGGCCTTCCGCGCCGCGACCCTGCAGAAGATCGGCCTGGACGGGGTCGACTCGCGCGGCTACTGCTTCCAGATCGACCTGGCGCTGCGCGCGCTGCGGCAGGGCCTCAAGGTCGTCGAGGTGCCGATCACGTTCGTCGAGCGCGCCCACGGCAACAGCAAGATGAGCCGCGACATCATGGCCGAGGCGATGTTGCGGATCACCCGGTGGGGCGTGGAGGCCCGCACGGCCAAGCTGCGCTCGCGCCGCTGACCGCGCGGCCGGTTCCGCCCTGCGCGGAGAGGCCCTCGCCGGGGAAACGATCGCGTGCCCTCCGGCGTTGACAGGGACAGAGACGAACCCTTCTACGCGAAGATGGAACGATGCTGGCGTTCGTGTTGGTCCTGGCCTTCCTGGTGATGCCGATCCTGGAGATCTACGTGATCATCCAGGTGGGGCAGGTGATCGGCGCCTGGTGGACGGTGCTGCTGCTGATCGTCGAGAGCCTGCTGGGCGGCTGGATCGTGCGCCGCGAGGGCAGGCGCGCCTGGCGTGCCCTCCAGGAGACCTTCGGCCGCGGCCAGGTGCCCGACCGCGAGCTGGCCGACGCCGCGCTCGTGCTGGTCGGCGGTGTGCTGCTGCTGACGCCGGGGTTCGTCACCGACATCTTCGGGTTCATGTTCGTGCTGCCGTTCACCCGGCCTGCGGTACGGCGGCTGCTGACCGCCTGGGCGGCGCGCCGCGTCAAGATCGCCCAGACCCGGGTGGGGCCGATGTTCCCGCCCGGCGCCGGCGCCTTCGACCCGTTCGGCGACCCGATGGGCCGCGGCGACCGCCCGTCGGAGCCGCACGGCCCGGTGGTGCGGGGCGAGGTCCTCAACGACGACGACAAGCCCGCCTGACCGCGCCCGGGGCCGCCTTGGGCCACGGAGGGTCTCCCGCCTCGAGCTGACGGCCGTGCCCGTGCCCGGACATGACCGAGCCCGCGTCATCCGGAGATGACGCGGGCTCGGCCGGTGTCGGATCAGGCGGTCTTGCGACGTCCCGCTCGCAGGATCGCCAGCCGCTCGGCGAGGACCTCCTCCAGGTCCTCCAGGGTCCTGCGCTCCATGAGCATGTCCCAGTGGGTGCGCGGCGGCTTGCCCTTCTTGGCTTGCGGCAGTTCGCCGTCGACCCGCAGGGCGGTCGCCCCGCAGTTACGGCATTCCCAGGTCATCGGCACCTCGGCCTCGGCTGCGAGCGTCACGGTGAACCGGTGGCCCTTCGTGCAGGTGTAGTCCACCTCTTGGCGAGGGGCCAGATCGGTGTTGCGATCGTTCTCGTAGCTCGTCGCTCCGAGTCGGGTGCCGCGAAGTGCGCGCTCGGCCATCGTCACGTGCCTCCCAGGCGGCTTGCTGTGTTGTACTCCCCAACGCTGAATACCAAGGCAAGATTCCCGCCTCGGCGCCAATCCAACCCTGTAGTTTCGGCCTACCTGAGCCCGGCGGGAGAAACTTTCAGCCGCCGCAGGTCTTGCGAAAAGCGCGCACGTCGTTTAAGGGGCCCGGGCCGACGTCTCGCCGGCCTACTTGCGGGTGGTGAGCACGTCGTCGATCAGGCCGTACTCGCGCGCCTCGGCGGCGGTGAGGAAACGGTCGCGGTCGATGTCGCGGGCGACCTCGTCCAGCTGCCTTCCTGTGGCCTCGGCCAGGATCTCCTCCATGCGCTCCCGCATCCGGATGATCTCGCGGGCCTGGATCTCCATGTCGCTGGACTGGCCGCGCTGCACGTCGGTGGCGGGCTGCTGCAGCAGGATCCGCGAGTTGACCAGCGCGGCGCGCCGTCCCTTGGTGCCCGCCGCCAGCAGGATCGCCGCCGCGGAGCTGGCCTGCCCGACGCAGGTGGTCTCGATCTCCGGGCGGATGTAGCACATGGTGTCGTGCACGGCCAGCATGGCGGTCAGGGAGCCGCCGGGGGAGTTGATGTAGAGGCTGATGGGCCGGTCGGGGTCCATGCTCTCCAGCGCCAGCATCTGCGCGGTGACGTCGTTGGCCGCGGTGTCGTCGACGGGCGTGCCGAGGAAGATGATCCGGTCCTCGAACAGCTTGTTGTACGGGTTCATCTCCTTGATCCCGTACGAGGTGCGCTCGACGAACGACGGCAGCACGTAGCGTCCCTCGCTCATGAGCCCACCCGCTCGGTGCTGTCGACGACGTGGTCGACCATGCCGTACTCGCGGGCCTGCTCGGCGGTGAACCAGCGGTCGCGGTCGGAGTCGGCCTCGATGCGCTCCAGCGTCTGCCCGGTGTGGAAGGCGGTGCGCTCGGCCAGGGTGCGCTTGAGGTAGAGCGACTGCTCGGCCTGGATCTTGATGTCGGACGCGGTGCCGCCGATCCCGCCGTGCGGCTGGTGCATCATGACCCGCGCGTGCCGCAGCGCGTACCGCTTGCCCGCGGCGCCCGCGCACAGCAGCGTCTGCCCCATCGAGGCGGCCATGCCCAGCGCGACGGTGGAGACGTCGTTGGGGACGAACTGCATCATGTCGTAGATGGCCATCCCGGCGTCCACCACGCCGCCGGGGGAGTTGATGTAGAGCGTGATGTCGCGCCGCCCGTCCTGCGCCGACAGCAGGAGCAGCTGCCCGCACACCCGGTTGGCGAGCTGGTCGTCGATCTCCTGGCCGACGAAGACGATCCGCTCGGCGAGCAGCCGTTCGTACAGCGCCGCCTGCGCCAGCATCGGCGCCTCGGCCACCGTGGCGCGCATCCGCGGCGCGAACACCTCGTCCGTCCCGTCCATGAGCCCTCCATGATCATCTGTACGTTACGTACGCAACGCTCTGTTGGTACGGACTGTACATTTGATGGGAAGGGAAGACGAGGAGGGTTCGCTATACGATGAATCGTGTGGATGAGCAGCCGGTCACCGAAGCGCGGAAGAACTTCGCCGATCTGGTCAACCGTGTGTCCTACACGGGCGAGCCGATCGCGCTGACCCGCCGTGGCCGGGTGATGGCGGCCCTGGTCTCGGCCGAGGACCTGGAGTTGCTGCGGCTCCTCAAGGAGGGGCGCCTCGACCTCACCCAGGCCGCCCCGCGCCCCGACGAGCAGGTGCGGCCCCCGGTGCGCCCGCAGGGGCCCATGCGCATCGCCGCCGAGTACCGCCCCGGCGGCCCGCCCCGGCCTCCCGGCTTCGGGCGTTAGCGGGTCCAGAGCCCCCGCGCGGCCATCACGTGCCGCAGTGTCACCAGCTCGTCGGTCATGATGCCGTCGATGCCCAGATCCAGCAGGCGGGCCATGTCGTCAGCGTCGTTGACGGTCCAGGCGTGCATCTTCAGTCCCAGATCGTGGGCCTTGGCGACGAACGCCTCGGTGACGAAGGGGAGCCGGCCCAGGCTGTGCGGCACCTGGGCGCAGGCGATCCCGGTCGCGGCCAGGCGCACGAGCTTGTCGGTGGCGCCGCCGTAGGACTTGGCGCGCAGCGCCATCACGCCGCGCGGGCCGAGCGACATGCACACGTCGCGTTCGGTGAACAGCGGCAGGCGGGCGCGCATCTGGGCCAGCCGCCGGGTGGAGAACGAGGTGATGCAGATCCGGTCCCAGGCCCGGGTGCGGTGCAGCGCCTCGGCGAGCGGGCCGATGACCGTCGCGTCCTTGAGGTCGATGTTGACGCGGGCGTCGGGCCAGGAGCCGAGGACGTCCTCCAGCCGGGGGATGGGCTCGCTGCCGGCGATGCGGGCCTTGGCGACCTCGGCGTAGGGGAGCCGGGAGACGGTGCCCTTGCGGTCGGTCACCCGGTCGAGGGTGCGGTCGTGGAAGGCCACCACGACGCCGTCGGCGGTCGCGTGGGCGTCGGTCTCCAGGTAGCGGTAGCCGAGGTCGACGGCTCGCTGGAAGGCGGCCATGGAGTTTTCGGGACGGCCGCCGGCCCCGCCGCGATGGGCGAACGGGATCGGGCCGGGATGGTCCAGGAAGGCGTAGTCGCGCGGCACTCACCCGATTATGACGATCGCGTCGCCCCAACGCGATTTCGGCCTTACCTTACTTTGTCAAGGCCCCGGCCGATGACGCCGCCGTCCCCTGGTGAGCAGGGTGCCGCACAGACCGATGGCCCTACGCCTGTCGAGCCTGGCGACCTCGTCGATGGCCCGGAGCCTGAAGGTGATGTCGGTGCGAGTCCGGCCGGGCTCCTGAGTCTGACCGGCCCGGCGGCGCTTCCAAAGCCCTGAATTCCGGGACTGGCGAGGTGCTAGCTTCCTTGGGCTGAATGCTCCCGTGACGAGAGGTGTGCCCCATGTCCGATGTGAACGAGTACAAGGCCGCGTTCGAGATGGTCGACGTGGACGGCGACGGCTACATCTCGGCGGAGGAGCTGCACAACCTGATGCGCGCGCTCGGGCAGGACATCAGCGAGACGCGCGCGGTGGAGGTCGTGGTGCAGGCGGACGGCAACCGCGACGGCAAGATCTCGCTGGAGGAGTTCGCGGCGCTGCTGCAGCGGGGTTAGCCGCGGCGCGCGGTGACGGGTCAGCCGGCCCACTCGCGGCGCCGGGCCTCGCCGAGGGCGATGGCGGTGGCGACGGCGACGTTGAGGGAGCCGACGCGGCCGACCTGCGGGATGTAGGCGACCGCGTCGGCCGCCGCGAGCAGGGCGGGGGAGCAGCCGTGGTCCTCTCCGCCGACGGCCAGGCACACGTCGCCGTCCAGAGGCGCCTCGTGGAGGGGGAGGGCGTCGCCGGTGAGCTCGACGGCCACCAGGCGCAGGCCCTCCTTGCGGACGGCCTCGGCGGCTTCGGCGGCCGTGCCGGCGTGGCTCCAGGGGAGGAGGCGCTCGGTGCCCAGGGCGGTCTTGGCGACGTTGCGGTGGGTCGGGGGAGTGGCGTTGCCGGCCAGCCACAGGTGCTCGACGCCGAAGGCGGCGGCGCTGCGGATGATCGAGCCGATGTTGAACGGCTGGGTGACCGATTCGACGAGCAGTCCGAGGCGGGCGTCGGTGCGCCGCCGCCAGTCGCGGTTGAGGCGCTTGACGTCGGTGGGGCGCAGCTGCCTGCGTTCGGGCGTGGTCATGTGGCAGGGCCTTCGGTACGGGCGGATACGGCGAGGATGCGGAAGGCGGACCGGGAGGCGATCCGCTCGGTGGGGAAGCCCTGGTCGTTGAGCCAGCGCTGCAGGGAGTCCGATCCCAGGTGCTTCTGGACGACCAGGTGGGCCAGGCCGCCGGGGGTGAGGCGGGGGAGCCAGGTGAGGAGCAGGTCGTGCAGGGCGGCCTTGCCGATGCGGATCGGCGGGTTGGACCAGATCGCCTCGAAGCGCAGGCCGGGGTCGGTCTCCTCCGCCAGGTTGAACCTTACATTGTCAAGGCCGGCGGCGATGGCATTGCGCCGCGCGAGGTCGAGCGCGCGCTCGTTGACGTCCACCCCTAGAACGCTCGCCTGCGGCGAGCGGCGCGCCATGGTGAGTGCGATGGGGCCGTAGCCGCAGCCCAGGTCGAGCAGGGTGCCTGAGGGCGGGGGAGGGGGCACGGTCTCCAGCAGGATGCGGGTGCCGAGGTCGACGCGGTCGGGCGAGAACATGCCCCGGTCGGTCTCCAGGCGCAGGTGCAGGTCGGGCAGGACGAGGTCGATGCTGCGCGGTTTGCTGGCGGCGCCGGGCCGGGGCGCGAAGTAGTGTTCCCCCACGTCGGCCGACCGTATCAGCGCTGGGCGGGTGTCGTTGCGCCCGGCGCCGTTCCGTGGGTGAGAAGGTGCACGTCAGACGTGACGGAGCGTGGTCACTCGGGGACGGGCGGTCCTGCGGGGCCGGTGGCGGGCGGGGCTGGAGGCCTGGTTGATTTCGAGGACGGTCCTGATCGCCTGCCTGGTGGCCGTGGTCGTGTGGTACGTGCTGTGCGGGCTGGGGCGCTGGTTCCCGTGGGCGTCCGGCCTGGTGGAACGGTGGTCGCCGCGGACCCGGTGGCTGCACGCGTGGGTGTTGTCGGCGCCGGCGACGTTCACGTACGTGGCGATCTTCACCGGGTCGACGCTGGTGCAGCGGACGGCGCCGCCCAAGCTGATCGAGTTGCTGACGACGTTGCAGAGCACGAACCTGCGCAACCTGGCGCGGGCGCCGCTGGAGGTGCTGCTGGACAGCATGTGGTGGGTGGCCGACCGGGGTGCGGGCCTGGTGCTGTACATCCTGCTGTACGTGACGGTGGTGGCGTGGGGGGAGCGGCGGTACGGGACGCCGCGGATGCTGGTGATCGGGCTGTCGGGGCATGTGTTCGGGTCGTTGCTGACGGCCGCGGTGGAGACGCGGGCGTTGCGGACGGGCCGGGCGCCGGCGGAGCTGGCGATCACCACGGACGTGGGCGTCAGTTACGTGATGGTGGCGGGGTGTGCGGCCGCGGTGCTGCTGATGCGCGGCCGGTGGCTGGTGGCGGGGGTGGTGTCCCTGGTGGTGGGGATCGTGGCGCCGGCGGTGGTGATGCACACGATCTGGAACCTGGGGCATCTGTTCGCGACGTCGTGCGGGCTGCTGGCGGCGTGGGCGCTGCTGCGGGTGGCGCCGGCGCGGCGGCCGCCGGATCTGTTGCGCTGCCTGCCGCCGAGGACGCCGCCGGTGCCGCGTTCGACCCGGGTGGGGGCTGAGGCGGAGGCGGGCTGAGCCGGGCTGGAGCCGGGGCCGGTCAGGGCAGGCGGGAGAACCAGACGAGGGAGACGCCGCCGGCGGCGAGAGCGAACAGCAGCGCGAAGCCGGTGAAGCGGGCGGAGATGTCGCGGTGTTCGGTCTTCCAGCCCAGGGAGCTGCCGATGTTGGCGTACACCTCGGACAGCTGGCCGCCGTCGGCGGCCTCGTAGGCCTTTCCGCGGCTCCCTTCGGCGAGGGTGCGCAGGGTCTCCTTGTTGACCGAGACGCTGGTGGTCTCGCCTTCGATGTCGACGGTGCCGTAGGGGGTGCCGAAGGCGATGGTGGAGACCGGGATCTGGGCGGCGCGGCTGGCGTCGATGGCCTCCTGGACGGTGCGGCCGGTGGTGTTGTCGCCGTCGGACAGCAGGACGATGTGGGCGGGCGGTGGGTCGTTGCTGGCCTGGGAGTCGAAGGAGCGGATGGCCTGCAGCGAGGTGAAGACGGCTTCGCCGATGGCGGTGCGCTTGGCGAGCACGAGCTGGTCGATGGAGGCGATGGCGGCCTCGCGGTCGGCGGAGGGCGCGGCGACGAGGTTGGCGCTGCCGGCGAAGGAGACGACGCCGACGTTGAAGCGGCCGGGCAGGTCCTGGATGAACTTCTTGGCGGCCTCCTTGGCGGCGCCGAACCGGTCGGGGGCGACGTCCTTGGCCATCATGGACAGGGAGACGTCGACGGCGACCATGACGGTGGCGCGGTCGCGGGGGACCTTGACCGAGGACGCGGGCCGCGCGAATCCGATCATCATGAGCAGGAGCATGGCCACGAACAGCAGGGCGGCGAGGTGGCGGCGCCAGCCCGGGCGTTTGGGCGCGACCTGGGAGAGCAGCGCGAGGTTGGTGAAGCGCACGGCGTACTGGCGGCGGCGCAGCTGCATGAGCACGTAGGCCAGGGTCAGCAGCGGGAGCAGGATCAGCAGCCAGAATCGTTCGGGTGACAGGAAGGTCATGCGCGCACCCCCGGCGCGACGGTGCGGCCGGCGGCGCGGCGCTGGCGGAGGGCGAACCGGGCGACGTCGGCGATCCAGTCGCGGTCGGTGCGCAGGACGAGGTGGTGGGCGCCGCTGCGGCGCAGGGCGTCGCGGGTCTGGGCGCGCTGGGCGGCGGCGGCCGCGGCGTAGCGTTCGCGGACCTTCTTGTTGAGGACGATCTCGTGGACGGCGCCGGTCTCGGGGTCGGTCATCTCGACGAGGCCGACGTCGGGCAGGTCGAGCTCGCGCGGGTCGATGATCTCGACGGCGAGGACCTGGTGGCGGACGGCGAGGCGGCGCATGGGGCGTTCCCAGGCGGGCGGGCCGCCGAGGGCGGCCGAGCCGTCAGGGCCGCCGGGGCCGGTGGTGTCGAGGGCGTCGGGCGGCGGCAGGAAGTCGGAGATGATCACGCGGAGGCCGCGGCGGGTCTGGCCGCGGTCGAGGGCGGAGATGCCGGCGGGCAGGTCGGGGGCGGCGGGGTCGCGGGTGCCGGGCTCGGCGTCGAGGATGGCCTGCAGCATGGCGTACATGGCGGCCTTGCCGGTGCGGGCGGGGTGGCGGCGCAGGCCGTCCTGGCGGAGCAGGTAGCTGCCGACGCGGTCGCCGAGCCGGACGGTGAGGAAGCCGACGGCGGCCAGGGCGGCGACGGCGAGGTCGCGTTTGACCATGGCGCCGGTGCCGAAGTCCATGCTGGGGGTGAGGTCGACCAGGGCCCAGGCTTCGAGTTCGTGGTCGGCGATGAGGTCGCGGACGTGCGGGGTGGTGGTGCGGGCGGTGACGGCCCAGTCCATGTGGCGGACGTCGTCCTCGCCCGGCTGGTAGAGGCGGGCGTCGGCGAGTTCGGTGCCGGGGCCGGGGATGAGGCCGAGGTGCTCGCCGTTGAGGAGGCCGTCGAGGCGGCGGGTGACCTGCAGTTCGAGCCGCCGCAGGGTGCGTTCTGGGGCGAGGGCGGCGAGTTTGCCGCCGCGGCGCGGGCGCCGGGGCGAGGTCATCGTGCGGTGACCGCGACGCCGTGGTTCCAGACCACGCGGGGCGGTGGGACGGCGGCGATGATCTGGCCGACGACGTCGGCGGTCTCGACGCCGTCGGCGAGGGCGTCGAAGGTGAGGACGATGCGGTGCGCCATGACGTCGCGGGCGACGGCGCGCACGTCGTCGGGCAGGACGTAGTCGCGGCCGTTGAGCAGGGCGAGGGCGCGGGCGGTGGCGACCAGGCCGAGGGTGGCGCGGGGGCTGGCGCCGATCTCGATGACGCGGCGCAGGTCGGGCAGCCGGTACTGCTCGGGTTCGCGGGTGGCCATGACGAGCCGGACGATGTAGTCGGCGACCAGTTCGTGCACCGCGACCTCTTCGGCGGCGCGCTGGAGGGTGGTGAGCCGGTCGGGGTCCAGGATCGGGGTGGCCTCGGGCGGGTCGACGCTCATGCGCTGGAGGATCTGGAGCTCTTCGTGGGCGCCGGGGTAGTGCACGTCGATCTTCATCAGGAAGCGGTCGCGCTGCGCTTCGGGCAGCGGGTAGACGCCTTCGGACTCGATCGGGTTCTGGGTGGCCAGGACGATGAACGGCTTGGGCAGCGGGTAGGTGTTGCCGCCCAGGGACACCTGCCGTTCGGCCATGACCTCCAGGAGCGCGGACTGGACCTTGGCGGGCGCGCGGTTGATCTCGTCGGCGAGGACGAAGTTGACGAAGACGGGGCCGAGCTCGACGTCGAACTGCTCGGTGGAGGGGTGGTAGATGCGGGTGCCGACGATGTCGGAGGGCACCAGGTCGGGGGTGAACTGGAGGCGGGCGAAGGTGCCGCCGACGACCTGGGCGAGGGTGCCGACGGCGAGGGTCTTGGCGACGCCGGGGACGCCTTCGACGAGGCAGTGGCCCTTGGCGAGGAGGGCGACGACCATGCGCTCCACCATGTGGTCCTGGCCGACGATGACCTTCTGGACCTCGGCCACGGTGCGCTGGAGCAGCGCGGCGGCCTGGTCGACATCGTGAGCGGCGACGGTCATCTGGGAGTCCTCGCTGTCTCCTGGTGCGGGCGGGCGCCCTTTCGACCCTACGCGATCATCTCTACCCAATCGCGCGGTATCCCCACGTGCTCGGTGATCAGCGGGCTGTGACGGTTGTTAGTCTGGCGCCCATGTCGAGGCCGTTGCCGCCGGGGGATCCGGTTCAGCTGGGTCCGTTCCGGCTGTCCGCGCGGCTGTCGGAGACCTCCGCGGGGATCGTGTACCTGGGGGAGGACCACGAGGGCCGGCGGGCCAGTGTGGCGGTGCTGACGCGGGGCGCGGCGGGTGACGCGGCGGCGCGGGACCGGTTCCGGGCGGCGATCACGGCGTCGCTGCCGGGCCCGGGGCGGCCGCCGGAGTTCGATCCGGCGGGGCCGGCGCCGGTGGTGGCGGCGCATCCGGACGGGCCGGCGCCGTGGGTGGCGGTGGACTACGACGTGGACCGGCCTGATCGGCTGGGCGCGGAGCGTTTTCTGGATTCGGTGCTGCTGGAGGGGTCGTTCCGGGGCCGGCGGGCCGGTCAGGTGGGGCGGCGCCGGGGGCCGCAGTTCCAGCCGTACTGGCTGGGGGCGGGCGGCCCGGCGCTGGAGCGTCCGCCCGCGCCGCCGCCGGTGCCGGCTCCGGCGGAGCGGTCGGCACGCGGCCTGGTGTCGGCGATCTTGACGTTGGCGGCGGTGCTGGTGGTGCTGGCGTTGCTGATGCTGGTGTTGTTCGCCTGCCAGCCGGAGGCCGAGGATCCGCCTCCCCCGCCGCCGGAGCCGACGTTGCAGACGCCGACGCCGTCGCCGGACGAGACCACCGAGGCGCCGTCGCCGACCCCGACGCCGTCTCCGAGCGATACCGCGCCGTCGCCGTCCCCGGGTGACGGTGATGACGGCGGCGGGCCGCTGTGAGGCGTTCGTCGCGGTGAATCGGCGTTGCGCGGGGCGGCTGGGTGAGTCCAGCATGGCGGCATGCTGGAGAGCCTGATCGCCTTCACCGGCGCCGCGGTCCTGATCGCCATGGCCCCCGGGCCGAGCACCGTCGTCATCATGCGCGAGTCGATGCGGTCGCGGCGTGCCGGGCTGCTGACGACGCTGGGCAACGAGACCGGTGTGCTGATGTGGGGGGTGGCGGCGGCGCTGGGCCTGTCGGCGCTGCTGGCGGCGTCCGAGCTGGCCTATGACGGGCTGCGGGTGGCGGGTGCGGCGGTGCTGGTGTATTTCGGCGTGAAGGCGCTGTGGCGGGCGCGGCGCGGCGCGGCGGAGACGCCGGCGGCCGAGGTCGCTTCGGCGGGTGACGCGGTGCAGGGGCCGGTGGAGGGGCCGGTGGTGGTGCCGGGGTGGCGGTCGTTCCGGCTCGGGCTGATCACCAACTTCGCCAACCCGAAGGCGGGGGTGTTCGCGGTGTCGTTCCTGCCGCAGTTCGTGCCGGACGGGGCGCCGGTGCTGGCGATGTTGCTGCTGTTCTCGGCGATGTGGGCGCTGATCGACCTGGTCTGGTACTCGGGGATCGTGTGGCTGGTGGCGGCGGCGCGGCGGTGGTTCGAGCGGCCGCGGGTGCGGCGGCGCCTGGAGCAGGTGTCGGGGGTGGTCCTGGTGGGCCTGGGCATCCGGCTGGCCGCCGAGACCAGGTAGTGCGGGGACGCCCTAGCCTGGGGCGGTGACCGCACTGGATGATCTCGCCGACCGGTATGTGGACGACTTCGCCGCGCTGGATCCGTGCCGGGCGGCCCTGATGGGCATCGCCGGGCAGGAGTCGGCGCTGACCGACTACAGCCCGGAGGGGTTCGCCGCGCGCACCGACCTGTCGCGGCGGACGCTGGCCGACCTGGACGCGCTGAGCGCGGGCGACGGGGCCGGCAACGGCGCGGGTCACGGGGCCGGCGGCGCGGGGCGGGTGGCGGCGGCGGTGCTGCGTGAACGCCTGCACGTGGAGCTGGCGCTGGACGAGGCCGGGGTCAGTGACCACCTGATGGACACCATCGACGGGCCGGTGCAGCGGCTGCGTCAGGCGTTCGAGCTGCTGGACGAGGGCCCGGCCACGCCGTGGGAGGCGATGCGGGCCCGGCTGCGGGCGTTGCCGGGATCGCTGGAGGGGTTGCGGACGACGCTGACGCGGGCGCGGCAGGAGGGCCGCGTGGTGGCGCGGCGGCAGGTGCTGCGCAACGTGCGGGCGTCGGCGCAGACCGAGGCGTACGTGGCGGGCCTGGCGGCCGCCTACGGGGAGGGGCCGCTGCGGCCCGAGCTGGACGCGGCGTGCGGCGAGGCGGCGCGGGCGCTGGCCGGTTTCGGGGCGTTCCTGGCCGGTGAGCTGGCCCCGTACGCGCCCGAACGTGACGCGCTGGGACGTGATCGCTACGAGCTGGGCGTCCGGGACTTCCTGGGAACGCGGCTCGACCTGGCGGAGACCTACGCGTGGGGGTGGGAGGAGCTCGCGCGGATCGGCACCGAGATCGACAACGCGGCGGAGCGGGTGCTGCCGGGCGAGCCGCTGCCGACGGTGCTGGCGGCGCTGGACGCCGATCCCCGCTACCGGGTGCGGGGCGCCGAGAGGTTCCGGGCGTGGCTGCAGGAGCTGGCCGACGGCGCGATCGCCGAGCTGCACGGCACGCACTTCGACATCCCCGAGCCGCTGCACCGGGTCGACTGCCGTATCCCGGCCGAGGAGGGCGTCTACTACCTGGCGCCCGCCGAGGACCTGTCGCGGCCCGGCACGGTGTGGTGGGGCGTCGCCGACCCCGACCGGGAGATCGTCACCTGGGGCGTGCCGGCGACGATGGTGCACGAGGGCGTCCCGGGGCACCATCTGCAGCTGGGCGTCACCACCCTCAACACCGGCACGCTCAACCGGTTCCAGCGGCTGTCCAGCGAGCTGTTCCCGGGGCACTGCGAGGGGTGGGGGCTGTACGCCGAGCGGCTGATGGGCGAGCTGGGCTACTTCCGTGACCCGGCGCACCGGCTGGGCATGTGGGCGGGCGGGCAGCGGTTCCGCGCGGCGCGGATCGTGCTGGACATCGGCCTGCACCTGGAGCTGGAGATCCCGCGCGGCGCCGGGTTCCACGAGGGTGAGCGGTGGACGCCGGAGCTGGCGCTGGAGTTCCTGCGGGCGCACACCACGCCGGACACGGCGGTGGAGTTCGAGATCGACCGGTATCTGGGGCGGCCCGCGCAGGCCATCGCCTACAAGGTGGGCGAGAAGGTGTGGCTGGAGGCGCGTGAGGCGGCGCGGCGCCGGGAGGGTGCGGCGTTCGACCTGAAGGAGTTCCATCGCCGCGCCCTGGACCTGGGCCCGATGGGCCTGGACCTGCTGCGCACCGAGCTCGCCGCCGCCTGACCGGCGTTCAGGCGGCGGGGCGGCTGGATGATCGCGCCCGGGGCTGATCTTGTCCGTGGGGGCTTGGACGGCCGGGCGGGCGGGTCAGGGCGCGTCGGGCGGTGGGAGGGCGCGTCCGGCGAGGTGGTCGCGTTCGACGGGGTTGCGGGCGCCGCCGGCGGCGCGGCGGTAGGCGGCGCGGGCCTCGGCGTGCCGGCCGAGCCGCTGGAGCATGTCGGCGCGGGCGGCGTCCAGGCGGTGGTAGCCGGCCATCCGCGGGTCGGCGGTGATGGCGTCGAGCTCGGCCAGGCCGCGTTCGGGCCCGGAGGCCATCGACACCGCCACGGCGCGGCCGAGCGCGGCGACCGGTGAGGGGTGGGTGACCAGCAGGACGTCGTAGAGGGCGACGATCTGCGGCCAGTCGGTGTCGGCGGCCGACTGGGCCTCGGCGTGCAGGGCGGCGATGGCGGCCTGGACGGCGTAGGGGCCGGCGCCGGGCGGTCGTGCGGAGCGCAGGGCCTGTTCGACCAGGGCGCGGCCTTCGGCGATCAGGGTGGTGTTCCAGCGGGTGCGGTCCTGGTCGGCCAGCAGCACCAGGTCACCGGCGGCGTCGACGCGGGTGGCGCGGCGGGCGTCCAGCAGGAGCAGCAACGCCAGCAGGCCGGTGATCTCGCTGTGCCCGGGGAGCAGGTCGGCCAGCAGCCGGGCGAGGCGGATCGCCTGGTCGAGCAGTTCGGGCCGGGTGAGGGTGGTGCCGCGGCTGCCGGTGTGCCCCTCGGTGAACAGCAGCGCGACGACGGCCAGGACCGCCGGGAGCCGTTCGGTGAGCTCGTCGCCGGACGGGGTGCGGTAGGGGATCCCCGCTTCGTGGATCCTCTTCTTGGCGCGGGTGAGGCGGGCGGCCATGGTCGGCTCGGACACCAGGAACAGCCGGGCGATCTCGGGCACGTGCAGCCCGCACACCAGCCGCAGCGTGAGCGCGACCGCCGCCTGCGGCGCCAGGGCCGGGTGGCAGCAGGTGAAGATCAGCCTCAGCCGGTCGTCCTGGGGCCCGCCCGCCCCTTGCCCGACGGCGTGACCTGCCGCGTCGCCGTCTTCGGGAGCGTCGGGGAGGATGAGCAGCGGCAGCTTGCGCGCCAGGGTGGTGTCGCGGCGCATGCGGTCCAGCGCCTTGCGGCGCGCGGTGGTGGTGATCCAGCCGACGGTGTTGCGGGGCACGCCGGTGCGCGGCCAGGTGGCCAGGGCGGCGACGAACGCCTCCTGGACGGCGTCCTCGGCGGCGTCCAGGTCGCGGGTGAGGCGCACGACGGTGGCGAGCGTCGCCGCCCACCCCCGCCGGTGCGCCTCCGCCACGGCGCCCTCCACGTCGGCGCCCTTCACGTCGGCGCCCTCCACCGCGGCGCCCTCCACCTCGTCCGCGGGCCCGGACCCGCCGACGCCGGCGCCCGCCGCCACGCTGACGTCCGCGCCCGCCTCCAGGCCGGGGGAGGCGTTCGCGCCGGCGGAGGCTTGGGCGTCCGGGTCGGTCACGCGTCCGGCTCGGGGTCCTCGACGTCCCAGATCGGCCGCACCTCGATGCCGGCGCCCATGGGGCAGTGCCGGGCGATCTCGAGGGCGTCGTCGAGGTCGCGGGCCTCCACGACGTAGTAGCCGCCCAGATGCTCGGTGAGCTCCACGAAGGGGCCGTCGGTGACGGTCAGGCCGCCGCCGGATCCGGCCTTGGCGTCGCCGGGCCGCAGCGTGGTGGAGGCCGAGGCGGGCCGCAGCGCCTCCCCCGACCAGGCGATGCCGCGCCCTTCCAGGTACTCGATGAACACCTCGTGCTCGGCCAGGGCGGCCTTGAGGTCCTCTTCGGGGACGGCGGCCCAGTCCTCGTCGGTGTCGTACATCATCAGCATGTACTTCATGGTGGTGTCCTTCCCGCTTGCCGTCGTGTCGTTCATATGACGGACGGGGCCCGCCGGAATCGACAACGTCGGGGAAACAGCGATTCCGGAGAACGGCCCCGCCCCGGGAATCAGCCGGGGAAGGGTCAGCGGCGGCGGGTGAGGCGGGCGTGGACGGCGGCGCCGATCTCGGCGACGGCTTCGGCGGGGCGGCGGGCGTAGGACCCCCAGCCGAGGAACCCGTGGTCCAGGCCGGTGCCGGTGATCAGGGTGGTGTCGACGCCGGCGCGGGTGAGGCGCTGGGCGTACCGCTCGGCCTGCGGGCGCAGCCGGTCGTGCTCGGCGGTGGCGATGATCGTCGGCGGCAGGGTGTGCGGGTCGGGGACCAGCAGCGGGGACACCTCGGGCAGGGTGCGGTCGGTGCCGTGCAGGTAGAGCTCCAGGATGCGGGCGAGGCCGCCGCGCGGGAACTCCAGCCCGTCGGGGTCGGGCAGGTCCGGCGGGACGGTGCGCAGGTCGACGGCGGGATAGACCAGGAGTTGCAGCGCCGGTGCCTGGTCGCCGCGCAGGCGCCAGGCGGCCGCGGCGGCCAGCTGGCCGCCGGCGCTGTCTCCGGCGACGCCGATCCGGGCGGGGTCGATGCCGTGGCGGCCGGCGTGGGCGGTGGTCCACCGTACGGCCGCGGCGGCGTCGTCGACGGGGGCGGGGTAGGGGTGTTCGGGCGGGCGCCGGTAGCCGACCGAGATGAGGGTGATGCCGCAGGCCAGGGTGAGGGCGCGGGCGACGGGGTCGTAGGACTCCACGTCGCCCAGCACCCAGCCGCCGCCGTGGAAGTACACCAGGGCGGGGGAGGGTGAGGGTGCGGCGGCGGGCCGGTAGAGGCGCGCGGGCAGCGGTCCGGCCGGTCCGTCGATGGTGAGGTCTTCGACCACCTCGACGGGTGGGCGGGGGAGGGTGGCGAGATCGGCGGCGTGTTCGTCGCGGATCTGGGTGATGCCCTTGCGGCCCGCGGGTGGTTCGGCGGCGAGGCGGGCGCGCAGGTAGGCCAGGTAGTCGGGTTCTCTCCCCATACCTTGAACCTTACTGTGTAAAGCAGGGTGGCAGGAAGTACTCATCATCCACCCCGCGTTCATCCGGCATCGAGGCCGGATACCCGCAGGGTGATGTTGAGGCGTCCACCGGTCAGGCCGATGTCCCGGGGGCCGGTGCCGGGCAGGATCTTGGTGATGCCGTGGTAGGCCATCCGTGCGGGCCCGCCGAACACCAGCAGGTCGCCGGACTCCAGGGGCACGTCGGTCCAGGGCCGTCCGCGCGACTCGGTGTTGCCGAGCCGGAAGACGCCGGTGTCGCCGAGGCTGAACGACACCACCGGGGCGCGGCCGCGTTCGTCGCGGTCCTGGTGCAGGCCCATCCTGGCGGCGTCGTCGTAGAAGTTGACCAGGGCGATGTCGGGCCGGTAGCCGTCCGCGCCCTCGATGTGCGCGGACTCGTCGCGGCAGGTCTCGCGGCAGGTCTCGGTGCCGGGGTAGGCGTCGCGGACGGCACGTTCGCCGAGATCGGCCAGCCAGTCCGGGAGCGGCTTGACGGGCTCGCCGTCGACCTCGCGGACGTACCGGTAGGGCTCCCAGTGCCAGCCCAGGCACACCGTCCGCACCGACATGACGCCGCCGCCCGGCAGCCGCGTCCGGCGCATGCCGGCGAGCGGGCGTGCCCATTCGCGGCACGCCGCGACCAGGTCGCGCTGGGCGGCCTCGTCCAGCCAGCCGGGCACGTGGACCGCTCCGGGCGCGGGCTCGCCGCGGGGCCGGGGGATCAGTGCCGTCATCGCCCCAACCTACGCGCCGTGGGTGATCTAGTGTCGGGGCATGGACGAGGTGCGGTTACGCGACAGGGGCCTGACGGAGATCCCGCCGGAGGTGTGGGGGAAACGCGGGCTGCGGTGCCTGGACGTCGGGAGGAACCGGCTGGCGCAGGTGCCGGCCGAGCTGGCCGGGCTGACGGCCCTGGAGGAGCTCTACCTGGACGGCAACCGGCTGGAGCGGATGCCGCCGGTAGGGGCGATGCCGGGCCTGCGGGTGCTGGACCTGAGCGTCAACCGCCTGGCGGCGCTGCCCGGAGGGCTGGGCGGGCTGGGGCGGCTGCGGTACCTGTACGCCGCGGACCTGCGGCTGGCGGGCCTGCCCGAGGAGATCGGCGGCCTGGCGGGGCTGCTCTACCTGAACGTCAACGGCAACGGGCTGGCGGAGCTGCCGCGGCAGGTCGGCCGGCTCGGGGCGCTGAGGGAACTGCGGGCGATGCGCAACGCCCTGACCGGGGTGCCGGAGGAGATCGGCGGCCTGGCGGGGCTCCGCGAGCTGCATCTGGAGGGCAACCAGATCACCGGCCTGCCTGGGACGGTCGGCGCGCTGGCGGAGCTGCGCGTCCTGAACCTGCGCTGGAACCATCTGGACGCGGTTCCCGGCGGGGTGCGCGGGTTGCGGGCGCTGCGGCATCTGGATCTGCGCGCCAACGACCTGCGGGTGTTGCCCGGGTGGGTGGCGGACCTGCCGTCGCTGGACAAGCTCGACCTGCGCTGGAACGCGCGGCTGCGCCTGGAGCCTGGTCTGGTGGGGGATCTGGAGGCGCGCGGCTGCGTCGTCTACGCCTGATCTGGGCCCTGCTGATCCGGGCCCTGCTGGGTCGGTCGGCCGAGCGAGGAGGCGGTGGCGCGGTAGAGGACGTGACGGCGCAGCGGGTGCCCTTCGGGCAGGTCGGGGTGGTCGAAGTCGGCGGCGCTGTCGTGGGTCATGCCGATGCGGCGCATGACGGCCTGGGAGCGGGTGTTGCCGGTGGCGGTGAACGACAGGATCTCGGCCAGCCCGGCGTCGTGGAACCCGAACCGCAGGGCGCGGCGTGCGGCCTCGGTGGCGTAGCCGTGGCCCCAGGCACCGCGGGCGAGCCGCCAGCCGATCTCGACGCCGGGCAGGAACGGGGCGTGGAAGCCGGGCACGCTGAGGCCGGTGAAGCCGATGAACCGCCGGTCGGCGGTGGTCTCGACGGCCCACAGCCCGAATCCGTGTGCGGCGAATCCGGCGGTGATGCGGGTGGCGAGCGCGTCGCTGGCGGCGCGGTCGAGGGTGGCGGGGAAGTGCTCCATGACCGCGGGGTCGGCGTTGAGTTCGGCGAACGGGGCGAGGTCGTCCTCGCGCCATCCGCGCAGGGTGAGTCGTTCGGTGGTCAGAACCGGCGCCATCCGGCCGACTTTAACCGCCTCGCGTCGCCTCGCGTCGCCTCGCGTCGCCTCGTGCCGCCTCGTGCCGCCTCTTGTCGCCGCGGGGAAAATGCGTTGCGACCGTTGCGGGTCGCGGGCAGTCTAAAGGGGCAGTGAGGTCCGCCGACTGGGAGAGGAGCCGGGACATGAAGCAGCGCCTGTGCGATCGGGCCGATCGGGTCACGCCGTGTACCCGGCGTGTGCGGCGTACCGGGTGTACGCGGCGGCGGGCGGATCGCTGATTCCTGTGTGACGACGGGTTCTCCGGCCGCCTTCCCGCTCCAGGGAACGGCGGTTTCTTCTTTTTTCGCCCTTTCTTTCTTTGTGTTGTCTTGGCTCCGCAGCTCAGTGGTGAGAGCACCGGCTTGTCGCGCCGGGTGTCGTGGGTTCGAATCCCATCGGGGTCGCTGCCCGCCCCTGTGGTCGGGGGCGGGTGCTGGACGCAGTGGCCGAGTGGTTCAGGCGACGGTCTGCAAAACCGTCTACGCGGGTTCGATTCCCGCCTGCGTCTCCACGGCCCGGGGATTGGCCCTGGGCCGGGCTCCCCGTAGCTCAGAGGACAGAGCTCCGGTTTCCGAAACCGGGCGCCGCAGGTTCGATTCCTGCCGGGGAGGCATCTGGTGGCGAAGTCGGCGTTTCGCGTTCTCCGTTACCGGCTGTGAGGGGTTCCGGGCGGGTGGTGAATGTTTGCCGGTGGCGGGCCGGGTACGGCGGCTGGTGAGCGACCCGAGTCCGCGATCCGGAGGAGCGAAAAGATGGCGCAGGTGGCCGACTACGTCCTGGCGCGGCTGAGGGAGTGGGGCGTGCACCGGGTGTACGGCTATCCGGGGGACGGCATCAACGGCTTCCTGGGGGCGTTCGAGCGGGCCAAGAACGATCCGGAGTTCCTGCAGCCGCGCCATGAGGAGATGGCGGCGTTCATGGCGTGCGGGCATGCCAAGTTCACCGGCGAGACCGGGGTGTGCATGGCGACGTCGGGGCCGGGCGCGATCCATCTGCTGAACGGCCTGTACGACGCCAAGCTGGATCATGTGCCGGTGGTGGCGCTGGTGGGGCAGCAGCGGCGGCCGTCGCTGGGCGCCGGCTACCAGCAGGAGGTGGATCTGGCGTCGTTGTTCAAGGACGTGTCGGAGTACGTGCAGGTGTGCATGACGGCGTCGCAGGCGCGGCATCTGGTGGATCAGGCGATGAGGGTGGCCGCGGCGGCACGGGGTGTGGCCACCCTCATCTTTCCCGCGGACGTGCAGGAGGAGGACGCGGTGACGGCGCCGCCGCGTGCGCACGGCAGCGTGTTCTCGGGGGTCGGGTCGTACCGGGCGGTGACGGTGCCGCCGGTGGCGGCGGTGCGGGACGCGGCGGAGATCCTGAACGGCGGTGAGCGGGTGGCGATCCTGGCGGGGCAGGGGGCGCGTGGTGCGGCGGCCGAGCTGACGCAGGTCGCCGATCTGCTGGGGGCGGGGGTGGCGAAGGCTTTGCTGGGCCGGGACGTGCTGCCCGATGATCTGCCGTTCGTGACGGGGCCGGTGGGGTTGCTGGGGTCGCGGGCCAGTGACGACATGCTGATGAAGTGCGACACGCTGCTGATGGTGGGGACCGGGTTCCCTTACGCGGAGTGGCTGCCGGAGGAGGGGCGGGCGCGGGTGGTGCAGATCGACCAGGACGCCAGCCGCATCGGCCGCCGTGTCCCGGTGGACGCGGGGCTGGCGGGCGACGCGCGGGAGACGCTGCGGCTGCTGATCCCCTATCTGGAGCACAAGGAGGACCGTGACTGGCGGCGTGGCGTCGAGGCGGACGTGGACGAGTGGTGGCGGATCATGGAGCGGCAGGCGCGGCAGCGGTTCGAGGCGATCAATCCGCAGCTGGTGGCGTGGGAGCTGAACGACCGGCTGCCCGACGGTGCGATCCTGACGGCCGATTCGGGGTCGGGGACGACGTGGTGGGCGCGGCAGCTGCGGTTGCGGGCGGGGATGCGCGCGTCGTTGTCGGGGACGCTGGCGACGATGGGGCCGGGGGTGCCGTACGCGATCGCGGCGCGGTTCGCGCATCCGGACCGGCCGGTGGTGGCGTTCGTGGGGGACGGCGCGTTCCAGATGAACGGCATGAACGAGATGATCACGGTGGCGCGGTACGCGGAGCGGCTGGCGGGCCCGCCGCTGGTGTTCTGCGTGCTGAACAACCGGGACCTGAACATGGTGACGTGGGAGCAGCGCGCGATGGGCGGCGACCCGAGGTTCCCCGCGTCGCAGGACCTGCCGGACGTGCCGTACGCGGCGTACGCCGAGCTGCTGGGGTTGACGGGGATCCGCTGTGAGGACCCTGATGATGTGGGCGCGGCGTGGGATCGGGCGATGGAGGCCGACCGGCCGGTGGTGCTGGAGTTCGTGGTGGACGCCAACGTGGCGCCGCTGCCGCCGCACGTCTTGGCCGAGCAGGCCAGGAACACCGCCAAGGCGTTGTGGCGTGACCCCGACCGGGTGGGGGTCGCGGCGGCGGCGTTCCGGCAGAAGATGGCCGAGGTGTTCGAGGTCCGCCGCCACGGCTGACCCGCCTGGCGTCGCCGGCTGCGGGTCGCGGGCGGCGGGTCACCGGCTGCGGGTCACCAGAGGTCGAGCTTGTCCAGGACCTCGGCGGCGGGCGGCAGGAACGGGCTCGGTGAGCCGGTGAGGGTGCGGGGGAGCGGCACGTCGGTCCGCAGCTCGATGATCTCCCGCCAGGCCAGCAGCTGGTCGAACTGGTCGCGGACGCGGGTGCCCTTGGCGCCGGTGAGCCGTCCCGACTCCGGCAGGTCGTGGACGCTCAGGCCGCCGGCCAGCAGCGCCGCGGCGGTCTTGGGCCCGATCCCCGAGACGCCGGGGATGTTGTCGGACGGGTCGCCCGACAGGGCGCGGAAGCACGCCCACTGGGACGGGGAGACGCCGTGCCTGGCGTGGACGCGGTCGGCGCCGACCAGGCGGTCGCCGGGCCGCAGCGCGGTGTTGAGGACGCGGACGCGCGGCAGGTCCAGCAGCTGGTAGAAGTCCTTGTCCATCGACATGACCAGCCGGTCCCGGCCGTGCGAGGCGTGCACGAGCGTGGCGATGACGTCGTCGGCCTCGGCGCCGTCGGGCTCCACCCAGCCGATCCCGTACATCTCCAGGCCCGCCTTGACGTCGGGCAGCGACAGCAGCGGACGCCGCGCGGCGGGGTCGTCGGGCCGGTTGGCCTTGTAGGCGGGGTCGGCGAGCTTGCGAGCCGCCGAGCCGCCCTCGACGTCGAAGGCGACCACGACCTCCGGCGGGGCGGGCACCTCGTCGCGGATCGCGGCGCGCAGCAGCGTGAAGAACCCGAACGCGCCGGTCAGGTCGCGGGCCTGGTCGCGTGACAGGATCGGCGCGGCGCCGAATCCGTGCGCGGCCCGGAACAGCAGGTTGTTGCCGTCGACCAGCAGCACCGGGACTTCCATGCACCCCACCCGTCTCCGTGAACGTTCGATTACGGAGCGTCACAGTACGGGGTGTGGTGCGGCGGGGCGGGGCGGCTCGCCGGGGGAGCGGCGGGCCGAGGACGGTCGGGGGCGGGTCGGGGTGGGCGGGGGTGGTGGTCAGGAGGCGACGCGGGGGAACGCGACCGGGCCGCGGTGGCCGTCGCGGTCCACGGCGCGCACCCCGAACTGCACGTTGTCCTTCGCCAGGTCGACGGTGACGCGGGTGACGTCGCCGACGTCGATGCGGTGCGTCCACTCCGGCGCGGTCGTCTCCCGCCACACCACCTCGTAGCCAGCCAGCCCGGCGTCGGTGCCGCGGTCCCAGGTGAGGGTGGTGTCGTTGGTGAGCGCCGCCGCCAGGATCTGCACGTTCTCGGGCGTGCCCGGTCCCTGCGCCAGCGACCACAGCGCCGCCGCGTTCACCTTGGCCACGCGCGCCATGTAGGCGTAGTCGACGAACCGCGGCAGGTCGCCGAACTGCACGCCGTTCTCCACCCGGACGTCCTGGTGCTCGTGGTCGTAGTTCTCGCGCGGCTCGGTGAACCGCGCCGCAGGGTAGCCCTGCCGCAGGAACGACACGTGGTCGCTGCCGCGCAGGTACCGGTCGCGGCGCCAGATGACGCGCACGTCCATGCCGGTGTGGCCGCCGGACGCCACCTCGTGCACGAACCGCGCCAGCTGCCGCGACGGCCCGTCGTTCTCGCCGCCGACCGACTGGCGGATCGCGGCCTCGGCGGGCGTCTCGGCCGTCGGCACGCCCTCCACGAACAGCCGCACCGTGTACGGGTCGGGGCGGGTGCCGTCCCAGCCGCGGCTGGCGCCGACGATGTCGTTGCTGAACATGGCCTGCACGTCGGCGCCGGCCGCCTTCAGCTGCGCCGCCATGTGCGCCGACCCGTACAGGCCCTGTTCCTCGCCCGACACCGCGGCCAGCACGAGGGTGCCGTGGGTGCGGCGGGTGGCGAACAGCCGCGCCAGCTCCATCACCACCGCCACGCCCGAGGCGTCGTCGTCGGCGCCGGGCGCGTCGCTGGTGAAGTTCATGACGTCGCTGACGCGCGAGTCCAGGTGCCCGGTGACCACGTACACGCGTTCGGGGGAGGCGTCCCCGCGCAGTGTCGCGATCACGTTGGTGATGGTGGTGGGCTGGGGGATGCGCGGCGAGACCGGCTGCACGAACGACTGCCGCGCCACGGTCATGCGGCCGCCGGACGCGGCCGCGTACTCGGCCATCCGGTCGTGCACCCAGGTGGTGGCGGCGCCGATGCCGCGCGCCGGGTCGTCCTGGCTGGACAGGGTGTGGCGGGTGCCGAACGCCACCAGCCGTTGGACGGTGGCCTGGATGCGGCGGGCGTCCACCTGCCGCAGCAGGTCGCGCAGCCCGGCGTCGGGGCGCTGGGGGGTGATGGGGCGTCCCGGTGCCGGGTCGCCGGGACCGGCGTACGCCGACGCCGGGGCGGAGGCATGGGCGGAGGCACGGGCGGACGCCTGGTCCGCGAGCAGGGGCGCCGTGGCCGCGGTGACGGCCGAGGCGGACAGGAACGCACGGCGGCTGGAGCCGGCGCGCTCGTGAGCGTCACTGTTCTCCATGCCGATGAATCAAGCCCTTTTGCCGGGCCGCGTCCAATCCCGCTGCGCCGCCGTGCGATCACCGCCCGGTCATCCGGCAGGTCAGCGGGCCGTGTTCAGGCGGTGAGGAGTTCGGACTCCCACAGGTCGCGGTAGGCGCCCGGCCGCGCCAGCAGCTCGGTGTGGGGGCCGCGCTGCACGACGCGGCCGCGATCCAGCACCACGACCTCGTCGGCGGCGTCCAGGGCGGCCAGCCGGTGGGTGACCAGCAGCAGCGTGCCGCCGCCCGGCGACGTCAGCAGCTCGCGGGTGATGTCGTCGGCCATGGCAGGGTCCAGCGCCTCGGCCGGTTCGTCCAGCACCAGCACCGGCGGGTCGGCCAGCAGCGCCCGCGCCAGCAGCAGCCGCTGCCGCTGCCCGCCCGACAGGCCGCGGCCGCCCGCCCCCACCACCGTGTCCCACCCGTCCGGCAGCCCGGCCACCACCTCCAGCAGCCGCGCCCGCCGCGCCGCCGCCTCCAGCTGCCCGGGCGTGGCGTCCGGCCGCGCCAGCATCAGGTTGCCGCGCACCGTGGTGGCGAACACGTGCGCGTCCTGCGCCAGCCCGCGCACCGCCTGCCCGGCCTGGCGTCCGCCGTCCAGCGGCCCGGTGGCGTGGCCGCCGACGCGGACCACGCCCGACTCCGCGGCCACCGCACCGGCCACCACCGCCAGCAGCGTGCTCTTGCCCGCCCCGCTGGCGCCCACGATCGCCACGCGCCGTCCCCGCTCCACCCGCAGGTCCACGCCGTCCAGCGCCACCCGGTCACCGAACACCGCACGCACCCCCAGCAGCTCCACCGGCAACGGCCCGCGCGGTGTTCCGCCCGACCGCCCCGCACCAGCATCCGTTCCAGCTCCAGTTCCGGCCTCGTCTCCCGGCGTCGGTGCGGACGGCGGGGCGGCGGCCAGCAGCGCCGACACGCGCCGGACGGCCGGCAGCACCTCCCGCAGCCGCTGCGCCGCCGACGCCAGCGGCAGCACCGCCTCCACCGCGACCAGCGCCGTCAACGCCACGACCGCCACCGCGACCTCGTCGGCGCCCGCGCGCATCGCCGCCCACGCCGCCCCGGCCGCCGTCACCCCCTGCAGCACGAACCCCGCCGCCGTCACCGCCGCCGCGACCCGCGCCGCCGACCGTTCGGCGGCCTCCAGCCGGACCGACGCCTCCCGCGCCGCCGCCGCGAACCGGTCACGCGCCCCGAACACCGCCAGCTCCGTGCCGCCCTCCAGGACGTCCAGAGCCGTCACCGCCAGCCGTTCACGCTCGGCCGCCGCCCGCCCGGCCGCGCGGCCACCCGCCAGCCACGCCGCCCACGGCACCAGCACACCCGCCGCCACCAGCCCGGCCGCCACCGCCCGCACCGCTCCCGGCTCGGCCACCGCGCACACCACCACACCCGCGACGCCGCACGCCACCGCCGCGACCGCCGGCAGCAGCACCCGCAGCAGCAGATCCTGAACGGCGTCCACGTCCGACACCATCCGCGTCAGCGCGTCACCGTCGCGCGCCACCGCGCCCCGGCGTACCGCCAGCGCGTCGAACACCCGGCCGCGCAGCTCCGCCAGCGCCCGCAACGCCACGTCATGACCGGCCAGCCGCTCCACGTAGCGCAGCGACCCCTTGGCCAGCGCGAACCCGCGCACCGCCACGATCGCCAGCGACAACGCCGCCAGCTCGGGCCGCTGCGCCGCCCGCGCGATCAGCCACGCCGCCGCCGCGATCAGCCCCAGCCCGCACAGCTCGGCCGCCACACCCGCCAGCCCCGCCGCCACCAGCCGCACCCCGTACGGCCGCACCGCCCCCCACACCCCGGCCACTCCACCGCCCCGCACCGTCCCCCCGCCCTTCACGCCCCCGCCCGACCCAGCCGTGCCCGACCCAGCCGCAGCCTTCTCGATCCCGCCTTTCCACGCCATGTCCCCGTCCCTCAGCCCCTCGCCGTTCCAGCCCGTGTCCTTCTCGGCGGTGTCCTGATCAGGCGTGCCGCGCCCGGCCGCGTCCTGCCTGGTCTTGTCCTGCCTGGTCTTGTCGTGGCCGGTCTTGTCGTGGCCGGTCATGCCGCCGCCTCCGTGTCGCGGGTGCCGTCCTCGATACGGCCGCCGCGCATCCGCACCACCCGGTCCGCGAGGCCCACCAGCGCCGGCCGGTGCGCCACGATCAGCGCGGTGCGGCCCGGCAGCGACCGGGCGGCGCCCTGCACCAGCGCCCGTTCACTGGCCAGGTCCAGCCGCGCCGACGGCTCGTCCAGCAACATCACCGGCGCGCCGGTCAGGTAGGCGCGCGCCACCGCCAGCCGCTGCCGCTGACCCGCCGACAACCCCGCGCCGCCCTCACCGAGCACGGTCGCGTACCCGTCCGGGAGCTCACCGACGAACGTGTCGGCGGCCGCCGCGCGCGCCGCGGCCGTGACCTGCTCGCCGGTGGCGTCCGGTACGCCCAGCCGGATGTTGTCGGCCACCGACGCCGCGAACAGGTGCGGCGCCTGCGGCACCCAGCCCACCCGCCGCCGCCACGCCGCCAGGTCCAGCTCCGCCAGGTCGGCGCCGTCCACCAGGACCCGCCCCGACTCCGGCTCCACCAGGCCGAGCAGCACCAGCAGCAACGTCGACTTGCCCGCCCCCGACGGTCCCGCGACCGCGACGCGTTCACCCGGTGCGATCCGCAGCGACACCTTCTCCAGCGCGGGCCGCTCGCGGCCGGGGTAGCGGACCGTCACCTCCTCCAGCACGATCTCCGGCGCGCCCTGAACGCGGAGGAGCGCGCCACCGGTGCGTTCACACGGCGAATCCAGCGCTTCGAACGCACGTTCGGCCGCTGCGACGCCTTCCGCGCTGGCGTGGAACCGTGCCCCCAGCGCCCGCAACGGCAGGTACGCCTCCGGCGTCAGCAGCAGCACCAGCAGCCCGGTCGACAACACCATCGAGCCGTCCAGCAGCCGCAGCCCGACCGGGACGGCCACCAGCGCCACCGACAGCGCGCACACCAGCTCCAGCACCAGCGACGACAGGAACGCCACCCGCAGCGCCCCCACGGTCGCCCGCCGGTGCTCGCCCGCCAGCTCCCGCACCACCCGCGACTGGTGCCCGGTCCGCCCGAACGCCCGCAACGTCGCCAGGCCCGCCAGCACGTCCCGGAAATGGCCGCCCAGCCGCTCCAGCGCCCCCCACTGCCGGCCCGTCAGCGCCGCCGTCCGCATCCCCACCAGCGCCCCGAACACCGGCACCAGCGGCACCGTCACCGCCACCACCAGCGCCGACGCCCAGTCCGCGGCCGCCAGCCGCGCCAGCACCAGCACAGGCACCACGCACGCGGCAAGCAGCTGCGGCACATACCCGGTAAAGAACGGGTCGAGCGCGTCCAGGCCCCGCGTCAGCAACGTCACCCGCTCACCCGCCGACGCCGAACCCGCGGCGGACCGGTCGCCTCCGCCGCCCGCAGCGGCGGGACGGGGGTGGGCGAGCAGCGCGCCGCGCAGCTCGCGCTTGGCCGCGGCCGACGCCCGCGCCGCCACGGCACCGGTCGCGTGCGCCAGCACCGCACGGCCCGCCACGCACACAACCAGCGGGACCAGCCACCGCGCGTCCAGGCCTGCGATCGCGCGCGCCAGCAGATCCGCCTGCGCGACCAGCAGCACACCCTGCCCCGCCGCCAGCAGCCCCAGCGCCACCAGCACACCGCGCGGCAGGCGGCGCAGCAGACGACCCTCGACCGGCTTCACCACGACCTCCGTCTCACAGGTACGAGGGGGCGCTCACACGCTCCCGGAACGTCCACCACACCAGCGCCTGCGCGGCCAGCAGCAGCGGCAGCAGCACCACCGTCGTCACGGCCGTGACCTGCAGGCCCAGCCCGTCGGCCGCCGACGCCGACCACGGCAGCCGCGTCCCCGCCAGGACCGCCACCACCGCCAGCGCCGCACCGGTCAGCGGGTAGGGGGCGGGGAAACGCTCGGCCCGCGCCGCCAGCACACCGGTCAGCCGCCACCGCGCCAGCGCCACCCCGTGCGCGGCGAACAGCGCCGCCAGCGGCAGACCGGCCACCGTCCCGGCGTTCAGGCCGCCGCCGGCCAGCAGCGACCCCAGCAGCGCGGCCCACGCCAGCGCCAGCGCCCAGCTTCCGGCGACGATCGCGCCGTCGCACAGCGACCGCCACGCCGCCGCGTCCACCCGGCCGCGCAGCCACAACCCCATGTCGCGCACCACCCAGCCCAGCAGCAGCACCACGAACACCGGGAACAGCTCCTCCAGCAGGTGGTGCTCCAGCCCGGGGAACGCGCCCGCGACGATCCCCGCCGCCGACACCAGCCACACCTCGTTCCCCAGGAAGAACGGCGCGATCGCCGCGATCACCAGACGCCGTTCGGCGTGCGAACGGCCCAGCACCGGCAGCAGCATCCCCACCCCGATGTCGGCGCCGGCCAGCACCAGGTACGCGCCGGCGAACACCGCCAGCATCACGATCGCCAGAATCTCCATCGTCAGGCTCCACTCACATCCAGATCGGACTCGAACGCCCCCGCGGGTCAGAAGGCCACGGGTCACAAAGCCGCGGGTCAGAAGGTCGCGGTGAGCGCGGGCGCCGCGGGCTCGGGCGCCGGGGCGGCGCCCAGCCGCGCCGCCTGCGGGCCGCGGCGGGCGTAGCGGGCCAGCAGCCACACGTTCACCGCGATCAGCACCGCGAACAGGGAGGTGAACGCGGTGAACGACGCCGTCATCAGCCCTGGGCCCACGTCCGACAGCGCGTCCTCGGTCTTCAGGACCCCGTACACCATCCAGGGCTGCCGTCCCACCTCGCGGAACACCCAGCCGGAGAGCATCGCGATGTAGGGGAGCGGCACCGAGGCGATCATCAGGACGTGGAAGACGCGGCCGCGTACCAGCCAGGTGCCGAACGGCAGCTTCACCAGCGCGATCAGCGCGATGTTGCCCATCAGCAGCCACATCATCACCATCGTGATCATGCCTGCCTCGCTGAGCGCGGGCGGGGTGTAGTCGCCCGGCCCGAACCGTGCGGTGAACTCGGCGACCTGCGCCGCGACGCGTTCGGCGCTCCCGCTCTTGGTCGGCTGCAGGTCCTGGTACTGCATCCCGCCGAACGTGACGACCGGCCCCACCGACAGGATCACCGTCAGCAGGCCGATCCGCATCGACCGGCGGAAGAACTCCACGTCGGCGGTGCGGCGCAGCAGGTGGTAGGCGCTCACCCCGGCCATGAAGAACCCGGCGGTCAGCAGCCCGCCGAACAGGACGTGGAAGAACGCCAGCACCGCCGGGGGATTGGTCATCAGCGCGCCCAGATCGGTCAGCCGCGCGGTGCCGCCGGCCATCTCGTAGCCGACCGGCCGCTGCAGCCATCCGTTCGCGACCAGGATGAAGTACGCCGAGAAGTAGGCCGTCAGCGTCACCACCCAGATCAGCGCCAGGTGCGCCCACCGGTTCAGCCGGTCCCAACCGAAGATCCACAGGCCGAGGAACGTCGACTCGACGAAGAACGCGATGATCGTCTCCATCGCCAGCGGCGCCCCGAACACGCCGCCGACCATCGTCGACATGCCGCCCCAGTTCAGCCCGAACTGGAACTCCATCACCAGCCCGGTGACGATCCCCACCGCGTAGTTGATGACGTACAGCTGGCCCCAGAACCGGGTCATCCGCGCGTGCACCACGCTGCCCGACACCGTCGCCCGGGTCTGCGTCACCGCCACCAGCGTCGCCAGGCCCAGCGTCAGCGCGACGAACAGGAAGTGCGACCCCGCCGTCAGCGCGAACTGGACCCGGGCGAGCATCAGCGCATCCATGAGCTCACGCCCCCTGATCAGGTTCGTTCCGTTACGACCCCGATCATGGGTTGAGCCGCGTGCCCGCCGAATCAGGCGCGAGCGTGCACCCGTCCTGCGCCTTTCGCGCACCGCCGCGCCGCGCGGCTACATCGCAGGATGTACGGGCGCCGCCCCCGCCTACACCCCGTCCCGGGGACCGGAAGCGGGAGGCCGCCGACGGCGCGGGAGCCACAACGCGACGCCCATCGCCAGGAACGGCAGCGCCGCGACCGCGAACAGCACCTGCGGCCCCGCCCACACCGACCCCAGCGCGTACCCGGCGAACACCAGCACGGCGGCGACCTCGGCGCCGAACCCGGCCATCGACATCACCGTCGCCCGCGACCGGTCGGAGATCTGTTCCTGCAGCCGCGCCTCCACCGCCACCCGCGCCCACTCGATCACCCCGAACGCCACCGCCACCAGCACGATCCCCTCCACCCGGCCGCCGGCCGCGCCGAGGGCCATGCACACCGCGGCGCCCACCAGCGCCGGCGCCAGCCACCGCACGCCCCGGCCCGCCAGCCAGCCGCCCGCCGTCTCACCCACGCCCACCACCAGCATCAGCAGCGGCACCAGCGCCGCGCCCGCCACCATCGCCTCACCCAGGACCGGCAGGTACTCGTCCATCGCGGCGAACCCCATCACCGCCGCCGCCAGCACCAGCGCGCCCCGCACCCGCGGAACCCGCCGCACCTGGCCCCAGCCGTCGCGCAGCACCTCCAGGAACGGCCCCTCGTCCTCCTCCGCATCCTCCGGCCCCGCATCCTCCGGCCGCTCACCGTCAGGGCCCGCTCTGTCAGGGCCCGCTCTGTCAGGGGCGTCCGGCGCGGTGCTCGCGGTGCGCGACTCGGGGAGCGTCAGCGCCAGCGCCGAGCACGCCACGCACGCCAGCACGCTCACCACCCCGGCGGCCCGGTAGCCGCCCGCCGCCAGCACCGGCGCCGCCACCCCGTTCGCCAGCATGATCGCCGTGGTGCCCAGTGCCTGCGACCGCCCCATCAGCCGCGCGTACGAGCCCGCGGCGCCCACCCGCGCCAGCTCCTCGTACACCAGCGCCTGCAAGGTCCCCGACCGCAGCGCCGTCGCCACGCCCCACAGCACGAAACCCGCGGCGAACGACGGATACGACGGCAGGAACGTCCACAGCGCGAAGCCCGCGCCAGTCAGCAGGGGAGAGGCCGCCAGCAGCCGGCGGCGCGAGAACACGTCGGCCCACAGCCCCGAGGGCAGCTCGAAGACGAACCCCGCGACCGACCAGATGACGAACAGCGACGAGATCGCCGCGGGGGACAGCCCGGTGTCGGCGAACAGCAGCGCGTACACCGGGTACAGAACGATGAAGTCCTCGAGGAACGCGCAGGCGTACAGCCGGCGTGCCAGCCCGGACTCAGGCCTCGTTGAAGATCAATGTCGCCAGGTCATGGACGCAGCCTACCCCGCCGCCCCCTCCAGCGGCACCGACAAACCCGACTTGACCGTCTCGTAGGCGGGCAACGTCTCATAGCGGCGCACCGCCGTGGCGTCCCCGACGAACAACCGCCGCGACACCCGCCGGTACGCCGCCAGATCCGCCGTCACCAGCACCACCACGTAGTCCCACTGGCCCACGATGCTGAAGCACTGCTGCACCGACGCCTCGGCCAGCATCCGCTCCCGGAACCGCGCGTGATGCGCCGCGTCGTCGTCGGCCAGCGCCACCAGCGCCACCGCGGTGAACGACGCGCCCACCGCACGCGGCTCCACCACCGCCACCTGCGCCCGGATCACCCCCGCCGCGCGCAGCCGCACCAGCCGCCGCTGCACCGCGCTGGGGGACAGGCCCACCGCTTCGCCCAGCTCGTGCAGCGGACGCGACGCGTCCACCTGCACCAGCCCCAGCAGCAGGCGATCGATCTCATCCAGGACGTACGGCGAAACGGTCACGCAAGAATCTTGCGTCAGCGCGGGAAAATCTACAAACGCCTCCTCCGCCGCCCGCCCTACCGTTCACCCCATGACCACCACCCGTGACCTGCCCGGGCAGCCGCCGCACGGCCTTGACCTGGACCGCATCGCCGCCGCCCGCACCACCATCGACCCCGTCTTCCTCAACAGCCCCCAGTACGTCGACGACCACCTCTGCGGGCGCCTGGGCCGCCGCGTCCTCACCAAGATCGAGACGCTGAACCCGCTGCGCAGCTTCAAGGGCCGCGGCGCCGACCTGTACGTCGGCGGCCTGCCCGCCGGGCACACCGTCGTCTGCGGCTCGGGCGGCGGCAACTTCGGCCAGGCCATCGCCTACGCCGCGCGCCGCCACGGCCTGCACGCCGAGGTGTTCGTCCCGGCCGGGACCTCCGAGCTCAAGACCCGCCGCATGGCCGCGTTCGGGGCCCGCGTCCACCGCGTCGACGGCCCCCACAAGCAGCACGCCGCCGACCACGCCGCCGCCGCGCCCGACCGCCACTTCGCCGTCGACGGCCGCGACGCCGCCATCTCCGAGGGCGCCGGCACCATCGGCGCCGAGCTCCTGGACTCCGCCACCCCCTTCGACACCCTCCTGGTGCCCGTCGGCGACGGCGCCCTCATCACCGGCATCGCCGCCTGGATCAAAGCCCACGCCCCGCGCGTCCGCGTCATCGGCGTCACCTCCGCCGCCGCGCCCGCCCTCGAACGCTCCTGGCGCACCGGCCGGCCCCACACCGTCCAGCAGCGGCCCACCATCGCCGCCGGCATCTCCATCCGCCGGCCCGAACCCGAGGCCGTCACCCGCACCCGCGCCCTGGTCGACGACATGCTCCTCATCGACGACGACGCCCTCCTGGACGCCATGCGCCTCACCGCCGACACCCTCGGCATCCTGCTCGAACCCGCCGGCGCCGCCGCGATCGCCGCCATCACCGCCCACGACGTCCCCGGAGACACCATCGCCGCCGTCCTCACCGGCGCCAACGCCGACCCCGCCCACTACCGCACCCCCTGACCCGCACCCCCGGCCCGTCATGCAGGCAGGTACGCCGGCAGACCGGGACGCCCGTCCACGACCGCACCCCGGTCGTGCAGGCCCCCGTCGGCCTCACCTTCGTCACCTACGAGCACCCGCTCGGCATCCACACCGCCGACGACCGCGTCCGCGCGTTCAAGACCGGCCCGCAGGCCGGCTGGTTCAACCACATCAACGTCAACGCCCACGACCACGGCGGCCACTTCATCCCCTGGGAGAACCCCGACGCCTGGGTCAGCGACCTGCGCCGCACCTTCCACGGCCGCCGACCCTGAACCAACGCCGCGCGCCCGCCCGGCGACCGGCCAGGCGAACCGCGCCGGGGGACAGGCACGCGAAAACCCTTTGCCCCCGCGCCGGCACCCCCGCTAACGTCCCGCTCCGGGAGAGACACGCTCTCCGGACGGTTCAGGAGGCTGATGAATATGGCTGCCCGCAGCCCTCTTCAGCACGCCCTCAACCGACCGACCAAGAGAGACCCCACGTGTCCACCAACACCACCCGACTGACCACCCCACGCCTCATCCTGCGCACCTGGACCGCCGACGAAGCCACCACCGTCACACGCGGCGCCCGCGCACCCCAGTGGGCCGACGACTTCCCCTCCGAAGGCGACCACCTCATCGCCGGATTCATCACCGAGCACCCCGGCACCACCCTCGGCGAATACGGCCAGCGCCTCATCATCGAACGGGGGAGCGGCCAGGTCATCGGCGCCATCGGCCTGTTCTGGCCCCCCGCCGGCGGCGTCCTGGAAATCGGCTACGGCATCGTCGCCTCCCGCCGCGGCCGCGGCTACGCCACCGAAGCCACCCGGGCCATGACCGAACACGCCCTCACCGCACCAGGCGTCCACACCGTCACCGCCGGAGTCGACCTCACCAACCCGGCCTCGGCGCGTGTCCTGGACAAGTGCGGATTCCACCACTGGACCACCGAAGACCAGACGGCCCGCTACCGCTTCATCAGGACCTGACCACCGGCCGGGGCCGGTGACGATCACCACCGGCCCCGGCCATCGCCGCCCTCAGGAGTTGCGGTCGACCAGCATGACCGTCGAGCCGCTCTTGAGAATGGCCCCTTCTCGGAGATGTACTCCCTGGCCATGATGTCCAGGACACCACTACCGACCGTGAAGTCCCCGCACTTCTCACTGCCGTTGCCCCCATGGTTGGCCGGGGTGATGGCGCCATTTCTGCCGTGACGGGTCAGAGGCGTTACCGGACCATGCGAGCAGGGGAGAGGCGCTCGCCGCCGTGCACCAATGGCCGCCTCCTACCGCGCCGCCGGTGACGACACCGCCGCACGCACCGTCCAGCTGGCCAAGCATCGCCACCACCGCGCCACCCTGCCCCGGTGGACCCGCCCGTGGGGATACCTGCAGGACATCACCGTCGGGTACGGGTTCCGGCCATGGCGCGCCGCCGCCTGGCTGATCGCATTGATGACCGCCGGCGCCGCGCTGTTCGCCGCCCACCACCCGCCGCCGCTGAAACCAGGGGAGGCACCGCAGTTCAACCCGGTCATCCACACCCTGGACGTGCTCCTGCCGATCATCGACCTCGGGCAGGAGAAGGCGTTCAACCCCGAGGACTGGTACCAGAGGCTGGCGTTCGCGCCGACGGTCCTGGGATGGGTGCTGGCCACCACCGTCGCCGCCGGCGTCACCCGCGCCCTCGGCCGCCAGTGACCGAACCCCCTCACCCCTTCCCGGCACAGCGCCGTACAACTGACGAATGCCCGGCGCGAACCCGGGACCGCACACCCTAGTGGGGCATGTGCCGGGGGAGAGGAGCGTCGGAGCGCGACCGGCGCACTGATCACGGAGAGTCATATGATGCTCTCTTTCTGCTTCCGCGAGTCAAGATCGTCGAGAGGGGGGTTGAGTGAAGCGCCCGGGGGCGATGGAGGGGTTCGCGGAGTGACGTTCGCGGTGTCGGGTGCGGGGTGCTCGGTGGGCGAGTTTGCCTGAAACGCGGCTCGAGCCCAGGTGGGAGCCGGAAGGGGGTTCATCCGGCTTACTTAACATAATGTACATTATCGACCAAGGGGGAGAGCCGCCCAGGAGAGGGGCTCGGAGCGCCTCTGGAGCACCGACTTTCCCGGGAACCCTCCCTCGCGGCCTACGGGATCTGGCGCTGGGCCCGGATGGGCGCGCCGGGGCTGTGGGGATTGCCGTGCTCGGCCTGGTACACCGGCATCGGCTTCTGGTCGTAGTTCACCGCCGACACCGTGATCTTGCCGCTCGGCGCCGCACCCGAACGCGGACCCTCAGCGATCAAGAAACCCTTCTTGACCGCCGGACGCGAGAACGGGCCGTCCGCGCTCAACGCCACCACCCGCCGGCTCGCCGCGGCCAGGTAGAACCACCGGCCCTTGGGCGACCTCCACCACGTACCACTGGCCACGTCACGCTGCAGGCGGCTGCAGTCCCAGGTATCGGAACGGCGCCCCGTCAGCGTCGCGCCCCGCCCGTCCAGCAACAACGCATAGGTGGCGCTGCGACCGCTCCCCAGCGTGTACCGCGTACACACCCAATGGCCGCGCCCACCACCATCGGGCAGATCACCCGCCCAGAACTCCCACGCCATCGCCGACTCCACGCTGCCGCCACGGTCGGCGACCACGCCCGGACCGGCACCCGAGCACGCCAGCCGCCCCCACAGCTCGAACCCGAACGGGATCGCCTCCGGCGCCCCGTCGATCTGATGCGGCCCCAGCCGCCGCACCGGCGCCGGCGGCGGCGGCTGATACATGATGTTGGCCGCCTGCAGCCCGCCCAGATCGGCCAGCGTGTACGGGCGGCCGTGCGCGATCGACGGCTGCTGCAACTCCAGCACCGGCCCCCGCCAGCAGCCGCCCGGCTTGTGCGGACGCGGCAGCGCCTCGGTGACCCCGCCGCGCACCGGAACCTGCGCCCAGTCGGCGTCGCCCCCGTCCAGCGCGGCGGCCTTGACGCCGGTCACCCACGGCGGCAGCAGCAGCCGTCCCGGCGCCAGCTTGAGCGGGCTGGCGCCACCGGGCAGCAACCGCCCCTCCGGATAGATCTCCAGGCGCGTCCCCGAACCGCCGGTGGTGTAGCGGGCGACGCGCGCCGAGTCGTGCAGCAGCGCCACCCGGTCGGCGCCGACCGTGCCCGCGTACAGCAGATGCGGCGCCGAGTCGGGCGGGCCACCGGCGGCCTGGTCGAACGTGGCCGCGCCGGAGGGACGGCTCCAGGCGCGCAGGGCCTCCTTGACGAAGCCGCCGTCGCCGGCGAGGTCACCGCGGGTGGGCCAGGTGTCCAGATCCAGGCGCGTGGTGCGTTTCCACACCTCGGCGCCGACCGTCGTCACCCGGTCGGCGCCACCGGCGCCGTGGCGGCCGCCGTGAGCGCCGTCGTGGGCGCCGCCGTGGATGTGGTCGCGGGCGCCGGCCCACGGATGGCCGGTGGCGAACGAGACCCCGGCGACCAGCGCGGCGGCCAGGAGCGCGCCGCCCACGGCCAGGATGGGCCGCGACATCGCGGGCCGGGCGCGCCGCCCGTACAGCCGCGTGATGGTCGGGTCCATTGGCGGCCGGGCCAGCAAGGTGGCCTGGTCGCCCGGGGCGACGCGTTCGTCGACGGCGGCCGCGGCGCGCAATGCGGCCTGCGGGTCGGCGACCTCGAGCCGGGCCAGCAGGTCGCGGGCGTCGTCCTCGGTCATCGATTCCACGCGCAGCAGGACGTAGGCGGTGCGTTCGTGCGGCTCGAGCCGGGCGATCTCCTCGGCGAGCGCCTGGTCCTCGTCGGTGCTGGTGACGGCGGGCTGCAGGCGCAGCCACGGGCCGAGACGGGCGCGGGTGCGGCGCGGGGGGTGCAGTGCGCGGCGCAGGACCTGCTGGCGCAGGCGCCGGTACACCTCGTCGGCGGGTTCGTCGCGGGCGCGGCGCGGCAGGCTCTGGTTGACGATCCAGTGGGCCTGGATGAGGCGTTCCTGCCTCCCCCGGTCTTCGGGGAGGACGAGATACGCCATTCGGACAAGGTCGCGGTAATGCTTGTTGAGGACGGCGCGAACCTTTGATTTGCCTGCATTGTCCGACATGGAGGCCCCTCAGGTGGTGAGTCGTTCATTCCCGAGCCCCGATGCCTACCTTATCCAGCAAATCGGCGCCTCCGCAATTAGAGAATTGGTATTTCAATTGCCCCGATCAATGACGCAATGAACTCATCGCAATTATGTGTTGAAATGCCGCATAGTGCGGTCAAGCGGGTGAACGGCGGAACGGCTCGAGCGCCGCCATGTAGTCCACGAGCCGCACGCCGATCTCGAACGCGAGATCCCGGTCGGACAGCTCGGGATCGAGCCACAGCTCCGAGACGCGCCGCCACGCGGCGGGGCCGATGAACGGCCCGGCGGTCGCGTCCTCGCCCAGGGCCGGGCGCCAGCGGGCCTCGGCGGCGGTGAGCCGCCCGAGCGCGGCGTCGTTGTCGGCGGCCTTGGGGTGCTCGGCGTGGAAGCCGATCTCGACGGCGTGCTCGCGGGCCTGCACGGCGATGTCGGCGGCGATGACCTGCGCCTCGTAGTGCTCGCGCTGCGGCGCGGCGTCGCCGAACCAGGCCTTGACGCCGGTGCGGCGCACCATGAGCCTCAGCTCGCCGAGATCACGGGGTGCCGATCCCCTGACGACCTCGCCGACCTGCTCGAACAGTCCCTCGTCCAGCACGTGCCGACCTCCCGGTGGTCATTGTGCCGCAGGGGTGTGACAGTGCCTCGCCCGGCGATCGATTCCACAAACCCGACAGAATCCCGCTTCTGTCGGGTTTGATACTGATTGTCTGATTCTTGATGGTGATCGATTCTGTCGTACGCCGGCGGTAACGTCCGGCAGGTGCGTCCTGCCGATGTTCAGCGTCTCAGCGTTGCCGAGACCGTCGACCGATATGCCGAAATGGTCCGCGCGAAGGCGTCCACGGGTGCGCTGGCGCCCGGCAGCGCCGAGGTGTACGCGCGCGACGTCCTCACCTTCGCCGAGCTCGCCGGGCCCGACCGCGTGCTGGACGACCTGGACGGCGCCGACGTCGACGAGGTGCTGCTGAGGTTCGCGCGCAAGCCCGACGGCCGCCGTCCCCCCGGTGACGCCTCTCCCCCGCCGCCGGCGTCCGCCGGCCCCTCGCAGAGCGGGGCGTCACAGGCGCGCTTCCGCCGGTCGGTGTCGGCGTTCTTCCAGCATGCGGCGCTGTCGGGGTGGGTGCAGCTCAACCCGATGCCCGCCGCGACCGTCCGGCCCAAGCAGCGCGGCGGCCTGCGCGCCGAACGGCGTGCGCTGACGGCCGAGCAGGCGGCGGGCCTGGTGGGCGCCGCCCGTGACCTGGGCGCCGCGCCCGAGGGGACGGACGCTCCGGGGCGGCGGCGCCGGCCCGACCAGCGGACCGAGCTGCGCGACGCGCTGGTGGTGCTGCTCCTGGCGGCGGTGGGTCCGCGGGTGTCGGAGCTGACGGGCGCCAACGCCGAGGACTTCTTCGTCAACGACGCCACCCGTTACTGGCGGATCTTCGGCAAGGGCGGCCGGACGCGCGACGTGCCTCTCCCCCGGCCGGTGGCGGTGGTCCTGGACGCCTACCTGGCCGAGGGGCGGCCCGTGCTGGACCGCGGCCTGGAGCCCAAGGCGCTGCTGCTGTCGTGGCGGGGCCGGCGGCTGGCGCGCGGTGACGTGCAGGCGGTGATCGACCGGGTGCTGGCGCGGGTGGAGCCGGAGCACCGGCGCGGTGTGACGCCGCACGGGCTGCGGCACACGACGGCGACCCACCTGCTGGCGGCGGCGACCGACATGGACGCGGTCCGGCGGGTCCTCGGCCACGCCGACCTGTCGACCCTGGGCCGCTACCGCGACGAGCTGCCCGGCGAGCTGGAGGCCGCGATGCGCGTACACCCGCTCCTGGGCCGCGAAGACACCTGAACGCCGGGCGCGGCGAGCGCCGGTGAGCCTCGGCGGTGAGCCGCCCGGGGTGCCGCGGCCCCGCCCGCTGACCTGATCGGCTTCACCATCCGGAACGAGCGCGTGGTCACAGGGCCTGCACTCTCGGGCTTGCGCTGCCCGACGGAACGGACTGCGGCGGGGCCCGGCCGGCGGGCTGCGAGAGGTGACGGCGCCGTGCGGGCGACCCGCCTGGGTGCCCTGAGGGCCGATCCCCCGGCGGCTGGGCTTTGGTGCCTGGGTGGGTGATGGCCCGTCGCCCGGTGGTTCTGGTGTTCCGGCCGCGTTCGGGTGGTGTGGTCTTCATGGACGGGGGCGTGCTTGCCGTGTCCGGGGGCGGGCCCGGGTGGGGGGTTAGACCCAGCCGATGTCGGAGGGTTGGGGGAAGCCTCGGTGGAGGACGCCGTAGGCGGTGAGGAGGATCAGGGCGGGGGCGAAGGACTGGAGGAGGAGGCGGCCCAGGTGGTGGCGGGTGGTCCAGCCCCAGGCGGTGAAGGCGGCGCTGACGGCGATGGCCGCCAGGGCGGTGCCGCCTTCCAGGGCGTTGGTGGTGAAGGTGACGCCGGTGAGGAGGGCGAGGAGGACGGGCAGGAGGCCGGGGGCGGGCGGGCGGTGGGCGAGGGTGGCGGCGAGGGCGGCCAGGACGAGGGCGAGGCCGCCGTACCAGAGGTAGTGGCCCATGACCTCGTCCCAGAGGTGGACCAGGTCGCTGGGGTCGCGGTTGCTGACGGAGTTGGCGGCCAGGTGGATGCCGTGGCCTTCGACGTAGGTGATGGCGCCGGTGAGGTAGAGGAGCCAGACGCGGGTGGTGGCGGTCGCGGCGTGCAGGGCCGCGGCGGCGGGGAGCAGGACGGCGTAGGGGGTGATCAGGTCGGCCCAGTCGGCCCAGCGGGTCTCCCCGGCGTTGCCGAGCCAGGCCAGGCCGAAGCCGATGTGGTGGGTGAGGGCGTAGGCGACGGCCATGGCCGCCAGCCAGGGCAGGTGGCGGGTGGTGGCCGCGGGTGGGGTGGTGGCCCTCATGGGTTCTCCTGGGCGTGGACGAGGGCGTCGCCGGTGGGGGTGCGGTGGTAGAGGACGGAGCGTCCGGTGCGGCGGCGCTGGATGAGGTGGGCGTTGCGGAGGATTTTGAGGTGGCGGCCGATGGAGCCGAGGCCTTGTCCGGTGAGGGCGACGAGCTGGGTGGTGGTCTTGGGGGTGTCCAGGAGGAGCAGGACGGTGGCGCGGGCGGGGCCGAGGAGGGCGTGCAGGGTGTGGGGGGCGGGTGGGCTGCCGGGTTCGGTGAGGGTGGCGGTGCAGGGGTAGATGACGGCGGAGCGCTGATGGGCGTCGTCCCAGGTGAGCCAGGTCTGGTGGTGGGTGACGGGGACGAAGAGCAGGTGGGCGTGGGTGAGGTGGCGGGGTGGGTGGTCGTGGGTGGTGATCTGGAGGCGGTCGTCGCCGAGCCAGCGCATGCCGGGGCGCATGTCGTGCAGGGCGGTGGCCCAGCCGCCGTCGCCGAGGTGGGTGGTGCGGGCGACGATGTCGGCTTCGATGATGCGGCGGCGGCGTGGCCAGGTGGGGTGGACGGTGTGGGTCCAGGCCCAGGTGAGCAGGTCGGCGGCGCGGTGGGGCAGGTCGTCGCGGTGCAGGGTGGCGGGGAGGGGGCGGCCGAGTGATTCCAGCAGGTCGGTGCGTGCGGTGGCGGGGGGTGTGGTGCGGACGCGGGTGAGTTCGGCGGGGAACGTGGCGTCGTCGCCGGAGGGGGTGGGGGTGAGGAAGGTGGCGTTCCAGCGGGGGCCGAGGGCGGCGTGGATGAGCTGGGCGGTGACGGGGTCGGCGGCGAGGTGGCGGCGGTACGCGGGCAGGTGGGCGTCGAGCCAGGCGCGTTCGCCGGGGTGGGTGGCGGTGGCGCGGTGCAGGGTCTTGAGGGCGGCGGTGGTCTCGGCGAGGGGCGAGACGGTGAAGCGGCCGCGTGCGAGGGTGTCGGCGTTGATCTGCCACCAGCCCATGTGTCGCCCCCTGGGGGGAACGATATCGCCCGTGGTCGGCGTTGATCGCCGGTCAGCGTCCGAGTGTCTGCTGGAGGTAGGTGGCGCAGGCGGTGCGGCGGGGGCCTGGGGGGAAGCGGCGGGCGCATTCGGCGCGGATCCAGGCGGGTGGCTGCGGGGGTGGGGCGGCGGGGCGGCTGGTGGGTTTCTTGGGCGGGCGGCGGGGCGGGGCGACCGTGGCCGGTGCGGTGGGGGTGCGTGGTGGGGGCTGGGGTGTGGGGTGCAGGCTGCGGGTGGGCTGGGGGCGGGTGGCGTCGTGGCGTCCGGTGGCGCTGGTGGAGGCGGGTGCGCGCCGGGTGATGGTGGCGGCGGGCGGCGGTGGCGGTGCGGTGCGGGGGCCGCTGGTGGCGGTGGTGCCGTGGGTGGCGGCGGGTGCGAGGTCGCCGTGGCCGTCGCGGTGGGTGTGGTGGGCGACCTGGACGACGGCCCAGACGGCGGTCGCGGCGGTGACGGTGAGCAGGGTGAGGGCGGCCGTGGGGTGGGCCCGCGGTGTGGTGCGCGGCCTGGTGCGCGGTGTGGTGCGCGGTGTGGTGCGCGGTGTGGGCGGCTGTGGTGGCCGGGTCATGTGACCCACGGTAGGCGGGCGGGTGCGTGCCGCGATGGTTGTTGCGCGGTTTGGTGCGAGGCCGGTGCGAGACCGGTGCGAGGACGCCCGTTGCGGTGGCCGGTCAGGTGGCGGGGGTGTCGAGGAGGCCGCGGCCGAGGCGGTAGGCCTGGGTGAGGTCGCCGCCGCGGTAGTCGGCGGCGGCGATGCCCGCGAGGTGGTGGTCGGCGTTGACGGCGACGGTGCGGGTGAGGTGGCGGAAGAGCGGGGCGTCGGACATGGAGTCGCCGTAGGCGACGCACTGGTCGAGGGTGAGGCCGTGGCGGGTGCGCAGGTCGTCGGCGATGCGGACCTTGTCGGCGGGGGTGAGGACGCCGGCGGGGTCCAGGGGCGCGGTGAACGGCAGCGGCGGGAACCGTGAGGCGATGACGTCGTCGAAGCCCACGTCGAGCAGGTGGTGGGCGAAGAAGTCGGGCGACATGGTGATGACGGCGGAGCGTTCGCCGCGGTGGCGGATGTCGGCGGCGACGTCGGCGATGCCCTCCAGCCAGGGTCCGTCGGCGTAGGCGGCGGCGACGTCGGCGGGGGTGAGGGTGTCCCAGAGGGCGTGGATGGCGGCGGAGAAGGCGCGGGTGTCGAGGTCGCCGGCGGCGAAGCGGGATTCGAGGTCGTGGAGTTCGGTGAGGGTGCCGAGCCGTCGCGCCACTTCGAGGTTGGCGGTGGATCCGGTCAGCAGCGTGCCGTCCATGTCGAAGATGTGCAGGTTGCTCACGATCAGGTGATTCTGGTTGATGGCGGACGGGTGGCGCGAACGGTTTTCGGCGGTGCCGAGCGGGCGTTCAGTGGCGGGTCCTGTGCTTGTCCTTGGCGTCGGGCCAGAGGGCGTAGGAGGCCAAGATGGCTGCCCAGATGCCCACGGGCGCCGCGGGCCAGAACCACTCCAGGTCTCCCGCGCGTACGCACTGGACGGTCCAGATGACGGTCATGATGAGCGCGCCGCCGGCCCAGTAGCCCCATTCGGCGGCCCATTCGCGTTTGTCGGCCTGCTCGGCGGCGGCGGTGCGGGCGGCCTGGGCCTTGGCGAGGGAGGCCTGGGAGGCGGGCAGGTCGCCGGTGAGCGGCGCCAGGTCGCCCATGGTGACGGCCGTGGCGGCCCGCTCGAGCCGCCGGTCGTACTCGGTGGTGTCCAGGGCGCCCTCGGCCAGGGCGTCGCCGAGGCGTTCGATCACGGCGTTGCGGTCGGCGTCGCCGGCGCGCATCGCGTCGGCGGCGGTGTCGGCGGTGTCGGCAGCGTCGGCGGTGTCGGTGATCTTGCTGAAGTGCGTGGTCATCGGGTTCCTCCCCCGTTCGAGCCGGTGATTCCAGCATCACGCGCCGTGCCGCGCGGATCGTCCTCCGGCGTGAGGAATCGCGGGTACATCGTTCGCAGGACGCGTCTCGGCGCCGCGTGCGGGCCGCCGAAAGTCGGGGGCGGCGGGTGCCGTTCGGTGGGTGCGGCCGCTTTGATCACCCCCTAGCCTGACTTTTCGGAAGAAATCAAGGAACGCTGGGTGAACCTTTGGGGTCTGGTGGAGGATCTCACTCTGCATCGGCCGTTCCGAGCGTGAGGGAGAGCATGCAAGCGCCTGAGTTCAGCGCCGACTGGTACCGCGCGATCACCGGGTTCGCCGACGGGTTGCCGTCCTGGGTGCACGCGGTCGCCGAGGTCGGCACCGACGCGGGGCTGCTGCTGTTCGCCGCGCTGATGGTGGCGGGGTGGTGGCGGGCCCGCGGCGGCGCGGCCGACGGCATGGCGGTGGCGCTGGCGGCGCCGTTCGCGGTGGTGGCCGCCTACCTGGTCAGCGAGGTATCCAAGACCTTCCTGCGGGAGGAACGGCCCTGCCGGGCGGTGGCGGACGCGGTCAACATCGCGGCGTGCCCGGCGCCGGGCGACTGGTCGTTCCCCAGCAACCACGCGACGATCGCGGCGGCCTCGGCGGCGGCGCTGGTGGTGGCGTGGCGCACGCTGGCCCCGCTGGTGCTGCCGCTGGCGGCGCTGATGGCGTTCTCCCGGGTGTTCGTGGGCGTGCACTACCCGCACGACGTCGCCGCCGGGTTCCTGGTGGGCGTGGCGGTGGCGGTGCCGGTCGCGCTGCTGGTCGGCCGGCTGCTGGCACCGGCGGTGGAGCCGGTGCGGTCGCTGCCGGCGGGCGCGCTGCTGCTGGGCCCGCCGTCGGCGTTGCTGGACCGGCCGGACGCACCGGCCGGGCGCCGTGGACGGCATTCAGGACGGCACGCGGCACAGCGTGCGCCGAGGCAGGCCGTCCAGCACCCCGGGCACCACCCCGGGTACGACCCGGCGCAGCCCTCCGTCGCCGCGCAGCCCGCCCCGCACCCCGCGCAGCACGGCGGGCAGAACGCCCGGCGGCACGCCGCGGCGCCGCACGCCGGGGAGCACGCCGAGCCGGCCGATGTGACGCTGCCGGACGTGATGACCGCGCCGCGGTGGAACGGCACCCACCCGCCCACCTGAACCGCCCCGGAAGGGGCGGCGTGGGGTCAGGGCGCCCGCGCCGGGCCTTCCAGCTTCGCGCGCAGCCCGGCGGTGAAGACCCGCTCGCTGAAGAACGCCGACAGCTCCGCCGCCTGCCCGGGCTCGCACTCGAACCGGGCGCTCCACTCGACGAAGGCCGTCCCGGTCAGCGTGACCGGGGCGATCCGCAGCGTCGCGGTGCACGCCGAGACGGGGAACGGGCTCTCCTCGAGCCGGTAGGTGTAGCCGCGGGGCCTCGTCGACGGCCATCAGCCTCTCGCGTACGAGCGAGCCGTCCGCCAGCCGCAGCCTGCGCAGGAGTTCCAGCGGCCCGCCCAGGTGGTGCAGCCACAGCTCGTCGGAGCGGACCGTGTGCCATCGCGACTCCTCGGCGGGGCGCAGCAGGAGGTAGATGAGGCTCGCCGCCGCCCGCGCCGCGGGATAGCCGGGCGGGCGGACGCGGTGGCCGGACTCCCAGGTCTCCCGGTACCAGCCGCCCTTCGGGGTGGCGGCTGAGGCCGAGCGCCTCGCCGAGCGGCGGCAGGCCCAGCGCCTGGGGCCGCCGCTGATCGGGAACGAGGGAACGCCCTGCCGCCGCCTGCCCGTCTCCGTCCGGAACCTGCCGAAAGTCAGGGGTGGCGGGTGGCGTTGGAGCACTGTGGCGGCACTCCCCCGGTTCCTAGCGTCGTGACCATCAGGACGACCACGACCACCGACGACCACCGACGACCACGGCCATGGGGCCGGGAGGCCAGATGATCACATTGCGGGGACTCACCAAACGGTTCGGCGACAGGGTCGCCGTCAGCGACCTGACCCTGGACATCGCGCCGGGGAAGGTCACCGGGTTCCTGGGGCCCAACGGCGCCGGCAAATCGACCACGATGCGGATGATCCTGGGCCTGGACCGGCCCACCGCCGGGCAGGCGCTCATCGGCGGCCGCCCGTACGGGACGCTGCCGCGGCCGCTGCTGGAGGTCGGGGCGCTGCTGGACGCCAAGGCGGCGCACCCGGGCCGCACCGCCCGCGCCCACCTGCTGGCGATGGCGCGCAGCAACGGCATCCCGGCGCGGCGCGTCGACCAGGTCCTGGACACCGTCGGGCTGACGGCGGTCGCGCGCAAACGCGCCGGATCGTTCTCGCTGGGCATGGGACAGCGGCTCGGCATCGCCGGCGCGCTGCTGGGCGACCCGCGGGTGCTGCTGTTCGACGAGCCGGTGAACGGCCTGGACCCCGACGGGGTGTTGTGGGTGCGGCGGCTCATGCGGTCGCTGGCCGCCGAGGGGCGCACCGTGTTCGTCTCCAGCCACCTGATGAGCGAGATGCAGCAGACCGCCGACCGGCTCGTGGTCATCGGCAAAGGCCGGCTGCTGGTGGACGCCCCCGTCGCCGAGGTGATCGCCGCCAGCTCCCGCAACGCGGTACGGGTGCGCACCCCCGACCCCGGGCGCCTGCGCGCGCTGCTGGCCGGCGAACCCGGACCGCCCCAGGTGACGCCCGCACCCGGCACCCACGGCACCGCCGACGCGGCCAGTGGGGCCGGTGCGGTCGGCGGAGCGCTGGTGGTGACGGGCGTGCCCATCGAACGGATCGGGACGCTCTGCCACCACGCCGGTGTGCCGCTGTACGAGCTGAGCCCGCAGGAGGCGTCACTGGAGGAGGCCTACATGGAGCTGACCGGCGCGAGCGTGGAATACGCCACCGGTGGGCCGGCCACGGCGGGGTCCGCCACGGCGGAGTCGGCCTCGGCGTCCACGGCGGGGGTGTGAGGGATGACGACGATCACCGAGGTGCGGGACGGGCGTTCCACCGGCGGCGGAGGCGGAGGTGAGGGCGGCGGGTTCGCGGGAGCCGCCGCGGCCGAGTGGACCAAACTGTGGTCGCTGCGGTCGACGTGGTGGGGGCTGGCGTCGGCGGCCGGGCTGATGACGCTGATGAGCTTCATCCTGGCGACCTCGACCGCCTCCAACAACACCAACGAGATCACCACCGACGACCAGGGCGTGGTGTCGGTCAGCGGGATCGCCGTCGGCGCGATCGACCTGGTGCAGTTCGTGCCGGTCACCCTCGCCATCCTGGTGATCACCGCCGAGTACGCGACCGGCGGCATCCGCGCGGCGCTGCAATGGGTGCCGGTCCGCGGGCGGATGCTGGGAGCCAAGGCCGCGGTCGTGGCGGCGGTGACCGCGCCGGCCGGGATGGTGCTGGCGGTGCTGGGCACCGCGGTCGCCGGGCCGGGGCTGGGCCGGTGGGGGCGCTTCTCGTTCGGCGACGCCGCCGCCGACGTGCTGAACGTCGGCGTGTACCTGGCGCTGATCTGCGTGTTCTCGCTGGGGATCGGCGCGGTGCTGCGCAGCACCGCGGGTGCGCTGACCGCCGCGTTCCTGCTGCTGATGATGATACCGATGTTGCTGTCCAACAGCCCGATCCCGGCGCTGCGGCACGTGTCGGACTCGCTGCCCAGCAGCGCCGGGCGGCACTTCATGGCCGCCGAGCCCGGCCCCTATCCCGCGCTGGTCGGCCTGCTGATCCTGGTGGCGTGGGCGGCGGCGGTGATGGTGGCGGCCATCGCCGTGCTGAAACGCCGCGACGCCTGACCACCGCACCCCGTGCGAGGCGGGCGGCGGCGGGTCAGCCGCGGTCGTCGCCGACGAGGCCCGCCTCGTAGGCGACGATCGCGGCCTGCACGCGGTTCTTGACGTCCAGGCGGGTCAGGATCGCGCTGACGTAGGCCTTCACCGTGCCCTCCACGACATGCAGCCGCGCCGCGATCTCGGCGTTGGACAACCCGGCGCCCACCAGCGCCAGCACCTCGCGTTCACGCGGGGTCAGGCCGCCGGTGCGCTTGCGGGCGGCGTCCGCGGCGGCCAGCCGCCCGCCGCCCATCTCGGTGATGACACGGTGCGCGACCCTGGGCGACAGGTAGGCGGCGCCGTCGGCGACCGCGTGCACCCCGGCCTGCAGCTCGCGCGGATCGCCCGACTTCAGCAGGAACCCGGCCGCGCCGCCGGTCAGCGCACGGTGGATGTACTCGTCCTCCCCGAACGTCGTTAGCATGATCACAGCGGTGGCCGGGGCCGCGCGGCGCAGCTCGGCCGCCGCCGCCAGGCCGTCCAGCCGCGGCATCCGGATGTCCAGCAGCGCCACGTCCGGCCGGTGCGCCAGCGTCAGCTCGATCGCCTGGTGCCCGTCGGCGGCCTCGGCGACGACGTCGATGCCCGGATCGGCCGACAGGATCGCCTTCACCCCGGCGCGGATCATCGCCTCGTCGTCGGCCAGCAGTACCCGGATCACCCGGTGTCCCCTCTCACGATGCGGCGGTACGGCACAGTCTCGGCTCGGCAGGTTCCGGTACGGCGGCTCATGGCTCCTCGCCCGGCTCGGAGGTGACCAGGGTGGCGTCCTTGCCCGCCAGCCGGTCACCGGCGAAGCACAGCCGGTAGACGGTACCGATGCCCAGCAGGTTGCCGTCGGAACGGTAGAACTCGCAGCTCGACCCCGCCGGCGGCGCCGGGAACGACGCCCGCTCGGCATCGGACTGGATCAGCTGGACGCGCGGCAGCACCCGTTCCACCTCCGCACGCGGCTGTCCCACCCGCAACGACCGGTAGTCGCCGGGATCCAGCACCGAGTTGAGGGTCGCGTAGGCGTAGTAGCCCAGCATCACCGCCCCCAGCACCGCCGCCAGCACGGCGGGCACGCCGATCGCGGTGAGCAGCCCCCTGCGGACCTGGCGGCGTTCCAGAGCCAGCCGCCGCGCCGTCTCCCGCGCCTCCCCGCCCCCAGCGCGGCTCTCAGCGCCGCCCCGAGCACCGTTCTCAGGCGCGGGCCGGGCGCCGGACGGAGCAGCCTGGGACGGCGCCGCGGCGGCGGGCGCGGACGCGTCCGGGGTGAGCGGAAGCCGCGCGGCCACCTCGAAACCACCGTCGCCGGTCGCGCCCGTGCGCAGGGTGCCGCCCGCCAGGCGGACCCGTTCGGCCAGCCCGGTCAGGCCCCGCCCGCCGCCGGGCGGCAGCAGCGCCGGGCCCGACGGCGGCAGATTGGTGACGGTGACCGCGACGGCGCCGCCCTCATGGCGCACCCGGACGGTCACCGGGGCGCCGGGGGCGTGCCGGGCGGCGTTGGTGAGCGCCTCCTGCACGACACGATGCGCCGCCAGCGTGCCCATCGACCGCGCCGGCGGCGTAGCCCTGCCACCGCCGTCACGGCCGTCACCGCCGGGAGCGCCGTGCGCGCCGACGCCGGTGTCCAGAGTGACCGGGATGCCGGAGGTTCGGGCACGTTCGACCAGGTCGGCGATGCTCTCATCGGCCGGCGGAGCCGTCGCGGCCGAACGGTCCGGCGCCGCGTCGTCGCCGAGCACGCCGATGATCTCGCGGAGGCGTTCGGTGGCGTCGGCGGCGCTGGCGCGCAGCTCGGCCGCCGCGCCCCGGTGCCGCTCGTCCAGGCCCGGCGCCACCTGCAGGGCGCCGGCCCGCACCGCGATCAGCGCCAGCTCGTGGCCCAGCGAGTCGTGCATGTCCTGGGCGATGCGGGCGCGCTCGCGCAGCCGCTCGCGTTCGGCCACGATGCGCTGCTCGCGCTCGAGCCGTTCCGCGCGCTCCCACCCGGCGTGCACCAGCTCCTGGTACTGCCGCCAGTAGCGGCCCACCAGCCACGGCAGCACCCCGATGACCACCAGGTAGAGGGTGAGCGGGAACCAGCTGACCACATTGACGCCGCGCGCGATGTTGACCGCCGCCCCCAGCACCAGCACCGCGGTGAACGCCCACAACACCGGGCGCGCGTGCGCGGTGCGGCGGCCGGTCAGGTAGGACATCACCGGGATCGAGAACGCGAAGTTGCCCTGCAACGGCACCAGCGCCAGCACGATCAGCAGCGCCACCAGCGGCCGGGTGCGCGTCAGCGCCACCGCGGCGCCCAGCGCGCCCACCCCCGCCAGCGCCAGCCACCACACCCCCGGATCGGACACCGGCGGCAGCAGCACCCCGTACACCACCGGCAGCGCCAGCACCGCGTACAGCACCACGTCCTTGATCACGGTGCGGCGGGTGCGGGGTTCGGTCACCCCGCCCACGCTACCGGCCGCTGATCAGCGCTGATACTGCCGAAAGTCAGGGACGCGGGTCGTCCCCGCGGCCGACGCGCCCGCCCGCCCACCCGGTCGCTCACCGGCGGATCACCGGCCGTCGGCAGGTGATCACCGGGTGGGCGGGGCGGGGCGCCGCTGGCATAGGTTGGTGCCGTGACCCGCACCCTGACCTGGTGGACGCCGCCGCGCGCCGACGTCGCGCTGGCGGTGGCCGCGCTGGTGGTCAACCTGGTCATGGCGGGAATGAACGTCCAGCGGAACGACGAGCCGCTGTGGCCGTGGGGCGCGGCGCTGATCGCGGTCGGGTCGCTCGCGCTGATCGCGCGGCGCCGCCACCCGGTGATCGTGCTGGCGGTCACCATGGTGGTGTCGGTCGTCTACTACCCCTCGGGGTTCCCCGACGGGCCCGTCGCGTTCGTGTTCGTGATCGCCCTCTACACGGTGGCCGTGGAGTGCCGGCTGTTCGTGTCGCTGGCCGCCGCGATGATCCTCAACGCCGGTTTCGTGCTCTCCAACGTGATCAACGGCGCCGCCGGCGACGAGGACCCCGACATGGTCATGGGCGCCCGGTCGGTGGCCGGGCTGACGTTCTGGCTGCTGCTGGTGATCGCGCTCGGGCAGTACGTGCGCAACCGCCGCGACCACGCCGCCGCCGCCGAACGCCGCGCCGTGGAGGCCGAACGTTCCCGCGAGCAGGAGGCGCGGCGCCGCGCCACCGAGGAACGGCTGCGCATCGCCCGCGAGCTGCACGACGTCCTGGCCCACCAGATCTCGCTGATCAACGTGCAGGCCGGGGCCGCGCTGCACCGCCGCGACGACCCCGCCAAGGCCTACGACGCGCTCGACGCCATCAAGCAGGCCAGCAAGGACACCCTGCGGGAGCTGCGCGGCGTCCTCGGCGTGCTGCGGCAGGTCGACGAGCAGGACGAGGACGCCGCCAGCCCCGTGGCGCCCACCCCCTCGCTGGAACGCGTCGAGGAGCTGCTGGCGCAGACCACCGCGGCCGGGCTGCCCGTCACCCTGGTCGGCCAGGTGCCCCAAGGGCCGCTGCCCGCGCCGGTCGGGCTCGCCGGCTACCGCATCGTGCAGGAGGCCCTCACCAACGCGGTGCGGCACGCCGGCGCGACGGCCGCCACCGTCCAGATCACCCGCGACGCCGACGCGGTGACGGTGCAGATCGACGACGACGGCGGCGGACCCGCAGACCCCGCCGCGCTGACCGGCGGCAACGGGCTGCGCGGCATCAGGGAACGGGCCGCCGCGATCGGCGGGCAGATGACCGCCGGGCCCGGCCCGGCAGGCGGATTCCGGGTATGGGCGCGGCTCCCGCTGCGCGACCCGGCGGCGCGGATCGAGGAGAGTGCACGATGACAGAGGCGACCACGTGATGACACCGAACCACCTGACGACCGGGGCACACGCCAGGACGGGGGCCGGCACGTGATCCGGGTGGTGCTGGCCGACGACCAGACGCTGGTGCGGGCCGGGTTCCGGTCGATCCTCGAAGGCGAGGACGACATCGAGATCGTCGCCGAGGCCGGCGACGGCGAGCAGGCCGTGCGGCTGGCCGACGAGCTGCGGCCCGACGTCGTCCTGATGGACATCCGCATGCCCGTCCTGGACGGGCTGGAGGCCACCCGCCGCATCGTCACCGACCCGCGGCTGGAGGCCGTCAGGGTCGTCATCCTCACCACCTTCGACCTCGACGACTACGTGTACGGGGCGATCAAGGCCGGTGCCAGCGGGTTCCTGGTCAAGGACACCGAGCCGCCCGAACTGATCCACGGCGTGCGGGTCGTGGCGCGCGGCGACGCGCTGCTGGCGCCCACCGTGACCCGGCGGCTCATCGCCGAGTTCGCCTCCCGCATCACCGCGCCGCCGCCCGCCGTCGAGCTCAACGCCCTCACCGACCGTGAACGCGAGGTGCTCGAGCTGGTCGCCGCCGGGCTGTCCAACGAGGAGATCGCCGGCCGGCTGGTGCTCAGCCCCGCCACCGCCAAGACCCACGTGTCCCGCATCCTGGCCAAACTCGGCGCCCGCGACCGCGCGCAGCTGGTCGTCCTGGCCTACGAGAGCGGCATGATCCGTCCCGGCTGGCTCAGCTGACCAGGCCACGCCGCCCCGCCGCCGCCGCCCACCGCAACCGGACCGGGCACCGCGGTGTTGAACGGATGTGACGATCACGGACGAAACCGGAGTGGACGAGGTCGCGGCACACGTCGTGACCGCGCTCACCGGTGACCTGGACCACGGCTTCACCGTCCTGTACGACGCCTACCGCGGCGCGGTGTTCTCCACCGCGCTGCGGCTGTGCGGGCGGTGGGCCGAGGCCGAGGACCTGTCCGCCGAGGCGTTCCTGCGCGCCTACCGCGCCCTGACCGGCTACGACACCGACCGCATCGGCGAGCTGCGGCCACGGGCCTGGCTGCTGACCATCCTGATGAACCTGTGGCGCAACAGCCTGCGCAGCGCCGCCCGCAAACCACCGCCCGGCCCCCTCGACGCCGCGCCCGACCCCGCCGACCCCGCCGAGGGCGTCGAAGCCGCCGCCGCACGGCACGAGACCGGCCGGGAACTGGCCGGTCTGCTGGCAGGCCTGCCCGAGGCCCAGCGCGCCGCCGTCGTCCTGCGGCACGTCGCCGACCTGCCCGTCGCCGAGATCGCCACCGTGCTCGCGATGCCCGAGGGCACCGTCAAGTCGCACATCTCCCGGGGACTGGCCCGGCTCCGCACCATGCACACCAAGGGGGCACCCGATGCGTTCTGACGTTCCCGACCCACTGCACGACCCACTGCACGACCCGCTGGCCGGAGAGCTGGCCGCGCTGGCCTCCGACGCGCCCGGCACCCTGCTCGACCGCATCGTCGCCCGCCGCGTCCAGGTGCCCGCACCGTTGGGCCAGGTCCGGGTCGCCTTCACCGACCACGGCGTCGCCTACCTGCGCGCGGGCCTGGACAAGGAGGAGTTCACCGCCGCGTTCCGCCAGCGGTTCGCGCGGCCGCTGCTGCCCGCCGACCGGCCGCCCGCCGGGCTGCTGCCCGCCCTGCGCGACGGCCGCCTCGGCGCCCTGCCGCTGGACCTGCGCGGCCTCAGCGACTTCGAGGCCGCCGTGCTGCGCGCCGCCGCCGCCATCCCGCGCGGCCAGACCCGCCCGTACGCGTGGGTCGCCCGGCAGGCCGGACGCCCCAAGGCCGTCCGCGCCGTCGGGACCGCGCTGGGCCGCAACCCCGTGCCGCTGCTGATCCCCTGCCACCGCGTCACCCGCTCCGACGGCGCCGTCGGCCAGTACATCTTCGGCGCCGGCGCCAAGGAACGGCTCCTGCGGCAGGAGAACGTCAACCTCGACGAGGTCGCCGCACTCGCCGCCGGCGGGGTGTACTTCCTGGGCAGCGACACCACGCGCATCGTGTGCTACCCCACCTGCGCCGACGCCCGCCGCATCACCCCCGCCCACCGGCAGGGGTTCCGCACCCTGGACGCCGCCCGCGCCGCCGGATACCGGCCCTGCCACCACTGCCGCCCCGGCCTCACCGCCTGACCCGGCCCCGCCGCCCCGATCAGCACGACCCCGCCGAACGGCCCACGAACAGCCCGACCGCAGCCCGACCGGCACAACCGACCGGCGCAAACGACCGGGCGGGCGGAACGGGCCGGCGCGGCGGCCGTCCGGCTCGGGCGGGAAGGTGATCTGGACGGGCCGCGGCGGCGACCGCTAGCGTGAGCGCGATGGACGAGGTCTGGCGGTTTCTCGAGGCATATCACGTGCCCGTCTACTTCTCCCCCGAGGCCGCGGCCGCCTACAAGGCCGCCGGGCTCAAGGGCTACTGGATGGGCTACTTCGCCTCCCGGTCGGCGCCCCTGGGCGCGCCCGGCCCCGAGGTCGTGACGGCCACGTTCTACAACTTCGCGCCGCGCCGCGCCGCCCGCGCGCTGCCGGACGCCTGGGCCCTGTGCCCGCCCGCGCGCGTGCTGGAGGCGCGGCTGGAAGCCGCCGACCAGACCCTGCGGCGGCTGCTCGGCGACCTCGTCGACACCCCCGAGGTCGCCGAGGCCGCCGGCCTCGCCCGCCAGGCCGCGCAGGCCTGCCCCGCCCAGGGACGGGCGCTGTCGGCCGCGCACGCCGCGCTGCCCGTCCCCGACCAGCCGCACCTGGCGTTGTGGTGGGCCGCCAGCGTCCTGCGCGAGTTCCGCGGCGACGGCCACATCGCCGCCCTGGTCAGCGGCGGCCTGGACGGCTGCGAATGCTGCGTGGTGTCACGCGCCCTCGGCGCCGCCCCCGACGACTTCGGCGAGCAGCGCGGCTGGAACGGCGACGAATGGCAGGCCGCCGTCCAGCGGCTCACCGCACGCGGCTGGCTCACCCCCGACGGCGCCCTCACCGACCAGGGCCGCGACGGGCGCGCCGCCATCGAGGACACCACCGACCGGTCCGCCGCCGCGCCGCTGCGCGCCCTCGGCGGCGACGCCACCGCCCGGCTCACCGAATGCCTGCGCCCCCTGGCGCACCGCATCGTCGACTCCGGCGGCGCCGCCCCGTTCCCCACCGCACTGACGATCCGCCCCACCACCTGACCCGCCGCGCACAGAACGCGCACCGACGGCGCGCACCGGCCGGTGCGCGCGGTCGGTGCGCGTCATTCACCGCGCGTTATGGAAGATCACACCCAGGACGTGGCGGTCGCCCGACACCACCCGGCTCACCCCGTGCCGCATCGCCACCCGCTTGTGGCCCCGCGCCGACGGCACCGGCCGGTGCCGCACCGGGAAGATCACCCCCTGGCCCAGGCCTGGCCGCACCACCACCGGCCGCGACTGCGCCCGCGGCCGCTGCTCCACGAACACGCTCTCCCCGCCGGTGAAGTCCACCTCCGGGCGGCTCAGCATGACCGCCACCTGCAACGGGAACGTCAGCTCGCCGTACACGTCCTGATGCAGGCAGTTGTAGCCGCCCGGCCCATACCGCAGCAGCAGCGGCGTCGGACGGTGCTGGCCCGCCGCCGCGCACGCCTCCACCAGCCCCGCCAGATCCTGCGGGAAGGCCGGCTCGCCCAGCCGCGCCGCCCACCGGTTGGCGATCCGCGCCAGCGGCGGATACAACGCGGTGCGCAGCCGCGCCACCAGCGGCGGCAGCGGATCCCGGAAATACCGGTACTCACCCTCGCCGAACGCGTGCCGCGCCATCACCACCGTGCTGCGGAACGCACCGTCCCGCCCGTACAGGCCGACCAGCTCCGCGCACTCGCGCGCGGTCAGCAGCGGCGGCGTCACCGCGACACCGGCATGATCCAGCTCCTCCTCCGCACGCGCCCAGTCCACCGCGCCCTCGGCGGCGGGGGCATCGGCCGGCAGAGCCTGCTGGTACGACATCACGGGGAGTCCCTTCTCACGCACGACGTGGCCTCTCCACCAACCCCGCCCGCCGCCACCCGGTTGCACCCGGGCCGGACGGGACGTGGTCAGGACCGGCCCGCCAGCAGCACCCCAACACCGCCCAGCGCCAGCCCCGCGACCGTCCACGCGTCCAGCGCCTGCCCGATGACCAGCCACGCCAGCACCGCCGTCACCGACGGCGTCAGGAAGAACAGCGTGCTCACCCGGCTCGCCGACGCACGCCGCAACATCGTGTTCAGCAGCAGGAACACCCCGACCGAGTTCACCAGGACGATCCACGCCAGCGCCGTGCCGAACGCCGGCCAGTGCCCGACCCGCGGCGTCTCGAACGCCAGCGACGACAACCCGATCACCGGCGCCGCCACCAGGAACTGCACCGCCGTCCCCGAGAACACGTTCATGTCGGCCACGAACCGCTTCTGGTAGACCGTCCCGGCGCTCAACCCCAGCAGGCCCACCACCAGCAGCACCACGCCCAGCGGCGAGAACGCCACCCGGCCGGCGACCGCCAGCACCACCCCCGCCGCGCCCAGCGCGAACCCCGCCCACTGGCGGCCCGTCACCCGTTCCCCCAGCAGCGACGCCGCCAGCAGCGCGATCACCACCGGGTTCAGGCCCTGCGCCAGCGCCACCACGCCCGCCGGCAGCCCCAGCCCCATCGCGGTGTACAGCGCGCCGAACTGCACCGCCTGGATCAGCAGCCCGGTCACCGCGATGTGCGCCAGCAGCCGCCCGCGCGGCCACGGCGCCCGCAGCACCAGCGCCAGACCGGTCAGCAGCAGCCCCGCCAGCGCGAACCGCGCGAACGTCAGCAGAAGCGGCGGCGCCGCGTCCACCCCGATCGCGCCCGCGATGAACGCGCTGCTCCACAGCAGCACGAACACCGGCGGCATCATCGCCGCCGCCCGCGACCGCCGCCCCGCCACACCCGCGGGCACCTGCGGGACCTGCCGCTCGAGCCGCACCGCCATGCCGACCCCCACACCCGCGCCGATAACCGTTCAATACGGTTACCGAGTCTGGGGAGCGCGTACATAACCTGTCAAGACGGTTATGCTGGGGTGATGGGGTTCACCTTCACCAGCGGCGACCTCGCGCTCGACTTCGCCGGCACCGTGCAGCACCGCCGCAGCGACCGCCGCGACCTGCTCACCACGCCCGCCGACCTCGCCGCGTGGACCGTCGAGGCCGGGCTGCTCACCACCCCGCCCGGCGCCGCCCCGCCCAGCACCGCCGTCACCGGCCTGCGCGAAGCCGACCTGGACGCCGCCATCCGCCTCCGCGAAGCCGTCTACCGCCTCGCCGCCGCCCGCACCGGCGCCGGAACCGGGACCGGCGAAGCCGACGACCGGGACCTGGTCAACCAGCACGCCGCCGGCGCACCCGTCACCGTCCGCCTCACCCCTGGCGGCACCGTCGAGCGCACCGGCGACCTGGCCGCCGCGCTCGCCTCCCTGGCCCGCGCCGCCGTCGAACTGCTCGGCGGCCCCGCCGCCGCGGACATCAAGGAATGCGGCGCCGACCCGTGCACCCGCCTGTACCTGGACTCCTCCCGGCGCCGCTCCCGCCGCTGGTGCGACATGCGCGAATGCGGCAACCGCGCCAAGGCCGCCGCCTTCCGCGCCCGCCACGCCGCCGACCGCCCCTGACCGCCCCTGACCGCCCAGGGCGACTCTGGCCAACCCCCGCCTGGACATCCCTTCTCCTGACCGGATCGTTCCGGCGACCGGCCCGATGATGCCTCCCCGGCCACCACTCCGCCGGGCACCATCGGGACATGAACAGCGCCCTGCTCGTCATCGACGTCCAAGAGTCCTTCCGCGCCCGGCCCAGCTGGCAGGCCGTCTCCGCCCCCGACATCGCCGAACGCGCCGCACGCCTGGCCGCCGCCGCACGCGCCCGCGGCGACATGGTCGTCTGGGTCCTGCACGCCGAACCCGGCACCGGCGACCCCTTCGACCCCGACCTGGGCCACGTCCGCCTCATGGACGGCCTGGCGCCCGCCCCCGGCGAACCGGTCGTCACCAAGACCTCCCGCAACGCCTTCACCACCACCAACCTGCAACAACTGCTCACCGCCGCCGGCGTCACCGGCCTCACCGTGTGCGGCATCCAGACCGAGCAGTGCTGCGAGACCACCGCCCGCCTGGCCGCCGACCTCGGCTACGCCGTCACCTTCGTCACCGACGCCACCGCCACCTTCCCGATCGCCCACCGCGACGCCCCGCCCGGCCAGAGCCTCGCCGAGACGCTCGCCGACCCCCGCACCCTCACCACCGACCAGATCATCACCCGCACCGAGTACGCCCTCGCCGGCCGCTTCGCCACCATCGCCACGCTCGCCGACCTCACCCCGGCGGCCGCGGTAGTCTGACCAGATCGTGTCCCGGATCGTCTTCCTGCTCGTCCCCGGCCTGCACCTGCTCGACCTGGCCGGGCCCGCCCAGGTGTTCTCCACCGCCACCGACCAGCTCGACGACCGCGCACCCGCCTACCGGCTGCGCTACGTCGCCGAGCAGGAAGACGTCCCCACCGCCCAGGGCCTGCCCGTCCGCGCCACCACCACCTGGCCCGAGCTCACCCCCGCCGACATCGTGATCGTCCCCGGCTGGCGCTGGCACACCACCCCCCACGACACCTTCCACGGCCGGTACGGGCGCATCGCCGCCGGCACCGCACGGCGGCTCGCCGACCACCACCGGCGCGGCGGCACCGTCGCCAGCGTCTGCGCCGGCGCGTTCGCGCTCGCCGCCGCCGGGCTCCTCACCGGCCGCCGCTGCACCACCCACCACCAGCTCCAGGACGAACTGGCCCAACGCCACCCCGACGCCACCGTGATCCGCGACGTCCTCTACGTGACCGACGGCCGCGTCGTCACCTCCGCCGGCATCGCCAGCGGCATCGACCTCGCCCTGCACCTCATCGCCGTCCGGCACGGCCCCGGCGCCGCCGCCCGCATCGCCCGCACCATGGTCGTCTACGCCCGCCGCAACGGCGACGACCAGCAGATCGGTGCCATGCTGCGGCACCGCTCCCACCTCAGCGACGCCGTCCACCGCGTCCAGGACCTCATCGACGCCCGCTTCGCCGACCCGCTCCCGCTCACCGCCCTGGCCACCACCGCCCAAGTCAGCGAACGCACCCTCACCCGCCAGTTCACCGCCGCCACCGGCCTCACCCCGCTGCGCTACCAGCAACTGCTACGCCACGAACACGCCGAACACCTCATCGGGCAAGGCGCCACCATAGAATCCGCCGCCCGCGCCGTGGGCTTCCAAGACGCCCGCATGCTCCGCCGCCTCCGCACCCGCCCCACCCCCGACAACCCCACCCCCGGCTCCAGAGGCGGCGACAGAACCCCCCACCACCGCCCCCTGTAGAAGCCGAACCCAACACCAGAGCCGAGCGGCGTGGCGTGGCGTGGCCGGCGATCCAGCAGAACCGCTGAGCCTGGCTGGTGGCGGCGTGTGAGGTGTGGGGGACTCTTGCCGCTGATGGGGGTCAGGGGTTGACGGGGACCTCGATGTGGCCGGGGGCGCCGCGCGTCAGGCGGGCGCGGCCCGCCGTCACCTCGGCCGCCCAGGCCTCGAAGGCCGGCAGGTCTTCCAGCGGCACCGGCACGTCCGCCGCCATGCCGTCGCCGTACCGGACGTCGCCCGGCTGGTGGCCGCGGCCGTGCAGGTCGCCGAGGAAACGGCCTGCCAGGTCGTGCCCGACCTGGACCGTCACCGTCACCACCGGCCGCAGCTCCACCACGCCGACCGCGTCGACCGCGGCCGACACCGCCTGGCCGTAGGCGCGCACCAGGCCGCCCGCGCCCAGCTTCACCCCGCCGAAGTAGCGCGTCACCACCGCCGCGGTGCCGGTCAGGCCGCGCCGCACCAGCACCTCCAGCATCGGGATGCCCGCCGTCCCCGCCGGCTCCCCGTCATCGTTGCTCTTGGTGATCTCGCCGTGCTCGCCCACCACATAGGCGGTGCAGTTGTGGGTGGCGTCACGGTGCGCGCGGCGATGCCCGGACAGGAACGCCACCGCCTCGGCCTCCGAGCCCACCCGGGCCAGCGTGCAGACGAAACGCGACCGGCGGATCTCCAGCTCCACCGAGCCCGCCTTCTGGATCATGCGCATGGTGACCCCCGAGCCTACGCCCGGGGGAACGGCCAGGCGTTGGGGCGGCAGCCGTACAGCGACTTGGTCTGCTGCACCATCACCGGCGCCCGCCGGCCCGGCCCCGGGCACTGCTGATGCTCGTGCCCCAGCAGATGCCCCACCTCGTGGTTCACCAGGTACTCCCGGTAGGTCGCCAGGTCACGGCCGTAGCTGGTGGCGCCCGTCCCCCAGCGGCGCGCGTTCAGCACCGACCGGCCGCCCTGCCCGCACGACAGCTCACCACCGGTGATCAGCGGTGCGCACATCCGGTCCACCAGCGCCGGGCTCGACAACGACACCCGGAACCGCACCGGGCCGCGGCTCACCCGCACGAACCGCGTCGTGCCGCCCCGCCCCCAGCCGCGCGGATCGTTCAGCACCCGGTGCACCTCGGCGGCGAACTCCGCACCGCGGAACGGCAGCCCCCGCTCGACCTCCACCAGGTAACGCACCACCGTGCCGCGGCGCCCCTCCGGCGCCCGCCAGGCCCCCGGCACGACGGCGTACGTGCCGCGCGCCGAACGCGGCACCCTCACCGGCAGCGGCTGGCGTCGGCCGTTGACGATCGGCCCCTGCCGTTTCACGCGCGGATGCGCCGCCGCCACGGGAGACGGCTTCGCCGCGACGGCCGGCGGGGCCGGGGACGACCGTCCCTCCGGTGTGCTCTCGCCGGGTGCGGCCAGCCAGACCGCCGTGCCCGAGGCCGCCGCCACCGCGACCGCCGCGCCGCCCGCGACCAGCCACACCCCGGCCCGGCCCGGGCCACGGCCCCTCCGCCGGCGGCGGCGCGACGACGCCGGGGCCAGCGGGTCCCTGAGATCGTGCATCAGTCCCGGTCAGCGCCTCGCGACGCGCGCGTACCCGCCATGTCCGCCCCCCGATGATCTTTTCTGGACCCTGGCATCGTAGTCGCGCGGCGATCATGAAGGCGCGCCGGGGCGGCCCGTGTCGCAGGGCCGTCCCCGCGGCGCCCGGCACCGCCATGACGGCGCCCCGGCGGCCGCGTGAACCGGCGCCGAGCGTCCCGTACCGGCGCCCGGGGTCAGGCGTCGACCATGTCGACGACGTCGGCGATCGACGGCACCACCTGCGAGGGGCGGAACGGGAAACGTTCCACCTCCTCCTTGCGGGTCACCCCGCTCAGCACCAGGATCGTGTGCAGCCCGGCCTCCACGCCCGCCACCACGTCGGTGTCCATCCGGTCGCCGATCATCGCGGTGCTCTCGCTGTGGCCGCCCACCACGTTGATGGCGGTGCGCATCATCAGCGGGTTGGGCTTGCCCACGAAGTAGGGCTCGACCCCGGTCGCCTTGGTGATCATCGCGGCGACCGCGCCGCACGCCGGCAGCGAACCCTCCGGCGACGGGCCGATCGGGTCGGGGTTGGTGGCGATGAACCGCGCGCCGCGCTCGATCAGCCGGATCGCCTTGGTGATCTGGGAGAAGCTGTAGGTGCGGGTCTCGCCCAGCACCACGTACTCGGGGTTGAGGTCGGTCAGCACGTACCCGGCCTCGTGCAGCGCCGTCGTCAGGCCCGCCTCGCCGATCACGTACGCCGACCCCTCGGGCCGCTGGTCGGCCAGGAACCGCGCGGTCGCCAGCGCCGAGGTCCAGATCGACCCCGGCGGCACGTCCAGGCCCAGCGCCTTCAGGCGCGCCGACAGGTCCCGCGCGGTGTAGATGGAGTTGTTGGTCAGCACCAGGAAGGGGCGCCCCGAGGCCGACAACCGGCGGATGAACTCGTCGGCGCCGGGGATGGGCCGCCCCTCGTGCACCAGCACCCCGTCCATGTCCGACAGCCAGTACTCGATCGGCCTGCGCTCGCTCATGGGCATCATTGTCGCAGGTGGATCACCGGGTTCGGACGTCCGCGGGATTGACCCCCGGCCGGAGTCGATCATAGATTCGCGGCGAGGGCGCACCGAACCGCGTTCGGCACGGGAGCGCGGGGCGAGGCGCCACCCCACCCCGCGGAGGTATGGCATGCCCACCGACCCCAGCGTCCCCACCGTCCGGCAGGTACGGGAGGCCCTGACCGCCCCCGGGCAGCCGTTCGAGATGGACCAGGTCGACATCCGCGGCGTCCGCACCCGCGTCTGGAAACACGCGCCCACCACCCTGCGCGACATCCTGGAGCTGTCGCGCGGCCACGGCGACAAGCCCTACCTGGTGTACGAGGACGACCGCGTCACCTTCGCCGGGCACTACGCGCGCGTCGCCGCGTTCGCCCGCCGCCTCACCGGCGACCACGGCGTGCGCAAGGGCGACCGCGTGGCCATCGCCATGCGCAACTACCCCGAATGGTCGGTGGCGTTCTGGGCCGCCGCCGTGGCCGGCGCCGTCGTCGTCCCCCTCAACGCCTGGTGGAGCGCCGCAGAGCTGGAGTACGGCCTGCGCGACAGCGGCGCCCGGGTCCTGATCGCCGACCTGGAGCGCGCCGAACGCCTGGCCGCCGCCCTGCCCGGCCTCGACCTGGCCGCCGCGCTCGTCGTGCGCGCGGACGGCGCCCCGCTGCCCGCCGGCACCGCGCCCTTCGACGACACCCCCGGCGACGGGGACCCCGGCGTGCTGCCCGACGTCGCCCTCGACCCCGAGGACGACGCGACGATCTTCTACACCTCCGGCACCACCGGCCGGTCCAAGGGCGCCCTGGGCACCCACCGCAACATCACCACCAACCCCGTCAGCCTCGCCTACGGCATGTTGTCGGGCGGCGTGCGCGCCGGCGGCGTCCTGGACCAGCTGCTGGCGCCCCAGCCCCGCGTCACCCTGCTGTCGGTGCCGTTCTTCCACGCCACCGGCTGCCACTCGGTCCTGGTCACCAGCGCCCTGCAGGGCGGCACCGTCGTGCTGATGTACAAGTGGGACGCCGAACGCGCCCTGGCACTCATCGAACGCGAGAAGGTCACCGGGTTCGGCGGCGTTCCCACCATGGCCTGGCAGGTGCTCACCCACCCCGACTTCGGCAAGTACGACACCTCCAGCCTCGCCGGCGTCAGCTACGGCGGCGCGCCCGCCGCGCCCGCCCTGGTCGACACCATCAGGGAACGCCTGCCCGACCGCGTGCCCGGCAACGGGTACGGCCTGACCGAGACCTCCTCGGTCACCACCTACAACGCCGGGTTCAACTACCTGGAACGCCCCGCCAGCGTCGGCCCGCCCGTCGCCGTCTGCGACGTCAAGGTCGTCGGCCCGGCCGGCGACGAGCTGCCCGCGGGCGAGGTCGGCGAACTGCTCATCCAGGGCCCCAACGTCATCAAGGGCTACTGGAACAAGCCCGAGGCGACCGCCCAGGCGTTCACCGGCGGCTGGTTCCACTCCGGCGACCTGGCCCGCCTCGACGACGACGGGTTCGTCTACATCGTCGACCGCGCCAAGGACATGCTCATCCGCGGCGGCGAGAACGTCTACTGCGCCGAGGTCGAGGCCGCCCTGCACGAGCACCCCGCCGTCGCCGACTGCGGCGTCATCGGCGTCCCGCACCAGATCCTCGGCGAGGAGGTCGGCGCCGTGGTGGTGCTGCGGCCCGGCACCGCCCTCACCCCCGCCGAGCTCCGCGCGTTCCTGCGCGACCGCATCGCCGCGTTCAAGATCCCCGAACACGTGTGGTTCCGCGACGGGGAACTGCCGCGCAACCCCGGCGGCAAGCTGCTCAAGACCCGGCTGCGCGAGGAACTGCTCGGCCCCGCCGGTACCTGACCCGCCCCGGTCGATCGAAGAAGGGGCGCCCCGGCCATGCGGCCGGGACGCCCCCTCGGACACGTGCCGCCCGACCGGGCCGGAACCTCGATCGGACGCGGGCGGCGCCTCGGTCAGACGTTGACGCCGAAGTCGGACGCGATGCCCGCAAGGCCCGAGGCGTAGCCCTGGCCGACGGCGCGGAACTTCCACTCCTCGCCGTTGCGGTAGAGCTCGCCGAAGACCATCGCGGTCTCGGTCGAGGCGTCCTCCGACAGGTCGTAGCGCGCGAGCTCGCTGTTGTCGGCCTGGTTGACGATGCGGATGAACGCGTTGCGGACCTGGCCGAAGTTCTGCTGCCGGTTGTCGGCGTCGTAGATCGACACCGGGAACACGACCTTGGAGACCTCCGGCGGCACCGTGGCGAGGTTGACCTTGATCTGCTCGTCGTCGCCCTCGCCCTCGCCGGTCAGGTTGTCACCGGTGTGCTCGACGGCACCGTCGGGGCTCTTGAGGTTGTTGAAGAACACGAAGTGCTTGTCCGACAGCACCTTGTTCTCCGGCGAGCACAGCAGGGCGCTGGCGTCGAGGTCGAAGTCGCCCCCCGTGGTGGTCCGTACGTCCCAGCCCAGACCCACCACGACCGCGGTCAGTCCAGGAGCCTCCTTGGTCAGCGACACGTTGCCGCCCTTGCTCAGACTGACTCCCACTGCGTGCACCTCCGAATAGTTCTCCCGTGCGGGCTCCGGCGCCCGCACGGTCTGTTGGTAAGAACGGTAGCCACCCTGCGGCGGTTCCCTTGCACGTTTAGCACACGGCGTGGCCAAGATTCACCTCTCGGCGTGTCGCGGCACCAGCCCACCACCGCCCAGCGCCCGCCCACAGACCGTACGGCGCCCGCGCGGCGGGCCCTGGAACGCGCTCAGCGCCCGCCACGGCGGCGATCGGGCCTCAGCGCCGCTCGACGAACGCCGTCGGCGCCGTCACCTGCGCGGGCAGGTCCAGGGCCGCGGCCAGCGCCCCCGCGTCGGGCGCCAGGATGTCGCACAGCTCACGCCGCCGCGCCGCCACCCGCTCCAGCAGCCCCGGCGCGGCCACCCCCTCGTCCAGCAGGACCCCCGCCTGCCGGTCCAGCCACCCCAGCGCGTACAGGCTCAGCAGCGGCCGCAGCGCCGCCGGGCCCGCGTCGACCGCCGCGGCGACGATCTCCAGGACGGTACGGTCGGCGCAGGCGCGCGCGGTGCGCGCCGCCAGAGCCAGATTGTCGTTCCACGCCTCGAAGCCGTCGTGGCCCGCCGCCCGCGCCGCCTCGATCCGGCCCGACAGGCGCCGCTGCAGCCGCAGCTCGCAGTCACGCGCCAGACGCAGCCACACCGCCGGGGACGCCAGATCATCCTCCTCCGGCGGCCCCGCGGGCAGGTCCGGCGGCTCGTAGCGGTCCAGATCGGCCATCGCCCGGGCGGTGTCGAACAAGATCAGCTCATTGTCGCCGCCGGCGTTCATGTAGGCGTGCGCCAGCCCGCGGTAGGCGTTGAGCCGGTCGACCGCGGCGAACCCCGGCGCGCCCGAGTGCACCCGGCACCGCGACACCGTCTCCTGCGCCTCGGTCGTGGCGGCGACCTTCAGCAGCGCCAGGTCGCGGTCCACCGCCGACCACGGCGCCCACGCCGTCGCCGGGCCGCCCGGCCCCGCCGCGGCCTCCCGCGGCCGCTTGACGTGCTCGGCGACGGTGGTCAGCGCGTACGCCGACGCCAGCGCCCCCAGCACCGCCTCCTGCACGTTGCGGTAGTCGGTCAGCGGCCGCAGCGGCGCCAGCCGCCCCAGCGTGACCCGCGCGGACGCGTGCGCGTGCAGGATGCCCGCCGCCGCCCGCGTGATCGCCGCCGACACCGACACCACCGCCCGCCACACCGGCGGGCCGATGCTCATCGACCGGGTCAGCCGCTCCACCGGCCCGCCCACCGGGTCGTGGAACGCGCCGTCCGGGCCGATCTCGGCGCCGTCGCGCAGCCACGCCTCGTAGGGCACGCGCAGATCGGCCAGCCGGACCGCGGCGTAGTCGACCATCAGCCCGGTGGTGTCGGGCGCGGGCACGATCTCGACGCCGGCCGGCACCGCGCCGCCGGCGCCGCGCAACGGCACCGCGAACACGAACGTGCCGTGCTCGCGGCCGCCGTGCTCGAGCGTGGCGTACACCGCGGCGATCTTGGGCAGGTCCGGGTGCGCGGTGTTGGTGGGGAACTTCACCGCCTGGTCGTCGGGCGTGGTCAGCACGAACTCGCGGGCCGCCGCGTCGTAGCGGGCCAGCGTGCGCGGCGCCAGGTGGCTGTTGCTGCGTCCCACCTCGGTCATCAGCAGCGCGCCGAACGCCTCCATCGACTCCAGCGCGTCGCGGGCGGCCCGCGGCCCCTCCCGCTCGGCCCCGAACCGCAGGATCGGGCCCAGCGCCAGCGTGTAGTGCAGCAACATCACGTGGAACAGCCCCGGATCGGCGATCGCGGCACGTTCCAGCAGCGCGCACAACGCCGGCGGGTCGTCCATCAGTTCGGGCGCCGGCGGCGCCGCCAGGCCGGCGTGCCGCAGCCGCCGGTAGGTGAGGGCGTGCCGGTCGGCGGCGGCCAGGCCGTCGGGGTAGGCGAAGAACTCGCCCGGCACGGCCTCCTCCAGCCGGGCGCGGGTCTTGGCGGAGAGGCCCGCGCCGCGGACCAGCCGCAGCAGATCGGGATCGGGCAGGGAGTCGGTTCCCATCGCGGCGCTCCTGTCGGTAGCGGGACCAGAGGGGAGGCGGGTGGTACGGAGCGGATCGTGCAGAGCGGATCGTGCGGAGCGGATCGTGCGGATCGTGCCGGGCCTTCGGGAGCGGGGCGGGAGCGGGAGCCGGGGTCGTCGCGGGAACTACGGGAGCGGCGGGCTCGGTCCGGGCGGGCCGGAAGGGGACGGGCCGAGTCCAGGCGGGCTCAGTCCAGGCGGGCTCAGTCCAGGCGGGCTCAGTCCAGGCGGGCTCAGTCCAGGCGGGGGCGTTCGAGCGGGTCGGGCGGCGGGACCGGATGGACGCCGGCCGCGGACTTGCTCACCGGGGAGCCGGGATGACCCGACGGCCGCGGCCGTTCCCGCAGCGGTGCCAGCGTCGGCACCCCGGGCAGGGTCAGCCGGGCGCACTGGCACAGCGCGTTGCCCGCGCCGGCCTCGGCGAACGCGGTCGCGCCGGCCTGGTGCACCGCCAGCAGGATCTCCGGCAGCCGCACCGGCTTGACGATGCAGTCGGTCAGCGCGCGGTGCAGGTCCTCGCCGTCGTGGTAGGCGCGGCCGCGCACCGGCGAGTACACCGGCACCTCCAGCGGCCGCTGCGGGAACGCGCGGATCATCGCGTACCACTCGTCGTCGGCGCCGGTCATGGCCGGATGGTGCGACAGGTAGGGCACGGCGAGGCGGACGGCGCGGACGCCGGCCTTCTGCGCGGACGCCAGCACCGCCTCCAGCGGCTCGTCCGGGCCGCTGACCACGGTGACGCCGGGGGCGTTGAGGCAGGCGACGACGACCTCGGGCACGCCCGCCTGGTCGATGCACGCCTGGGTGCCGTCCTCGTCGGCCTCCAGCAGCCCCATGCCGCCGCCGGCGCCGCGCCGCGACAACACGCCGACGAGGCTGACCGCCATCCGGGCGCCGTCGCTGACGCTGAACACGCCCGCGCACACCAGCGCGGCGATCTCTCCGAAGCTCTGGCCGACCGCGAAGCCGAGCGGGACGCCCTCGGCGCGCAGCACCCGGTCGACGGCGACCGAGGTGGTGTAGGCCGACAGCTGTGCGACGCCAGGCCGCCGGGCGGCCTGGCGGTATCCGCCGGGATCCTCCAGGAGGATCTCCCGCAGGGAAGGCCACCCGTCGCCGGGCAGTCCCTCCTGGACGGCGTCGACGATGTCGCCGACGATGCGGTGAGCGGCCGGCGACGTCCGCGACAGTGCCCGCAGATCCGGGACGCCGGCCGAGCCGGTGCCCGGGAACAGGAACGCGCATTGGTCGTCCGGGGTGAAGTCCTGCGTCCAGCCGGTGGGGGAAAAGGTGGACACGCGGGGTTCTCCTTACCTCTAAGGAAGGGCCGACTTTCCTTATTGGATGAAGACCGCTTTGTAGTTGTTATGGATTGAAAGTCACGAAATGCGATTATTCACTCAAGGGATCGGTATGACAACCGTCCGTGTGGCCAGTATGCACGGGCGAGACCGGTCCAGGCATTGGCGAACCGTCCGGCCCCGCGCGGGACGGGAAGGAGGACGCATGAACGGGCGGCCGGTCGTGCGGCAGCGGTGGGCGATCAGGGGCACCGGCTCCTACCTTCCCGACCGGCGCGTTCCCAGCGACGACCTGTCGCGGTCGATGGGGCTGGACCCGGGCTGGATCGAGGACCGCACCGGCATCCGGCACCGGCACGTCGCGGCGACCGGGGAGGCCGCCTCCGACCTCGCCGCCGGCGCCGCCCGCCGCGCGCTGGAGGCCGCCGGGCTCGAGCCGGGCGACATCGGCCTCATCGTGCTGGGCACCTCCACCCCCGACGAGCTCGGCCCCTCCACCGCCTGCCGCGTGCAGGCGATGCTGGGCGCCGGGCAGGCCGCGGCGTTCGACGTCGCCGCCGCCTGCACCGGGTTCGTCTACGGGCTGCAGAACGCGGTCGGCTGGCTGGCCACCCAGCGCGGCAAGGCCCCCTACGCGCTGGTCATCGGCGTGGAGGTCTACTCGCGGTTCCTCAACACCGGCGACCGCGCCACCGCCGCGCTGTTCGGCGACGGCGCCGCCGCGGCCGTCATCGGTCCCGCCCCCACGCCGTACGGGATCGTCTCGATGGGCCTGGGCGCCGACGGCACCCGCGCCGGCGACGTGCTCATCCCCGCCGGCGGCAGCCGCGCCCCCGCCAGCCCCGGCACGCTGGCCTCTCTCGGCCACACCATCCACATGGACGCCCGCGCGGTGCGCTCGTTCATCGTCGAGATCCTGCCCACCCTCATCGCCGAGGCGACCGGCGACGCCGGCGTCAAGCCCGGCGACCTGGCGCTGGTGATCCCCCACCAGCCCAACCCGCGGCTGGTGGCCTCGCTGGCCGACCAGGCGGGCCTGTCGGAGGACCAGATGGTGATCGCCGGGCAGGACGTCGGCAACATCGGCGCGGCCAGCCTGCCGTTCGCGCTGGACCGCGCGGTCCGCACCCGCGGCGTGAAGGAGGGCGAGCTGGTGCTGCTGGCCGGGTTCGGGGCGGGCCTCACCTGGGGCCACACCCTGTTCGCGTGGCCACCCAACTAGCCCGGGAGGTTCTCGGAGGAGGTCAGGAGGACAGGGCGGCGTAGGCCGCCAGGACGATGCCGATGCCGCGGTCGTCGCCGAGCGTGCCGCCGAGCATCCGGTTCATCGTGTACGCCACCGTCATCCGCGCGTCCAGGTCGACCACCACCACCGAGCCGCCCCAGCCGCCCCAGAAGCAGGTGCGCGGGTTCGGCGAGATCGGCGTCTCCGCGCCGTTGAGGCCGTAGCCCATCCCGAACGCCAGCGGCACGCCCAGGCAGCGGTCCCTGCCGCGGGACTGCTCGCGCAGCACCGCCTCGCAGCCCGCCTCCGACAGCAGCCGCACGCCCCGCGCCTCTCCCCCGCACGCCAGCACCGACTGCACCGCCGCGACCGAACGCGCGTTGCCGTGGCCGCCCGCCGCCGGCACCTCCGCGCGGCGCCACGCCGTCGTGTTGGCCGTCTCGGGGCCGAACGCCGGGTTGCCGTAGTGGCGCAGCAGCGTGCGGGCCGCCGCCATCGCCGGGCCCTCCCCGGTCGGCATCGGCGCCGGGATCACCGGCGCCACCCGGTGGTCGTGCTCGGGCGCCAGGCCGATGTGGAAGTCGGCGCCCAGCGGCCCGGCGACCTGCTCGGCGAAGAACGTGCCGACGCTCGCACCGGTCACCCGCCGGATCACCTCGCCGACCAGATAACCCTGGGTGAACGCGTGATAGCCCGACTCGGTGCCCGGCTCCCACGCCGGGGCCTGCGCCGCCAGCGCCGAGGTGGCGGCCTCCCAGTCGTACAGGGCCTCGGTGGGCAGCGGCTTCTCCCAGCTCGGCAGGCCCGCGGTGTGCGACAGCAGGTGCGCCACCGTCACCCGCTCCTTGCCCGCGGCGGCGAACTCCGGCCAGTACCGCGCGACCGGCGCCGACAGCTCCAGCTCGCCGCGGTCGGCCAGGATCAGCGCGCACAGCGCCGTCATCGTCTTGGTCGTCGACCAGACGTTGACGATCGTGTCGCGCTCCCACGGTCGGGTGCGGGCCTCGTCGGCGTGGCCGCCCCACAGGTCCACCACCGCCTCGCCGTCCAGGTACACCGCCGCCGAGGCGCCCACGTCGTCGCGTTCCAGCGACCTGGCCAGCGCCTCGCGCACCCCGCCGAACCTGTCGTCGCACCTGCCGTCGATCAGCGTCATGAACGCACCGTAGTCCGCCCCGGGACCCGCCCACCAGAGCGGGATTCGGTGACCGGGCGTGACGACCGGGAATGACGACGGGCCGCCCCGCGGCCCTCCCGGCGGGACCCGCCAGCGCGCCGCCGCGCCCGGTCAGGCCGTGGCGTCCACGATGACGCGGCCCGCCAGCAGCTCCAGCACGCGGTCCACGTCTGCCTCGGTGGTGTAGAGGTGGAACGCGCAGCGCAGCCGCCCAGCCCGGACCGCCGCGCTGACCCGGTGGTCGTTCAGCAGCTCGGCGGTGCCCTCGGGCACCGCCACCGACACGATCGCCGAATCGCCCGCCGGCAGCCCGAGCCCCGCGCGGAACCGCGCCGCCATCGCCACGTCGTGCCGGTGGATCGCCTCCACGCCCACCCGCTCCAGGAACTCCAGCGCCGGAGCCTGGCCCGCCCACGCCGGCCAGGCGGGCGACAGGTCGACCCGGCGCGCGTCCGAGGCCAGCCGCAGCGGCCCGCCGTAGATCGAGTCCCACACGTCGGCGCCGGCGTACCAGCCGGCGGCGATCGGCGGCAGCCCCGCCAGGGCCTCGGCGGTGCCGGTCAGGAAGCACGTGCCGCGCGGGCCCAGCAGCCACTTGTAGCCGCCGCACACCATCAGGTCGACCCGGCCCGCGGGCAGCGGCAGCCACCCGGCGGCCTGCGTGGCGTCCAGCAGCACCCGGGCGCCGTGCGCGCGGGCCGCGCCGAGCAGGTCGTCCATCGCCACGATCCGGCCGTCGGCCGACTGCACCGCCGACACCGCCACCAGATCGACGCCGGCGTCGACCGCGTCCACGATGCGCTCCAGCGGCACCGAGCGCACGGTCAGCTCCGGCCGCGCCAGGAACGGGAACAGCAGCGAGGTGAACTCGCCGTCGGCCACCAGCACCGTCGACCCGGCCGGCAACGACTCGGCGACCAGGCCGACGAAGTAGGACACCTGCGGGCCGATCGCCACCCGCTCGGCCGGCACCCCGACCAGCCGCGCGAACGACTCGCGCGACCGCGCCACGACCACGTCCATCTGGCCGGTGGTCAGCCGTCCCGCCGCCCGGTCGCGCTCGACCGCCAGCGTCGCCTCGTGCGCGGGCAGCGGCGGCAGCCCGTAGCTGGCGGTGTTGAGGAACGTGGTCTCGGGGGCGAACGCGCGCCGCGCCTCGGCGATCGGAAGGCTCATGCTCCGATCATCACCAGACGCCCGCCCATAGGTCAAAGTCCGATCCTCTGGAGCTCCCATAAGCAGCATTGATAGCTTGGCGGGATGCTCGACCTGCACCGGGGCCGGATCCTGCGCGAGGTGGCGCGGTCCGGCTCGATGACCGCCGCGGCGCGGGCGCTGTCCTACACCCAGCCCGCGGTGTCCCACCACATCGCGCGGCTGGAGGCCGAGGTCGGCACGCCGCTGGTGATCCGGCACGGCCGCGGCGTCCGGCTCACCGAGGCCGGGCGCATCCTGGTCGAGCACGTCGACGACGTCCTGGCCCGGATGGCCGACACCGAGGAGCGCATCGCCGCCCTCGCCGGACTGCGCGCCGGCCGCGTCCGCGTCGCCGTCTTCCCCACCGCGGCCGCCGCCCTGCTGCCCGACGCGCTGGCCGCCCTGCGCGACCGGGCGCCCGAGGTCGCGGTCACCCTCGTCGAGGCCGAGCCGCCGCAGGCCCTGGCCGCCCTGCGGGCCGGCGAGGCCGACCTGGCGGTGGTGTTCTCCTACCCCGCGGCGCCGCCCGACGAGGAGGCCCGGTGGCGTGCCGTGGAATTGTGCGAGGACCCCGTCCGCGTCGCCGTGCACGCCTCGCACCCCCTCGCCCTCGCCGGCGCGGCGGGCCCCGCCGGGCGGGACGGGCTCGGCGCGCTCGCGGAGGAGACCTGGGCGTCCGGCTGCGAACGCTGCCGCGGCCACCTGATCCGCGCCTGCGAGGAGGCCGGATTCACCCCGCGCATCGCGTTCGCCACCGACGACCACGTCGCCGTCCAGCGGCTGGTCGCCCGCGGCCTGGCGGTCACCGCGCTGCCCGGGCTCGCGTTCGCCCTGCACCACGAGCCGGGCGTCGTCGTGCCGCCGCTGCCCGACCTGGGCCGCCGCCGCATCACCGCGCTCGTCCCGGCCGGCGCGCGCCCGCCCGCCGTCGCCGCGCTCCTGGACGAGCTCACCGCCGCGGCCACGGCGATCAAGGTCTTGACTCCCCGGCCCCGATGACGACATAACGGACTATTCGTGTCCGTTCGCCAGGGGGAGCCGCATGCCGTCCATCACCGTCGCCGACGCCGGAGTGCACTACGAGGTCGAGGGCAGCGGCCCCGGACTGGTGCTGGTGCACGGAACGCAGGGCAGCGGCGAGTCCAGCTGGGGGCACCTGGTCGACGGGTTCTCCGCCGACCGCACCGTCATCCGCCCCGACTTCTCCGGCAGCGGCAAGACCACCGACGGCGGCGGCGAGCTCACCGTGCGGGGCCTGGCGCGCCAGGTGGCCGCCGTCGCTCGGGCCGCGGTGGACGGGCCGGTCGACCTGGTCGGGTTCTCGCTCGGCGCGGTCGTGGCCGCGGCGGCCGCCGCCACCGAGCCGGGCCTGGTGCGCCGGCTGGTGCTGGTCGCCGGATGGGCGCACACCGGCGACGCCCGGCAGAAGCTGATGTTCGAGCTGTGGCGCGACCTGGACCGCGTCGACTTCGGGTTGTTCTACCGCGAGGTGATCCTCAACGGGTTCAGCCCCGCGTTCCTCGAAGGGCTCGGCCCCGACGGCATCGCCGCCGCCCTGGCCGCGGGCTCCCGCGAACCGGGGCTGGACCGCCAGATCGACCTCGACCTGCGCGTCGACATCCGCGACCTGCTGCCGCACGTCACGGTGCCGACCCTGGTCGTCGAGCTGACCCGCGACCAGTTCGTCCCCGCCTGGGGGCCCGCCGCGCTGCACGAGGGCATCTCCGGCAGCCGCTACACCGAGATCGACAGCGGGCACCTGGTGTTGTTCGAACGCCCCGCCGAGCTCACCGAGCTCATCCGAGGCTTCGTCCTCGACTGACCCGGCCCCCGCGATCCGGCCCCCGCGATCCGGCCCTCGCGATCCGGCCGGCCCCGGGGGTGCGGGCGGGGGCAGGGCCCGCATCCACCGGAGGGGTCAGTACGTCGGGTCCTGGCCGACCTCGCCGCGCCAGCCGCCGGTCTCGTGGCCGCGCTTCTCCACGAACTCGGTGAAACGCTTGAGGTCGCCCTTGACGCGGCGCTCGACGATGTGGAGCGCGTCGCCGGCCTTCTCGACCACGCCCTCGGGGGCGAACTCCATCTGGAGCATCACCCGGGTGCGGTCGGGCCCCAGCCGGTGGAAGGTGACCACGCCGGCCTGGCGGGGCTCGCCGACCGACGTCCACGCGATCCGCTCGTCGGGGACCTGCTCGGTGATCTCGGCGTCGAACTCGCGCCGGATCCCGCCGATGCTGGTCTCCCAGTGCGTGCGCGTGTCGCTCACCTGCTGGATCCTGTCGACCCCCTCCATGAAGCGGGGGAAGTCCTCGAACTGCGTCCACTGGTTGTAGGCCGTGCGGACCGGGACGCCCACGTCGGCCGACTGCTCGATCGTGCTCATGTTCGGTTCCCTCCTTCGGCAACGGGCGCAGCCCTGCCCGCGGAACCCCTCAGCAAACACCGGCGTCAGACACCCGCCGCGGCGGTCAGGGCCAGCCCGGCCCGCAGCAGCGGGCGGCGACCGGGAGCGGGCGACGGAGGGCAGGCGGCCATGGATGTTCCTTTCCTGCCCCCGGCCTCCCATGATGACAGTGAGTGACGACGAGGGACGGCGAAACCCTGAACCGGCTAGCCTGCGGCGCGCACCAGGCGGCCGCCCAGGTCGCGCAGCCGGTCGGCGAGCTCGGGCGGCTCCACCACCTCGAAGTCCAGCTCCAGGAACGCGATGCGCAGCGCCGTCCACTCCAGCGACTCCGGCTCGGTCCGCACCAGGCAGGTGCGCCCGTCGACCGGCTCCAGCTCGGCCTCGCTCACCCGGAACCGCTCGGCCAGGCGTTCGGCCGAGGCGTGCACCCGCAGCACCGCCCGCACCCGCGGCCGGTCGGCGGCGCGGCCCTGCCGGACGAACGCGGCGGCGTCGGCGGCGGGCAGCTCGCGCGGCGCGAACCGCACACCGGCGGGCAGGACGTCCTCGACCCGGTCGGCGCGGAACGTCCGCCAGTCCGCGCGGTCCAGGTCGTAGGCCACCAGGTACCAGCGGCGGCTCGCCGGGACCAGCGCGTGCGGCTCGGCCCGCCGCCGCGACAGCGCGCCGTCCTTGTCGCGGTAGCCGAACCGCACCCGCTCGTGGTCGCGGACGGCGGACGCCAGCACCGTCAGCGTCTCGGGCGCCACCACCGGACCCGCCGGCGGCCCGTCGATCGGCACGGTCGCCGCGTTCAGCGCCTGGACACGGCCGCGCAACCGGGCCGGCAGCACCTGCTCGAGCTTGGCCAGCGCCCGCACCGAGGTCTCCTCGATCCCGGCGACCGCGCCACCGGCCGCGCCGCGCAGCCCGACCGCGATCGCGACGGCCTCCTCGTCGTCCAGCAGCAGCGGCGGCATCGCCGTGCCCGCCTCGAGCCGGTAACCGCCGATCTTGCCCAGCGTGGCGTGCACGGGATATCCCAGCTCGCGCAGCCGTTCCACGTCCCGCCGCACGGTCCGCGGGCTCACCTCCAGCCGCTGCGACAGCTCCGGGCCGGTCCACTCACGCCGGGTCTGCAGCAGCGACAGCAGCTGCAGCAGCCGGGCCGAGGTCGTGTCGCTCATCCCCGCAGTATCCCCGCGAACGAGGACGGTAACTGACCGCGTTCACCCCGGGCCGCGCGGCCGGCGGGACACGGGCGGGGGGTGTCCCTATGGGATTCGTCAATGACCTTGCGGCGCGTGTAGGTGTCCGGTGAGGTCGTCTAGGCAGTGGTTGAGGTCTTGCCGGGTTGTGAGGTCGTAGTGGGTGCTGGTGGTGGCTCCGGTGCTGACGTCGCCGACGACGAGGTCAGCTTCGCCGCTGGTCCAGACGGTGAGTTGGGCGAGGGTGTGGGTGTTCTCGCAGGTGACCCAGACCGCAGGTTTGAGGGTGGGGGTCCGATGGTGAGCTGCCACCGGACGCCTGCAGATTCCCATCCTGGGCCGCGGTCTTGGATGGCCGCGGTGATCAGGCCCTGGTCGAACTCGCTCATGGAAGTGATCATCCCAGGCATGCGTCAGGCTGCCTGACCAGCTGGTGTGCTTCACCACCTGGCTGTGGTCCCCGGGCAAGCCCACGCTCCCCTAGCCCCCGCACGGCCCTCGCACAGACTGCGCACCGCACGCCCGCGCCGGGCCGATCCGGTGGTCTGGACGGACGCACCCGTCCGGACCACCGGATCTCGACTTTGGTCTATCGGGACTAGAGCTTCGGACGCATCGCCGCCGGACGCGCCGCGACACCCTGAAGGAGATGAACGGGGAGACCAGGCTTCAGTCCGCGATCAGGGGGCGTGTCATGACCGGCACCGAAGGCCGCTGGGTGCTCGACCACCGGGGGCACCGGCTCGAGGTGGAGACCGTGCGCACCGGCTGGCAGCGCGTCGCACGGCTGTACGCCGACGGCGCGGAGGCGGGCACGGCCGAGGAGATCCTCACCAAGGGCGAGATCGCCTACGGCGACGACCTCACCGTGGTCGTGCTCTTCGACCCGCGCGGGCTCCTGGACGGCGAGGCGAGCAGGGTCGAGCTCGCCCCGGCGAAGAAGGACGGCGACAAGCCCGAGGTCGAGGCCGGGAAGCCGGACGGCGACGGCACGGCCGAGCCCGCGGACACGACCGACGCGAAGGCCGAGAAGGGCGAGGAGAAGCCCGAGAACGTGCCGTTCGGGCCGCCGGAGGGGAGCCGGGCCGCCCGGCGGGAGGCGTGGGGGCGCGAGCACCCGGTCCTGTACGCCGCCCGGCACCCGCTCGCGGCCACCGCCAAGGTGCTGTTCCCGCTGCTGGGCCTGGGCATCCTGGTCAGGTGGCTGCTGTCGCTGCTGCCCGACATCGACGTCGACCTGCCCTCGATCCCCAAGCCGTCGATCGACCTGCCCGACCTTCCGCTCCCCGACATCGACATCGACCTCCCCCTTCCCGACGTCACCCTGCCGTGGTGGGTGAAGGCGATCCTGGCCAGTGCGAAGTTCTGGGTGCCGATCCTCGTCGCGATCGGAGTGGCGGCCGGCGAGGTCCGCAAGCGCAAGAAGAAGGCCGAGGCCGGCGCGGGCGCCGCCTCCGGGACGTCAGCCGCTGAGCAGCGCGAAGAGACCGAAGCAGGTGAGGGCGACCATGACGACCGCGATGGGGAGCTGCCCGGCGACGGTACGGCCCGGCGGCTGGGTGCGCAGGGCGAGGTCGTGCGCGGCGATGGTGGCCGCGATGTGGCCGAGGACGATGGCGTTGACCTGCACCTGGGCGGTGAGCGTGGGCCCGGCCAGCCCGTAGTCGACCCGGTTGCCGGTCGAGCCGAGCAGGTTCAGGCCGGTGCCGAAGGGGTCGCTGGCCAGGATGACGGTCATCTGCCCTTCCAGCAGGAAGAACGAGAAGTAGTGCGCCAGGGTGTAGCCGAGCGCGATGGGCAGCAGCGTGGCGGCGAACCGCCCCGGTAGCTCCGCCGCGTCCTCCCCGGTGAGCAACCCGGTCACCCGCAGCGCGCCCACGTACAGCACGGTGACCACGCCGACGCAGCCCGCCAGGCCGAGCGTGCCCGCGACCAGGCTGCCGGGGTCGACGTTGTCGCGCCAGTACGTCGTGCGGGTGATGCCGTCGAAGCCGGTGGAGCCGATCAGCACGCAGGCCGCGGCGACCAGGCCGGGTTCGGCGGTGACGCGCATCAGCCCGGTCAGCGGGGTGCGCAGCACCAGCCTGCCGTCGCCGCGCCGCCCGACCGGGCACAGGCGCGCCAGCAGGCTGGAGTAGGCCTCGAACCCGTCGCCGCGGGTGAACCACTCCCGCCCGTACACCCGGGCCAGCACCAGGTTGACCGCCGCGTACCCCAGGATCAGGCCGCCCACCAGGCGCGGGTCGGACCGGTGCGGCGCGACCAGCTCCAGCCACACGAACCCGGTCAGCCACGCCGCGGCGGGCCAGTAGCCCAGCCGTACGGGCAGCGGCCGCCGCCCGGCGGGGTCGGCCCGGGTGATCGCGCAGAGCGCGGCGTGCAGCGTGCGCAGCGGGTTCACGCGCCGCCACACCGGTCCCAGCAGCACGCTGGCCGGGACCAGGCCGACCCAGAACGTCACGTACAGCGCCCACGGAGCCAGGTTGGCGGTGTCACCGCCGGGCCCCGCGAACGCGACGACCACCACGAACGCGGCCGCCGCCAGCGCCAGCGCCCGCCCGGCCAGGGTGAGCGCCGGGGCGTCCAGGAACCGCGCCGCCCCCGGCGGCAGCGGGCGCCCGCCGTCGGGCCGCAGCCGGGGCCGCCGCCACGCCACGGTCAGCACCAGGAACGAGGCGGCCACCGCGGCTCCCCCGCCGACGATGGCGGCGACGGCGTCCAGCGGCAGGTCGGTGCGCCCTCCCAGGCCGTGTGCGAGGACCTCCACCGCTCAGCTCACCTGGAGTTCGAAGACGCGGGCGCCGGAGTGGTGCAGTTCGGCCTCGAAGACCCCCGGAGTGTCGGCGACGAGCTCCAGGGTGGCCGCCCGCCCCGGCGTGATCTTGAGGGTGCGGTCGTAGCCGTGCAGGTGGAACTCGTCGGCGGCGTCGCCGGTGATGGTGATCCGGACGGTGGTGCCGCGGCGCACCTTCACCCGCCCCTGGGCCGTGCTGACCTTCCCCCTGGTGACGGTGGCGGTGACTGTGGTGACATCGCTCCTACCCGAGGGTGAGGCCGAGCTGGCGGGTGCGCTAGACGCCGCGCCCGGCCCGGCCGTACCGCCGGACGAGGGCGCGGGCTCCCCGCAGCCCCCCGCAGTCACGAGCGTTCCAGCAGCTACGGCCGCCGCCAGCGTCCTCAACACCGCGACCTTCATGCGTCTCCTTCCCTGCGGGTGCTTCACACCACAGACCGTGACACTAGACAATGACACATAGCGAGATGACATACTCCGGCCGGGGTGAGTTTGTACCCCGTTATGTCGGCTATGGGAGCACCCGTGTGGGATCGAGTGAGTGAACCAGGACTGTCCGTCGCGCTGCGTCTGGCCGCGCCCGCGGAGAAGCCCGCGGGCGGCGCCGCCCTCGACCAGATCGTCATCGCCACCGGCGGAGCCGCGCTCCTGACCGCGCTCCTGCTGGTCTTCGGCTGGGGCCACCGCACCGGAAAGATCACAGTGCTGACGCGGCTGGCCGCCCTGGCCCAGCGCGGACCCGGCCGCGGCCTGCCCGGCTGGGCGGCGCTGCCCAGCATCGTGGCGATGTTGTCGCTGATCACCGCGCTGCTCGGCATGTACTGGGACATCTCCCTGCACATCTCGCACGGCCGCGACGAGGGCCCGCTGGCCAACATCGCGCACTACCCGATCCTCATCGGGCTCTTCGGCATCTTCACCGCCGGCGTCCTGGCGGTCACCCTGCCCAAGGGCGAACGCCCCGGCGGCGCGGCCGTGCGCATCACGCGCCACTGGTACGCGCCGGCCGGCGGCGTCCTGCTGGCGGGCGCCGGGTTCTACGCGCTGCTGGGCTTCCCCCTCGACGACGTCTGGCACCGCATCTTCGGCCAGGACGTCACGCTGTGGGGGCCGACCCACCTCATGCTCATCGGCGGCGCCGGCCTGTCGCTGGTCGCCATGATGATCCTCGAACGTGAGGGGCGCCGCGCCCGGCAGGACGTGCCCGGCTCCCAGCCCGCCGCCTGGCAGCGCTGGGTCCGCCGCGGCATGATGTCGGGCGGCCTGCTGATCGGGCTGTCGGTGTTCCAGGCCGAGTACGACTTCGGCGTCCCCCAGTTCCGCCTGGTCCACCAGCCGTTCCTCATCGCGCTGGCCGCCGGCTGCGCCCTGGTCGCCGCCCGCCTGTGGGTCGGCCGCGGCGGCGCGCTGTTCGCCGTGCTGTTCTACATGCTGATCCGCGGCGGCGTCGCGGTCGTCGTCGGCCCGGTCATCGGCGAGCTGTGGGCCTCGGTGCCGCTCTACTTCGCCGAGGCGCTGTGCGTGGAACTGGCCGCGCTGCTGCTCGTCCGCCGCCCGATAGCCCTCGGCGCGGTCAGCGGCGTGCTCATCGGCACGGCCGGGTTCGGCGCCGAGTTCGGCTGGAGCCGGTTCGCCATGAAGCTGCCCTGGACCGGCGACATCCTCGTCGAAGGCATGATCATGGCGATCGTCGGCGGCGTGGCCGGCGGCCTGTGCGGCGCCCTGCTCGCCGAAGGACTCGAAGGACGGCTGCCCAGACCCGCGGTCTCCCGCACGTTGTTCGCCGCCGCCCTCGTCGGCGCCGCGGCGGCCGTCGCCAACGGCCTGGTGATCAACGTCCCCACCGGCGAGAAGGCCACCGTCACCCTCACCGACGTGCGCGGCGGCGCCGCCGACCGCACCGCGCACGCCCGCATCGAGCTGTCCCCGCGCGACGCCGTCGACGACCCCGCCTGGGTCGCCATCACCGGCTGGCAGGGCCAGGGCCTGCACGTCGAGCCGCTCATCCGCGAGAGCCAGGGCGTCTACCGCACCAGCGCCCCCATGCCGCTGCACGGCGACTGGAAGACCCTCATCCGCATCCACGACGGCCGCACGCTGGCGGGCGTGCCCATCTACATGCCCGCCGACCCCGCCATCGGCGCCAAGGAACTGCCCGCGCCGCAGAGCTTCACCCGCGACGTCCAGAGCGAGAAGAAGATCCTCCAGCGCGAGCTGAAGTCCGACGTCCCCGGCTGGTTGTGGCTGGCGTCCTCCTCGGTGGTGCTCTTCTGCACCCTCGTCCTGGTCATCGCGCTCGGCTGGGGCGTCGCGCGCATCGCCCGCACGCTCCCCGAACCGGCCGAGACCCCCGCCGACGCCGCACCGCCGAAGGTCACCGCATGACGGCCGGCACGGTCGACGGGGTCCTGGCCACCCACCCGATCATCAGCGCCGTGCCGTTCTTCGTGCCCACCTTCATCGTGGTCGCGGTGATCGCGGTGGTGATCTGGCGGGACCGCCGGCAGGGGGACGAGGAGGAGCCCGGCGACACCCTCTAGGGTGCGGGACATGACCTCACCGCAGTCGGCGTACCTGTCCTCGCTGTTCTCCCTCGACGGGAAGGTCGCGCTGGTCACCGGGGGCAGCTCGGGGATCGGCCGCGCGATCGCCACCGCGCTGGCGCGGGCGGGCGCGAGCGTCGTGGTGATCGCTCGCCGCGAGAGCGAACTGGACGACACCGTCGCCGAACTGGAGTCGCACGGCTGCCGCGCCGCCCGGGTCAGCGCCGACCTGGGCGACGCCGACGCGGTGCGCGCCGCCGCCGAGGACGCGGTCAAGCCGTTCGGCGAGCCCGACATCCTGGTCAACTCCGCAGGGGTCAACCTGCGGCCCCCGATGGGCGAGATCGGCGACGACGTCTGGGACGTCACCATGGCGGTCAACCTGCGCGCCCCGTTCCTGCTGGGCGAACGGTTCGGGCCGGGCATGGCCGGGCGCGGGTACGGCCGCATCATCCACGTCTCGTCGCAGCAGGCCCACCGCGCCTTCGTGCAGAGCGGCGTCTACGGCGTCTCCAAGGGAGGCCTGGAGTCGCTGGCGCGCTCGCAGGCCGAGGCGTGGTCGGTCCGCGGCGTCACCAGCAACACCCTGGTGCCCGGGTTCGTCCTGACACCGCTGAACGCCCGGCTGGCCTCCGACACCGAGAAGGTCGCGGCGCTGGCCGCCCGCACCATGGCCGGCCGCAACGGGCTGGCCGACGACTTCGCCTCCGCCGCGGTGTTCCTGGCCGGGCCCGGCTCGGCGTACGTCACCGGCCAGGCCCTCTTCGTCGACGGCGGCCTCTCCGCCCACTGACGCCGCCGGCGGCATGACTCACCGGCGCCGCCGGCCGCATGGCTCACCGGCGCCGCCGGCCGCGCCGCCCGCTACTGGGCCGCGTGGTCGGCGGCGATCTGGTCGATCCGCCGGGCCAGGTCGAAGTCCTTGCCGGTCAGCCCGCCCGCGCTGTGGGTGGTCAGCGCGAACGTCACGGTCCGCCAGCGGACGTCGATGTCGGGATGGTGGTCGGCCTTCTCGGCCGCCCGGGCGACCTCGACCACCAGGTCGATGCCCGCCAGGAACGACGGAGCCTTCAGCTCCCGGCGGATCTCGTCGCCCTCCCGCGCCCAGTCGGGCAGGTCCTTGAGGTGGGTGGTGATGGCGGCGTCGTCGAGGGTCTCGGCCATCGGCTCGCTCCTTTCGCTCGGCCCCGTGGTCCCCCGAGTACACCACTCCAAGGTCACCGCGTCAGGTCGTACACGCTCACCCCGCCGACCGTCGTCGCCGTGTAGGTCGCCGCGACCCATTCGCTGATCTGCTCAGCGGCGTCGCTGCCACCGGACGAACCGCCCATGCCGCCGCCGGGACCGCCGCCCATCCCGCCACCGCCCCCGATGAAGTAGTGGATCTTCCCCTCGCGGACGTACTGCTGGAACCGGGCCAGCGTGGGCGCCGGGTCGGTGCCGTTGAACCCGCCGACCGCCATCACCGGCTCGCCGGTCGCCAGCTGGTAGCCGGCCGCGCTGTTGGACCGCACCGCCGCCGCGACCCACCGGTAGGACGACGCGTCCTTCTTCAGCAGCGCGGTCAGCTCGCCGCTCGGCGTCGCGGCGTTCAGCAGCCCGCCGCCCCCGCGCGGGCCGCCACCGCCGCCGCCCGGCATCTGCCCGGGACCACCGCGGCCGGAACCGGACCCGCCACCCGGCCAGCCCTGCTGATTCTGCTGGTTCTGCCCGGTGCCGAAGCGCGCCTGCGCGCCCGGCGGACGGCCGTCGCCGCCGGGTCCGCGGAACCCGCCGCGACCGCCGGGACCACCGCCCGGCCCACCGCCGGTGGACGGCCCGGCCGTCACGATCGCGCCGGTGTGCGGCGTGGTCACCGTGTCGGCGGCGTACGCGGCCGGACCGGCCAGCGCCATCACCGTCGCCAGCCCCGCCGCCGCGACCGCCGCCGCGCGCGGCAGCCACTCCACCGCCAGCAGCAGCCCCGCCGCGACCAGGCCGCCGAGCAGGACCGCGGGCCCCAGCCACGGCTGCCAGTCCTGCGTGCGGGCCAGCAGCGCGTACGACCACACCGCCGTCACCGCGACCACCGCCGCCAGGACCACCGTCGCGGCCCGCTGCTCCCGCCGCCGCCACAACATCGCCGCGCCCATGCCGACCAGCGCGGCCACGGCCGGGGCCAGGGCGACGGTGTAGTACTCGTGGAAGATCCCCTGCATGAAGCTGAAGATCAGCGCGGTGAGCAGCAGCCACCCGCCCCACACCGCGAACGCGGCGCGCTCGGGGTCGGTGCGCGGCGCCCGCCGGGTGATCCACGACCCGGCCGCCAGGAGGATCAGCGCCGCCGGCAGCAGCCAGGAGATCTGGCCGCCGATCGAGTCGCCGAACATCCGCAGCCAGCCCGAGTCCTGGTTGAGGTTCCCCAGCCCGCCGACCTCGTCGCCGTTCAACCGGCCCAGGCCGTTGTAGCCCAGCGCCAGCTCCAGCACGCTGTTGTTCTGCGAGCCGCCGATGTACGGGCGGGAGCCGGCGGGCACCAGCGCGACCGCCAGCACCCACCAGCCCGCCGACACCAGCATCGCCAGCCCGGCCAGCAGCAGCTGCCAGATCCTGCGCCGCACCGGCGTCGGTGCCGCCACCAGGTAGACCAGCGCGAACACCGGCACCACCAGGAACGCCTGCAACATCTTGGCCAGGAACGCGAACCCCACGCACGACCCCGCCAGCAGCAGCCAGCCCGTGCGCGCGTTCTCCTGCGCCCGCAGCAGCGCGTACGCCGCCACCGTGAGCAGCAGGACCAGCATCGCGTCGGGATTGTTGAAGCGGAACATCAGCGCCGCCACCGGCGTCAGCGCCAGGGCGGCGCCGGCCAGCAGCCCCGCCCCGGCGCCGAACGCGCGGCGCACCGTCGCGTACAGCGTGCCGACCGTGGCCACGCCCATCAGCGCCTGCGGCACCAGGATGCTCCAGGAGTTCACCCCGAAGACGCGCGCCGCCAGCGCCATCGGCCACAACGCGGCCGGTGTCTTGTCGACCGTGATGGCGTTGGCCGCGTCCGACGACCCGAAGAAGAACGCCGTCCAGTCCGACGCGCCCGCCTGGACCGCCGCCGAGTAGAACGCGTTCGCCCACCCCGAGGACCCCAGGTCCCACAGGTACAGGACGGCCGTCAGCACCAGCAGCGCGGCGAGCGCCATCCGGTTCCAGCGCGTGGAGGTCACCCGATCACCCCAGGTAGTAGAGCTGTGCACCGCTGCCCGAGGACGACGATGACGAGCTTCCGTAGTCGGACGCGTCGACGAGCTTCCCGTTCTTCTGCACCCACGCGGTGACCTCGGAGTCGCCGCCCCCGGGGCCGCCGCCTCCGCCGAGCAGGACGTAGTGGAGCTTGCCCTCCTTGACGTACTGCTGGAGCTTGTCCACCGTCATCGCCGGGTCGCTGCCGGTGAAGCCGCCCATCGCGATCACCGGCTTGCCGGTCCGCAGGATCAGCGACGACGCCTGCTGCGCGCTGGAGACCGCGACGAGCCACTCGGCGGCGCCCTGGTGCTTCTCCAGGTAGTCGGTCATCTGCGTGTCGACCTGCCCGCCGGGTCCGCCGCCGCGCATGCCGCCGCCGAATCCACCCGACGGGGGACCCGGACGTTGCTGCCCGCTGGACGACCGGCCGTCACCCTGCTGCCCGTCGCCGGCCCCGCCGTTGTTCGGCCGGCCGTTGCCCTGCTGGCCCTGGCCCATGCCGGGAGGTGTTCCCTGCGGCATGCCGCCGCCCATGCCGGGCGGCCTCCCGCCGCGCGTTCCGCCGCCGCCCGGACGGCCGCCGGGGCCGCCGAAGCCCATCCCCGAGGACGGCCCGGCCAGCGGGTTGGTGCCGTTGACCGGCGAGGACGCCGCCGACACCGCGTACGCGCCGGGACCGGCCAGGCCCGCGACGAGCGCCAGCGCCAGACCGGCCACCGCGACCGGGCGCCGCGCGCGTCCGGCCAGCAGCGCGACCACGGCCAGCACGGTCACCGCCGCGACCAGCCAGCGCAGCCACGGGTTCCAGTCGGGAGTACGGCCGAGCAGGACGAACGACCAGGCACCGGTGGCGGCGACCGCCGCCGGCAGCACCCAGGCCCACGACCACGAACGCCGGTACGCCTCGTACATCAGGACCGCGCCCGCACCCGTCAGCGCCGCGATCGCCGGCGCCATCGCCGTGGCGTAGTAGGGGTGGAAGGTGCCCTCGGCCAGGCTGAACACCAGGAAGTGCACCAGCAGCCAGCCGCCCCAGATCAGCAGGGCCGCACGCGCCAGGTCGGTGCGCGGCCGCTTCCAGACCAGGACCAGGCCCGCGACCAGCGCGATCGCGGCGAAGATCAGGAGCCAGGAGATCTGGCCGCCCATGATGTCGTTGAACAGCCGGCCGATGCCGGACTCGCCGCCGAAGCTCGCACCGCCGCCGCGGCCGCCGCCCGGACCGCCACCGGGGCCGCCGCCCTCGCCGAAGATCCGGCCCAGGCCGTTGTAGCCGATGACCAGATCCCACACGGTGCCGTCGGTGCTGCCGCCGATGAACGGGCGCTTGTCGGCGGGCAGCAGGTCGACGACCAGCATCCACCAGAAGCTGGACGCCGCGAGCACCACGCCCGCGCCCAGCAGGTGCACGATCCGCCGGACCACGCCGGTCCGGGCGGCGACGAGGTAGGCCAGCGCGAGCGCCGGCACCACCAGGTAGGCCTGCATCATCTTGGTGTTGAAGCCGCAGCCGACGAAGAACGCCGCCGCCGCCAGCCACCGCCAGCGGCCGGTCTCGATCGACCGCTGAGCCGCCCAGGCCGCCAGCACCATGAGCAGCACCAGCAGCGTGTCGGGGTTGTTGTCGCGGTCGATCGCGACCGTGATCGGCGTCAGCGCCAGCACCGCCGCCGCGACGAGCGCGGCCTTGTACCCGAACGCTCGCCGCACCGTGGCGTAGAGGACCGCGACCGCCGCGATCCCCATCAGCACCTGCGGCAGCAGCAGGCTGAACGTGGAGAACCCGAGGATCCGCGCCGACACCACCTGGGCCCACAACGCCATCGGCGGCTTGTCGACGGTGATGAAGTTCCCCGCGTCCAGCGAGCCGAAGAAGAACGCGCTCCAGCTCTGGGTGCCGCTCTTGACCGCGGCCGAGTAGTAGGAGTTGGCGTATCCGCTCGCCGACATCCCCCACGCGTACAGGGCGCCCGCCATGAGCAGGATGCCCCACAACAGCGGGCGTACCCAGGCCGGGTCCTCGGGAGGTCCCAGGAACAGCCGCGCGAACCGTCCCCGGCTCGGCCGCCGTTCGGGCGGTGACTCCGCCTGAGGTGGCGAGATCGGCTGGAAGGTCGTCATCGGTCGTCTCCCCCGGAGATCGTCGGCTGGGTCTGGAGGCGGCGCGGGTGGAACACCCACGCGCGCATGAGCAGGAACCGCACCAGCGTCGCCACGCCGTTCGCGCAGATCAGCGCGGCGAGCTCGACGGTGCGGGAGGCGTCCGGCGCGGCCGCGTGCAGGATCGCCAGGCCGCCGGTGCTGAGGGTCAGCCCGAGCAGGAACGCCACGCCGCCCTCGATCTGCTGCCGGAACGCGCCCTGGGCGCCGGTCACGCCGAAGGTGAAGCGGCGGTTGGCGGCGGTGTTGCCGATCGCCGTGATCACCAGCGACAGCGCGTTCGCCGCGAACGGCCCGGTCACGGTGCGCAGCAGCACGTACAGCAGCAGCTGCGCCAGCGTGCTGATGATCCCGATGATGGCGAAGCTGGGCAGCTGCCGCGCCATCCCCGTGGGCAGCGCGGGCCCGTCCTGCGAGGCCGGACGCGGCCGGCCGCCCACCGGTGCACGGAACGCGCCGGTCAGCATCCGACGTCCCACCCGCGCCATCCCCTTCAGGTCGTCCATCGCGGTCCGCAGCACGTCCACACGGCTGTCGGGATCGTCCACCCAGTCGACGGGCACCTCATGGATCCGCAGGCCGTTGCGCTCGGCGAGCAGCAGGAGCTCGGTGTCGAAGAACCACTCCTCGTCCTCCACCGACGGCAGCAGCGCCTGGACGATCTCGGTGCGGGCGGCCTTGAAGCCGCACTGCGCGTCGGAGAAGCGCGCCGCCAGCGCGGTGCGCAGCAGCAGGTTGTAGCAACGCGAGATGATCTCACGCTTGGGGCCGCGCACCACGGCCGAGCCGCGCGAGAGCCGGCTGCCGATCGCCAGGTCGCTGTGCCCGGAGATGAGCGGCGCGACCAGCGGCAGGAAGGCGTCCAGGTCGGTGGACAGGTCCACGTCCATGTAGGCGACCACGTCGGCCTCGCTGCCGCTCCACACGTGCCGCAGCGCCCTGCCCCGCCCCTTGCGCTCCAGCCGCACCGCGCGCACGTCCGGCAGCTCGGCGCTCAGCGCCTCGGCGACGTGCCAGGTCCGGTCGGTGCTGGCGTTGTCGGCGACGGTGACGCGAAAGGGATAGGGGAACGTCTCGCTCAGGTAGGAGTGCAACCGCCGGACGCTGGCGTCCAGGACGTGTTCCTCGTTGTATACGGGCACGACCACTTCGACCAGGCGCCGTCTCGGCTGTGTCCTGGCAGGAGAGGCCGTCTCGGTGACCAGTTGGCTCATGAGACCACCGTCGTCAGCCGGTGTGGGAGTGGCCTGAGCCGATCATTAACCGCGGATGAGAAAGCGGCGGTGCCCCTGTCAGGAGGCACAGAGGAGGCACAGAGGAGGCGGGGAAACGGCTCAGTCGCGTGCCGAGATCGTGCCGGGAAGCCGGAGGCGGGCCAGCGTCCCGCCGCCGTCGGCGGGTTCCAGCGCCACCTCGCCGCCGCTCTCGTGCACGACGCGGGCGACGATCGACAGGCCCAGCCCCGAGCCGGGCAGGCTGCGCGCCGACGTGGACCGGTAGAACCGGTCGAACACGTGCGGCAGGTCGTCGGGGTCGATGCCCGGGCCGTGGTCGCGGACGGTCAGCTCACCGCCGGCCAGCCGCACGTCCACCGTCTCGTCGGGCGGGCTGAACTTCACCGCGTTGTCCAGCAGGTTGACCACGGCCCGCTCCAGCGACGACGGGTCGCCGTGCACGTACCAGGGCTTGGTCTCGGCGGTGATGCGCAGGCCGGGGCCGCGCAGCCGGGCACGGTCGACGGCGCGCGCGACCACCTCGTGCAGCGCGACCTCCTCCTGCACGGGCTCGTCCTGGTCGGGGCGGGCAAGCTCGAGCAGGTCGCCGACCAGGCTCGACAGCTCCTGCATCTGCGCCTTGACGCTCACCAGCATCCGGTGCCGGGTCTCGGGCGGCAGCTCGCGGCCGGTCTCCTGGGACCGCAGCAGCAGATCGATGTTGGTGCGCAGGCTGGTCAGCGGCGTGCGCAGCTCATGTCCCGCGTCGGCGATCAGCTGCTGCTGGCGGTCGCGGGACGCGGCGAGCGCGGCGGTCATCGTGTTGAACGAGCGGCTCAGCCGCGCGATCTCGTCGGCGCCCTCGGCCGGGATGCTGGTGTCGAGGTCCTCGGTGCGGGCGATGTGCTCGACGACGCCGGTCAGCTCGTCCACCGGCCGCAGCGACGCCCGCGCGACGACCAGGCCCGCCCCCGCCGACACCAGGACGCCCAGCGCGGACACCGCGATGAGCAGCCACGCCAGCGTGCTCAGCGGCCCCTCGACCTCCTCGAGCGACAACGCGTAGGACACCGCGGCCTGCGTGCCGTCCTCGGCGGTGAACGGCACCGTGTAGACGCGGACGCCGATCTGCTCGCCGTACCGGTCGACGCCCGTGCCGTCGCGCAGCACGCTCTCGCGCTCGCGCTTGGCCACCTGGACGTCGGCGTCGGTGATCGTGAGCGATCCCGCGTAGGGCACCGTGCAGGCCCTGCCGTCCGCGGTCACCAGCTGCAGGATCGCGTACGGTCCCGGCGGCGGCTGGTTGACGCCCTCGTTGCTCGCCGTCGAGCTGCAGGTGCTCAGGTCGTAGCCGAGCTGGCGGCCGAACCGCCAGAACCGCCGCCCCGGCTCGTCCTTGCCGCCGGGCGGGCCCGCCGCGCTCCGCAGCCGCCGGTCCAGCTCGTTGTAGAGCTCGCCGCGCACCAGGAACCAGCTGGTGGTGGCGCACGCCGCGACCGCCAGCGCCACGGCCGTGGCCACCAGCAGGGCCAGGCGGGCGCGCAGCGTGAGACGTTTCATCACGCCGCCGAGCGGAGCACGTAGCCGACGCCGCGCACGGTGTGCACGAGCCGCGGCATCCCGTCGATCTCGGTCTTGCGGCGCAGGTACATCACGTACACGTCGAGGGAGTTGGAGGCGGGCTCGAAGTCGAAGCCCCAGACCGTCTCCAGGATCTGCTCGCGGGTGAGGACCTGGCGCGGGTGCAGCAGGAACATCTCCAGCAGCATGTACTCGGTGCGGGTCAGCTCCAGCGGCTTGCCGGCCCGGGTCACCTCGCGGGTCAGGGTGTTCATCCGCAGGTCGTCGAAGGTGAGGATCTCCTGGTCGGGCTTGTCGCCGGAGGTGGCGGCCATCGAGCTGCGGCGCAGCAGCGCGCGGATGCGCGCCAGCAGTTCGTCCAGCTCGAACGGCTTGACCAGGTAGTCGTCGGCGCCGGCGTCCAGGCCGGTGACCCGGTCGCCGACCATGTCGCGGGCGGTCAGCATCAGCACCGGCATGCCGGCGCCCACGGCGCGCATGCGGCGGCAGGCGGTGAGCCCGTCCATCCGGGGCATCAGCACGTCCAGCACGACCAGGTCGGGCTTGTCGCGCTCGACCCGCTCCAGCGCCGTCATGCCGTCGGCGGCCTCGGTCACCCCGTAGCCCTCGAACTCCAGGCTCCTGACCAGCGACTCCCGGACGGCGGGTTCGTCGTCCACGACCAGAATGCGGGCAGGCGGCTCCATGCACCCACCGTAACCAGCCGCCGACCGCCCACCGCGCACCGCGGGGCGTTTCTCATCGTTCTCTCACCAAGTTCTGAGCGGTCCCTTAACGGGCGGCCGGGACCGGGCAGCGGCTAGGAGGCCTGGTCACGGTCGGGGCCGCCGCGCTGGGCCCCATCCTCGCCGGGCGTGCGGGGAGCCCCGGACGACGGCGGCGGCTGGGTCGCGGTCAGCCAGGTCGTCTTCATGACGTCCACGACCACGTCCTTGGCGACGTCGCGCATCAGGTCGCGCAGCGCGTCCTTCAGGGCGATCTTGAGCGCCTCGCGCATGAGCTCGGCCATCACGGTCTCGATCGCGAAGGCGGTGGCCCGGGTGGCCGCCTGCCCCGCCAGGCCGCGCGCCGTGCGGCCGAGCGGGCTGCCGGCGGCCGCGGACAGCAGGCCGGACGCCGATCGTGCCGGGTCGTCGCCCACCAGGTCGCGGGCGACGTCGCCGACGAGGGCCGCGGCCAGCGAGGTGACCGGGTTGAGCTCGGCGAGCGCGACGGCGCTCTCGGCGCGGCCGCGCACCCCCCGGACCAGCTCGCGGGCGGCCTCGCGGGCGGTGCGCCGGACGACGTCGACGATGATGTCGCGGCCCGCGACGAGGGCGACCTCGACGGCCACGTCGGCGACCGCGTCCAGCGCGGTGTCGGCCACCGCCTTGGTGGCGGCCTGCACGACCGGGTCGGCGGCGGCGCGGCCCGCCATGTCCAGCGCGGTCGCGGTGGCGGCGCGCGCGAACGGGTTGCGGGCCGCCAGGCGGGCGGCGGCGACGGCCATCGGGTGCTGTGCGGCCTGCCCGGCCAGGGTGAGGGCGGTGGTGGTCATCGCGTACGCGGTGCCGGTGACCGGGTGGGACTCGGCGGCGGTACGGGCCTCGATCACCGCGCGTTCGGCCGCCGACGTCGCGATCTTGACGGCGGCGTCGCGGGCCGCCTGCTCGATGAGGCCCATCGCCGGGGTGCGCGACACCTGCTCGACGATCTGTACGGCCGCCCGGCCCGCCGCGTCCCGCGCCGCCTGCCGTACCGGCTCGGTCACCGTGCCGGCGGCGCGCACGGCCTGGTCGGCCCGGACCACCAGCTCGCGGCGGCCGGACCCGGCCGCCTGAACGGGCCGGTCCGTGGACCGTTCCTGCGGAGGACCGCCGCCCTCTTCGACCTGTTCGTCCACCACCATCGCCCCTGTCCCGGTGAGGTTCCCGCCACTTTCACCATAACCGCCACTGGTGAATGTAACGAGATATGTCGCGGCAAGGTGCCCGGAGCGGCCGTGTATTCTGGGACGCGGACTCTGAGAGGGAGGTGAGGTGCATGGCCGTCGCGGTGATGGCTGCTGCCCGCAGCAGCATTCCGGCCCACCTCATGTCCCGGGCTCTCGGCTGAATCGACCCGTCCGACCTTCGTTCGGCGCGCCGGAGCCCCTTCACGTAAGGGTTCGATCCGTTGTCTTCTGCATATCCGCAGACACTCTCGTCCTACGGCTGGGACGAGAGCCTGGAGAACGACTTCTCCTCACACCGCGCCGCGGGGCTGATCCCCGGGCGCATCGCCGCGGTCGACCGCGGCCAGTGCGACGTCATCACCGAACACGGCCCCCTGCGGGCCGACACCACCCCGGTCGCCTCACCCGGCGACCCCGTCCAGGGGCCGTGCACCGGCGACTGGGCGGCCGTCCGGACCGGAGAGCACCCGGCGGTGGCCGCGCTGCTCCCCCGCCGCACGGCCATCGTCCGCTCGTCCGCCTCGCTCGACTCCCGCGGCCAGGTCCTGGCCGCCAACGTCGACACCATCGCCATCGCGGTCGCGCTCGACACCCGCCTGGCCCTCGGCCGGGTCGAACGCCTGCTGGCGCTGGCCTGGGAGAGCGGCGCCCGGCCGGTGATCGTGCTGACCAAGGCCGACCAGGCCGCCGACCCGGCGGCCGCCGAGGCCGAGGTCGCCACGGCGGCGCCCGGCGTCGACATCGTCTCGGTCAGCGCCACGACCGGCGAGGGCGTGGACGTGGCGGCCGCCGTGCTCACCGGCACGGTGGTGCTGCTCGGGCCGTCCGGCGCGGGCAAGTCCACGCTCGGCAACGCCCTGCTGGGAGCCGACCTCCTGGCCACCGGGGCGGTCCGCGACCAGGACGGCAAGGGCCGCCACACCACGGTCCGGCGGGAACTGCTGCCGCTGCCGCACGGCGGCGTGCTGATCGACACCCCCGGCCTGCGCGGGGTCGGCCTGCGGGACGCCGCCGAGGGCCTGCAGCAGACCTTCGCCGAGATCGAGGAACTGGCCGAGGGCTGCCGCTTCTCCGACTGCTCACACCAGAGCGAGCCGGGGTGCGCGGTGCTGGCCGCGATCGAGGACGGCACCCTGCCGCAACGCCGCCTCGACAGCTACCGCAAACTGGTGCGGGAGAACGAGTGGGCCGCCTCCCGCAACGACGCACGGCTCCGCGCGGAGCGCGAGAACAAGTGGAAGGCCATCACCAAGTGGCAGCGGCAGCACTACAAGGCCCAGGGCCGGGACCGGTGAAGGGGGACGCCATGACCGGCTGGAAGACCAGGCCGGAGACCGGCCGCGACCTCACGGCCGTGCGCCGGGTCGTGGAGGAGGCCTTCCCCACCCATGAGGAGGCCGACCTCGTCGACGCCCTCCGCGCCGACCCGGCATGGCTGCCGGGGCTGGCGTGGGTGGCCGAGGCGCCCGGCGGAGAGGTCGCGGGGTTCGCGCTGCTCACCCGCTGCCGGGTGGGCGACGGCGCGGCCCTCGCACTGGCGCCGGTCGCCGTGCTGCCGCGCCACCAGCGGCAGGGGGCGGGCGGCGCGGCCGTGCGCGCCGCGCTCGCGGCGGCCCGCGACCAGGGCGAACGGCTGGTCGTCGTGCTCGGGCACCCGGACTACTACCCCAAGTTCGGGTTCCGGCGGGCGTCCGCCCTGGGCATCGGCGTCTCGTTCGAGGTGCCCGACGAGGCCCTGATGGCCCTCGTCCTGGACGGCTCCGGCCCGGACGCGGTCCCCTCGGGGACGGTCCGGTACGCGGCGCCGTTCGGGGTCTGACCCACCTCGGGCCGGGGCCGGCGGGAGACGCCACCTCCCGCCGGCCCCGGCCACCGCCGCCCTGCCTCTGCCGGTCAGCGGCCCTTGCGCTGGTAGGTGCGCACGGTCAGCGGCACGAACACCACCAGCAGTACGACCGACCACATCACGGTCGCCGCCACCGGGTGGGCGAGCGGCCAGGAGGCGCCGTCGGCGGGCGCGCCGGGGTTGCCGAACAGCTCCCGGCACGCCGCCGTCATCGCGCTGACGGGGTTCCAGTCGGCCAGGGTGCGCAGCCAGGACGGCATGCCCTCGGTCGGCACGAACGCGTTGGACAACATCGTGAACGGCAGGAACAGCGGCACGAGCTGATCGGCCGTCTGCTCGTTCCTGACCACCATCCCGAAGTAGCAGCCGAGCCAGGCCAGCGCGTACCGCAGCAACATCAGCAGCAGGAACGCCTGGACCGTCGGCCACCACCCGCGGTGCGGCTGCCATCCCACGCACAGGCCGGCCAGCGACATGATCGTCAGGCCGAGCATCCCGCCCAGCAGCGTGTCGGCGGCCGTCTGCCCGAACGGCACCGCCGAGCGGGCCATCGGCATCGAGCGGAACCGGTCCATGACGCCCTGCGAGACGTCGGTGGCCACCTTCACCGTGATGACCATGACCGAGCTGAACGTCACCATCGAGAACAGCCCCGGCATCAGGTACTCGCGGTAGTCGCCGCCGCCGGGCACCTGGATCGCGCTGCCGAACACGTACCCGAACAGCACCACCATGATCGCCGGGAAGATCAGCGCGCCGATCAGCTCGCCCGGCTGCCGCCGGATCCGGCCGAACTCACGGCCGATCAGCGTGAGCCCGTCGGTGAGCGCCCAGCGCGCCCGGCCGATCCGGCCCGCCGGGGCCGGATCGGCCATCGTGATCGTGGTCATCGCACGGTCTCCTTCCGGCGCGCGGCGTCGGTCAGCCGCAGGAACACCTCGTCGAGGGTGGGCCGGCGCAGCGCGACGTCCGCCGCGGCGACCCCCGCGCGGTCGAGCTCGCGGACGGCGTCGGCGAGCCGGACGGCGTCACCGGTCAGCGGGACGCTGAGCCCCACCGGCCCGGTCATCGCCGGGTCGGTGCCCGCCAGCCGGTGCATGACGGCCGCCGCCTCGCGCAACATCGACGGCTCCTCCAGCACCACGTCCAGCCGGTCGCCGATGGTGGCCTTCAGCTCGTCCGGCGTGCCCGCGGCGATCACCCGGCCGTGGTCGACCACCGCGACGTCGTCGGCGAGCCGGTCGGCCTCGTCCAGGTACTGCGTGGTCAGCAGGACGGTGGTGCCGTCGGCGACCAGCTCGCGGATGCTCTCCCAGATCTCGCCGCGGCTGCGCGGGTCCAGGCCGGTGGTCGGCTCGTCCAGGAAGAGCACCTGGGGGCGCAGGATGAGGCTGGTGATCAGGTCGAGGCGGCGCCGCATGCCGCCCGAGTAGCCGGCCACCTGCCGGTCGGCCGCCTCGGCGAGCCCGAACCGCTCCAGCAGCTCGTCGGCACGCCCGTGCGCCTGGCGCCGCGGCAGGTGGTAGAGGCGCCCGAACATGCGCAGGTTGCCGCGGCCGGTGAGCTTCTCGTCCACCGCTGCGTACTGGCCCGCCAGCCCGATGAGGGCCCGGACCCGGTCGGCGTCGCGGACCACGTCGTGCCCGGCGATGCGCGCCCGCCCCTCGTCGGGGTCCGACAGGGTCGCCAGGATCCGTACCGCCGTCGTCTTGCCCGCGCCGTTGGGGCCCAGAACCCCGCAGACCGTCCCCGCCGGGACGCTGAGGTCCAGGCCCCGCAGCGCGTGGGTGCCGCCGAAACGTTTGTGCAGCCCCTCGGCGACCACGATCGGCTCGGCCATGATGATCTCCTTCACTGGGTACGCCGTACGCGGTTAATGCGGCCAGGCTAAGTTACTGGGTACGATGTACGCAACTAGATAGGCTGACCGCACGGAGGAGGTGGCCGTTGAGCGGCGAGGAGTACGCCAACATCTGGATGCGCCCCGAGCGTCCCGCCCGGGGGCCGCGTCCCGCCTACAGCCGGGCGCAGATCACCGAGACGGCGATCCGCGTCGCCGACGCCGAGGGCCTGGACGCCGCCTCGATGCGGCGCATCGCCGCCGAGATGGGCGCGGGCGCGATGTCGCTCTACCGGTACGTCCCGAGCCGCGACGACCTGATCGAGCTGATGGTCGACCACGTCCACGGCGAGCAGGACCTGCCGGACCGGCCGACCGGCGACTGGCGCGCCGACCTGTCCCGCGTCGCCGAGGAGTCGCGGGCCATGTGGCTCCGCCACCCGTGGCTGATCTCGCTGCACCGCGGGCGCCCGGCGTTCGGCCCCCGCCAGCTGAAGATCATCGAGTTCGCGGCCGGCGCCCTGGACGTCGGGCCGTCCGTCGACGAGATCCTCATCCTGCTCGACATCCTCAACGGCTACATCGAGCGCACGGTGCGCGCCGAGCTGATGTGGGCCGAGGAGGCCCGCCGCACGGGCATGGGCGAGTTCGACTGGATGGCGCGCAGCGGCCCGTACATCCGCAGGATCCTCGACAGCGGCGACTACCCGATGTTCACGCGCATCGTGGTGGACGCGCGGCAGCCCCACCTGCGGCCCGACGAACGTTTCCGGGACGGGCTGGAGAAGGTGCTCGACGCGGTCGGCGCCTCGATCCAGGACGCCGCGTCAATGGTGGAGGGCGCGATGGCGATGGATGACGAGCCGGACGGTGGTGTTGACGACTACCGTGCCGTCGGCCGCGAGCTCCCTTTCGTGCGCTTCGAACCTCGCTGAAGCTCCGGGAGGCTCGCGGGCCGCGGCTTCAGCGGTCCAGGCGGCGGTAGCGGCGGGCGGCCAGCGGGAGGAACACCGCGATGATGAGCAGCGGCCAGCCGACCGCGAGCAGTATCGGATGCTGGGCCGGCCACGAGTCGTCGCCGACGCCGGGGTTGCCGAACAGCTCGCGGGTCGCGTTCACGGTCGCCGACATCGGGTTCCACGCCGCGATGGCGCCCAGCCAGCCGGGCATCTGGGACGGCGAGACGAAGGTGTTGGCCAGGAACGTCAACGGCATCAGGAACATCCAGGACGCCGCGGCGCCCTCGGGCGTGACGTGCAGGCCCACGAAGATGCCCATCCAGATCAGCGCGAAGCGCAGCAGCAGGAGCAGCCCGACCGCCGCCAGCGCCTTGGCGGGCCCCTCGTGCCAGCCCCAGCCGACCACCAGGCCGCAGGCGAGCAGGATCAGCAGTTCCACCACCGAGTTGACCATGTCGGCGAAACTGCGGCCCAGCACCACCCCGGCCTGCGAGATCGGCATCGTGCGGAACCGGTCGCTGACGCCCTTGGCGACGTCGTTGGCCACCACGCTCATCGTCGTGGCCACCCCGAACACCATCGTCTGCGCGAAGATGCCCGGCATCAGGAACTCGCGGTAGTTACCGCCGCCCTCCACGACCATGGCGCTGCCGAGCACGTAGCCGAACAGCAGCACCACCACGATCGGGTACGTCAGCTCCGAGACGATCAGGGTGGGGTTGCGGGTCCAGTGGATGAGCCCCTGCCCCGCGACGACCCGTCCGTCGGTGAGCGTCCAGCGCAGCTTCTCCAGCCGGGTCCGCGGGATCGGCGGAACCGTCAGCGTGACCGTCATACGGCCACCTCCTCGTCACGGTCGCCGGCCGTCCCGGCCCGGCCCTCGGCGGACCCTCCCGCGGCGGACCCTTCCTCGGCGGACTGCCCCTCGGTGGACTGGCCGGTGAGGCGCAGGAAGACCTCGTCGAGCGTGGGGCGCCGCAGCGCGACGTCCTCGATCTCGACGCCGGCGTCCTGGAACGCCCGCACCGCCGCGGTGAGCGCGGCGATCCGGTCGTCCACCGGGACGTGCACCCGCCGGGTGTCCTCGTCGCGTTCGGGGGACGCGCCCGTCAGCCCCGCGAGCAGGCGGGCGGCCTCGGACAGGTCGGCGCCGTCGCGCACCACGACGTCGAGCCGTTCGCCGCCGATCCTGGACTTGAGCCGGTCCGGGGAGTCGTCGGCGATCACCCGGCCGGAGTCGAGCACCACGATCTGCCCGGCGAGCTGGTCGGCCTCGTCCAGGTACTGCGTGGTCAGCAGCACGGTGGTGCCGCCCGCGACCAGCGACCGGACGGCGTTCCAGACCTCGTTGCGGTTGCGCGGGTCGAGCCCGGTGGTCGGCTCGTCCAGGAAGAGCACCCGCGGAGCCAGGATGAAGCTCGCGGCCAGGTCGAGCCGCCGGCGCATCCCGCCCGAGTAGTGCTTGACGCGCCGGCCCGCGGCGTCCTCGAGGCCGAACCGCGCCAGCAGCTCGTCGGCCCTGCGCCGGGCCGTACCGGGCGACAGATGGTAGAGGCGCCCCCACATCGCCAGGTTCTCCCGGCCGGTGAGGATCTCGTCGACGGCCGGCGCCTGACCGGTGAGCCCGATCCGGTGCCGGACCTCCCCGGGTTCGCGCACCACGTCGTATCCGGCGACCATGGCACGGCCGGCGTCGGCGCGCAGCAGCGTGCTCAGGATCCGCACCGCGGTGGTCTTGCCCGCCCCGTTGGGCCCCAGCAGCCCGCACACCGTGCCCTCGGGAACGGCGAGGTCGACCGCGTCCAGCGCGGTCATGCGTTTGTACCGCTTGGTCAGCCCTTCGGCCAGGACTCCGAACTCCGTCGATGCCACGGAACTCACCTCTCCAATTTTGGGACATCAATGTCTCATTGAGAGTGCCATATGTTCCATCATGGATGTCAAGTGATACTTTTCGAGGCGATGAGCATGACCGAGACATCCGAGTCCGGCGCGCGGGGACGTACCCGCCGCGCCATCCTGAGCGCGGCCGCGCGGGTGCTGGCCCGCGACCGCTCCGCGACGCTGGCCGACATCGCGGCCGCGGCCGACGTCGGGCGCAGCACGCTGCACCGCTACTACGCCGACCGCGACGTCCTCGTCCAGGCGGTCGTCGAGGATTCGCTCGCCGTGCTCCAGGAGGCCACCGAAGGCGCCGGGCTCGACCAGGGCCCACCCGCCGACGCGCTCCGGCGGCTGGTGGCGGCCCTGGTGGACGTGGGCGACCGCGCGCTGTTCCTGTGGGGCGACCCGCGGGTCCTGGAGGGCTACCCCACGGCCGGCGACCCCGACTGCGAGCCGGTCGACGACCCGATGATCGAGCTCATCGAGCGCGGCCAGGCCGAGGGGGCGTTCGACCCCGGCGTGAGCGCCCAGTGGATCCAGCACGTGGTGTGGGGGCTGATCTACACCGGCGCGGAGGACGCCGCGTACGGGCGCATCCCCCGCCACGGCGTCGCCCAGCTGGTGATCCGCACCCTCGAGAACGGCATCCGCCCTCACTGACCGGGCGGGCCCCCGGTGCCGGAGCCCGCGGCCGTCCGGGTGGCGCGTGCGGTGCGCTCCGCCAGGTCGCGCAGGTGCTCGATGAGCTCCGGCGGCTCGTGCACCTCGAACTCGCAGCCGAGCATCACCAGCGCCTGGGCGAGCCACGGCAGCGTGTCGGTGTGGCTGCGCAGCAGGCAGCGGTGCGCGTCGATGGGCTCCACGTCGCCCGGCCGGTCGCCCAGGCGTCCCGCGACCCGCTCGGCAGGGACGTGCAGGGTGGCCACCGCCCGGTAGGTCGGCACGGTCGAATAGATCTTGCGGGTGATGAACTCGGTCGCGTCCCTGGCGGGAAGCTCGCGCGGCGTGAACCGCCGCCCGATGCCGCGCGGCTCGCGGACGCGGTCGACGCGGAACACCCGCCAGTCGTCGCGTTCGACGTCGTAGGCGACCAGGTACCAGCGCCGCCCCAACGGCACCAGCCGGTGCGGCTCGGCCAGCCGCCGGGTCTCGGCGCCGTCGGCCGCCTCGTACCGGAACCGCACGCGCTCCCGGCCCGCCGCGGCCGAGGCGAGCGTGGTGAGCACCTCCGGGTCGACCATGGCCGGCTGCCGAGGCCCGGCCATCGGCTCGGTCGCCGCGCCCAGCGCGCTCACCCGGCGCCGCAGCCGCGCGGGCAGGACCTGCTCCAGCTTGGCCAGCGCGCGCAGCGAGGCCTCCCCCATCCCCTCGATCGGATGGCCCGCCGCGGTGCGCAGGCCGAGCGTGATCGCCACCGCCTCCTCGTCGTCCAGCAGCAGCGGCGGCATGGCGGTGCCCGCGACCAGCCGGTAGCCGCCGACCGAGCCACGGCTGGCCTCGACCGGATAACCCAGGTCGCGCAGCCGCTCGATGTCGCGGCGGATCGTGCGCGGGCTCACCCCGAGCCGTTCGGCCAGCTCGCCGCCGGGCCACTCGCGCGGCGTCTGCAACAGGGACAGCAGGCTCAGCAACCGCGCCGGGGTGTCGCTCATGAGATCAAGCATGCCCGGTGGCTAGGACGTGAGCTGACCTAATGGACCCCTATGTTTGGTGGAAGGCCCTGTTCCGGGGCGTGAGACGAGGAGGGCGCATGGCAGAGCTGCCGCGGTTCACCTGGGTCGACGTGTGCGCCCGCCGCCTGGAGCGGCACGCGCTGACCGTCCCGTCCAAGGAGGCCCGCCCGGCCGACATCGTGGCCGCCATGGCGAGCACGCACGCGCAGGTGATGTCGGCGGCGGAGCTGGGCGTCGCGACGCGCATCGAGGGAGCCACCCGCCAGGACGTGCGCGAGGCGTTGTGGAGCGAGCGCAGCCTGGTCAAGACCTACGGCCTGCGCGGCACGGTGCACCTGGTGCCCGCCCGGGACCTGCCGATGTGGGTCGGCGCCCTGTCCGCCCTTCCCGAGGGGCCCGAGGTGGGCCCCCCGCACATCCGGCTGAATCCCGAGCAGCGCGAGCAGGTCGTGGCGGCGGTCGGTGACGCGCTGGACGACGCCGAGCTGACCATCGACGAGCTCACCGCCGGGGTGGTCGAACGCACCGGGCCGTGGGCCGGTGACCTGGTCATGGAGGCGTTCCAGGGCAAGTGGCCGCGCTGGCGGCAGGCCATGCACCTGACCGGGGTGCGCGGGACGTTGTGCTTCGCGCCCAACCGGGGGCGCAAGGTCACCTACACCAATCCGCGGCGGTGGCTGCCCGGCTTCCGCCCGGCCGAACCCGACGCGGCCCTGCGCTGGCTGGTGACGACCTACCTGCACGCGTACGGGCCGTCCACGCCGCAACGTTTCGCGCACTGGCTGGGGACGCAGGCGACCTGGGCGAGCCGGTTGTTCGCGTCCATGGGCGACGCGCTCCAGCAGGTGGACGTCGAGGGCGCCGTCGAGTGGGTGGAGGCCGGGGACATCGACGTTCCCGAGGAACTGCCGGAGGGCGTCCGGCTCCTGCCGTACTTCGACGGGTACGCCTACCGTGTCGGCAACCAGCCGCCCGCGCGCCTCTACCCCGGCCGTGCCGCCGAGCGGGTGCTGCCGGGCAACTTCCAGGTCCTGCTGGTCGACGGCGTCGTCGGCGGGTTGTGGCACCAGCGCCGCTCCGGCCGCAGGATCGACGTGACGGTCGAGCCGCTCGGCACGCTCGGCCGCGCCCGGCTGAGGGAGCTGGACGACCAGGTCGAACGGCTCGGGACGATCCTGGAGGGCGAGCCCCGGCTGACGATCGGCACCGTCACCGTGGGCGGCCACGCCTGACCCGTCCTGCGCCGCCTCGCACCGAAAACTTTCCTTGTCTTGACACTGATACTTTTCGGCTGCCACCCTGGGGACATGGACGAAGTTGCGGTGATCGAGGACGCGGCGGCGGCCGAAGTGTCGCTCGACCCGGTGCGCGCCCGGCTGCTGGCCGAGCTCGCCGAGCCCGCCTCGGCGACGATGCTGGCGGCGCGCGTCGGACTGGCCCGCCAGAAGGTCAACTACCACCTCAAGGCGCTGGAGAAGCACGGGCTCGTCGAGCTGGTCGAGGAGCGGCGCAAGGGTAACGTCAACGAGCGCATGATGCGCGCCACGGCGGCCTCCTACGTCATCTCCCCCACCGCGCTGGCCGCGGTGCAGCCCGACCCGGAACGTTCGCCCGACCAGCTGTCGGCCCGCTGGCTGCTCGCCGTGGCGGCCCGCCTGGTCCGCGACGTCGGCATGCTGATCACCGGCGCGGCCAAGGCCGACAAGCGCGTCGCCACGTTCGCCATCGACGGGCAGATCCGCTTCGCGTCCGCCGCCGACCGCGCCGCCTTCGCGCAGGAGCTGGCCGAGACGGTCACCGCGCTGGTGTCGCGCTATCACGACGAGAACGCCCAGGGCGGACGCGAGCACCGCGTCGTCGTCGCCCTGCACCCCCACGTTCCCGAGCCGCATGACCAGACCACCAAGGAGACCTGACATGGGCCACGAGTTCGAGCTGGAGAAGGAGATCACCGTCGCCGCCACGCCGGACCAGGTGTGGGACGCCATCGCCACCGGGCCCGGCGTGGACGCCTGGTTCATGGGCCGCAGCGAGATCGAGGCCCGCGAGGGCGGCACCACGAGCTTCACCATGGCCGGTCAGACCGAGCTCTCCACCGTCACCGCCTGGGAGCCGGGCAAACGTTTCGCCTACACCGGCGAGGCCGGCGACGACGGCGCGTTCATGGCGGTGGAATACCTCATCGAGGGACGCGACGGCGGCAGCACCACCGTGCGGCTCGTGCACAGCGGCATCCTGGGCGGCGACTGGGAGACCGAGTTCGAGGCCATGAAGACCGGCTGGGACATGTACCTGCACACCCTGGCCGCGTACCTGCGGCACTTCGCGGGCCGTGCGTCCACCACCGCCTCCGGGTTCAGGCCCGGCGTCGACGGCCCGCGGTTCTGGGCGGCGGTCCGGGAACGGTTCGGCCTGGGCACCGAGGTCGCCGAAGGCGACCGCGTGCGCCTGTCGGACCCCGAGCTCGGCACGGTCGAGGGCGTCGTGGACTACGTCGACCTGCCCTCGTTCCTGGGCGTGCGCACCGACGACGCGCTGCTGCGGTTCATCCACTCCGGCGAGCACCGCGGCTCGGTCGCCGTCCTGGGCCACCACCTCTACGCCCCCGGGGCCGACCAGGAGACCGCCGAGCGAGGCTGGCAGAACTGGCTCGGCGGTCTCCCCGCCTGACGCTTCCGCTCGGACGCCGCGTGCCGCCGGCTACTTGAAGGCGGCGGCGTTGCGTCCTGCCCATTCGGCGAACGTGCCGGCGGGCCGTCCCAGGACCGCCGGCACGTCGGGGCTCACGCGCCGTTCGGCCTCGGTCGGCTCGCCCAGGATCTCCAGCGTGCCGTCCACCACGACCTCGGGCATGAACCGTGACATCGCGGCCCGCGCCTCCGCCCGGGTCTGCTCCACGAACTCCACCCCCTCGCCGAGCGCTCCGGCGATGGCCCGCGCCTGCTCGCGCGGCGTCACCGGCTCCGGACCGGTCAGCACGTAGGTGCGTCCCGCGTGCGTCCCGTCGCGCATCACCGTGGCGGCGACGGCGGCGATGTCGGCCGGGTCGACCAGCGGCAGCCCGACGTCCCCGAACGGCGCGACCACCGTCCGGTGCTCGCGGATCGGCTCGGCCCACCAGTACGCGTTGGAGGCGAACCCGCCCGGACGCAGGATCGTCCAGGCCAGACCGGTCTGCTTGACGGCGTCCTCGAAGACGCGCAGCGGGGCGTGCGACGGGTTGGCCGGGCGGGTCCCGGCCCCTTGCGACGACAACATCACGATCCGCCGCACTCCGCTCGACTTCACGACGTCCAGGACGCCGTCCGGCTCGAGGCCCTCGGCGGCGACCAGCAGGAAGAGCACCTCGGCGCCGTCCAGCGCCGGGCGCATGCTTTCGGGGTCGGTCAGGTCGGCGGCCACGTGCCGGACCCCCTCGGGGACGGCCCCGGGGGCGGGCCGCCGGGAGACGGCGGTGACCTTCTCGCTCGCTTCGGCCAGCGCCTGGACCAGCGGCCGGCCGACGTTGCCGGTTGCTCCGGTGACGACGAACATCTATGACTTCCCTTCGGATATCCATGTGGACCCGGGAAAGCTAACATCTTCGATATAGTAGGTACCTAGAAGATAGTGACTACCTCAGAGGTGATGACATGGCCCCGACCGCGGCACCCGAACCCGTGGCCGCGTGCCCGATCGCCCCGGTGGTCGACATCGTGTTCAGCCGCTGGACCACGCCGATCCTGTGGACGCTGAACGAGTTCGGGCGGCAACGGTTCGGGGAGCTGGAGCGCCGCATCGGCACCATCACGCCGAAGGTGCTGACCCAGCGGCTGCGGCAGCTCGAACGCGACGGGCTCGTCGTGCGCACCTACCACCCGGAGGTCCCGCCGCGCGTGGAGTACGAGATCAGCGAGCTCGGCCTCAGCCTCGTACCGGTGTTCGCCGCGCTCGGCACCTGGTCCACCGTCAACCTGCCCAAGGTCGAGCAGGCACGCCAGGACTACGACGCGGCCAACTGACCCGGCCACCGAACGCCGGACGCCGACCGGACGCCCACCGGAAGCCGACCGCCGGTCAGCCGGGCCGTATCTCCTCGCCGGACATCGCGGGGAAGGGCAGCTTGTCGACGGCGCTGCGGCGCCGCCGCTCGGGCCGGCGGTCGTACCGCGCCGTGGTGGCGGGCGAGGAATGCCCGACCAGCTGCTGCACGGTGACCAGGTCGACGCCCTCGTCGAGCAGGTCGCCGATGAAGGTGCGGCGGAAGTCGTGCGGCGTCATCGACGGCAGCCCCGCCTCGCGCCGGCGCTTGACCACGACGTTGCGCACGGCCGCGTCGGTGAGCGCCCTGTGCTGGAGCGCACCCGACTTGTGCACGGGCTTGAACAGCGGCCCCGACGGGCGGTCGTCCAGCGACAACCACGTGCCGAGCAGGGTCGCGGCCGACTCGTGCAGGTACTCCAGGCGTTCCTTGTCGCCCTTGCCGACGATGCGGAGCGCGCGTTCACCCGGGTCATAGTGCTCGCGCCGCATCCCGGCGATCTCCGAACGGCGTGCCCCGGTGGTGTAGAGCGTGGCCAGCAGCGCCGCGTCGCGGCGGCCGGCGGGCGTGGCGTCGAGCGCGCAGGCGCGCAGCAGCGCGGCGAACTCGGCCACATGGATGCTCCGGCCGCTCGGCAGGCGGGTGCCCTTGAAGTTCTTGACCTCCTTGGCCCGCTGGTAGTCGTCGGTCGACATCTCCCCCAGGCTCCACGCCGCCTTCAGCACTCCGCGCAGTGCCGCCAGATGCTGGTTGCGGTAGGCGGGCGACCAGGGCCGTGCGGTCCCGTCCGCCTCGAGCGAGGTCTGCCGCCCGAGCAGCGCGCGGATGGCCGCGGTGTGCTCGGCCCGCAACGCCGCCCAGGGGAAGTCCCGCCCCTCGACGCCGCCAGGATCGGCGCCTGACGCCTCGGCCAGGAACGCGGCGATCCGGTCGAGGCACGCGCTCATGGTGCGCCGCGACCGGGGGCTCTCCAGCGACGCGACGTACACCAGGTAGGGATTGCGCGACGCGGGCGCCTCGGCCCGCGCCAGGTGAACGGGCGCCGCCGACTCCACCGCACTCACCTGATCCACGCGTCCGACCCTAGCCGGGTACGCGGATCAGGCGACCGAGCCGAACCACCCGGCGAGCCGTCCCGAAACGCGCCGTACCGCGCCGGGCTCACGTCGTGGCGAGCAGCGCCCGGCCGGGGGCGAGGCGTGGCCCGGCGGGACGGGGGTCGTGGCTTTCGCGGAGTTGCAGCGGCTTGCGCTCGTTCGCATGGACGCGCGAGGGCGGTGCGGGCAAGGAGCGCAGGTCGGACGCGGAAACAGTCGTCGCGTTGACGGCTGCAAACTGTCGCAAGTTTTCAAGTTTCTGTATGACTCTTGCGCTCTTCTGTTGGTTTGCTTAACGTCTGTGGCGCACCTCACACGCCTCCCAAGGCGTGCCACCCACCCCCTGCCGTCCGCCGGCGGCCCCTGACCGCGGCGGGCGGCCGTCCCCCGAGAGGTCCGGGATGAGATCGAGGTACATCAGCGTCCTGCTCGCCGCGGCGCTCACCGCGGCCTGCCTGATCGGCCCGGCGTCGTCTCCGGCGATCGCCGCGCCCGTCAACCTGGCGGCCGGGAAGGCCGTCTCCGCGAGCACCGTCAACGGCCCGTACGCCGCGCGCAACGTCAACGACGGCAACCAGGGCAGCTACTGGGAGAGCGCGAACGACGCCTTCCCGCAATGGATCCAGGTCGACCTGGGCGCGTCGGTCGACACCGAGAAGGTCGTGCTCAGGCTGCCGGCGTCCGGCTGGGGTGAACGTACGCAGACCCTGGCCGTGCAGGGCAGCCTGAACGGCACGTCCTACACCGACCTGGTCCGGCCGGGCGCCCGGGTGTTCTCCCCCGCGCAGAACAACACCGTGACGCTGGCCTATGGCGCCGCCCAGACCCGCTACCTGCGGATAGCGATCACCGCCAACACCGGCTGGCCCGCGGGCCAGCTGTCGGAGCTGGAGGTCTACGGACCGGAGTCGGGCGACCAGGCGCCGCCGACCGCGCCGTCCGGCCTGGCCTACACCGAGCCCGGCAACGGGCAGATCCGGCTCACCTGGGGCGCCTCCTCCGACGCCGTCGGCGTGACCGGGTACGACGTGTACGCCAACGACGTCCTGCGCGGCAGCGTCGCCGGCAACGTGCTGGCCTACACCGACACCCAGCCCGCGAGCGCGACCGTCGCCTACCACGTGAAGGCCCTGGACGCCGCGGGCAACCTGTCGGCGCCCAGCAACACGGTCGTGCGGCAGGGCCAGGGGGGCGGCACCAACCTGGCGGCGGGCAAGCCCGTCACCGCCTCGTCCACGATCTTCAACTTCCTCGCGTCCAACGCCAACGACGGCAGCCTGGCCACCTACTGGGAGTCGGCCGCGGGCGCCTATCCGGCCACGCTGACGGTCGGCCTGGGCGGACGCGCGACCCTGTCGTCGGTCGCGGTCAAGCTCAACCCCGACGCCGCCTGGGGCCCGCGCACCCAGAACATCGAGGTGCTCGGACGCAACAGCGCGGGCGGCGAGTTCACCACGCTCAAGGCCGCGCAGACGTACACCTTCGACCCGGCGTCGGGCAACGGCGTCTCGATCCCCGTCACCGGCACCGCCGCCGAGGTGCGGCTGCGGATCACCTCCAACAGCGGCGCGACCGGCGCGCAGGCCGCCGAGTTCCAGGTCTTCGGCACCCCGGCGCCCACCCCCGACCTGTCGGTGTCCGACGTGTCGTGGACGCCCGCGGCGCCGGTGGAGACCGACACGATCACCCTGCGCGCCACCGTCCGCAACCATGGCACCGGCGCCGCCGACGCCAGCACCACCGACTTCCTGATCGGCGGGCAGAAGGCCGGCTCGGCGGCCACCCCGGCGCTGGCGGCCGGCGCGTCCGCCCAGGTCACCGCATCCATCGGCACCCGTGACGCCGGGTCGTACGCGGTCGCCGCCAAGGCGGACGCGGGCGACGACAACATCGAGCCGAACGAGACCGACAACCAGGCCGCCGCGACGTCACCGCTGGTCGTCAAGCCAGTGCCCAGCTCCGACGTCGTCGCCTCGGCCGTCACCTGGAACCCCGGCAACCCGTCGGCGGGCAACACCGTCACGTTCTCGGTCACCGTCAAGAACGAGGGGACCGTGGCCACCGCCGGCGGCTCCCACGGCGTCGTGCTCACCCTGCTCGACGGCAACGGCGGCACCGTCAGGACCCTGAACGGGTCGTACAGCGGCGTGCTCGCGCCGGGCCAGTCGACCGCGCCGCTCAGCCTGGGCACCTGGACCGCGGCCAACGGCCGCTACTCGGTGCGCGTCGTCCTCGCCGACGACGCCAACGAGCTGCCGGTCAAGCGCGCCAACAACACCAGCACCCGCCCGTTCCACGTCGGACGCGGCGCCAGCATGCCCTACGACCACTACGAGGCCGAGGACGGCGCGCTCGGCGGCGGCGCCCAGCTCGCCGGGCCGTCCATCGACGTCGGCACCGTGGCGGGCGAGGCGTCCGGCCGCCGCGCCGTCACGCTCAACTCCACCGGCGCGAGCGTGGAGTTCACCACCAAGGCCAGTACCAACACCCTGGTCACCCGCTTCTCCATCCCGGACGCTCCGGGCGGCGGCGGGATCACCTCGACGCTGAACGTCTACGTCGACGGCACGTTCCTCAAGCCGATCACGTTGTCGTCGCGGCACGCCTGGCTGTACGGGAACGAGACCAACCCCGGCAACGCGCCGGTGCCCGGCCAGGCCCGCCACATCTACGACGAGGCCCACCTGCTGCTCGGCACCACCGTCCCGGCCGGAAGCAGGATCAAGCTGCAGAAGGACGCCGCCAACACCACCACGTACGCGATCGACTTCGTCAACACCGAGCAGGTCGCGCAGAAGGCCAACCCCGACCCGGCCAGGTACGCCGTGCCCGCCGGCTTCACCCACCAGGACGTCCAGAACGCCCTGGACAAGGCACGCCAGGACCCGAACCTGGTCGGCGTCTACCTTCCCGCGGGCGACTACCAGACCTCGAACAAGTTCCAGGTGTACGGCAAGGCGGTCAAGGTCGTCGGCGCGGGCGTCTGGTTCACCCGCTTCCACGCCCCCGCCGGTCAGGAGAACACCGACGTCGGATTCCGCGCCGACGCGACCGCGAACGGCTCCACGTTCGCCAGCTTCGCCTACTTCGGCAACTACACCTCGCGCATCGACGGCCCGGGCAAGGTGTTCGACTTCCAGAACGTGTCGGACATCGTCATCGACGACATCTGGGCCGAGCACATGGTCTGCCTCTACTGGGGCGCCAACACCGACCGCATGACCATCAAGAACGCCCGCATCCGCGACATGTTCGCCGACGGGCTCAACATGACCAACGGCAGCACCGACAACCTCGTCACCAACAGCGAGGCGCGCTCGACCGGCGACGACGGCTTCGCGCTGTTCTCGGCGATCGACGCGGGCGGCGCGGACATGAAGGGGAACGTCTACGAGAACCTCACCGCGATCACGCCGTGGCGGGCCGCGGGCGTGGCCGTCTACGGCGGCTACGACAACGTGTTCCGCAACATCCACGTCGCCGACACCCTGGTCTACTCGGGCATCACGATCAGCTCGCTGGACTTCGGCTATCCGATGAACGGCTTCGGCTTCGAGCCCAAGACCCGGTTCGAGAACATCTCGATCGTCAGGGCGGGCGGGCACTTCTGGGGTGATCAGACGTTCCCGGGGATCTGGCTGTTCTCGGCGTCGAAGGTGTTCCAGGGCATCCGGGTGTCGAACGTCGACATCGTCGACCCGTCCTACAGCGGCATCATGTTCCAGACCAACTACGTCGGCGGGCAGCCGCAGAACCCGGTCACCGACACCGTCCTCACCGACGTCTCGATCACCGGCGCGAAGCGCAGCGGCGACGCCTGGAACGAGAAGTCCGGGTTCGGGATCTGGGTGAACGAGATGCCCGAGGCCGGTCAGGGCCCGGCGGTCGGCGAGGCCACGTTCAACGGCCTCCGGATGAGCGGCAACCACCAGGACATCCGGAACACCACCACCACCTTCAAGATCATCCGAAATCCGTGACCTGAAGACCGGCAGGGCGTCCACCGGGAGATCGGCGGGCGCCCTGCCGTCACGGTCGCGGGCTCACCCGCGCACGTGTTCGGTGAGGTAGTGATGCAGGAGGCCGGAGCCCTCCAGCATGGCGAGCGCGGTGGCGGTGTGCACCGCCTGCCGTTCGGCGAAGGCCGCGCGCAGCGCCCCGGTGTCGCCCGTGCGGCGCAGCCCGTCGAGGACGGCCCTGATCTGCGGCAGCCCGTACCGGCCCTGCCGGAGGATCTGCACCATGCGCGCGTCCCGGACCTCGTCCGGCCCGTACCGCCGGTAGCCGCTGACGGGCTCGCGCCGCGGCAGGACCAGCCCCGCCTCCTCCCACACCCGCAGTGCCGAGGTCCGAACGCCCAGGAGCCGGGCGGCCTCGCCGATCCGCAGATCCGTGCGCGGTGCGTCCGCCATGCCGGGCCCGGCGGCGGCGACCGCCTCCAGCGCCGTGCTCGCCGTCTGGAGCGTGAGCCGCTGCTCGTGCAGCGCGGCGTGCCGGGCGTCGACGAGGGCGAGCGCGGCCGGCAGATCTCCCGCGTGCACCGATCGCATGACCGTGCGCGCGACGTCCCACCCGTACCCGCGCGCCAGCGTCCGGTAGGTGAGCATGGCGTCGCGGTGACGCGAGTCGAACGTGCGGTAGCCCGCCGGCGTGCGCTCGGCCGGCGGCAGGATGCCGTCGTCGGCGTAGTTGCGGATCTGCTGGGCGGAGACACCGGCGATCCGCGCCAGATCGACCGGCCGCAGCGTCGCACGGCTCACCGAACGTTCGCCTCCGTAGTTGAGGGTTGGCACCGCATGACCCCACCCTATGCGGATGCCGATCACGTCAACCTTCAAGTGGATACCTCAATGAGACGCTTGAAGGTATGGACGCAGGTGACAACGACGAAAGCGTCATCAGGACGCATGGCCTCAGGATGCGCTACGGCCCGCTCGACGTGCTGCACGATGTGAACCTCCGGGTCGGCCGCGGTGAGGTGGTCGCGCTGCTCGGGCCCAACGGCGCCGGCAAGACCACCACGATCGAGATCCTCGAAGGGTTCCGCCGCCGCTCGGCGGGCGAGGTGCGGGTGCTGGGCGTCGACCCGGACGACGGCGACGAGGCGTGGCGGGCCCGGCTGGGCATCGTCCTCCAGTCCTGGCGCGACCACGGCCGCTGGCGCGTCGGCGAGCTGCTGGACCATCTCGGCCGCTACTACCTCCCGTACGGCGGCCCGGCACGCCCCCGCCCCCACGACATCCCCACCCTCCTCGGCCAGGTCGGGCTGGCCGACCGCGACGGCGCGGTCATCGCGACCCTCTCCGGCGGGCAGCGCCGCAGGCTCGACGTGGCGATCGGCCTGGTCGGCCGCCCCGACCTGCTCTTCCTCGACGAGCCGACGGTCGGCTTCGACCCGCAGGCCCGGCGCGAGTTCCATGACCTGGTGAAGAGCCTGCCCTCGACCGACGACACCGCGATCCTCCTCACCACCCACGACCTGGACGAGGCGGAACGGCTCGCCGACCGGATCGTGATCCTGGCCGGTGGCCGGATCATCGCCGACGGCAGCCCCGCGGTGCTGGCCGCGCAGCTGTCGCGCACGTCCGAGGTGCGCTACACCCGGCGCGGCGAACGGCACGTCGAGCAGGTCGAGGACGCCACGAACCACGTGCGCGGGCTGTTCGCGGCGCACGGCGAGGAGATCGGAGACCTGGAGGTGCGCCGGGTGGGACTGGAGGACGTCTACATGACGCTGGTGCGGGAGTTCGAATCCGGACGGCGCACCGAGGCGCCGCGCGAGCTCGCGGAGGTGGCCCGGTGAACGCCCGCGCCGTCGCCCTCGACGCGGGGCTGCGCCGCGGCCGGGTCGAACTCCGGCAGAGCCTCGTCAGCGGGCAGGACCTGTGGTCGGCGTTGTTCTTGCCGATCATCGCGCTGGGCGTCATGTTCACGCTGAGGAACGACACCGTGCCCGGCACCGGGTTCTCGCTGGGCTCCCAGGCGGTACCGGGCATCCTCGGCATGAACGTCGTCATGAACGCGATGGTGGCGCTCGCCTTCTCCCTGACCCTGGACCGGGAGGACGGGACGCTGCTGCGCGCCAAGGCGACGCCCAACGGCATCCTCGGCTACCTGACCGGCAAGGTCGTCAGCCGGTCCGGCGTCGCCGTCGCCGGGATCCTGCTCCCGCTCGTCCCGGCGGCGTTCCTGTTCGACGGTCTGGAGCTGGGCGAACCCGCGTCCTGGCTGACGCTGGCCTGGGTCATGGCCGTGGGGCTGCTCGCGCTGCTGCCGCTCGGCGCCGTCCTCGGCTCGCTGTTCGGCTCGGCGCAGAGCCTGGGCTTCATGACCCTTCCGGTGATGCTGCTCATGGGCATCTCGGGCGTCTTCTATCCGCTGACGGCGCTCCCCGAATGGTTGCAGTGGACCGCCCAGGCGTTCCCGTTCTACTGGATGGGGCTCGGCCTGCGTTCGGCGATGTTGCCGGACACGATGGCGGCCGCCGAGATCGGCGACTCCTGGCGGCATCTGGAGACGCTCGGCATGCTCGGCCTGTGGGCGGTCATCGGGCTGGCGCTGGCTCCGGCGGTGGTGCGCCGCATGGCCCGCCGTGAGTCCGGGTCCGCGGTCGAGGCCCGGCGCCACAAGGCGCAGCAGCGCCCGATGTAGCGGGAACGGCCGCGCGGCGGCCGCTGGGATGGACGGGCGGCGCCGGTCGCAGGGCCGGTGCCGCCCGTCACCAGGCGGCGCTGTAGGGACGTCCTTCGGGGAAGGGCAGCCGCTCCCAGCCGCCGCCGAGCCCGATGCGGTAGGCCGATCCCGAGGCGAACGCCAGCAGCTCACCACCGCAGCCGCACATCGCCGTCCGCTGCCACATCTCGGGGGCGCCCTGCGGATCGGGGCCGCGCAGCTCGAACAGCACGTGCGGGTCCGGCCCGCCGGAGAACGCCAGCAGCCGGGTCCACCGCGGCTCCCCGTCGGTCACCTCGGCCTCCACGGTGGTCAGGTAGAACGTGCCGCCGTCCCGGCCGATCACGACGTCGAGCACCATGTTCGACCTGGGCAGGGACGTCGCGATCACCGCGCTGCCCGGGACGAGGTCGCCGCCGGGTTCGAGACAGGCCACCCGGACCTCGGTCGCCCCGTGCGGGGTGCCGGGCATCCAGAGGAAGGCGACGCGCCCGCCCTCCGCCCAGGTCACGCCGGTGACCTCGCCCGTCCGGCCGACGCCGATGCCGCGGCGCGAACCGTCCGTGCCGAGCAGGTGGGCGAGCTCCGGACCGCCGGCGCGCGTGCACGCCAGGAGGATCTGGGCGCCGTCCGGCGACGCCGCCATGCAGGTGGGGTCGAACGCGCCCAGCCGCTCGCCGGGCAGCGGCGTCAGATCCCGCGGCTCGCCGTCGACGCCGATCTCCACGCGGAGAACGCCGATCCGCAGGTCCTCGAACCGGACCGCCGCGTAGAACGTGCCGGGCGCGCCCGCCCGGGTGACGTGGAGCCATTCCGCGCCGCCCGGCGGCAGCGGAATGACGGCCGTGGGCTCGCCGGTGGCGGCGTCGCGTACCGCCGCGGTACCGGACCGGCCGTGCCCGGTGGCGACGAGTGCCACGAAATGGCTTCCGCACGCGCCTGACGACACATCTTCATCTCTACACAAGCGATGCCGCGCCCTCAAGGTTCCCATCGGTGAGGTCCGCGGGCAGGAGCCGTTCGGTGAGCAGCCGCCATTCGTGAACGTAGCCGAGCGCGGCACCCGTCTCGGCGAGAGCGGCCGACCGGGGCTCAGGCCGAGTCGCCGAGGAGCTTGCGGGCCTGCTCGGCGAACGTGTCGTCGCCGGACCCGGCCGCGCGCAGCAGGTGCTCCCTGGCCTCCTCGGCATGACCGTCGCTCAGCCGCATCTCACCGAGCCGGTAGGCCGCCTCCCCCACCAGCTCGGCGCTGGTGGTGCCGGTGGCCAGGGTGAGCTCGTAGAAGCGCGCCGCCGAGTCACGGTCACCGAGCCAGTACGCCAGCTCGCCCAGGTGCGCGGCGGCCAGCGGCGCCTGGTCGCCGTCGCCGGAGTCGACCACGGCCTGATACCAGCGCAGCGCCTCGGGCCAGTCGCGGTCGCGTTTGGCGAGCGCGCCCAGGTACATCTTGGCCAGGAGCGGCGCGGCGCCGTCCGGCTCACCGGGCAGCTTCAGCGCCCGCAGGTACTGCTCGCGGGCCCGGCCGGGGTCCTCGTCGTGATACGTGCGGCCGATGAGCACGACGGCGTGCCGGCCCAGCCGTTCGTCGGACTCGGGGATACGGTCCAGGACCTGCCGGGCCTCGGCCGGTTCGCCGGCCTTCACCAGATGCTCGCCGAGCGTCAGCAGCGCGATCGGCTCGCCGCCCTCGGCGGCGCCGCGCAGGGTGCGCAGCGCGGCCGAGTCGTCGCCCTGGTCGCTCTGCATGATGCCGAGCATGCTGCTCAGCAGCGCCTGCGAGCCGTCGTCGAGCCCGGTCGCGGCCGCGTCGTCGAGCCCGGTCGCGGCCGCGTCGTCGAGCCCGGTCGCGGCCGCGTCGTCGAGCCCGGTCGCGGCCGAGTCGCCGCGCACCCGCTCGGTCACCCGTTCCAGCGCCGCCGCGTCGCCCACGGTGCGCAGCAGCGGGACGAGCCGGCCCCCGGCGACGAGCCTCACCTCGGCGTCGGGGTGGTCGAGCAGCCGCTCGTAGGTCGCGCGCGCACGGGCGGCGTCGCCCGCCGACACGAAGAGATCCGCGAGCCTGACCTGCACGTCCGGGGCCGGGTCGCGAAGGAACCCGAGGGCTCCCTCGGCATAGACCAGGGCGCCGGCCCGGTCCCCCGCCTCGGCGCGTTCGGCGGCGCGCGTCTCGCACAGGTCGAACGCGATCTCCGGATGCCCCGCGTCCGCGGCGTGCGCGAGCGCGAAGACCGCCAGCTCGTGCTCCTCCCGCCGCGTGGCGGTGTTGGCGACGACGCACACGTTGGTGACGGCGTCCTCCACGGCGGCGGCCACGCGCTCGTCCTCGTCCCGGTCGACGTCGATGGCGCTGACCTGGGCGAAGGCCAGGGCGGCGGTCTCCAGGTCGTCCTCCTCGAACGCCAGCCGGCCGAGCATGCTGCCGGCCTGCACGCGCACGCCCGCGTCGGCGGACTCGGCCGCCGCCTGCCGGAGCTCGGCGCGGGCCAGATCGGACCGGCCGTCGCCGCGCAGGACGCGTGCCAGGTCGATGCGGATGCGCGGGGTGGTGTCGTCGTCCCCCACCTCGATGCCCTGCCGGTAGAGGCGCACCGCCGCGTCGGCATCGCCCCGGTAGAGCCGCGAGTCGCCCCAGGCCCAGTAGCCGTAGGCCACGGTCTCGGGGTCGTCGCTGGTGACCGCCCTCTGGGCGGTCTCGGCCGCCCCGTCGTAGTCCTCCATCTCCAGCAGCGCGTTCAGCAGGCTGCGCAGCGGCAGGAGCGCGGCGGGGCCGCCGGTCTCGGCGCCCTTGCGGTACGCCTCCACGGCCGCGGCCGTGTCGTCCTCGATGTAGCGGTGGATGTCGCCGATGTCGTCGTGCGCGGTGGCGACCTCGTCGAGGTCCCCGTACTCCACGACGAGCTCCAGCATCTGGCGGGCCCGCGCCGGCTCGCCGGTCATGATCTCGCGTGCGGCGTGGATGACCTGCCGTCCCGCGTCGCCCGCGGTGGGCGTCCCGGCCTGGTCGCGCAGCAGCCCGCGTACGGAGTCCAGGTCGTCCGGATCGGCCTGCTCGTCCGGGTCGGAGTCCGCGGCCTCTTCGTCCGGACCGGCGGGGAGGCCGGCGGCGGTCGCGGCGACGGCGAGGGCCCGGGCTCCCTGGCCCATGTCGCGCAGCAGGGTCAGCAGGGACGCGGTGGCGGTCGCCCGCACGGCGGTGTCGGCGGATTCGGTGAGCGGCTCCAGCAGCGCCCTGGCCTCCTGCTGGTGGCCGTGCTCGACGAGCAGGCGCGCCAGGGCGATCAGCGAGGCCTCGTCGCCGTCCGGCGGGAACTCGGCGGCGCCCTTGTAGTACGTGCGGGCCGTCTTCAGATCGCCCTGCTCGGCCGCCTCCACGGCGTACGCGTGCGCCTGCTGGAGCGCCTCTCCCGGCACTCCCCCGGCCGCCAGCAGGTGCAGCGCCCGGACCGCGACCGCGGCGTCGCCGTCCTGGCCGACCTCGCGCGCCAGGATCAGGAGGGTTTCGCCGAGCCACTGGTAGAGGTCGTGGTCGGACTGGTTCGGGTCGGGATGGAACCACCCGGCCGCGGCGGCGGTGCCGAACGCCTCCGCGGCGCCCGCCCGCTCGCCGTCCTCGTACAGCCAGGAGCCCAGCCGCGCGCCGGCGTGCATGACGGAGGTGTGGTCGTCGCTGGCGAGCACCCGCTCCATGACGCGGCAGGCCGCCTCGGTCTCGCCGAGTCCGTGCAGGGCGTTGCCGAGCCCGACGTGCAGGTGGGGCATGTAGTGCAGGGCGGCGCCGGCGATCGCCTCCCGGTAGGTCGCCGCCGCCGCGGCCAGGTCGTCGCGGCGCTCGGCGAGGACGGCGCGGGCCAGCAATCCGTCGGTGACGGCGTCGCGGTCGCCGCTGTCGAGAGCACGCCGTACCGCCTCCTCGGCCCGGTCGTGATCGTCGCCGTCGGCCAGGAGGCTCACCAGCAGGCGCAGGCAGGCGATCGCCCGCGGGTGATCGACGGCCGCGCCGCGTTCCGCGACCGTGATCGCGGCGTCGAAGTCGCCGCCCAGGTCGCAGGCGCGGGTGAGGTGCTCGGCGGCCTCCGCGACGTCCTCGGCCCGGCCGTACTCCACGAGCAGGTCGAACACGGCGTGGGCTTCCGCGTCGTCCTGGCGTACCCACAGCAGGCACGTCTCGGCGAGCAGGGTGGACGCCGTCGCGGCGTGCTCGGTCGGCCGCAGCCGGTCGAGCAGGGACCGGACGGCGTCGCGGTCGGCGTCGAGGAGCGACATCCGCAGTCCGGCGAGGTCGCTCGAGCCGTACTCCTCGGTGTAGAGCGCCAGCGCGCCGTCCCGGTCGCCCTCGCCCAGCCGCAGCAGCGCGCGTTCCTTGGCGGTCGCGACGCCCAGGCGTTCCCTCGCCTGCATCTGGACGGCGGGTTCTTCGGCCTCCGCCGCCCGTTCGAAGCAGGGACGTGCCGAGCCGGTGTCGCCGAGCGCGGTGAGGTGGTCGCCGAGTTCGAGCGACGCCGCGGCGACCTGTTCCGGCGCGTACGGCACGCCGATCTCGGCGAGCCGTTCGAAGAGCGCGACGGCGCGACGGCCGTGGTCGGCCGCCTCCGCGGTCTCGTTCCGGCGCGCGAGCACCCGTGCCAGTTCCACGCACGCGACGCCGGAGGCTTCGACGGCCTCCACGTCGGCGGGGTGGTCGGCGATCGCCTTGCGCAGGTACGCGGCGGCCCCGGTGAGGTCGCCGAGCCGGCCCAGGACGGTACCGACCACCAGGTCGGGGTGGGGCACGTCGCCCGCCTTCGCGGCCTGCAGGACCCTGGCCTCGTCCGCCCGGCCGACGGCCGCCAGCGCACCGACCGCCTCGTCCAGGACCTCGGCGAACCCGTCCTCGTCCGTGGGCATCCCGTCGAGGGCCTGCCGGAACGCCGCGGCGGCGCCCTCCAGGTCGCCCTTGTCGCGGCGGGCGGCGGCGAGCCACCGGGCGCCCCGCCGGGCGAGGAACGCGTCATCGCCCGCCGCCGCGCGGTCCCATGCCTCCGCCGCGCCCGCTTCGTCGCCGGCGTCGTTGCGCAGCGCGCCGAGATAGAGCGCGGCCTCCTGGACGAGCTCGGGAGGGCCGTCCTCGGCGACGAGCGAGAGCGCGGCTTCGGCCGCCGCGAGGTGCCCGCCCCGCTGCCAGGCGTGCGCGCTCTCCAGCGCCAGCTGCCCGGTCATGAACGACTGGTGGTCGTCGCCCCGCTCCCGCACGGCCGCCAGCGCCGCGCGGGCGCCGGCGAGGTCGCGGTCGAGCAGGCGCCGCGCGAACACCCCGTCGGGGCCCAGTTCCTCGTGGTCCTCCGGCACCAGGTCGAAGGCGGATCGTGCGGCGTCGAGGTCGTCCGTCCGCACCCGGGTGAAGCCGAGCAGCCACGCGCTGCGCGGGGCGAGGAGCCGGTCCGCCCGCGCGATGATCCGTTCGTGCGCCGCCGCCGCGCCCGCCAGGTCGCCGCGGCCTTCGAGGATCTGCAGCAGGCCGGTGTGGGCCTCCATGAGCAGGCCGGGATGCCCGCCGTCGCGGACGCGCGTGTAGGCGGCCAGCGCCTCGTCGGCGTCGTCCTCCCGGCCCCGGGCGACCAGTGCGCCGCCCAGGGCCAGCGACACCCATGCCGACAACGCCGGATGCCCGCCGGCCGCCGCCCGCCGGAGCAGCTCGATCGCGGTGTCGGGGTCGTCACCGCCCCGCAGGAGCCAGGAGAGGACCGCGGCGTGCGACAGCGCCAGCGGGTCACCGGCGCCGGCGGCACGTTCGATCAGCTGCACGCCCTGCGAGAGCGGCGCGCCCAGCGAGACGATGACCTGCGCCAGGACGCTCGACCCGAGCGCGGCGACGGCGGCGTCGGGGTGTTCCGCGCACTCCTGGTGGCGGGCGATGCCGACCTCGCGGCCGTGCCGCTGGTAGTCCACGAAGGCGGCGAGCACGGGATGATCCTCGCCGGCGAGGATCAGGTGCCGGTCGACGGCCGCGGCGAAACCGTTGGCGAAGTCCGCACCGTCGGCGATGAACGCCAGCAGTTCCTCGGCCTGTTCGGCGTCGCCCTCCCCCAGCTCCAGCAGGGCCAGCGTCCGCGCCGCGCGGTCGGACTGGTCGCCGACCTCGGCGTCGACCACACGCCGCAGCAGCGCGCGGGCCCCTGGCAGGTCGCCGGCGCGCACCATCTCCAGGGCGGTGTCGCAGTCGTCGAGGGCCTGTTCGCGCTCCTCGTCGGGGCCGCGCACGGCGGTCTCGGCCTGCGCCAGCGTCAGCCGTGCCTGGAACGAGACGTCGGAGTCGTCCAACTCCGCCGCGCGGTGCAGCAGCTCGATGATCGCGGTGCGGCGCGGATCGTCGTCGGCGAGCCCGTGCAGCATCATGCCCAGGAAGTGGACGGCGCCGATGTGGAACTCCGACTCGGCGTCCAGGACCACGCGCCAGCACGCGACGGCCTCGTCGATCTCGTGGTCCTCCGCGTGCACCTGGCCGAGGCAGGCCCGCGCCTCGACGGAGAAGCGCGGGTGACCGGTCTCGGCCACCCGCCGCAACAACGCCCGGCACTCCTCGTCGTCGCCCAGCTCGCGGGCGAGCTTGGACTGCTCGATGAGGGCGTCGAGCCTGATCTCCGGCCGGTGGTCCTCGGCCGCCCGCCGGTACGCCTCCAGGGCCTCGATCGGCTCGCCCAGATCGACCAGCGCCGCGCCCAGCAACTTCTCGGACCTGCCGCGTTCGGCCGGGTCGCCGGCCGCCAGCGCGTGCTCCATGACCCGCCGGCAGTCGCCGAACTCGCCGCGCGCGGCGTGGATCGAGTACAGCCGGAACGCGGCCTTCGAGCACAGCTCGGGCATGCCGTGCGTCAGCATGCGGTCGAGCGCCGTCTCGACGACCTCGGACCCGGGCGTGTCCTCGTGCTCGTCCAGCGCCGTGATCGCCTCGTACGCAGCCCAGGCCTCGCGTTCCCGCTCTCCGCCGTCGTCCGGCCACCGCGGCGTCTCCAGCTCCGCGGTCAGCTCCGCGGCCCGCGGGTGTTCGCTGCGCCGGGCGCGCTCCAGCGCGGCCGCGGCGCCGCCGAAGTCGCCCAGCCGCCGCGACACCGACACCAGGGTGATCTCGGCCAGCAGTGTGATCTCCGCGTCCGGCCCCGACGCGGCGGCGCTCAGCGGCCGGTGGGCCAGCGCCCACTGGTCGGCGTCCACCAGCATCATCCCGAGGAGGATCGCCGAACGTTGCGCGAAGACGGGGTGGCCGCCCGCGAGCACCGAGCGGTGCACCGCCGCCGCCCCGTCCAGGTCACCGCCGTCCTGAAGGACCCGGCCAAGCGTGTACGCGGCCTCCGGGCCCGTCTCGGCGTCGCCCGCGACCACGATCTCCCGCAACGCCGTCGTGGCCCCGTCCAGGTCCCCTTGCCGCCATTGTGCGTTCGCCGCGCTGAGCCGCTCGGCCCACGAAGACATCGCCCGACACCCCTGTCATCCGCCCGCCGTGATCTCCACCGTGCAGCGTCGGAACGTACATGATCGGTAACAGGTATTTCCGGCGTTTGACGCAATCCGGTCGGGCCGTGGTCGGTCAGGCGGCGGGCCGGTGGCAGGCCCGGCTCAGTGGCCGATGTCGCGCTCTCCCGCCTCGACGAGCCCGCTCTCGTAGGCGAAGATCACGATCTGGGCGCGGTCGCGCAGGCCCAGCTTGGTGAGGATGCCCGACACGTGCGACTTGACGGTGGCGGGCCCGATGAAGAGCTCCGCGGCGATCTCGGAGTTGCTGGTGCCGCGGGCGACGGCCGCCATCACCTCGCGTTCGCGCTCGGTGAGGCGTTCCAGGCGGGCGGCGACGGTGGTGTTGACGGTGAGGCGCCTGGCGAACCGGCCGATGAGCCGCCGGGTGATCGAAGGGGCGAGCAGCGCGCCGCCGTCGGCGACGGTACGGACGGCGGTGGCGAGCTGGTCGGGCGGGATGTCCTTCAGCACGAAGCCGCTCGCCCCGGCGTGCATCGCCCGGTAGACGTACTCGTCGGGGTCGAAGGTGGTAAGGATCAGCACCCGGACCGTCCAGTCGGACTCGGCCAGGATCCGCTCGGTCGCCTCCAGGCCGTCCAGGCCCGGCATCCGGATGTCCATGAGGATCACGTCGGGCCGGTGCCGCCGCGCGACCTCGATCGCCTCGTCCCCGGTCCCGGCCTCGGCGACGACCTCGATGTCGTCGTGGATCCGCAGGATCATGGCGAAGCCGCCGCGGACCAGGGCCTGGTCGTCGACGATGGCGACACGGATGCTCACGCGGGCTCGCCTCCGGTGGGCAGGTGGGCGACGACTTCGAACCCGCCGCCCGGGCGCGGCCCGGCGTCGAGTGTGCCGCCCAACAGTAGTGCGCGTTCCCGCATCCCCACGATGCCGTGGCCGCCCTTGGTTCCGTTCGCCTCGTCGTGCGCGCCACGGCCGTCGTCGAGCACCTCGATGAGGATCTCGCCGCCGGTACCGCCCTGCCTGACGCCGAGCCGCACGTCGGCCCTGGAGCCGGGACCGGTGTGCTTGAGCACGTTGGTGAGCGCCTCCTGCACGATGCGGTAGGCGAACAGGTCGACGCGCGCGGGCAGGTCCGCCGGCACCTCGCTCATCGCGAGCGTCACCTCGACGCCCGTCCCGCGGATCTGGTCGGCGAGCCGGGGGACGTCGGCGAGGCCGGGCTGGGGTTGCGGCCCGTCGGACCCGTTGTCGGGGCGGAGGACGCCGAGCAGGTGGCGCAGCTCGGCCAGCGCCTGCCGTCCCTCCTCCTCGACCGCCCCCATCGCCCGCAGGACGGGCTCGGGCACCGGGCCGTCCGCGGCGTGCTCGGCCATCGCCTTGGCCGCCCCCGCCTGCACCGTCATGACGCTCACCCGATGGGCGACCACGTCGTGCAGTTCGCGGGCGATGCGGGTGCGTTCCTCGCCCACGATGCGGCTCGCCTCGGCGTCCTGCTCGGCCAGCACCCGGGCGGTGTGGCGATCGCGCAGCCGCAGCCCGCGGCCGATGTACCACAGCGCGATCACGAAGCTCGCCCCGAAGGCGACGTCGCTCCACGGCGCGGGATCGTTGCGCAGGTCGGCGGTGACGAGCACGACGGCGGCCGCGACGCCCGCGAGCCCCCGCCACGAGCTCGGCCGGAACGCGCCGGCCGGCTGGGGACGGTCGTCGGGTGCGTACCGCCCGGCGCTGTAGAGCGCGAGGAGCACCGGGACGCCGATGAGCGCGCGCGGGACCGGCAGCAGCAGGGCCCAGCACACCAGGGTGAGGGCGAGCACGGCCAGGGGCGCGCGGCGGCGCCAGTACAGCGCCGCACCCGCCGCGACGAAGACCGGCAGGGTTGCGAGGTTGAGGTCGGCCGGATGGCGGAAGGCCAGCTCGTCGCCGGCGGCGTCGCGCACGAACACCAGGACCAGGACGACCACGCCCGCGAGGACGGCGTCCGCGGCGTCGGGCCAGCGGGTGAAGGGGCCCGGGAACCTTCGGGGGACGGCCCGGGCCGATGGCCGGGCGGGCGGCGTTGTGCGGTTCACCATCGCTCCACGGTGTGAGTCGCGGCGGTCCGCCACGGCTTTGTCGGCGGACGCGGAGCCACCGTATGCAGCGTGGGGGCGCACGGTCATCCGCCGCGGGGCGGAGGCCGCCTCCGCCGCCGGACGGTGATGGAGGGCGGCCCGGGGGCGTTCACGACCCGCCCTGCGAGGGAGATCGATCCCGCCGCCGGGCGGGCGACCGGCCGGGCGCTGGCGAGCACGGTTGAACGGACCGTCCAGACGCGGCACCCGCCGCTGGATCCGGCCCCTCCGAGGAATCCAAGGAGCACCCTCATGCATCGCGTCATTCGTCGCGTCGGCGACGCCAGCGCCCGCCGCCCATGGGTCACGATCGGGTTGTGGGCCGTCCTGCTCGTCGTGGTCATCGGGCTGGCGGGATCGGCCGGCGGCAGATTCGCCGACGACCTGTCCGTTCCGGGAAGCCAGAGCGAACGCGCGGCCGAGCTGCTGCACGAACGTTTCCCCGAAGCGGCGGGCGGCAGCGCCAAGGCCGTCTTCGCCGCGCCGGACGGGCAGCGCCTCGACCTCTACCGGCCCGCGGTCCAGGCCGCCCTCGGCCGGATCGCCGCCGTGGAGCACGTGGCCGGCGTGGCCGATCCGTTCACCGCCGGCACGGTGTCGCGCGACGGGCGCATCGCCTACGCCGAGATCACCTTCGACCGGCCGTCGGCCGGGCTCGGGCCCGAGCCGCTCACGGAGATCGGCGCGGCGATGGCCCCGGCCCGCACGGCCGGCGCGATCGCCGAGCTCGGCGGCGACGCGGCGTTCGTCAACGCCGAGACCGAGACGTCCGGCACCGAGGCGGCCGGTCTGCTCGCCGCGCTGGTCGTGCTCCTCGTGGTGTTCGGCACGGTCGCCGCCGCGCTGCTGCCGATCGTGATCGCCCTGGTCACCGTCGCGGCCGGGCTGGGCGGCATCGCACTGCTGGCACGCGCGATGGACGTCACGGCCGCCGCCCCGAGCGTCGGGGCGCTGATCGGGCTGGGCGTCGGCATCGACTACGCCCTGTTCGTCGTGGCCCGGTACCGCGACAACCGGGCGAGCGGCCAGGACGACCGCACCGCGCTGTCGAACGCCATGGCGTTCGCGGGATCGTCGGTCGTGGTCGCCGGCGGCGCCGTCATGGTGGCGATGGCGGCGCTGCTGCTCACCGGCGTCGGCCTGCTGGCCTCGATCGGCGTGACCACCGCGCTGGTCGTGCTCGTCGCGGTGGCCAGCGCGCTCACCCTGCTGCCCGCGTTGTTGTCGCTGCTCGGCGGCCGCATCGACAGGTGGCGCGTCGTCCGCCGCCGCCGTCCCGCCGCCACCGCCGCCGAGGCCACGGCGTGGTGGCGGCTGGCCCATCACGTCGCCGGCCGCCCGTGGCCGTACGCCCTCGCCGCGTCGGCGCTGCTGATCGCGCTCGCCGTCCCGGCGCTCTGGATGCGGACCGGCTACCCGACCGCGGCCGACGACGGGACGAGCACCACGCACCGCCGCGCCCACGACCTGCTGGCCGAGGGCTTCGGCCCCGGCCACAACGCGCCGCTGCTCCTGGTCGCCGACCTGCGCCGCTCCGGCGGACGGGCCACGGACGTCACCGCGCTGTCCGCGCGGGTCGACGCCGACCCGGGCATAGCCTCGGTGGGCCCGCCGCGCACGTCGCCCCGAGGGGACACGATCGTGCTGCTCGCCATCCCCACGACCGCCCCCGGTGATCCCGAGACCCCCCGGACCCTGGAACGGGTCCGCGGCCTCGCGCCCGCCACCGTCGCCGTCGGCGGCGTCACCGCCATGACCGACGACCTCACCCGGCAGCTCGACACGACCCTCCCGGTCTTCATCGGCGCGGTCCTGGCGGCCTCGTTCCTGCTGCTGATGGTGATGTTCCGCGCCGTCGTGGTCCCGCTGAAGGCGGCGGTGATGAACCTGCTGTCGATCGGCGCCGCGTACGGCGTCGTGGTCGCGGTGTTCCAGTGGGGCTGGTGCGCGGACCTGTTCGGACTGGACCGGACGTACACGATCGCCTCGCCGCTGCCCACGATCTTCTTCGCGGTCCTGTTCGGGTTGTCGATGGACTACGAGGTGTTCCTGCTCTCCCGGATCCGCGAGCACTACGACGCCACCGGGGACAGCACCGAGTCGGTCGCCCGCGGCATGGCGGGCACCGGCCGGGTGATCACCTCCGCCGCACTGATCATGACGGTGGTCTTCCTCGGCTTCCTCGCCCACCCGTCGCCGCTGGTGAAGATGCTGGGCCTGGGGTTGTCGACGGCGATCCTGCTCGACGCGACGATCGTCCGGATGGTGCTGGTGCCCGCGACCATGGCGCTCCTGGGGCACGCCAACTGGTGGCTCCCCCGCCGGCCCGGCCGCCGTGCCGCGCGGTTGATGGCACCGGCGGCGCCGAACCGGTAAAGAAGGACCACCACCGTGAGGCTGGCGGCGAGATCCCGGGCGCCGCCGTCTCCGCCGACAGAAGGGACGCCATGGAAGCGCGCCTTGATCCCGCGGACGCGGGCGCCGCGAGCCTGGACAGCGACACGGCGGACGGGACCGCCGCCGATCCGGTGGCTCGTGACGCCCGCAGTTTCGGTGCCTTCTCGGCCGCCGGCGGCTGGACGTTCGCGCTCATGGTGGCCCGGAGCGTGCGCAAGGGCGAGCGGCGCGGCTCGGACACCGCGGGCGAGCCGGGGGCCGTTCCCGGCAAGGTGAGCCTGAAGGCGTTCGCCGAGCAGGCCGGCTGCGACGCCGCCCGCGTGTCCCGGTACTGGCGGGCCTGGGAGCGGGCCGCCGACGAGGGTGTCGTCCCGCCCGCCGGCAGGCTGTCGCCCGGTCAGGACGTTCCGCTGCCCGAGCCCGACACCTGGGCCTCGTACTTCATGGTGTACGAGGCGACCACCGACCGGCACGCCGGCCTGGCCGCGGAGGCCGAGTCGATCGGGACGAGCTTCAACAAGGCCGTGGACATCGCCTCCAACCGCCCGGCGATGCGCGCGGCGATCCTGGGAGATCCGCAGACGGCGGCCGCGGCGCGAGAGGCCCTGCTGGGCCGCCCGCAGGAACGGACCGCGATCATCGCGCAGGCCCTGACCGACCCCGACACCCGCAGGCAGGCCGCCGCCGAGTCCCGCCGCGTCGAGCGGGCCGCCTACGTGGAACGGGTGCTGTCCGAGGGCAAGGCCAAGACGCCCGGCGGCCAGATGATCGACCTCGACCCCGCCGAGGGGGCCGACGTGGTGGCCAGGCTGGCGACGGTCCGCGACCCCGAGGCGACCGTCGAGGAGGTGAACGAGGCGTACGAGTACGTGCAGGACCTCATCGCCGGCGCCGTCGACGCCGATCCCGACGTCCTCGTGCACGAGCAGCGCACCCGGATCGGCAAGGTGGTCACCTCGACGGTGAAGAACCTGCAGACGATCGACCCCGACGACCTGCTGGCCTTCGCCGACGACTCGGTCATCACCGGCCTGTCCGAGCTCCAGCGGCAGGTCAACACGCTTGCCACGCTGGTCCTCAAGCAGACCTGATCGGCGCGCCGGCCACCGGCGCGGCCCGGTCACCAGCGGTCCCAGTGCAGGACGTGGTCGCGAGGGATGCGCCGGGCGGGCTTGAAGTCGGTGCCGAGGGTGTAGGCCAGCGGGATGAACGCGGCGAGAAGGACGGCTAGCGCGGCCTTCGCGCGGTGACCGCGTCAGCGGCGGGGCGCCTGCCACCTGGCGGCGAGCCGGCCGTGCAGCAGCCGGCCTTCCAGGCGGACGTACAGCGTCTCCGGCGTGCCGTCGTCGGCGTCCCTGTCGATCGCCACCACGCTGTGCCGCACCGACACCTCGCCGGCGTCCAGCACCATGCCCGGCGCGAGGACCAGCTCCACGTTCCCGCCGCGGACGCGCAGGTCGATGACCAGCTCGGGCGCGGTGCGCACCGCGCTGGTCAGGTCCAGCATCACCTCGCACCACGCGGTGCGCAGCGCCAGCCTGCGCGGCAGCGTCCATCGGCCGTCGCGGCGCACCGAGCCGTGCTTCTCCTTGAGGGTGAGCAGGTCGGCGGGCGGCAAGGCCGGCCTGCCGCCGCCCGGCACCGCGACCAGATCGGCGGTGAGCGGGGTCAGCGCGTCGATGGTGCGGGCGGACAGCGCCGCGTCCAGCCGTTCGTCGAACTCGGCCGGGTCGATGCGGCCGTCGGCGACGGCGGCGCGCAGCAGGTCGATGACCCGGTCGCGGTCCGCGTCGGACGCGCGCAGTGCGGGCGGGCTGGGCTGATCTGCCGGCATTTCGGTCTCCTCGGCGGCGGCGCGATGCGGCGGCGCGGCGGACGGGCGGCTAGGCGATCTTGCGGCGGTAGGTGGCCATGGCGAGGACGTACGCGACGACGAGGATGCCCAGGCACCAGGCGAGCGCGGTCCAGATGCCGGTATGGACCGGCTGTTGCGCGAACAGGTCGCGGATCGTGTCGACGATGGACGTCACGGGCTGGTTCTCGGCGAACGCGCGCACCGGGCCGGGCATGGTGCCGGTGGGCACGAACGCCGAGCTGACGAACGGCAGGAAGATGATCGGGTACGAGAAGGCGCCCGCGCCGTCCGGGGTCTTGGCGGTGAGGCCGGCGATGACGGCGAGCCAGGTCAGGGCCAGGGTGAACACGACGAGGATGCCGGTGACGGCGAGCCAGGCGGCCGGTCCCGCACCGGAGCGGAATCCCATGAGGAGGGCGACGAGCACGACCAGCGCGAGCGAGATCAGGTTGGAGACCACCGAGGTCAGCACGTGCGCCCACAACACGCTCGACCGTGCGATCGGCATGGACTGGAACCGTTCGAAGATCCCGCTCTTCAGGTCGGCGAAGAGCCGGAACGAGGTGTAGGAGATGCCCATCCCGACCGTGATCAGCAGGATGCCGGGCAGCAGGTAGTCGACGTAGTGATCCGATCCGGTGCGGATCGCGCCGCCGAACACGTAGACGAACATCAGCATGAGGGCGATCGGCGTGACCGTGACCGTCATGACGGTGTCCAGGCTGCGGGTGACGTGGCGCAGGGTCCGGCCGGTCAGCAGGGCGGTGTCGCCCAGGAAGCGCGTGATCATCGTTGCTCCCCGGGGGGCCGGGCCGTGGCCTGGTCGTCCGCGCCGGCGCCGATGATGGCGAGGAAGACGTCTTCGAGCGACGGCTGCTTCTCGACGTACTCGACCTCGGCGGGAGGCAGGAGCCGTTTCAGCTCGTCGAGGGTGCCGTCGGCGATGATCCGCCCCTCGTGGAGGATCGCGATCCGGTCGGCGAGGTGCTCGGCCTCGTCCAGGTACTGCGTGGTGAGCAGCACCGTCGTGCCCTGCCCGGCGAGCGCCTTCACGCTCTTCCACACCTCGAGGCGGGCCTGGGGGTCGAGCCCGGTGGTCGGTTCGTCCAGGAAGATCACCGGTGGGTCGCCGATGAGGCTCATGGCGATGTCCAGGCGGCGGCGCATGCCTCCGGAGTACGTCGACACCCGCCGCTCCCCCGCCTCGGTGAGCTGGAAGCGGGCCAGCAGCTCGTCGGTGACCCGCCCGGGGCTCTTCACCCGCCGCAGCCGGGCCACCAGCACGAGGTTCTCGCGGCCGGTGAGGATCTCGTCCACGGCCGCGAACTGCCCGGTGAGGCTGATGGACTCCCGCACGTCCGCCGGCTGCGTGGCGACGTCGAAGCCCTCGACCGTGGCCGTGCCGGCGTCCGCCTTGAGCAGCGTGGACAGGATCCGCACGACCGTGGTCTTGCCGGCGCCGTTGGAGCCGAGCAGGGCGAAGACGCTGCCCGGCGCCACGCCGAAGTCCACGCCGCGCAGCACGCGCAGGTCGTCGTACGACTTCTCGAGACCCTGAACGTGGATCGCCCGTGCCGTCATCGGGATCTCCTCTCGTCGGCCCGTGGCCGTGTCACTCGCAGTACACCCGCATCGTGGAGCCGGGGTCGTCGAGGTCGATGGTGAGGTCGTCGAGGTGCTCGATCAGCTCCTCGAGGTCCTGCGGCTTGAGCTCGGCGAGGTCGAACGGGACCCCCACCTTGTCGAGCTCCGCGTTGACCTTGGTGATCGCCACCGGCGGGATGAGGCTGGTGAGCCGGACCCCGGCGCGCAGCAGCTGGAGCGGAATCCGGATGTTGATCCGGCCCGGTGCCTCGCCGCTGGATTCGTCCGACCAGCTCATCAGCACGCGCAGGTACTTGGGCCGGGCTTTCGACCGGGACTCGGCCGGTGGCGACTCGGGCCGCGTTCGTTCGAGGGCGTCGATCAGCCGCTCGGCCTCGTCTGCGGTGATCTTGCCCTCGCCCAGCATCTGCAGGATCTGGCGGCGCTGCTCGTTCATCACGGCTCTCTTCTCCGACTCATCTGACGCTGACCAGCACGGCCGTCCGGCCCTGTTCGTACTCGAAGCGGGTGCCGGGCAGCGCCCACAGCAGCCGCCCGATGCCGCGCAGCGCGCCCACCGGGCTCACCCGGAAGACCAGGCACGTGACCAGCACGGCCAGGAGCAGCAGCGGTGACAACACCAGCAGCACCGGCACGACGGGGACGTACAGCCGCGACCAGCGGCCGCTACGGCGGCGACGGCGCACCGTGACCAGCTGCGGGATCATCGGGGCCGCTCCAGCTCGGACAGCGCCTCCTCGGCGCTGATCTCCCCCCGGCGCAGGCGTTCGACGACGTCGGCACCGGTGGGAGCCGGATCGACGTCGACGAAGTCGAGCTGCCCGGCGATCCTGTTGAGCCGGGCCTTGACCGTCGGGTAGCTCACCCCGAAGATCCGCTCCATCTCCTTGATCGAACCGTGCGCCCGCACGAACACGGCGACGAAGACCTGGTCGTCGGCGCTGAGCTGAGCCAGCTGCGGCGGCTCGAACTGCCCCTCGACCGCGACGCCGCTCCCGGCCAGCCGAACCCGCTCGACCACGAACGCCCGGCCCTGCGTCAGGTCCGTCAGCTCCCGCCACTCCACCCTCGGCCCCCTCGCTCGCGACAACCAGCCCGCTGTTCAGTTGTATCTTGACTTTCTTAAGTCCACAACTCAAAGATCTTGATTTTCTCAATCTCGATCTTGAACAACCTGAACCTCGGCCCTCCTGACATCGAGACCACCAACGGCCCGCACAACGGTGGACGTTGTTGATCAAGAGGGGCGGGGACGAGCTCTGCCACGTGGACGCCACGGCGCCGGCGGCGTCGATCAGGCGGGCCGGGGATCAGCGGGGCGGGGCAGCCGGCTGCGGTAGGTCAGGGCCTTATCCGTCGATATCCGACGATCGCCACCGGGCTCCAACGGCCGTACGCAGCAGGGCCACCAGGATCGCGATGCCCGCGCCGATGCTCAGCCCGTGTTCCACCACTGCGACCGGCACGTACTCCACCGACCGGTAGTCACCCGGGCGAAGGAGGGCCAGCGGCAGCTTCCAGGCGCTCCAGGCGAACAGCGAGCCGGACGCTGCGAACCCCAGCGTCATCGGCACCCACCGCGGCAGCCGGGACAGAGCGTGGCCGGTCGTCAGTACCCACAGCGCGCCCGCCGCGACCAGCGCCCAGATCCCGGCGTTGCCGATCATGAGGCGGGCATTGGTGTCCATCCTGGCCGCCTGCGCCGGATCCAGACCGAGGGTGCCTCCGAACGCCCATGACAGCCAGAGCACGCCCAGCCCAGTGACGAGAACGAGCAACGGGGCCGATGGCCTGCCCGCCGCTCCCCCGGCCCGTCCAAGGAACGCGCCCGGCCAGCGTTCCCGCAGGTAGATGGGGAGGGCAAGGGCGAGCCCGGCCGCCATCCCCATGAAGCCGATGGTGAGCAGGACCACCTCCCAGGCCGGCATGGCGTTCTCGCCGCCCGACTCCTGGCCGCCGCCCAGCACCGCGCTGACCACCATGTAAGGCAGCAGCGGCACCAGGAACCCGCTGCCCGTCCACGCGACAAAGACCAGTGGCCGCGCCGGGAGACCGCGCCCCCAGGGCTGCGCCAGAGCCAGCCCCAGCGCGACTCCAACACCGGACATCCCCACGGTGGCGACATTCAACAGGAGCCATTCGGCGAGCCTCATACCGCTGGGACCGTGCCCGAACAGCCCCGCGACGACCCAGACGGCCTTGACGCCCAGGTAGCAGGACATCGTGAGGGCGGCTCCGTAACCCGCGAGCCGCCGTACGGCGCTCCAGCGAGGCCCCACCGCAGTTGTCTCGTACATGATCAGCAGTCTCAGCCCTCACGGGTGACGGCGTCCTCCCCCGTAAGAGCCGTTCGCTTCCCCCGCGAGAGGGACCGGCGGGTTCGGGGCCGGTGCGGACGGATCTCGATCACCGGGCACTGGCCGGACGCGCCGGCCCGCTCCTGGCATGTCGGGCCGGTGGCTCGCAGCGCGCGGGACATCGCCACCGCCGTCCGGGTGCTCTCCGGCCCGGACGGTGCGGACGGTCAGGTGCGGCACGCGCCACCGCTGGACGCGGCCGCCGGACCAGGCGTAGGTGAGGAGGGTCCGCGTCAGCCCGGGGTGAGGACGTCGAACTCGTTGCCCTCCGGGTCGACGAGGCACGTCCACGGGACGTCGCCCTGGCCGAGGTCGATGTCGGTGGCGCCGAGCGCGCGCAGCCGGGCCACCTCCGCCGCCTGGTCGTCACCGGGGTACGGCCGCACGTCGAGGTGGACGCGGTTCTTCACGGTCTTGGCGTCGGGCGTGCGGAGGAACTCCAGGTACGGGCCGACGCCCTTGGCGGAGCGCAGCACCGCGTGATCGTCGTTCACCTCGTGCAGGGTCCAGTCCATCGCCTGGCCCCAGAACCGCGCCATGACCCGCGGATCGGTGCAGTCGGCCACCACCGCGGCGATCGGCCCGGTGTCCCGGTAGATCTCCCGAGGCTCCAGGACGCAGAACTCGTTGCCCTCCGGGTCGGCGAGGACCGTCCACGGGACGTCGCCCTGGCCGATGTCGGCGGGCGTCGCGCCGAGCGCCTTGAGGCGTGCGACCAGCTCCGCCTGATGCTCGACGGAGGTGGTCGCGAGGTCGACGTGAACGCGGTTCTTCACCGTCTTGGGCTCAGGAACGGTGATGATGTCGATGCAGACCGCGATGGGGTCGGGATAGTCGAAGCCCTCGGGTTCGAGGTTGGTGACGCCCGGTCCCTCGCTGTCGATGGTCCAGCCGAGCGCCTCCGCCCAGAACCGGCCGAGGGCGGCGTCATCCCGGGCGTTCATCGCGATCTGCACGAGCCGTGTCGCCATGACGCTGATCTTATGTCCCTGAAGGGAAGGCCAAAAAACCGCCGGTTATCGGCCACGAGCTGAGGTTCCGCGGCGTTCTCGTCGATTTTCCTGGAAGATCTGCACGTTCCGGCAGGACGAGCCGCACGACGATGAGGGAGAACCGCCATGACGATTCAGCGGATGGACAACGTGGGCATCGTCTTCGACGACCTGGACGCCGCCATCGCCTTCTTCACCGAACTCGGCATGGAGGTGGAGGGCACGGCGCGGGTCGAGGGCCCCGTGGCGGACGTCACCGTCGGGCTCGACGGCGTCAGCTGCGACGTCGCGATGATGCGGACCCCGGACGGTCACGGCCGGCTCGAGCTGGCGAAGTACCGCACCCCCGCGGCGGTCGGCGCGAATCCGCAGAACCCGCCGCACAACACGGTGGGCATGCACCGGGTCATGTTCGCCGTCAACGACCTCGAGGACGTCGTCGCCCGCCTGCGCACGCACGGCGCCGAACTCGTCGGCGGGGTGGCCCGGTTCGAGGACAGCTACCTGCTCTGCTATGTCCGCGGCCCCGAGGGGATCATCGTCGGCCTGGCCCAGCAGCTCGGCTGACGGCGGCGCGTTCGTGCGGTACGGGCGCCGAGGGCCGGCATGAGCCCCGCGCGGCCGGCAAAGACGACATGGCCTGCACGGCTCGATGGCTACACTGATCCGGTGATCGTGGGGCGCTCCCTCGAACGGTCGCGGCTGACTCGCCTGGTGGCCGACGCGAAGGACAGCCGGAGCCGGTCGCTCGTGATGCGGGGCGAGGCGGGGATCGGCAAGACGGCGCTGCTCGACTACGCGGCCGCCATCGCCGACGGCATGCGCGTGCTGCGCGTGGTCGGGATCGAGTCCGAGGCCGAGATCCCGTTCGCCGCCCTGCAGGTGATGCTGGCCGGCGACCTCCACCGTTTCGACGCCCTGCCGGCACCGCACGCACAAGCGCTGCACGCCGCGTTCGGGACGGGGTCCGCCTCCGGCGACCGGCTCATCGTGGGGGCGGCGGCCCTGACGCTCCTCTCGGAACTCGCCGGCGACGGCCCGCTGTTATGCCTGTTCGACGACGCCCAGTGGTTCGACCAGTCATCCGTCGACGCCCTGCTGTTCGCGGTGCGGCGGCTCCACGACGACCCGATCGCGGCGATCTTCGCGGTGCGTGACGGCGAGCGCCCCTTCATCGCCTCCGGGATCGACGACATCCGCCTGCCGCGCCTGGATCACCGGGATTCCGCCCGGCTTCTCGCCGCCATCGGCTCCTCGCCGAAGGAGATCGCCGACCGGGTCCTGCTGGAGTCGGGCGGCAATCCGCTCGCGATCGTCGAGCTCGCGGCCAGCGCCGCCGGTGGCACGCCGCCGGCACCCGTCGCCCCGCTCGCGGCCGCCGGACGGCTGGAGGAGCACTATCGCCTGCAGATCCGCGCGCTGCCCGAGCGCACCCGGCTGGCGTTGCTGCTCGCGGCCGCCGATCACGGCTCCGAGCCGTTGTCGTTCCTGGCCGCCGCCGGGCGGCTCGGGCTGGACGCGTCCGACCTGGAGCCGGCCGAGCGCGGCCGCCTCGTCCGCGTGACGTCCGACGCCGTGGAGTTCCGGCATCCGCTGATCCGCGCGGCGGCGTACCAGGAGGCGCCCTTCGCGCGGCGGCTCGAGGCGCACCGGGCGTTCGCGGACGCCCTCTCCGATCCGCGGGACGCCGACCGCCGTGCCTGGCACGCCGCGTCCGCCACCGGCGGCATCGACGACGAGGTGGCGGCGGACCTGGAGCGGGCCGCCGAACGGGCCTTCGGCCGCGGCGGGCCGATGGGCGCCGCACGGGCACTGGAGCGGGCCGCGCAGCTGAGCGGCGACCCCGCCGTCCGGGCCCGGCGCCTGGTGGCCGCCGCGCGTGCGGCCTATGACGCCGGCCGGCTCGATCGTGCGGCCGAGCTGGCCACCGCCGGTGCCGCGTTGACCCGTGACCCGGTCGAGGCGGCCGAGGCGGGGTGGGTCCGGGCTCAGGTCGCCTACGAGCGCGGCTCGCCCGCCGGAGCGAGCATGCTTGCGCTCGACGCCGTCACGCCCGTTCTCACGGCTGATCCGGTCCTGGCCGTCGGCCTGCTGACGGAGGCGACCTGGTGCGCGCGGGACGCGGCGGACGAAGAGCTGCTCAGCCGATGTGCGGAGCGGTTGCGGATCGTCCGCGGCGGTTCCCCCGAGATGACCGGCGGCCTGGTGGGTTTCACCGACCTGCTGCGCGGCCGGCCCGAGGCGGCCGTGCCACCGATGCGCGATCTGGTCCAGGCCGCCCACACCGGGGGCGTGGAAGGGTCGGTCGAGCGGCTGACCGCCGGCTTCATGGGCGTGCTGATCGGCGCGGACGACATCGCCGTGCCCCTGCTCGACGGTCACGTCGCGGCGCTTCGTGACCAGGGCGCGCTGGGCTGGCTGCCCTACGCCCAGGAGCCGCTCGCGCTCGCCCAACTGGTCACCGGCAGGTTCCAGGACGCGGCCGCGAACGTGGCCGAGGCCATGTCGCTGGGCGCCGAACTGGGTCAGGACCTCCAGGTGGTCGTCCTCACCGCGATCTCGGCCTGGCTCGCCGCGGCGCGCGGTGAGGCGGCCGCCACGTCCCGGCAGGCCGGCCTCGTTCTGAACGATCCCCGGCATCATGCGATGGCGGCCGCCCAGGCGGAGTGGGCACTGGCCCTGATCGACCTCATGGACGGCGACCCCGCCGCCGCCCTCGACCGGCTCGACGGCGTCTGCGGCGGCATGTGCGGCTGGGACGTGACCATCCGGGCCATTCCCGACCACGTGGAGGCCGGGGTGCGAGCCGGCGACCCGGAGCGCGCGCGACGGCATCTGCCCCGGCTCACCGCGTGGGCGGAGCACACGCGGAGCCCGGTGGCGACCGCGCTGGCCCTGCGATGCGAGGCACTCCTCAGCGACGGACCCGAGGCCGGGCAGCGATTCGAGGCGTCCTTGGGCGTCGAGGGGTGCGGGCCCTATGACCGGGCGCGGACGCGGATGGCGTACGGCGAATGGCTGCGGCGCAACCGCCGCCGCTCCTCAGCCCGGGCCGAGCTGCTGGAGGCGCTTGCCACGTTCGAGCGCATCGCGGCGCATGGCTGGCATCGACGGGTCAGGACCGAGCTCAACGCGCTGGGCGGCGCGGCCCCCGAGCCGCCCGCGGCCGTCAGCGGCGTCGCGCGCCTCACGCCGCAGGAGTTGCAGGTCGTACGGCATGCGGCACAAGGGCTGAGCAACCGCGAGATCGCCGCTCGGTTGTTCCTCAGCCCTCGCACCGTAGGGCATCACCTCTACAGGGCGTATCCGAAGCTGGGTATCAGCCGGCGCGCGGAACTGTCCCAGCTCGACCTGTGAAGCCCATCGGGTAAGTACGCGGGCACGTCATCGCCAGTCGTTCGACCGATGCGGCCCCGTCGCCTCCGCTCCTACCGTTCACAACACCACCCGCTCACGGACGGAGACCGGAGGACCCGCGATGGGACAGCTCATCGTCCACAACGACATCGCCGCCAACGGCGTGTTCGAGTCGCCCTCGCACGAGGACTGGCTGGCGCTCGACAACGACAGCTCGGACGCCGGGCTGGAGCAGCTGGTCCTGGCCGACGCGATGGTCCTCGGCCGCAAGACCTACGAAGGCCTGGCGGCCGTCTGGCCCCAGCTGACGGAGGACCCCGTGCTCGGGCGCTTCGCCGGCCGGATCAACGCCATGCCGAAGTACGTCGCGTCGCGCACGCTGACCGAGCCGCTGGAATGGAACGCCACCCTCATCAAGGGTGACCTCGACCAGGCCGTGGCGGAGCTGAAGAACGCGCACGGCGGCAGGTTGATCGTCTCCGGTGCCGGCGAGCTCGTCCATGAGCTCGCCCGCCAGGGACTGGTCGACGAGTTCTGGCTGCGGGTCCATCCCATGCTGTGGGCGGCGGGTTCGCGCATCTTCGACGGCGTCGGCCCCATCCGCCTTCAGCTGGTGGCCGCGACGCCGTACCGGTCGGGCGTCGTGTGGTTGCGCTACCGGCCCGCGACCGGCTGATCCGGCCGCCCAAGACGACCTGACCCCGCCGACTCGGGTAGAACACACGACACTTGGAGGTACAGAGATGGACACATCAGCGTATTTGAAGGCCGTCGTCGAGCAGACGAGCATCCTTGCCGACTGGATGCACGGCAAGGATGCGACGGCCCCCGTCCCGACATGTCCGAAGTGGACGCTGACCGATCTCGTCGACCATGTCGGCGGGACCCAGCGCATGGTGGCCATGCTCGTGGGCGAGCGGATGGACGAGCCGAGCAAGGCGTACGCCGGCTACGTTCCGGGTCCGACCGATTCGGGCCAGTGGCGCGACTGGCTGAACGAGGGCGCGGCCAAGGCGAGCCAGGCGTTCGCGTCGGTCGCCGATGACACGCCGGTGTGGGATCCGTCGGGCGCCGCCGCGGGCGTGCCGTTCTGGTCCCGCCGGCTGTTCGGCGAGGCCTGCGTGCATCGCGCGGACGGGGCCGCGGCCCTCGGCATGCCGTACGAGCTGGCGCCGGAGCTCGCCGTCGAGGCCCTCGAGGACTGGCTGGACACGATGACCTCCCGCGGCTACTGGGAGAACAGGCCGGGCTTCGCCGACGCGATGCGCGGCGACGGCCAGACTCTGCACTTCCACGCGACCGACGCGCCGGGAGAGTGGGTGGCACGCCGGGAACCGGGCAAGGTCGCGCTGGAGCGCACGCACGCCAAGGCGGACGTCGCGGTACGCGGCTCAGCCGTCGATCTCCTGCTCGTGATCAGCAGGCGCCGGCCGCTCAACGCGGCCACCACGCTGGAGTTTCACGGGGAGAAGGCGCTGTTCGACCACTGGATCGAGCACATGGACTGGGTCACCGAGGGCTGACCCGAGCGCCTCCCCGCAGGCTGGCACCGACCCGCCATCGCCCGGCGACACCAGGACGCCGGGCGATGGCGTTCGTCTGAAGACGCTATGGCGTCGTGTTCAAACGTGTTAAGGGGTGCCTCTGTTTACCCCTTTCAGCAGTGACTCCCTGCCGCTGGGCGATGCGGGTTGCCTGAGGCCCATACCCCTATCGCTGATGCGGAGAAGGTGTCGAATGTCTGACAACAACAGCCGTCGCCGGTTCTTGCTGGGCACGGCGGGTCTGGCGGCGACTTCTGCGGTCGCCGGGATGGCAGGCTCTTCCTCTGGCGCGCAGGCGTCCGTTGCCCCGGGCGCGTCTACGTCGGCTGGAGGCGGGGGCGACGCGAAGAGGGCGATCACGCTGGCTTCGCGTCGCCGGCTGGGGTCGCTGAAGGTCTCCTCCATCGGCCTGGGTTGCCAGACGATGCCGGGGAACCTGTACGGGCCGGTCAGCAGCCGCGAGAACATGGTCGCCATCATCCGCACGGCCGTCGACCAGGGCGTGACGCTGTTCGACACCGCTGAGGTGTACGGGCCGCTGGAGTCCGAACGCATTCTCGGTGAGGCGCTGCGGCCGGTACGTGACCGGGTGGTGATCGCCTCGAAGTTCGGGTTCGAGGTCGACCAGCAGACGGGCGAGCGTGGCGGCCTCAACAGCCGGCCCGACAACATCCGGCGATCGGTGGACGGCATGCTGCGACGCCTGCGCACCGACCACATCGACCTGCTGTACCAGCACCGGGTCGACCCGCAGGTGCCGATCGAGGACGTGGCGGGCACGGTCAAGGAGCTGATGGCCGCCGGCAAGGTCCGCCATTGGGGCCTGTCGGAACCGGGCCTGAAGACGATCCGCCGCGCGCACGCGGTACAGCCGCTGACCGCGATCCAGAACGAGTACAACCTGCTGTGGCGTGGCGCGGAGGATCAGGTTCTGCCGTTGTGCCAGGAACTGGGTATCGGCTTCGTGTGCTGGGCTCCGCTGGCGTACGGGTTCACCACCGGCACCATCAACCCCTACACACGGTTCGCGCGGGGCGACTTCCGGGCGGTGGTGCCGCGTCACTCGCGCGAGAACATGGCGGCCAACATGGCGGTGGTGCAACTGGTGCAGGAGTGGGCCGTCCGCAAGGGTGTCACGTCCGGTCAGCTGTCGCTGGCATGGTTGCGGGCGCAAAAGCCGTGGATCGTGCCTATCCCCAGTGCCACCCGGACCTCGCACCTGCTGGAGAACATCGGCACCGAAGAGGTCACCTTCACCGGCGACGAACTGCAGCAGTTCACCACCGCCCTGAACGCGATCGAGATCCAGGGCGAACGACTGCCGGCCCCGGTGCTCGCCCAGACGGGAGTCGAAGCGCCGATGCCGTGACACCCGGCGGAAGCCGCCGGGCGTCCTTCGTCAGGTGTCCGTAGAGTCGCGTCATGACGACTCCCGCGAAGAGCAGGCAGCGCGGTCCGTATGCCCGGTCGGCGGAGCGCCGGGAGGCCATCGCCGCGGCGGTGCTCGACATCGTCGTGGAGAAGGGGCATCGCGGCGTCACCACGGCGGAGGTCGCCGAGCGGGCCGGGACACGCGAGCCGACGGTTCTGTACCACTTTCCGAGCAAGGACCACCTGCTGGTGGCGGCGTTGCGGCGCTCGGACGAAGAGCAGGCAGCGGCCGATTCCGGTGGGGACGCCGACGCCGATCTGCCGGCGAGGCTGCGAGCCTTCGCGGACTCGGTGACGCGCAGGGCCGGGGTACTGCGGCTGTACGCGGCGCTGGCCGGGGAGGCGACGACGCCCGGCCACCCCGCCCAGGAGTACTTCGCCCAACGCTACGCGGCCACGGTGGCAAGGTACGCGATGCAAGCAGTCCCTTCATTCCCGTGGACCGGGGCAGCCCGCTCCGCCTCAGTCCTGTCGCTGGCCTCCGCACTGGCGATCACCGCGTTCGTCCCCACCGCCCGCGCCCACGGCCCGGCCCCCGGATCCGTCCCGCCCGACCAGGACCCCCCTTCTCCGGAACTCACCGCCGCCCCGGGCATCGGCAAGTCCAACCCCTGGACCCTCAACGGCTACTCCGGCGGAGCCAACGCCACCGGCTGGGCCGCCCAGCTCCAACCCGCCTACGCACCCGACGTCACACTCAAAGGCATCGCCATGGGCGGCACCCCGGCCGACCCCGAGAGACCGAGGCCACCGACTGGCGCACCACGATCGAGGACGTCAAGACCGCCGCCACCGGTCTTCCGCAACGCCACGAACCTCATCGGCCGACCTCGCCCCCAGCCACCCACACGACTGGCCGTTCAGTGGGCTGGCGGACAGGTGACTCGGTCGGCGCACCATTTGGTGCCGCCTGCCGGGTGGACTGATGCGGGTTGCTCACCGATGAGTTTGGGAGTGCCGGGTGGTCAACACCGGTACACCGAGAGACGATGGGAGACCTCGATGGCCAAGGTGCGCTGGCACTTGATGATGTCGCTGGACGGGTTCGCGGCCGGCCCGGGCCACTCGCTGGAGTGGATGTCGGGGGTGGTGGTCGACCCGGACGTGCACCGGGAGTCGATCGCCAGCCTGGGCGCCGTCCTGGGGGGCCGCCGTGGGTACGACGCCCTGGCTGAGCAGAATCGCCAGGCGAGCAAGGAACCGTACGGCGGGGCGTGGAGCGGTCCGGTGTTCGTCCTGACACATCACCCTGAGGACGCCGTCCCGGACCCCGGTGTCACGTTCCTCAACTGCGACGTGGCCGAGGCGGTCGAGATCGGGCTGGCCGCGGCAGACGGCAAGGACCTGGAACTGCACAGCCAGGACATCGCCCGGCAGTGCGTCGAACGTGGCCTGATCGACGAGTTCCGGGTGCACCTGGCACCAATCATGCTGGGCTCTGGAGTGCGGCTGTTCGACTGCCCCGGTATCGAGCCGGTCCGGTGGGCCCGCATTCACGACGGCCATCCTGCACAAGCCGTGGATCTGCGCTACCGGCGCGCTTGACCGATGCGTACCGAACGTTGCGCCCGGCCCGGGACGATCACGAACCGCAACCGCGACTGATCACAGAGCCACTTTGGTCCTGGGGCCACGTTCGGGAGAACACCGCCGACCCCGCGGTGTCTTTCCGGCGTACTCCCGTCGTCCCCGTCGACGAAGTGGAACGTGGTCCCGCCCGGCCGCTCCCACGGGTCACGCTTGCGCTCGAACGTTCCTGCACGATGTCGTTGTCGCGCTCAACCCGGAGGAATCAGGCACTCCTACCAGGGTGGCGCCCCGGTAGGCGCAGCCCTCGCACCGGCGCGGGCAGCGCGATGGCGGACTCATCGCGGGAGGGTCTTGGTTGGCTCAGCTTCTGCAAACGAACATTGTCGTAAGTTAGGACGACACGTTTTCTGGGACTTCTTATTTTCTGGAAATAGGAATCCAGAAAATCTAGGGTGGGGATGTGAGTGAAGCTGAGACGGTGGACGTGCAGGGTGACGAGGCCGGAGAGCGGCCCTGCCGGTATTGCGGGCGGCCCGTCCCCCAGCGGGTGGGACGGGGACGGCCCCGGGAGTACTGCCTGGAGGGCGACTGCCAGGGGCGGGCCAAGCGTGAGCGTGAGCTGAGGCGGGCGACGCCGGGGCTGGAGGGGGCGCTGGCGCGCGCCGAGGACCTGTACGAGCGCATGGAGCAGGGGCTGACGGCGGCCCTCGCTCCCCTGGCGCAGGCGCTGGACGCCGAGCTGTCCCCGCGCGGGGTCGAGGCGCAGATCAGTGCGGTGCGGGCCGAGGCGCAGGCGCAGGTCGCGACGGCCCTCGCGGAACGTGAGGAGGCCGTCGAACGGGCGGTGCGGGCCGAGCGGGACGCGGAGAAGGCCAAAGAGCAGGCGCGCGCTGCCCGGCAACGGGCGCAGCAGGCCGAACGGGACCGCGACGACGCCGCCGAGGAGGCGGTACGAATGCGCGCGGAGGCCGACGCCGAGGTCACCAGCGCACGGGACGAGGCGGAACGGACGATCGCGGCCGTGCGGGAGGAGGCCGATCAACTCGTACGGCAGGTTCGGGAGGAGACCGGAGCCCGGGTCGAGAAGGCACGGGAGGACGTTCGGGAGGCCGTGAGCGCGGCGGAGGTGGCCAGGGCGGACGCCGACAGGGCCCATCTGGAGGCCGATGCGGCCAGAGCCGAGACCGAGCGGGCGCGCACGGACGCCGGGCGGGCGCGTGAAGAGGCCGCCGAGGCCAGGGAGCAGGCGGGGGCCTCGGAGCGGGAACGGGCGGCGGCGGCCTCGCGGGCCGAGGCGGCCGAGAAGGCCGGCGAGAGAGCCGAGGAGGCGCGCGAACGGGCCGAGGCACGGTCGGCGGAGGCCGTCGGCAGGGCCAGGGCCGAGGTCGGTGAGGCCAGGGAACGGGAGGTCGCGGTTCAGGCGCAGGTGGAACTGCTGCGCGAGGAGGTCGCCGAGGCGCGGCTCGAGCTGCGCGCCGAGCAGGCCAGGAACGGGGAGCTGGCGCGGGAACGCGACGCGGCGCGGCAGGAGGCCTCGGCGCAGCGGGAGCGCGCGGTCGCCGCGGAATTCTCCGCGCGGGAGATGTCGAGAACCGTGCCCGCCGATCCGACCTCCGGGGTGTGACGACGACGAGAGGACGGATCATGGAACACCCTGTGGTGCACTTCGAGATCATCGGGAGCGACCCGGGACGGCTGCGCGGCTACTACGGTGCGCTGTTCGGGTGGGAGTACCAGCTGGGCGACGCCGTGACCGAGGAGGTGTCGGCGCCCGGGGAGTACGGTTTCGTTCCCGGCGCGGGCGTCCCCGGCGGGATCGGCGGCGGCCCGGGCCACGCGGGCCGGGTGCTGTTCTACGTCGGTGTGCCCGATGTGGAAGAGGCGCTGCGCAGGGCCGAGAGCCTGGGCGGCAAGCGGACGATGGGGCCGTCGAAGGGCGGCGACTTCTCCGTCGGGCACTTCACCGACCCCGAGGGGAACCTGATCGGGATCGCCGGCCCGCCGGCGGAGGAGGCACGATGAAGTTCCTGCTGCTCATCTACGGCAACCCGGAGAACTGGGAGCATCCGATGTTCCTGCGCGACCCGGGCTACCTGGCGCTGCCCGAGGCGGAACGCCGGGAGCTGGCGGCGCAGGCGGACGCGCTGTTCGAGGAGATCAGGGAGTCGGGCGAGTTCGTCTCCGGCACGGCCCTGGCCGATCCGGTCACCACCCGGACCGTCCGGGTGCGCGAGGGGTCGGCGGCGGTGACCGACGGGCCGTTCGGCGAGTCCAAGGAGCAGCTGGCCGGATACTTCGTCGTCGACTGCGACGGGCCCGAACGGGCTGCCGAGATCGCCGGGCGGTTCCCCGACGCGCGGTTCGCCGCGGTGGAGGTGCGTCCGATCATGGACACGGCCGGCCGGGAGATGTGAGCACCGGCACCGGGACCGAGGACCTGCTGCGCCGTCTGGCGCCGCGGGTCCTCGCGGCGCTCGTCCGCCGGCACGGCCACTTCGAGAGCGCCGAGGACGCCGTTCAGGAAGCGCTCCTGGCCGCCGCGACGCGGTGGCCGGAGGACGGCGTGCCCGACCGCCCGGACGCGTGGCTGATCCGGGTGGCGTCCCGGCGGCTGGCCGACCTGCTGCGCAGTGAGGAGGCGGGCAGGCGCCGGGAGGAGAGGGTCGCCGCCACCACGCCGCGCGACGAGCTGCTCGCGCCCGCCGCCGATGAGGACCGCGGCGACGACACGTTGACGTTGTTGCTGCTGTGCTGCCATCCGAGCCTCACGCCGCCGTCGCGGATCGCGCTGACGTTGCGCGCCGTGGGCGGCCTGACCACGGCGGAGATCGCCCGCGCGTTCCTGGTGCCGGAGGCCACGATGGCGCAGCGCATCAGCCGCGCCAAGCGGCGCGTCAGGGCGAGCGGCGCCCGCTTCAACCTGCCGCCCGAGCCGGAACGGGCCGAACGCCTCCGTTCGGTCCTGCACGTCCTCTACCTGATCTTCAACGAGGGGTACACCGCCACGTCGGGCGCCGACCTGCGGCGCGGCGACCTCACGCGGGAGGCGATCAGGCTCACCCGGACCGTCCACGACCTGCTGCCCGCCGACGGCGAGGTCGCCGGGCTGCTCGCGCTGATGTTGCTGACCGAGGCCCGCGGCCCGGCCCGCACCGGGCCGGACGGGTCGCTGGTCCCGCTCGCCGAGCAGGACCGGTCCCGGTGGAGCCGCCGCCCGCTGGAGGAGGGCGTCGCGCTCATCACCCGCACGCTCGCGCGGGCGCGGCTCGGCCCGTACCAGGTGCAGGCGGCGATCGCGGCCGTGCACGCGGAGGCCGCGCACGCCGGCGGCACCGACTGGCGGCAGGTCGTCGCGCTCTACCGGCTGCTCGACGACCTCGAGCCCGGCCCGGTCGTCACGCTCAACCACGCGGTCGCGGTGGCCATGGTGGACGGCCCGCACGCGGGTCTCGCGCTCCTGGAGCCGCTCGACGCCGACGACCGGATGGCGGGCCACCACCGGCTGCACGCCGTACGCGCGCATCTGCTGGAGATGGCCGGTGAACGGGAGGCGGCGCGCGACGGCTATCTGACGGCCGCACGGCTGACCACCAGCCTTCCCGAGCAGCGTTACCTGCGGGAACGTGCGGCACGCCTGCCCGGAACGCCATGAGGTGAAGAGCGTCGTGAGGTGAGCGGAGCCTCCCCGCACGGGGACGCTCCGCTCACCTCACGACGACGGCGGCGCGGCGATCAGGAGACGCGGCGGCGCAGCCACCAGAAGGAGAATCCGGCGAGGCCCGCCGCGAGGGCGACGAAGACTCCGGTCTCGATCAGCTGCAACGACCAGAAGCGGCTGTCGGGGTGATAGGTGATCCGCTGCTGGTAGCCGAGTTTGTTGATCGCGTCGACGCACGCCTGCGGAGGGCCCGGGGGCCTGCGGGGAGCGGCGCCGCCCTCGGGCGGCGGCGGTCCCTCGGCCTGGGGTCCGCAGAACTGGGAGAAGGTGGTGAAGGGGATGGACTCCACGGCCTTGCCCGAGGGGTCCACGGTCTGGTTGGTGAGCACCCAGGCCTTGGGGTCGGGCGCCTCCGTCCGGATCCGTACCGGGCCGCTGGGCCCTTCTGACATCAGAGAGTCGAGGTTGTCCCTGGTGATCTGGGTGGTCAGCGTGGTGGCCGGGAGGAGGTGGGGCCGGACGAACAGCGGCATGACGACCTGGAGGAGGACGAACACCACCATGGTGAGGGTCATCGCGACGAGGGTGCGGCGGGCCACCATGCCGATGGTGACCCCCAGGACGAACGCGAACGCCGCGTAGCCGACGGCGGTGATGCCCCGGGTGTCGAACAGCAGCGGTGACATCCGCACGAACTGGTCGGCGGCGCTCTTGTCGAGCGGGGAGATCCACCAGTTGACCATCAGGGAGCCCAGCGTGGCGGCGAGCACCGAGGCGGTCCCGACCAGCGCGAGCTTGACGGTGAGCCACCGGGTCCGCGTCACGCTCTGGTTCCACGCCAGGCGGTGCGTGCCCGCCTCGAGCTCGCGGGCGACCAGCGGCGCCCCCCAGAACAGGCCGATCACCGCCGGCAACACCAGCACGAGGAGCGTGAGGATCAGGAACGGGGACTTGTAGTCCTCGAAGAGGTTCTGGGTGAAGATCTGGCAGGCCTCCTCGGTCTTGCAGGTGGCGATGCCGTGCGAGTAGTCGTTGGACAGTTCGTATCCGGTGACGGCCAGGACGGCCGCCAGGACCGCCAGGAAGCCGCTCATCACCGCGGCCTGGGCGCGGAACTGCCGCCAGGTCAGCCAGATCATCGTTGCACCTCCAGGAGTGCGCGGTGGCCGTTGCCGTCGGCGGGCCGCTCCATGTACGCCAGCACGAGGTCCTCCATGCTGATCGGGGTGACGGTCCAGGAGGGGTCGTGGATCGGGGTGTTCGTGCGGACCACGAACGTGGACTGCCGGTCGGTGTGGCTCGCGGTGATGACCTGCTGGTCGGCGGGAAGCGAGCCGTCGTCGCGGCGCGGGCCGGTGAGGCGGAAGTGGCTGGCGAGCAGGGCCTCCACGTCGCCGGTCACCTGGACCTTGGAGTCGACCAGCACCACCAGGTGGTCGCAGGTGCGCTCCAGGTCGGACACCAGGTGGGAGGAGAGGATCACGCTGAGCTCGTGCTCGGCGACGGCCTCCATCAGGTTCTGGAGGAACTCGCGGCGGGCCAGCGGGTCCAGGGCGGCGACCGGCTCGTCCAGGATCAGCAGTTCGGGCCGCTTGGCGATGCCGAGGGTGAGGGCGAGCTGGGCGCGCTGGCCGCCCGAGAGCTTGCCGGCGCGGTGGCCGGGGTCGTACCCCAGCTTGGCGACGCGCTTGGCGGCCAGGTCGGCGTCCCAGCCGGGGTTGAGCCGGGCGCCCAGCTTCAGGTGCTCGGCGACGGTGAGCCCGGCGTAGGTCGGGGTCTCCTGCGCGACGAACCCGACCTTGGACAGCTGCGCGGTGCCGCTGCCGGGGCGGCCGCCGAGCACAGTGATCTCTCCGGCGGTGGGCGCCATGAGCCCGCCCGCCAGGTTGAGCAGGGTCGTCTTGCCCGCTCCGTTGGGCCCCACGAGCCCGACGACGTGTCCGGAGGGGATGTCCAGGTTGCACTCCGACAGGGCCCAGCGTTGCCCGTACTTCTTGCCGAGCCCCCGTGCCTGCAAGGCGGCGGTCATGCTATGTCCTCCTGTGCGGCGTTGCGAAACGTGCTCATGAAGAGGGCCTCGATGCTTTCCTCGTCGAGGCCGGCCCTGCGGGCCTTGGCCAGCCACTTGCGCAGCTCACGCCGCAACGGCTCGTGCGCGGCCAGGGACTCGTCGGTCAGTGACACCGTCACGAACGTCCCCACCCCCTGCCGTGCTTCGACCAGGCCTTCGTGCTCGAGCTCGCGATAGGCCTTCAGCACGGTGTTGGGATTGATCGCCAGCTGGGCGACCACCTCCTTGACCGTGGGCAGCTTGTCGCCCTCGCGCAGCATGCCCAGCCGGAGTGCCTGCCGTACCTGCCGGACGAGCTGCAGGTAGGGCGAGAGCCCCGACTTGGTGTCCAGATGGAACTCGATCACTCGACGCTCCGTTTCATTCATCTAGTTAACTAGTACTATAAGATGGGTGTGGAACGGCCGCCTGTCAAGAGCGGCGAACGAGAGAGGCCGGAGAGCCTCCGGCCGGCCTTGGAGAGGAAGCCTCGGGAGGTCTCAGGAGGCCTGGCGGCGGCGCGAGCCTGCCCCGGTGGCGTACGCGGTGAGCCGGTTGAGCACCTGCCCGCCGCGGCCGTCACGGCCGTCGCGCCACAACTCCGGCCGCGCGGCAGGCAGGGCGTAGCACGGCAGGCCGTCGGAGAGCATCTCCAGGGTGCGGGGCTCGCCGAGGGTGGCGGCGGCGAACGTGTACACGTCGGCGAGGCGCGGCGCGATGACGCCGTAGTCGAGCAGGCGCGGCAGCGGCCCCTCGGTGCCGACCAGGTCCTCGGCCGCCAGGCCGGTCAGCGGGTACCGCTCGGGAAAGCCCCGCCGCAGGTCCAGGAAGAACCCGACCGAGCCCCGCCGCGGGTCGGCGGCGACGCGGCCGACGGCGCCGAACGCGCCGAGCGCCAGGCGCGGCCTGGCCACCAGCGCGTGCGTGTAGAGCACCCGCAGCAGCGCGACGTTCATCATGAACCGCTCGGCCGGCAGTTCGGCCTCGGCCAGGTCGAGGTGGCCCAGGTAGCCGGCGACGACGCTGGAGTTGTGGGCGCGGTACCAGGCCGCGGGCGAGGGCGCGCGCAGGAACTCCCGCCACATCGCCACGCTCGGCGCCGACACCGCCCCGTTCCCCTCGCTCAGCGGCCCCTCGCTCAGCGGCCCCTCGCTCAGCGGCCCCTCGCTCAGCGACCCGTCGGTCCGCCCGCCCCGCGACCCGCAGCACTGCCCGCCGTGACCGTCCTCCAGGGCGGCCGCCTCGATCTTGTCGCGGAGCAGGCGGTCGTTGACGGCACGCCACCACCGGCTGCCGGGACGGGCCGCGTCGGGCGGGTCCAGCACGCCGCGGGCGATCTCCCAGCGCAGGAACGCCAGCTCGGCCCGCCCGTACGCACGATGGCGCGGCGCGCCGGCCAGGTAGAACTCGGTCGCCAGCCGGAACCGCGCGGCGGCGTCACCCGACACTGCCGCGACCTTCGCGGCCGCGACCGACGCGGCCTCGGTCTCCGTCACCCGCTCACCGCCTGAGCCTCGCCGGACCGATCGAGAAACAGTGTCGCATCGGCCGGTGGTCACCTACGATCACGGCATGTCCCTCGCCGTACGCCTGGCCGAGCCCCGTGACCTGCCGTTGCTTCCCGCCATCGAGGCGAGTGCCGACGGGGTCTTCCGTCCGGTGGGCATCGTGTTCCCGCCGGGGCCGACCGTCATCGAGGAGGTCGCGGCCGAGGCGCGGCAGATCCTGGTCGTCGGCGACCCGCCGGTGGGCTTCGCGGCGGTGACCGAGGTCGACGGCCACCCGCATCTGGAGCAGATCGCGATGCACGCCGACCACACCGGGCGCGGCCTCGGCGGCCCGCTGCTCGAACGGGTGATCGGGGACGCCTCCGGTGACCTCACGCTCATCACGTTCCGCCACGTCCGGTGGAACGGCCCGTGGTACGAGCGGTACGGCTTCGCCGAGTGGCCGGAGCCGCGGTGGGGGCCGCAGCTGCGCGCCCACTGGCACGCCGAGATCGCCGCCGGCCTGCACGAGCTGGGCCCTCGCGTGGTGATGCACCGCTCCGCCGCCTGACCCGCCGCACGGATCAGCGGGTGAAGGCGCCCGCCCGGGCCGCCGCGAAGGCCGCTGATCCGGCCCGGTCGGCCACGGCCTCGTCGATGCGTTCGCCGGTGATGAAGAGCCGGTAGTACAGCGGCGCCACCGCGGCGCGCACGACCTCGGCCGAGTCGGTGCCGGCGGGCAGCTCGCCGCGTTCGACCGCCCGGTCGACGACCGCGGCGGCGTCCTCGTGGCGGCGTGCGAAGAAGGTGTGCAGGGCCTTGGCCGCGCCGGGGTTCTGGACGGCCGCGGCGACGAACGCGGCGGCGACCGGGCCCTGCTCGGCGTCGGCGAATCCGCTCTGCACCAGCCGGGCCAGCGCCCGCAGGTCGCCCTCCGCCGAGCCGGTGTCGGGGACCGGCCAGGGCTCGGCGGCGGCCAGCTCCAGCGCGTCGGCCACCAGCCCCTCGGCGCTCCCCCACCGCCGGTAGACGGTGGTCTTGTGCACTCCGGATCGGGCCGCGACGTTGTCCACGGTCAGCCCCTGGTAGCCGTGCTCGGCCAGCTCGGCGAGCGTGGCCTCCCGCACGGCCTCGCGGGTCCGCGCGGTGCGCCCGCCCGGCCGCACCGTCCCAGGTCCGGTCATGGTCGCCACCTTAACGCAACTTTTGTTGCAAAGCCCGGCGACACCGGCCCGATACCGCCCTGAGGACAGCCGGAAATCCGGTTGGCCTGCGGCGAGAAGGTCCACTACAACGGATTCATGCTTCGCAAATATCCCCGTACCCGGCACATCGAGGGGTCGCGGTTGCAGCCCGGCGACCACGATCTCGCCGCCGTGCCGTTCCGGGAGATCGCGGGGCGGTACCTGGTGGTGGAGGAGAAGCTGGATGGCGCCAACACCGGCATCAGCTTCTCGCCGGAGGGCGAGCTCCGGCTGCAGAGCCGCGGCCACTTCCTCACCGGCGGGCCGCGGGAGCGGCAGTTCGGGCCGCTGAAGGCGTGGGCGGCGTCGGTGCGGCACCGGTTGTGGCCCCGCCTCGGCGACCGCTACGTCATGTACGGCGAGTGGCTGTACGCCAAGCACACGATCTTCTACGACGCGCTCCCCCACTACTTCTGCGAGTTCGACGTCCTCGACCGGCACGACGGCACGTTCCTGTCGACCGCGCGCCGCCGCGAGCTGCTGGCGGGCACGCCGGTGGTGTCGGTGCCCGTCCTGCACGAGGGGCCGCTCGCCGGTCTCGGCGCGCTGACCGCGCTGACCGGCCCGTCCACCTGCCGCACCGACGGCTGGCGGGACTCGCTGCGGTCGGCGGCGTCGGCGGGCGGCGCGGATCCGGAACGGGTCACGGCCGAGACCGACCGGTCCGACGACATGGAGGGCCTCTACATCAAGGTGGAGGAGGGCGGGCTGACCGTCGACCGCTTCAAGTGGGTGCGGCCCAGCTTCCTCACCGCGATCCTCGACTCCGGCACGCACTGGCAGGACCGGCCGATCATCGCCAACGGCCTGGCCGACCCGGAGGTGCTCCATGCAGGTGGTTGAGGCGCTGTGCCCGGCGCCGCCGCACTGGCGGGTGCCATGGCCGGAGATCCGGGAGACGTTCGCGTGGGTGCGCGACCTGGCGGGCGTGCCGCAGGACGCGATCCACCACGCCGAGGGCGACGTCGAGGTCCACACCCGGATGGCGTGCGAGGCGCTGGCGTCGCTGCCGGCGTGGCGGGCGCGTCCCGCCGGCGAGCGGGTGCGGTTGTTCACCACGGTGCTGATGCACGACGTCGCCAAGCCGTACTGCACCCAGACCGGTGAGGACGGGCGCATCACCGCGCACGGCCACTCGCGGCGCGGCGACCTGATGGTGCGCCGCGTTCTGTGGGAGCTGGGCGCGCCGATCGGGTGGCGCGAGCACGTGGCGGCGCTGGTGCGCCACCACCAGGTGCCGTTCTGGGCGCTGGAGCGGCCCGATCTGCAGCGGATCGTGTTCCGGGTGAGCCTGCTGGCGCGCAACGACGACCTGGTGCTGCTGGCCACGGCCGACATCCTGGGACGGGTCTGCGGCGACACCGCCGAGGTGCTCGACAACATCGCGCTGTACGAGGAGTACTGCGCCGAGCAGGACTGCCTGGACGTCCCCCGCCGTTTCCCCTCCGACCACGCCCGGTTCTGGTACTTCCGCAAGCCCGGCCGCGATCCCGAGTACGACGCCTACGACGACACCCGTCTCACGGTGACGGTGCTGTCGGGGCTGCCGGGGGTCGGCAAGGACACCTGGATCAGCGCCAACCGCCCGGATCTGCCCGTGGTCAGCCTCGACCGGCTGCGCACCGAGATGGGTGTCGGCCCGGCGGGCGACCAGCGTCCGGTGGCGGCCGCCGCGTACGAGGTGGCGCGCGGGCATCTGCGGGCGGGCCGCTCGTTCGTGTGGAACGCCACGAACGTGTCGCGGATGTTGCGCGAGCAGTGCACCGGCCTGGCCGCCGACTACCGCGGCCGGATCGAGCTGGTCGCGCTGGAGGCGCCGCCCGAGGTGCTGCGCAGGCGCAACCGGTCCCGTCCCTCCCCCGTCCCCGACGCGGTGATCGACCGGCTGGTCGGCCGCTGGGAGATGGCCGACCCCACCGAGGCGCACCAGGTCAGCTGGCTGTCCACCGCCTGACCCTGCCTGTCCACCGCCTGCCCCTGCCTGACCTGCCCGGTCACCGCCTGACCCGGCGGGCCGCCGCGTCCTGGCAGACTCGGTGGTCCGAGGTCGTTCGCAGGGAAGGCGGTGAGGCCGGTGGACGCGCACGGTCAGGTGGCGCTGGTGACGGGAGCCGGGTCGGGCATCGGGGCGGCGGTGGCCACCGGGTTGCTGGGAGCGGGCTGGCGGGTGGTCCTGGCCGGCCGGCACGGGGAGACGCTGCACGCGACCGCGGACGCGTCGGGCGCCCCGGCGGAGCAGGCGCTGGTGTGGACCGCCGACGTCACCTCGCCGGCGTCGGTCGAGGCGTTGTTCGGCGCGGTCCGCCACCGGTGGGGCCGGCTGGACCTGCTGGTCAACAACGCCGGCACGTTCGGCAGGCCCGCGCCGGTCGAGGACTTCGACGTCGCGCAGTGGCGGACGGTCCTCGACACCAATCTCACCGGCTCGTTCCTGTGCGCCCGGCAGGCGTTCCGCATCATGAAGGAGCAGGACCCGCGCGGCGGGCGGATCATCAACAACGGTTCGTTGTCGGCGCACACGCCGCGCCCCGACTCGGTCGCCTACACCGCGAGCAAGCACGCCGTGACGGGCCTGACCAAGACGTTGTCGCTGGAGGGCCGCCGCCACGGCATCGCGTGCGGCCAGATCGACATCGGCAACGCCGCCACCGACATGACCAGCACCTTCGGCACGGGCACGTTGCAGGCCGACGACTCGGTCAAGCCCGAGCCCGCGATGGACGTGCGCAACGTGGTGGACGCCGTCCTCTACATGGCGGGCCTGCCACTGGAGGCCAACGTGCAGAACCTGACGGTGCTGGCGACCACCATGCCCTCTTACGTAGGCCGCGGCTGACCCGCCCCGTCACCGGGGGTCCCGCGTCCCCGGACGCCTGACGCACGGCGTCCGGGGACGGGGCCCATGATTCTTCGGCGGCGATCAGGGCACCGGACTGGGGTGGGAGCCTCGGATGTCATCTTCCTGATCGCGGGCGGCGGCGCTCTGCTCGCCGCCGTGCTGCCCGCTCTGGTCGCCCGGTGGCCGGTCTCGCTGCCGATGGTGTTCCTGGCGGGCGGGATGCTGGTCTACCTGGCTCCGCTGCCGTTGCCCGAGCCGGACCCGGTGGCCTACCGGACGGCGTTCACGCACATCACCGAGGTGTGCGTGATCGTGTCGCTGATGGGCGCCGGGCTGGCGCTGAACCGGCCGTTCCGGCCGCGGGCGTGGTCGAGCACGGGACGGCTGCTGGCCGTGGTGCTGCCGGCGACCACGCTGGCGGTCGCCGCCGCCGCGTACGGGCTGCTGGGCTGGCCGGTGGCGGCGGCGCTGCTGCTGGGCGCGGTGTTGTCGCCCACTGACCCGGTGCTGGCGTCCGACGTGCAGGTCGGCGAGCCCGCCGATGCCGAGCAGGACGACGACGAGGTGCGTTTTTCGCTCACCTCCGAGGCCGGCCTCAACGACGGGCTGGCGTTCCCGCTGGTGTACGCGGCGATCGCGCTGGCGGCGGCCGGCGGGGCGGGCGGCTCGTTCTCCTGGGTGGGCGAGTGGCTGGCGGTCGACCTGCTCTACCGGTGCGCGGCGGGCGCGGTGACCGGGCTGCTGATGGGCTGGGCGCTGGGGCGGTTGTTCTTCCGCGCCGACAGCCCCTCGCTGCGGCTGGCCGAGCGGCGCGAGGGGTACGTGGCGCTCGCCACCACGCTGACCGCCTACGGCGTCGCGGAGATCATCGGCGGGTACGGGTTCATCGCGGTGTTCGTCACGGCGTGCACGATCCGGGCGGCGGAGCGTTCCCACGGCTATCACGGCATCCTGCACGGCTTCATCGAGCAGACAGAACGGCTGCTGACGGTGTGGTTGCTGCTCCTGCTCGGCGGGTTCGTCGTCTCCGGCGGCCTGGGCGCGCTGACATGGCGGGGCGCCGCGGTCGGGCTGCTGCTCCTGCTGGTGTTCCGGCCGCTGATCGCGTGGCTGGCGCTGCACCGCGGTCCGGCCGGTCCGCGGGAACGCCCGGTGATCGCCTTCTTCGGCATCCGCGGCGTCGGCTCGCTGTTCTATCTCGCCTACGCCCTCGGCCACGCCGACTTCGGCGTCGCCGCGGAGACGTTGTGGGCGGTGGTGGCGTTCACCCTGGTCGCCTCGATCTTCCTGCACGGCCTCACGTCCACGGTGGCGTTGTCATGGCTCGACCGTCTCCGTGAGGCCCGCGCCCGCGCCTGATCGCCGCCGCGCCGCCGTTTGCCGCGAACCCGGCGGGTAGGGGATGCGCCCGTCCCATAGCCCGTCACACAGAGGAGGACGCATGCGGACCAAGAACACCGTCGTGGTCATCACGGGGGCCTCGAGCGGCATCGGGCGCGCCACCGCGCTGGCCTTCGCCGGCAAGGGCGCGACCGTCGTGCTGGGCGCGCGGCGCGGAAAAGCGCTCCAGCAGGTCGCCGAGGAATGTCAGGAGCGGGGCGGCCGGGCCCTGGCCGTTCCGACGGAGGTGACCGACGAGGCCGCCGTGGAGGAGCTGGGCCGCCAGGCGATCAAGCGCTTCGGCAGCCTGGACGTCTGGGTGAACAACGCCTCCGTCAGCGTCTACGGCCCCTTCCTGGAGGTGCCGATGGAGGACTTCCGGCGTGTCCTGGACGTCGACGTCATGGGATACGTGTACGGCGCCAGGACGGCGTTGCGGCAGATGCGCGAGCAGGGCCGCGGCGTGCTGGTGAACGTCTCGTCGATCGCCTCGATCGCGCCGATGCCCTACACGACCGCGTACAGCATGGCCAAGGCCGCGGTGACGGCGATGAGCGCGAGCCTGCGGCAGGAGTTGCGGCTGGCCGGTGAGCGCAAGGTCAAGGTGTGCACGGTACTGCCGGCCACCGTCGACACCCCGTTCTTCCAGCACGCCGCCAACTACACCGGGCGGCGGGTGGTCGCGATGCCCCCGGTCTACCCTCCCGCGCAGGTGGCCGACACCATCCTCGGCCTGGTGCGCAACCCGAAGGACGAGGTCGTCGTGGGGGGCGCCGCACGCGCGATGCGGCGGGAGGCGCGCCGTCATCCCCAGACGGCGGAACGCGCCATGGCCCGGCAGGCCGACCGCGCTCACCTGTCGAGGGACGAGCACGCCCCGGCGATGTCGGGGAGCCTGCACGTCACCTCGTCCGGGCTGGGCGAGGTCGAGGGCGGCTGGGGAGGACGGCGCCGCACCGCCACCCGCCGGGTCGTGGCGATCGCGGCGGCGGGGGCGGTCACCGGCGCCGTCGTGGCGGCGGCGAACCGCGCCTCCGCCTGAGACCGCTCCCCCGAGCCGCGCCGGTCAGGTTCGGACGTTCACGCCCGGACGTGCTGGACGCCGACCTGGCCGGCGCAAGAGGCGCAGCAGAAGAATCTGCCGTCGGCCTCCACGCCGTGCCCCAGGACGCGGCAGTCGCAGTGCTCGCAGGCGGGAGCGATCGTGTGCGCGGCGCACTCGATGCTGTCGAAGGTGTGCGTCCGTCCCTGGTGGGTGGTGACGGTGAACGTCTTGTCGTACTCGTTGCCGCAGGTGTCGCAGCGTGCCATGGGCTCTGCCTCCTCAGGTCGCCGGGCCTCCTCAGGTCACCGGTCGTCCTCGTCGTCGAGCTTGATGCCCTCCAGCGGGTCGCCCCGGCGGGTGCCGCCGGGCTCGGACTCGTAACCCTCGCTCGCGCTTCCCATCCCGGGGATCACACGGTCCTTCGGCTGGGACTCCGAGCCGGAGCTGGCCCCCGGCCCGCGGTCGAGCGCGGTGTCGCGTGAGGTGTCGCGTGAGGTGTCGTCGTCCTGGCGCTTCCCGTTCGTAGCCATGGGTCGCGCCTACCCGGGCGCCGCGGCCGTTAACGCGGGACGATCGGGAGGGTGATGTAGGAGTCGGGGAACACCGTCTGGTGCTGGACGACCAGGTCGTCCTCGGTGGCCTCGGCGGCGGGGCGGCCGGTGCCGGGGTTGCGGTCGAAGCGCGGGAAGTTGGAGCTGGAGATCTCGACCCGGATGCGGTGGCCGGCCTTGAAGACCTGGCTGGTGGCGACCAGGTCGATGGTGAACGTGCCCGAGGCGGTGGTGGTGCGGACGATGCCGTCGATGACGCTCATGGCCCGGCCGTCGCGGTGGACGTTGACGAGCTTGGCCGTCCAGTCGGTGGCGGCGGCGGAGGTCTCGGCGTGCAGGGTGACCGACAGCGGGCCGGTCACCTCGACGTCGGCGTCGAGGACGTCGCTGGTGTAGCAGAGCACGTCGGGGCGGCGTTCGAGGTCGCGCTGGTCCTGCGGGCCGACGTTGGTGGGGTCGGCGAGCAGCAGCGGCCCGCCGAGGGTGGGGACGGGGTCGCGCGGGTCGTAGGCAAAGGTCGCCGGCTCGGCGGCGGCGGTGGCGGGTTCGGTCGACAACACCCCGTCTCCGTGCAGGTAGTAGCGGGTGTCGACGGCGCGGGCGAGCGGCCAGGCCTCCTCGTCGCGCCAGACGTCGTCGCCCATCACGAAGATCCGCACGGCGGGCCCGGTGTCCCGGCCCTGGAGGAAGGCCAGCTGCCGCTGGTCGAGCTGGGCGGCGCGGCCGGAGGCGGCGAACCCGAAGTCCAGCCGCCCGGCGCCGGACGCGCCGGGGCCGAGGTGGGTCCAGGGGCCGATGACCAGCGGGCCGCCGAGGCGGCGGTGGTTCTCCAGGGTGCCGGGCAGGAAGAGGTCGAACCAGCCCGCGGTGTGCATGACCGGCACCTCGATGCGGTCGTGCCGCAACGTCTCGGCGGTCTCCTGCCAGTAGGCGTCGCGTTCGTGGTGGTCGACCCACTCCCGCCACCAGGGGATGCTGGGGACGTCGCGCACGGGCAGGGTCCGGACGGCGGCGTTCTGGTCGCCCAGGATCGGGAACAGCGCGCCCAGCCGCGCACCGACGTCCTCACCGGCGTCGGCGGCGTGCATCAGGCCGAGGATCGACTGCAGCGACCCCCAGTTGAGCGCGGAGCCGAGCGCGAACGCGCCGCCGTGGTACTTCAGCCCGTCGTAGAAGTCGTGCGGGGTCATCGAGGCGACGACGGCCTTCAGGCCGGGCGGACGGGTGGCCGCGGCCTGCAGCGCGCAGCCGGCGGGGTAGGACATCCCGCTCATCACGACCTCGCCGTTGCACCAGGGCTGCGCGGTGATCCAGGTGATGGTGTCGTGCCCGTCGTCGCCCTCGTCCAGCCAGGGCCGGAACTCCCCGTCGCTGGTGCCCCGGCCGCGGCAGTGCTGGGTGACCACGGCGAAGCCGGCCTTGAGCGCGGCCGTCACCGCGACCATGCGGAACGACTCCTCGCCGTAGGGCGTGCGGACCAGCAGCGCCGGGAACGGCCCGCCGTCGGTGCGCCGGTGGACGGCGCCGCGCAGCAGGGTGCCGTCGCGCATGGGCATGGCCACGTCGTTGTCGACGGTGACGGTGTACGGGGACGGGTCGAGCTTGGGCATCGGGGTTCCTCGCGGCGGGTGGGGCGGGGTCGGGTCACGTCAGCAGGGTCACGTCAGCAGGGTCACGTCAGGGTGTAGGCGTCGTACTTCACGGCGTCGGCGGTGCGGGCGGCCGAGGCGACGGCCAGGGTGCGGTTGAGCCACTGGTACCGCCGGTCGCCGGTCTCGAAGCGGCAGAACAGCCGGAAGTAGTACTCGGACGGGTCGACGATCTCGCCGTCGGCGATGCGCCGCAGGACCTCGGGCGGGCCGTGCCGCACGCCGCTGGTGGAGATGTAGAGGTGGGCGCCGTCGTGGGTGCGCAGGGTGTAGCGGGTGTCGACGGTGATCGAGCCGTCGGCGTGCACGACCTGCCAGTCGCCGCCGCCCGCCAGCACCTCGCCCGACAGGCGGGCGCCGTCGAACGACCCGCCGGTGATCGCCACGAAGCGGCGGCGGCCCCACTGGGAGTCGCCGAGGTCGAGGATCGGGTCGAGGCGCACGGTGAACGTGGCGAGGGGTTCGAGGTTCACGGGTCACCCGGCTCCAGGTTGTTATGGCCGAAACAATATTCCCGGCGGGTGCGCGGGTGCGCAAGACTTGGGCGGTGACCGGAGCCGGAGCCGACGCCGAGCGGCAGGTCGTCCCCGTGGACGTGCGGTACGCGGCGTTCGCCCGCGAACGGCTGGCCGCGATGCCGCCGCCCGCCGATCCCGCCGCGTTCGATCTCGCCTATCACCTGCTGCAGCTGTCCTACCTGCTGGTGACCGACCTGGAAAACCGCGTCCACCGCCCGCGCGGGCTGACGCTGCCGGGGTTCCGGCTGATGTTCAAGTTGTGGCTGCTGGGCCCGACGCAGCCGGTGCGGCTGGCCGAGCTGTCGGTCATGTCGCGGTCGGCGGTGACCAACGCGGTCAACACGCTGGAACGCGGCGGCCTGGTCGAGCGGCGGTCGATGCCGGAGGACCGGCGCGCGGTCGTGGTCGCCCTGACCCCGGCGGGCGAGGCGGCCGTGCGCGAGGCGTTCTGCGAGCAGACCCTGCGGGAGCGGGAGTGGTTCGACTCGCTGGACGACGCCGAGCGCGCCGAGCTGACCCGCCTGCTGATCCGGCTGCTGCACCACCGCCCGGCCGACATCGGCCCCTGACCCCGCCCGGTTGGACAGGCTCGGCTGTGCTCGTCTCCGTCAGCGGTCGGCCTGGGCGCGCAGGGTGTCGGCGAGCGCGCGGACCGCGTCGCGCAGCTCGGCGGGACGCCGCACCACGAACGGCCAGCCCAGCCCGGCCAGCATCTGCGCCATGCCGTCGAGCCTCTCGGCGCGGGTGACCATGAGCACTCCCCCGTCGGTGGCGGTGAGGGTGGCGGTGGACGCGGGCACGCGGCGCCGCGCCTCCTCCAGGCCGGTCTCCAGCAGCACCTCCACCTCGTGCTGGTAGGGCACCCGCGACAACGACCGGGTCACGTGCTGAACGGGGTCGACCCCTTCGGGGACCTCGTAGGTGTCCTCGCCCGGCGTGGCCGCGGCCACGCGGTCCACCCGGAAGGTGCGGGTCTCGCCGCTGCGGTGGTCGTGCCCGGTCACGTACCAGCGGCCGGAGTGGAACACCAGGCCGTAGGGGTCGACGTCGCGTTCGCTCTCCTCGCCCTGGAAGGAGCGGTAGCGGATCCGCACACGGCGCCGTTCGCGCGCGGCGGCGGCCAGGGTGAGCAGGGCGGCGGTGCCCGGCGCGGTGGCGTCGCGGGCGGCGAGGGTGAAGGCGAGCGTGTCCTGCAACGCCTGGACGCGGTCGCGCAGCGCGGGCGGCAGCACGCGCTGCACCTTGGCCAGGGTGCGCTCGGTCGCCTCGCCGGGCAGGCCGACGCGGCGCCCGGCCAGCAGTCCCAGCACCACGGCGGTCGCCTCGTCGTCGGTCAGCATCAGCGGCGGCAGCTTGAAGCCGGGCATCAGCCGGTAGCCGCCGTAGCGCCCGCGTTCGGCGACCACGGGGATGCCCAGCTCGTCGAGGCGGGCGGCGTACCGCCGCACGGTGCGCTCGTCGACGCCCAGGCGCTCGGCCAGCTCGACCCCGCGCATGCGGGGGTGCGCCTGCAGCAGCTCCAGCATCGTGAGCACGCGCGTCGTGGGACGTGACACAGGTCACTCTCTTAATCCGGGCGGGAACTGTCCGGTATCGACTCTAGGTTAAGGACATCGGCTCGGAAGAACACCTCGAGACAGAAGAAAGAAAGAAGGCGCGAGATGGCGACGTTCGTTCTGGTTCCCGGTTTCTGGCTCGGCGCGTGGGCGTGGGACGAGGTCGCGGCCAGCCTGCGGGCGGCGGGCCACCGGGTGCACGCGGTCACGCTGACGGGCGTGGCCGAGCGGGCGGCGGAGGCGACGCCCGAGGTGGACGTGGACACCCACATCGCCGACGTCATCGGCGTCATCGAGGACAACGACCTGCACGAGGTGGTCCTGGTCGCGCACAGCGGCGCCAACATGCCGGTCACGGGCGCCGCCGACCGCGTTCCCGGGCGGCTCGCGCGGATCGTCTACGTCGACTCGGGGCCGCTGCCGTCGGGGATGGCGCAGATCGACTTCACCGACCCCGAGGAGCAGGCGGCGCTGCGCAAGCAGGTGGAGGCCGAGGGCGACGGCTGGCGTCTGCCGGTGCCGCGCTTCGACGCCGAGGCCGACGCGCACATGATCGCCGGGCTGACCGCCGAGCACCTGGCCGCGTTCGCCGAGCGCGGCACGCCCGAGCCGTTCGGCGCGGCGACCCAGCCGCTGGCCCGGCCGGCCACGCCGCCCGCCACGCCGAAGACCGCGATCCTCAGCACCTTCCCGCTCGCGGCGATCGAGCAGATGGCCGCGAGCGGCAACCCGGCGTTCAGCCTCATGACCGGGCCCGAGTGGTCCTACCGCGAGCTGCCGACGGGCCACTGGCCGATGTTCTCCAAGCCCGCCGAGCTGGCCGGGCTGCTGGCCGACATCGCCGGCTGAGCACCGCGGCGCCTGATCCGCCCTCTGGCCGCTCCGGTCAGGGGGCGGTGAACGTGCAGGGCAGGCGCTTGATGCCGTTGATGAAGTTGGAGACCAGGCGGTCGGGCTCGCCGTCGGTGCGGATGTCGGGCAGCCGGGTGAACAGCTCGCGGAACATCACGGAGATCTCGCGGCGGGCCAGGTTGGCGCCCAGGCAGAAGTGCGGGCCGGGGCCGCCGAACCCGACGTGCGGGTTGGGGTCGCGGGTGATGTCGAAGGCGTCGGGGTCGGGGAAGACGTCCTCGTCCCGGTTGGCCGAGTTGTAGAACAGCAGCACCTTGTCGCCCTTGCGGTAGTGGTGGCCGTTCATCTCGTGGTCCTGGGCGAGGTTGCGGCGGAAGCAGATGACCGGGGTGGACAGCCGCACGATCTCCTCGACGGCGCCGGGCAGGCGGCCGTCGATGTCCTCCAGCAGCAGCTCGCGCTGGCGCGGGTTGTCGCTGAAGAGCTTCAGCCCGTGGGCGATGGCGGTGCGGGTGGTCTCGTTGCCGGCCACCACGAGCAGCAGGAAGAACGTGCCGAACTCCTGCGCGGTGAGCTTCTCGCCGTCGACGTTGGCGTTCACCAGCGCGGAGGTCAGGTCGCCGGTGCCGGTGCCGGTGCGCTCCCTGCCGAGCCTGGCGGCGATCCGGTGCAGCTCGCGGCTGGCCCAGGCGACCTTGGCCAGGCCGAGGCCGGTGCGGATCCGGCCCATGTCGGGGGTGATGCCGGTGTACTCGGGGTCGGAGTTGCCGAGCACGATGTTGGTCAGCCGGATGACGCGCGGGTAGAGCTCGTCGGGGATGCCGAGCATGTCGCAGATGATCTCGACCGGGAGCCGGACGGCGACCTTCTCGACGAAGTCGCCGGGGCCGGCGGCGATGAGCTCGTCGACGATGCGCGCGGCGCGGCGCTGCACGTCGTCCTCGGTCTTGGCGAGCATGCGCGGGCTGAACGCGCGGGACACGATCCGCCGGATCTTGGCGTGCCGCGGGTCGTCCATGTTGATCATGGAGTTGACGTAGCGGTCCAGCCAGCCGGGCGAGTCGATGACGCTGGTGGCGTTGGGCTCGCTGGAGAAGATCTTGTGGTTGCGGCTGGCCTCGGCGACGTCGGCGTGCCGCACCAGCGCCCAGTAGCCCTCGCCGCGCTTGGTGAACGGGACCGGCGGGTCGGGGTAGAGCCGGGGGCCGTCCTCGGACCGCAGCACCGCGAACGCGGCCGCGCGCTCCTCCAGGGGGCGTGTCCAGAACCGCAGATCACTGAGGTTGATGTCGCCGACCTGCCCGCCGGGCGCCTGGATGGTCACCGTCGTACCGCCTTCCGTGTACCCACTACCCTCATGTTTGGGTAAGCGCTTGGTTACGGTCAATCCCCCGGAGCGGGCTGTGACCCAGGCCACCTCCGCGGCAGCTCACGGCCCGCGCAGCCCAGGACGGCCCCCAGGCCCCACCCCGCCAGGGCGTCGGTGGGCCAGTGGTAGCCCAGCGTCACCACCGCGACCGCGACGCCGGCGATCAGCAGGTGGGCGGCGGCCGTCCAGCGGCGGGACGCGCCGAGCGCGGCGAGGATGAAGATCCAGCACGCGGCGGCGTTGGCGGCGTGCCCGGAGGGATAGGACAGGTATCCGGCCTGGAAGAGCTCGTCGACGCCGGTACGCGGCGGCGTGCGCGCGAACACCGTCTGGGCGGCCCTGATCACCAGTTCGGTCGCCACCAGCCAGGCCGCGCACGCCGCCAGGAGGCCGAGCGCCCTGCCCCGGCCCTGCCCGCGCCGCCGCCAGGCGGTCCACGCGGCGGCGAGCGCGGCGAGGGTGGCGACGATCCAGTACTGGCCGCCGTTGACGATCGTGCGCCAGAAGAGGTGCCAGGCGCCGGTGCGCGGCGGCAGCCCGCCCGCGAACGTCCACTGGTCGAACTGGCGCAGGAGCCCGCCGGCGAGCACGTCGAGCGTGGTCGCGACCGCGACGACGGCGGCGGCGAGCGGCAGCGCGTACCGCCGTGTCCGGGCGGGTGCCGAGAGCGGAGTGCGAGCTCCTTTCTGCATGCCCCCGATCCTGCCCTACCTGGGCCGATGCTCCGTTCCGTTCAGGAGCCCCCCGGCGTGGCGCCCGATTCGTCGGCCTGCTGCTGGACCTTCGCCATGATCGCCTCGGTGGCGGCGCCGATGAACCGCGGCCGGTTCTCCGCGGCCCAGTCGCGGCTGGCGGCCAGGGTCGCCGCCGACCCCTGGAAGACCGGCGCGACGTAGCGGGCGAACAGCTCGTAGGAGCGGCGGGTCTGCGCGGTGTCGGCCCAGTCGTGCGCCATCAGCAGGTAGGTGCCGAAGCCGCCGGACTGCTCGGCGAGCCGCTGGATCTGGGCGATCGCGTCGTCGGGCGTGCCGATGACGCCGAGGCCGGTGGCGTTGATCGCCTCGACCAGCGCGTCGGGGTCGTCGGTGTCGGGGGCGATGGGCAGGGCGGCGACCTTCTGGAAGTAGCCGACCCAGTCGGCCAGCCCGAACGCGACGTCGCGGGCGGCCTGCTCGCGCGTCTCGGCCAGGTGCATCGGCCCGACCAGCCGCCAGCCGGCCCGGTCGGCGGTGGTGCCGAACTGCGCGGCGCGTTCCTCCATGACGCCCCAGTGGTAGCCGAGCGCGTCGAACCCGGCCGTCTGGGTGGCGCCCAGCGACAGCAGGCTGCAGCCGAACCGGCCGGCGGCGCGCGGCCCGGACGGGGACACCATGGCGGCGACCGCGACCTCCAGCTCGCCGCGGTAGGGGCGCAACTGCAGGCGCGCGTCGCGCAGCTCGAACCAGCCGGTCTTGGCGGTGACGGGCTCGTCGCCGCGCAGCAGCGCCAGGACGGCCTCCAGCGACTCCTCCATCATGTCGCGCTGGCGGGCGACCTCGATGCCCATCATGGACGCGTCGGAGGGCAGCGCGCCGGGCCCGACGCCGAGCATGACGCGGCCGCGGGTGAGGTGCGACAGCAGCACCATCCGGTCGGCCAGCATCAGCGGGTGGTGGTAGGGCAGCGAGGACACGCCGGTGCCCAGGCGGATGTGGCGGGTACGTTCGGCGGCGGTGGCGATGAACACCTCCGGCGAGGCGATGATCTCGAACCCGGCCGAATGGTGCTCGCCGATCCAGGCCTCGTCGAAGCCGAGGGCGTCCAGGTGGACGACCAGGTCGAGGTCACGTTCCAGCGCCAGGGTCGGGTTCTGGCCGACGGGGTGGAACGGCGCGAGGAAGATGCCGAAACGCGGCGGGCCGGCGGCCGGCGCGGGCGACGGGGCGGGTGTGCTCATCGGATCCCCTGTCCACAATTCGAATCGCGTTCTAGAGACGTGCCTACCATCCGGGGCCCCGCCGCGTCGACCGCCCCGATCACCGGAAAGGCGACCGGGGCGGATCCCGGCGGGTCGGCGGCGGGTCAGCGGCGGGTCAGCGGCGGTAGGCCAGCCCGTGGCCGAACGGGTAGAGGGCCTGGCCGGGGTCGCCCTGCGCCGGGATGGTGACCGGCAGCCTCCCGGACGGGTCGAGCTCGCCGAACAGCACCTTGCCCAGGGACCGCACGGCCTCGGCGGTGTAGGAGTAGGTGGCCAGGTAGGTCTGCGCCTCGGTGAAGTAGGCGATGTCGTAGGCGTCGCGGGCGGCGACCACCACGACGGGCTTGCCGGTGGCGACGAGCGCCTTCACCAGGTTCATCTGGCCGGGGCCGTTGTGGGGTTCGCCGGGCAGCGAGGGCTTGATGTCCCAGGCGCGGTTGGTGACGGCGACGATCAGGTCCTGGTCCTGGGCGGCGGCGACGGTCTGCTGGACACGTTCGGGCGTCGGGCTGACGCCGCTCTCGGACACGGTGGCGGTGGCGCCGCGCTTGGTGAGCTCCTCGCCGAGCAGGCGGGTGGTGGTGACGCCCCAGCCGGCGACGAGGACCTTGCGGGCTCCCGGGGCCAGCGGCAGCAGCCCGGCGTCGTTCTTGACCAGGGTGGTGGTGCGGTCGGTGGCGCGCTGCGCGGCGGCCAGGTGGGCGGGCGTGCCGACCAGGTCGCCGACCTTCGACTCGTCCACGAACGCGTCGCGGAACAGCCCGCGCTTCTTCTTCAGCGCCAGGATCCGGTAGACCGACTCCTCGATGCGCTCCTCGGTGAGCTCGCCGCCGCGGACGGCGTTGACGACGGCGTTCAGCTGCGTGCGGAACAGGCCGTTGCCGGCGGCGTCGAAGGAGGGCGGCTTGAGCAGCACGTCGACGCCCGCCTTGAGCGCCAGCACCGGGACGCGGTCGTCGCCGTACTTGGTGCGCACGCCCTGCATGTCGAGCGCGTCGGTGACGATGACGCCCTTGTAGCCCAGCTCGCCGCGCAGGATGCCGGTGAGGATGGGCTTGGACAGCGTGGAGGGGTCCTCCGAGGGGTCCAGGGCGGGGTAGATGATGTGCGCGGTCATGATGGAGTCGGCGCCGCGCGCGATGGCGGCCTTGAAGGGCGGCAGGTCGACGCGTTCCCACTGCTCGCGGGTGTGCTCGACGCGCGGCACGCCGATGTGGCTGTCGGTGGTGGTGTCGCCGTGGCCGGGGAAGTGCTTGACGGTCCCGGTGACGCCGCCGTCGCGGTAGCCGTCGACCTGCGCGGCGACCATCCGCGACACCAGCGCCGGGTCCGAGCCGAACGAGCGCACGCCGATCACCGGGTTGCCGGGGTTGACGTTGACGTCGGCGTCGGGCGCGTAGTCCTGGTCGATGCCGATGGCGCGCAGCTCCCGGCCGGTGATGCGGGCCAGGGTGCGCGCGTCGCGGGTGCTGCGGCCGGCGGCCAGGGCCATGCTGCCCGGTGACTGGGTGGCGGGCGGCTGGACGCGGGCGACGATGCCGCCCTCCTGGTCGGTGGCGATGGTGGCGGGGATCTTCAGCCGGGTGGAGGCGGCGGCGCGCTGGATGCCGTTGGAGAACGCGGCGAGCTGCGGCGGGTCGGTGACGTTGGGCGGGTCGGCGGAGTAGTAGATGATGCCGCCGGGCTGGTAGCGGGAGATGAGCTGCGCCGCGTTGTCCAGGCCGTACAGCTTCTGGTTGCGGGCGACGTCGGCGGGGTCGGTGGTGTCGGCGCTCTTGCCGTACACCTGGAGCACGAACAGCTGCGCCGCCTTCTCCTCCAGCGTCATGGCGTCGATGAGGCGCAGCAGCTGCCGGTCCTTGCCGTGGCCGTGGCCTTCTCCCCCGCCGGGTGCGGCGGCCCGCGCGGGCGGCGTCACGGCGGACAGGGCCAGGGCCGCCACCGCGGCGGCCAGGACGGTTCGACGGGGACGGTGCATGTCGGCTCCCTGGGCTCGCTTCGGCGCCGCCCCCGACCGGCGGAGGACCCCGACCAAGATCGAGTTCCTGAGGGCAACGTAAGCACGCGCATGCCGGTCGTCAACCGTCCTGACGGCGTTCGTCAGCGCCGTCGCCGTCATCAGCGCCGTCGCCGTCGTCCTGCCGGCGTTCGCCGCGGGGCCGGTCGCGCAGGCGTTCGCGCACGCCGGGCCGCGCGACCTCGGTGAGCGGGTGGTCCTCCACGTCGTAGCGGCGGATGTAGGCGCCGAGGAAGGCCTGCAGGCTGGCGCCGACGGGCAGGGCGAGCAGCGCGCCGATGGGCCCGATGACGGCGGCGCCGGCCAGGACCATGCCGAACGCGACGGCGGGGTGCATGTCCAGGGTGCGGGCGGTGATCCTGGGCTGCAGGATGTAGTTCTCGAACTGCTGGTAGGCGATGATGAACAGCAGGACCCACAGCGCGGTGGCGGGGCTCTTGCCGAGGGCGACCAGCACCGGCGCGGCGCCCGCCAGGTAGGTGCCGACGGTGGGGATGAACTGCGAGACCACGCCGACCCACAGCGCCAGCGTCAGCGCGTACGGCACGTCCAGCAGCCACAGCGCCAGGTAGTGGGCGATGCCGGAGAACAGCGCGAGCAGCGCCCGCGAGTAGATGTAGCCGCCGGTCTTGTGGACGGCGATCTCCCACGCCCACAACACCTGCTGCTGGCGGCGCGGCGGCAGCAGCGAGCAGACGGTGCGGCGGAACTGCGGTCCCTGCGCCGACAGGTAGAAGGTGAACAGCAGCACCCCCAGGCCCTGGAACAGCACGCCGAGGGCGGTGGCGCCGATCCCCCAGACGTTGCCGGCCAGTCCGGACAGGTGCTTGGAGATCTCCTCGGTGATCGTCGGCAGCCTGGTGAGCAGGGTGTCCTGCGACAGGCCGGTGCCGAAGGTCTGGTTGATCCAGTCGATGAGCTGGTCGACGTAGCCGGGGAAGCCGTTGACCAGGTTGGTGGCCTGCGAGACCAGCAGCGAGCCGAGCACGCCGAAGAAGACCGCGCCGAGCGCGGTGATGACCAGGAACATCACGCCGGTGGCCACGCCGCGGCGCCAGCCGCGGTGGGCCAGCCAGTTGACGGCGGGTTCGATGGCGAACGCCAGGAACAGCGAGGTCAGCAGCAGGAGCAGCAGGCCCTTGAGCTTGGCCAGCAGCCACAGCGCCCCGGCGAACAGCAGCACGGTGGAGGCCGCCAGCACGAACGCCTTGAGCAGCCAGGGCGGCATGGCCCGCGCCGGGTCGGCCGCGTCCACCGCGTCCGGGGGCCGGGCCGGTGGATCATGGGACTGCGCCATGGCGGCAACGCTAGCCACGGCCGGGCGCGGGGCCGCGGCGCACGCACCCGCGACGGGGCGATCTTTGCCTGGATTTCGCGGGCGCTCAGTGGTGGCGGCGCTCCGCCGGGGGCAGCAGGAGGACTTCCAGGGCGCGGGCGCAACCTTGCGCGTGGGCGAGGAACCAGGGGATGCGGGCCTCGGTGATGACCTCGGGCGTCGAGCGCAGCGCGAGCGCGTAGCGGGCGTGGCCCGCGCGGTCGAGCAGGGGCACGGCGAGGGTGCGCACGCCCTCGGCGGACTCGCCGTCGTTCATCGCGTGGCCCACGGCGCGGACCCGGTCGACCTCAACGCGCAGCCGGCGCACGTCGGCGATGGTGCGCCCGGTGAGGGGGCGCAGCGGGCCGAGCTCTGCCAGGTCGTCCTCGCCGGGCCTGGCCCAGGCCAGCAGGACCTTGCCCAGGGCGGTGGAGTGCAGCGGCCGGCGCAGCCCGACGCCGGGGTCGGCGCGCTGGACGGTGACGCCGGCCAGCAGGAGGGCGTGGTTGCCGCTGCGGATCGCCAGGTCGGCGGTGGCGCCGGTGGTCTGGGCCAGGTGCTCCAGCTCGGGGCCCGCGTGGTGCAGGCCGCGCTGGTGGAAGGAGAGCAGGCCGAGCTCGAGCACGGACGGGCCGATGCGGTAGTGGGCGCCGGCGGTGTCCTGGACGAGGAAGCCCGCGTCGTTGAGGGTCCGGACGAGCCGGTGCGCCGTCGAGGTGGTCAGGCCCAGCCGCCGGCCGATGTCGGAGGCGGTCAGCGCGGGGCCGCCGTCGCGGAAGCAGTGCAGCACGTTCAGGGCGCGCGTCACCGCCTGGCTTCCCTTGGCGCCGTTGGTCACCGACACGCCTGACTCCCCCTGCCCACAATACGGAAAACTCGACCGAACCTACCTGGTTGCATAGCGAGTGGTCACCTCGATGCTCGGGGCGAATAGTTTCCCACGATATGGGATCTATGTTGAGTTGGTAGGTTTTGTTGTAAATACTTCCGGCTCATGGTCACCACGCGTCCGGAGAACCTCTGGTTCACCCGCTGTCCCGTTCCCACCGCCACCGGCATCGCCGCGGATCAGGGCTGGCTGGAGGCCGAGTTCGCGCCGGACGGCATCCGGGTCCGTTCCCTCCAGGAGCAGGGCGTCGGCGACGTCCGCGGCGAGCATTTCAGCCACCGGCTGCCGACGCTGATCCGCGAGGGCGGCAACGTTCCCGCGTTGTGGGCGCGCTCCAACGACGCCCCCACGCGGCTGATCGGGCTGACCTGGTTCGAGGAGCGGCAGGTCATCGTGGCGCGGCCCGGCTCGGGCATCCACGGACCCCAGGATCTGAAGGGCCGGCGGGTGGCGGTGCCGCGGCGCACGATCGACATCGACTTCTGGCGGGCGATGGCGCTGCGCGGCTTCGACGGCGCGCTGCGCCAGGCCGGCCTGACCCTGGCCGACGTCGAGCTCGTCGACCTGGACGGCGACGTCCTGCCCGGCCAGTGGGAACCGGAGCTGGCGGCGCTGCGCGACGGCCGGGTCGACGCCGTCTACACCAAGGGCGCGGTCGCGGTGGAGTCCGCGGCCCGGTACGGCGCCGAGGTCGCCGTCGACCTGGACGCCCTCGCCGGCCGCCGTGCCCGGGTCAACAACGGCACGCCCCGCCCGATCACGGTCGACCAGCGCCTGCTGGACGACCACCAGGACCTGGTCGTGCGTTTCCTGGCGGTGCTGCTGGCCGCGGCCGACTGGGCCGGCGAGCATCCCGCCGGGTTCGCCCGCGTCCTGGAGGCCGAGACCGGCTCGGGTCCGGGCGGGGTGGCCGGCGCCTACGACGCGGGCCGGCACCGCGAGCTGCACGCCGGGCTCGGCGACGACCGGCTCGAGCTGCTGGCCGAGCAGGAGGCGTTCCTGCGCGGCCACGGCTTCCACGACTCCCGGGTGGACGTCTCCACCTGGGCCGATCCCGCACCGCTGGCGGCGGCGCGGGACCTCCTTCCCCGTCTCACCCTCGTCTCACAGGAGAAGCAGTCATGACGCGCTTTGGTTTCCGGTATCGGGCCCGCCGCCGGGTCCTTGCCGCGGGCGTCCTCGCCGCGGCCGTTCTCGCCGCCGCGGGCTGCGGTGGCGCGTCGGGGTCGGCCTCGTCCTCCGACGGGACGGTGGTCCTGCGGGTCCCCGACCCCGGCAACTCCGGGGTGCTGGCGCGCGGCAAGAAGGACGGCTCCCTGGCCAAGGCGCTGTCGGCGGTGAACACCAAGGTCGCCTGGACGGGCAGCACCGGGCCGTTCGCCCCCGCGGCCCAGCAGATCAACGCCGGCCAGCTGGACTTCTCCCAGGGGTCCATCACCTCCGCGATCGCCGCGCTCGGCCAGAAGCCGGGCTTCAAGCTGTTCGCCCAGATCGCGCCGGACAAGGCCGGCGAGGGCATCCTGGTGCGCAAGGACTCCCCGATCTCCACGGTGCGCGACCTGATCGGCAGGAAGGTGGCCGTCAACAAGGGCGGCACCGCCGAGTACCTGCTGCTCAAGGCGCTGGAGAAGGAGGGCGTCAAGCCCGACCAGGTCAAGCGCGTCTACCTCAACCCGGCCGAGACGGCGCCGGTGTTCAACTCCGGCCAGGTCGACGCGTGGGCGGTGTGGGCCGCCTACTCGGTCCCGGAGATCTCCAAGGGGAAGGCGCGCTTCCTGGTGAACGGCGACCAGGTCGGGTCGCAGAACTACTCCATCTGGGCGGTGCGCACCAGGTTCGCCGAGGAGCACCCCAAGGTCGTGCAGGCGTTCTACGAGTACCTGCGCGAGCGCGGCCTCCAGCAGATCAAGGACCCGGCGGCGTTCATCAACGTGTTCACCGAGGCGGGGCCGCAGGCGTTCAACGGCGCGGCGCGCGAGCTCACCATCAGCAACCTGCGCCAGGGCGCGGCGGCGGCGCCGATCGGCGCCGCCCAGCTGGCCGACTTCGACGGCGTCGCGCGGTTCTTCGCCGACCTGAAGGTCACGCCGGCCAAGGTGGACGTCAAGCCGCACGTCCTGAGCCTTGCCGGGAGCGGCGCGTGACCGCCCCCGCCCCCGCCCCGGCCCCGGCCCCGGCCCCGGCCGCCTATCCGGGGCTGGTCGTCCCGCGGCCGAGGCTGCCCAAGCCGCGGCGGCGCGAGGTGACGCTGGCGCTGCGGACGCTGGGCCCGCTGGCGCTGCTGGGCGGGTGGTGGCTCGCCTCGGCGACCGGGGTCCTGCGCCCGGACGTGCTGGCCTCGCCCGCGACGGTCGCGTCCGCCGCCCACGAGCTGTGGGCGGACGGCCAGCTCACCGACGCGCTGCGGGTCTCCCTGACCCGCGCGGTGCTCGGGCTGGCGCTGGGGTTGTCGATCGGCCTGTTCCTGGGCGTGATCACCGGCTTCTCGCGGATCGGCGAGGAGCTGCTGGACTCTCCCCTGCAGCTGCTGCGCGCCCTGCCGTTCCTGTCGCTGGTGCCGCTGTTCATGGTGTGGTTCGGGATCGGCGAGTCCGCGCGGGTGATCCTGATCGCGGTCGCCACGACGTTCCCGATGTACGTCTCGACCGCGGGCGGTGTCCGCAACGTCGACCGGCGGCTGCTGGAGGCGATGCGCTCGTTCGGGCTGCGCGGGTGGCCGCTGGTCCGCCAGGTGGTGCTGCCGGGCGCGCTGCCGTCGCTGCTGGCGGGGTTCCGGCTGTCGATGACGCTCAGCGTGATCGCGCTCATCGCGGCCGAGGAGATCAACTCCACCGCGGGGATCGGCTACCTGATGACGCAGGCGATGAGCTTCTCGCGCACCGACATCCTGTCGGTCTGCGTGCTGATCTACGGGGTGCTGGGGCTGATCGCCGACCTGGTCGCCCGCGGGGCCGAGCGGGTGCTGATGCCGTGGCGGGCGAAGGAGGCGGCGCGATGAGCGAGCACGGTGACGACACGGCCGCGGCGGGCGACGTCGCGGTGCACATCGAGGGCCTGCGGCGGGTGTTCGGGACCCGCGCGGTCCTGGACGGCCTGGACCTGGACATCCGCCGCGGCGAGTTCGTGGCGCTGCTGGGCGCCAGCGGCACCGGCAAGACGACGCTGCTGCGGATCCTCGGCGCGCTGGACCGTCCCGACGGCGGCACGGTGCTGGCGCCCGAGGCCCGCACGATCGTCTTCCAGGAGCCGCGGCTGGTCCCCTCCAAGCGGGCGCTGGACAACGTGCTGGTGGGGTTGCCGCGCGGGGGCCGGTCGCGCGAACGCGGGGAGCGGGCGCTGGCCGAGGTGGGGCTGGCCGACCACGCGCGGGCGTGGCCGCACACCCTGTCGGGCGGTGAGGCGCAGCGGGTGGCGCTGGCGCGGGCGCTGGTGCGCGAGCCCGAGCTGCTGCTGCTGGACGAGCCGTTCGCGGCGCTGGACGCGCTGACCCGGCTGCGCATGCAGGACCTGGTCGACGACCTGGTGCGCACGCACCGGCCGGCGGTGCTGCTGGTCACCCATGACGTCGACGAGGCGGTGCGGCTGGCCGACCGGGTCGCGGTGCTGCGGGACGGCACGCTGGTCACCGACGAGAGGGTGGAGGTGCGGCGGCCCCGCGACCCCACCGATCCGGTCTTCACCGCGCTGCGCCGCCGGCTGCTGTCCGACCTGGGCGTACGCGAACCCGAACCGGAACCCGAACCGGAATCCGAACCCGAATCCGAACCCGAATCCGAACCCGAATCCGAACCGGAGTCCGGACCGCGGTCCGGGCTGGAGTCCGAGCCGGCGCGAGAGCCGGAAGGAGTGGCACGTTGACTCGTTTCCACGTGGTGGTGCCCACCCGTCCACCGCGGCGGGCCGAGCTGCCGGAGTTCCTCACCGACGTCCGGCCGGGCGGGCGGGAGCCCGAGCACCGCCCGGCCGCGCGGGGCGCGGAGCTGGGCGGGCTGGACGGGGTGTTCGTCCCGTTCGACCCGGGCGGGCACGACCCGCTGATCCTGGCGCCGGAGCTGCTGCGCGCCTCCCGGTACCTGCAGGTGACCGCCGAGTTCCATCCGGCGATCGCGACGCCGGTGTACGCGGCGAAGGTGTCGGCGTCGTTGCAGCGGTACGCGGCCGGGCGGCTGGCCTGGCAGATGACCGTCGACCTGCCCGCGGCGGTCGCCCGCGCGCACGGCGACTTCCTGGAGGGCGACGCGCGCTACGCACGGGCCGACCAGTTCCTCACGATCGCCAGGGGCGTGTGGAACGACAGCCCGTTCAGCTACGAGGAGGAGTACTTCCAGGTGCTGGACGGCGGGCTGCCCGGTTCGCGGGTGCCCCGCCCGTTCCCTCGCGTCTACCTGTCGGGGACCTCACCGCGGGCGCTGGAGTTGTCGGCGCGGCACGCCGACGTGCACGTCCTGGAGGCCGGCGAGGATCCGGCGCTGGTTCCGGAGGGGGTCGAGGCGGCGGTGCGGCTGCCGTTCGGCCTCGGCGCGCCCGGTGCCGAGGGGCGGCTGGTGGAGGAGATCGCACGTCGCCGGGATCAGGGCGTCGCCGAGTTCGTCCTGGTGCCGTCGGCGCCGGTCGCGGACGTGTACGCGTTCGCGCAGCGGGTGCTGCCGCTGGTCGGGAAGGAGTCCGAGAGTGTCGGTTGACGTCTACTGGCGGATCGCGATGGAGGGCGACGCGCCCGCGCTGCGGCTCGGCGACATCACGCGGGGCGGGTTCGGCCCGTACCGGCCGGGGAGTCTGGGGCCGGGGCTGCGCGGCGGGGAGCCCGACGGGTACGGGCCGCTGGACTACATGGCGGAGGTGGCCCGCGCCACCGAGCGCGCCGGTTTCGTCGGGGGGCTGATGCCGTCGTTCCCCGAGACCGACGACCCGTGGGCGGCCGCGGCGGCGCTGGCGGCCGAGACTCGGGCGTACCGGTTCATGGTCGCCTTCCAGCCCGGTTTCCTGCATCCGGTGCAGGCGGCACGGATGTCGGCGTCGTTGCAGGCGGCGAGCGGGGGCCGGCTGGTCTACAACATCATCTCCGGCGGGGGCGGCCCGCAGCAGCTGTGGTGGGGCGACAAGGTCGACCACGACGACCGGTACGCCCGCACGTCGGAGTTCCTGGACGTGCTCAAGGGCGCCTGGAACGGTCCGTTCGACCATGAGGGCCGCTTCTACCGGGTGGAGGGCGCCGGGCTGCCCGCGGACCTGCGCGACCAGCCGTTCCCCGAGGTCTTCTTCTCGGGGTCCTCGCCCGCGGCGATCGCGGCGGCCGGGCGGCACGCCGACTACTACCTGTCGTGGCTGGAACCGTTCGAGGCGCTGGCCGAGAAGTTCGATCTGGTGCGCCGGCACAGTGACACGCCGCCGAAGTTCGCGGTGCGGGTGGACGTGCTGGCGCGCGAGACCGAGGAGGAGGCCTGGGAGGAGATCCGGGAGGGCTGGGCCCGGGTCGGCGAGCGGGACCGTACCCCGGAGTCGAGCGGGTCGGTCGGCTGGCAGCGCGGCCGCGCGTTCACCGCGGGCGCGGGCGACGCGTTCGCGGATCTGGAGGTCCAGCCGAACGTGTGGGGCGGGTTCAACCGGCTGCGACCGGGCCCGCTGTTCGGCCTGGTCGGCGACTACCACCAGGTCGCCGAGCGGCTGAACGAGCTGATCGCGCTCGGTGTGGACGCCTTCATCCTGGCCGGCGTCCCCCATCTGGAAGAGGCCCGGCGTGTGGGCCGCCACGTACTGCCCTTGCTGAAAGGAAACACCTCATGAGCCTTCGCGTCGGATTCTTCCCGCAGAACAACTCGCTGTGGGTGCTGCGCCATCGGGGCGTCCTGGAACGCGCCGTCCCGGACGTGGAGTGGGTCGATCTGCGGTCGCTGCCGGCCGGGCGGCGCCCCTCCCCCGCCGAGGGCCTGCCGTCGGTGCACGGCGACCATCTGTTCGACGGCGGGTACGACTTCATCGGCACGGGCTCGACGCCGCCGGTCACCGCGCAGGCCAAGGGCCACGACGTGGTGTACGTGGCGGTGTCGGGCCCGCGCGTCGAGAACGGGCGGCTGGTCGTGCGCGCCGATTCGCCGATCGCCTCGCCCGCCGATCTGAAGGGTCGCCGGGTGGCGCTCGGCCACGGGTCGTGGCAGACGACGCTGCTGCTGCTGGCGCTGGAGAAGGCGGGCCTGAGCTGGGGCGACATCGAGCCGGTGGACGCCTACGGCAACGCCGCCGAGCTGTTCCTGAACGGGGATGTCGACGCCTGGGTGGGGTCGTATCCGTTCCTGACGGAGGTGGAGCGCCGCACGGAGGTCCGGACGGTGATCGAGACCGATGGGCTGTTCAGTCACCGGTCGTTGTGGTTCACCAGCCGCGCGTTCGCCACCGAGCGCCGTGACGAGCTGGCCGCGATCGTGGCGGCGCTCCAGGAGTCGGACGCCTGGGTGCGGGAGAACCCGCGCGAGGCGGCCGGGTTCTTCACCTCCGAGGACGCCGACCTGGACGCTTGGGAGCACGCGCTGCGCACCCGTCCGTGGGGCCTGCACCCGGTCGAGGAGGAGTTCGTCGCCGAGCAGCAGCACGCCGCCGACCTGTTCCACGCCAACGGCCTGGTCGACCGGGGCGTCCGCGTCGCCGACGCCGTCCTGCCCGAGGTCAACGACCTGGTCCGCGCCACCCGCTGACCGCGCGCCGCACGGCGGGCCCGCCCCGTAACCCCCCGCCCCGTAACTCCCCGCGCCGTACGCCCGCCCCGCGCCGTCCGCCGCGCGGCTGCTCCTGCCGGAGGACGATCTTCGCCGGGATCATGTTCGCCCGCGCGGGGGATGTGCGGGGCGGTCGCGGTGGGTGAGGATGGCCGCCATGGCGGAGACGTTCACACATCGGCTGCGGGTGCGCTACAGCGAATGCGACCAGCAGGGCGTGGTGTTCAACGGGCACTACCTGTTCTTTTACGATGTCGCGCTGACCGAGTTGTGGCGGGCGGTGATCGGCCCGTACACCGACATCCTGGAGCAGGGCTACGACCTGGTGGTGGCCGAGGCGCGGATCCGTTACCGCGAGGGGGCGCGGTTCGACGACCTGGTGGACGTGCGGATGCCGATCGCCAAGCTCGGCACGACCAGCATGGTGGTGCGGCCGGAGTTCCGGGTGGGCGACAGGCTGATGGCCGACGGGGAGATGGTGCACGTGTTCATCGAGCCGGCGACCAAGCGGAAGACCGAGATCCCGCCGGACGTGCGCAAGGCCCTGGAGCCCTATCTGGTGGACGGGGCGTAGCGGGGCAGAAAGCGGGACGGGCGGCCGGCGCTCTCATCGGGCTCAGGATCGCTTGTTCAACGTCATCCCAGATCTGGAATCAGGGTTCTGCCCGACGCGCCCGGCTCAGTTCCCGCGTCATATTCAAGTGGTCCCGGCGGCCCCGGGCAACCCGTTTACGCGATCGTCCGGGCGAACAGCGAGGCGTAGACCGGCCGGTCGCCGTCGGTGACGATCTGGCCGGCCACCTCGCCGCCGGTCACCGTCGACAGCCGCAGCCCGAGGTAGCGCTCCTCCTCCTGGAGGCGCGCGCCGGCGGCGGGGATGGCGGCGATCCATCCGGCGACCTCGTCGATGCGGGCGGCGCGGTCGCGTTCCAGCGCGGCCCGCAGCCCGGCCAGGTCGCCCGCGTCGAATCCGGCCGGCACGCCCTCCCCCGCCGCCTGGCCCTGGCTTGGGCCTGAGGCCGGGTTCGAGGCCGGTCCGCCGGTGGTCGCGGCGGTGGGCGGCTGGGCGGTGCGCTCGGCGTGCCAGGCGGCGGGGCCGTAGGCGAAGCAGACCAGCGCCATCCACAGCTCGGCGAAGTAGACCGGGTCGGGGGCCAGCTCGAGCCCGGCGAACCGGTCGCCGACGAAGAACAGCGCGCCCAGCTGCCCGGGCTGGAGCTCCAGGCGGCTCCGGTACTGGGTGAGGACCGCGCGGCGGCGTGACAGCACCTGCTCCAGGTGGCCGCGCTGGGGCAGCCCGTAGCGGCGGTTGAGCCGGCCGATGTCGTCCCACAGCTTGCTGTAGCCCTCGACGCCGCGCAGTTCCAGTGCGCGGGCGCGCAGCTCGGCGGGCAGCACGAAGAACCACTGGTCGCGGCCGGTGAGGTAGCCGCCCTGGCTTTCCTGGACGCAGCAGGCGTCCTCGAACATCAGGGCCGCGCCGGGCGCCAGGAACGCCGACCGGCACAGTGCGTGGTTCTGTGCGGCGTCCTGGATGTAGCCGATGTGCAGCGGCACGATCGCGACGCCGTCGGTGGCGCCGTTGCGCAGCTCGACGCGCCCGTATCCGGCGACCTGCGACAGCTTGAGACCGGAACGCGGCGGCACGATGCCCTCGTAGGCGGGTCCGGTGATGGGCACCATCGTCAGGGCGCCCGCGCGCTGCGGGACGCCGAGCCGGTGCCGGGCCAGCGCGAGCGGCCCGGGCACCAGGGTGTCCGGGGCGAGCGCGTCGGTGGCCGTCGCGCCGGTGCCGGTCTTGCGGGTGCTGCCGGTGGTGGTCATGCGGCGATCCCTCCCATCTGTGCCGCCTGCCGGTGCAGGACGTCCAGGCGGGTGCGCATCGCGGCGCGCAGCCAGGGCCCGCCGGCGGTGCAGTGCCCGAACATCCAGGGCAGCAGTTCGGTGAAGTCGTCCTGGTGCCAGAAGCCGCGCTGCGGCAGCGCGGGGGCGGGGCGCCGCAGCGTCAGGTCGTCGGCGCCGGTGAACTGGGCGTGGCAGAACACCACGGGGGTGGTGACGCCGGCGCGCGGCAGGGACGCCGCGACGCGGGCCAGGTCGCCGGGGAACAGGTTCTCGTAGCCGTCCGACACCACCGCGACCAGGTCGGGTGCGGTCTCCAGCGCGTCGAGCAGGCCGGTGGCCAGGTCGGTGGCGCCGCTGGGGTCGCGTTCGCCGCCGCCGATCTCGACGACCCGCAGCCGGGCGCAGATCCGTGACAGCACCATGCGCAGCGCGACGGCCTGCGACAGGACGGCCCATTCGCGGTCGCCGTAGCCGCGCATGGACACCGAGGCGTCCAGGACCAGCGCGACCGATCCCTCGAACCGTGGCAGCGCGGCGGTGGCGGCGTCGAGGTATCCGCCGAGCGCGCCGGTCAGGTCGGCGGCGGGGCCGCCGCGGTACAGGTGCACCAGGGTGGCGGCGATGTCGCCGCGGTTGGTGGCGGTGACGACCGGGCCGCGTTCGCGGGGCGGGTCCAGCGGCAGGACCGGCTCGTAGGGCAGCACGGCGTCGTCGCCGGCCGCCCCGTACAGGGCCCGGACGCGCGGCAGCGCGGCGTGCGGGTCGGTGAGGAACCGCAGCAGGCGGCGCTGCAGGTAGTCCGACCCGGTGTCGCCGTCGCCGACGCGGCGGGCGCAGCCGCGCGCGGTGGCCTTGCCGAGCGCGTGCTCGAAGCAGTCGACCAGGGCGGGCCGGCGGGCGGCGATGAGCGCGTCGGCCTCGGGGTGCTCCAGGACGAACCGCAGCGCGGTGCGGGTGGTGTGCTTGTGGTTGGCGCGCAGCCGCCGCAGCCCGAGCAGGACGGTGATGACGGCGGCGGGCGGCAGCGCGAGGGTGAGGACGCGGGCGACCTGGGCGAGCGTGGCGCGGGTGCCGTCGTCGAGGTCCGCGTGGGAGGCGGCGAGCGTCTGCAGCAGGACGCGGGCGCGCTGCCAGGGCAGCACGCCGGGCGCCAGGCCCAGCAGCGCGTACCCCTCGGGGTCGGCGGTGTAGGCGGCGCGGTGGAAGTCGGCGTCGTCCCAGCACAGGGTGCCGCCCCGGGGCAGGGTGAGCGCGCCGGTGTGGGTCTCGAGGTGGGCCAGCAGCGTGGGGGTGTTCACGTGGGTGGGGGTGTCCATGAGTGCCTCCGCAATCATGGAGTTTAAGAATCACCCCGAGTGCCCCGACACCTATTTTCGAGCGGAGCCCGATTCAGGGCCCGATTCAGGGCCTGAATCGGCGGGGCGGGCGGCGTAGTCGCCGAGGCCCTTCTCGAGCAGGTCGAAGACGCGGCGCGCGTTGGCGTAGACGGTGTCGCGCATCTCCTCCAGGCTCTGCCCGGCGAGTTTGCGCCGCTGGATGTCGTCGATGAGCTCCCACTGCGCGGAGAAGAGCATCGCGGCGGTGATGCGCGGGGTGATGTCGTCGGGGTCGGCGCCGGTCTCCTCGGCGAGCAGGGCGGCGACCCCGGCCTGCGCCTGCAGTCCGATCTCGCGGGCGCGGGCGGTGAGGGCGGGGCTGTCCTGCACGGTCTTGGCCCAGATCTCCGAACCCTCGTGGAAGGCGGTCTGGTAGGAGCGGTGGTCCAGGCCGGTGAGGAACTCGCGCCGGAAGACCGCCACGACGGACTCGCCGGGACGGCGGTCGCGCAGCGCGCGGGCGGCCTGCTCGGTGATCTCGTCCTGCCGGTCGAAGAACAGGTCCTCCTTGGTCTTGAAGTAGTTGAAGACCGTGTTGACCGACACGTCGGCGTTCCGGGCGACGTCGGCGACGGTGACGTTGTCGAACCCGCGCATCATGAACAGCCCGGTGGCGATGTCGGAGATCCGCCGCCGCGTCTCGCGCTTCTTGCGTTCGCGCAGTCCCAGCTCCGGTTCGGAGACCTGCTCAGAGGTCCGCCCGGGCGCCTGTCCGGGTGCCTGCTCGGGTGCCGCCGCCGTCTCCCGTTCGCCCATGCCGGGAGTCTATCCGCCCTTGGGGTCACAGAGAATTTGGAGTGACTTAATTTTTGTGGTTACTCTAACGTCGGCGATTCCGAGAGGGAGGGACGACAGTGATCGAGGCGAGCGGGCTGGCCCGGACGTTCACCACCAAGCACGGCACGGTCGAGGCGGTGCGCGGCGTGGACCTGAGCGTGGCGCCCGGCGAGATCGTGGGGTTCCTGGGCCCCAACGGCGCGGGCAAGTCGACCACGCTGCGGATGCTCACCACGCTGCTGGCGCCGACGGCGGGCGCCGCCGTGGTGGCCGGGCACGACCTGCGCGCCGACCCGGCGGGCGTGCGGCGCCGCATCGGCTACGTCGCCCAGGGCGGCGGCACCGATCCGGCCGTCCCGGCCGCCGAGGAGCTGGACCTGCAGGCCCGCCTGTACGGGGTGGACGACCCGGCCGGGCGCATCGCCGGGTTGTGCGCGCGCCTGGATCTGGAGGGCCTGGCCGACCGGCCGTGCGGGGCGCTGTCGGGCGGGCAGCGGCGGCGGCTGGACATCGCGCTGGGGCTGGTGCACGGGCCGCCGCTGGTGTTCCTGGACGAGCCGACCACCGGCCTGGACCCGCAGAGCCGCGGCAACCTGTGGGACCACATCCGGCGGATGCGCGCCGAGGACGGCACCACCGTCTTCCTGACCACCCACTACCTGGACGAGGCCGACGCGCTGTGCGACCGGATCCTGATCATCGACCACGGCCGGATCGTGGCCGAGGGGACGCCCGCCGAGCTCAAGCGGCGCGTGTCGGGCGACGTGGTCACCCTCACCCTGGCCGGCGCACCCCTCGGACTGCCGGCCGGGGCCGCGGACATGGCCGCGGAGGCGGAGGCGGCGGGCGCGGTGGGCGGTGATGCCGTCGCGCGGGCGCGGGCCGCGTTGTCGCGGCATCCCGCCGTCCGCGAGGCCACCGTCACCGGCGGCACCCTGCGGCTGACCGTCGACGACGGCGACCAGGCGCTGATGGGCCTGGTGCGCGCCCTGGACGCGGCCGGAGTGGAGCTGGAGTCTCTGCACCTGGCCCGGCCCTCGCTCGACGACGTCTTCCTCACCGTCACCGGCCGCTCGCTGCGCGACGCCGCCTGAACCCCCGATCGGAGCCTTCGATGTCCCTCCCCCCGACCGCGTCCCACTCCCAGGCCGATCCCGTCTCCGAGCCCGTCTCAGATCCCGCCGGCCGGGCCGGGTCCCTCTCCCGGGCCGTGCGCGACACGGGCCTGATCTTCCGCAGGCATCTGCGGCAGACGTTGCGCAGCAAGGTCGCGGTGATCTTCGGCCTGGTGCAGCCGCTGCTGTACCTGGTGTTGTTCGGGCCGCTGCTGACGCGGCTGACCGGTGTCGGGTCGTTCGGCGGCGGCAACGCCTGGCAGGTGTTCGTGCCGGGCATCCTGGTGCAGCTGGCGCTGTTCGGGGCCGGGTTCGTGGGGTTCGGCCTGATCGCCGACCTGCGTTCGGGGGTGGTGGAGCGGCTGCGCGTCACGCCGGTGAGCCGGGTCGCGCTGCTGCTGGGCCGGGTGCTGCGCGACACGCTGGTGCTGACCGTGCAGGCGGTGATGCTGGTGGCGGCCGGGCTGGCGATGGGGTTGCGCGCCCCGGCCGCCGGACTGGCGGCGGGTCTGGTCCTGGTGGTGCTGCTGTCGGTGGCGGTGGCGGCGCTGTCGTACGTGCTGGCGCTGGTGACGCGTTCGGAGGACGCGTTCGCGCCGCTGCTGTCGACGGTGACGCTGCCGCTGATGCTGCTGTCGGGGATGTTGCTGCCGATGAGCCTGGCGCCGGGGTGGCTGGACGTGGTGTCGCGCTTCACGCCGTTCCGGTACGTGGTGGAGGCGGTGCGGGCGGCGTTCCGCGGCGACTACATGGGTGCGGCGGTGGCCGAGGGCGCGGTGGTGACGGTGGTGCTGCTGGCGGTGTCGCTGGTGCTGGGCACGCGCCGCTTCCGCCGCGAGAACGCCTGACTCCTCCGGTGCACCGCCGGGCGCCGCGGTGGATCCGTTCAGCGGGTGAGGGCCGGGGCGTCGGGGTCCGCGCTGCCGGGAACGCCGCTGCCGGGAACGCCCCGACGCCCGGCGGAGCCTGGGCCCCGGCGTTCGGCGGTGGAGAGGTCGCGTTCGGGCAGGGCTGTTCCCGCCGCGAGCTCGCGGGCGCTGACGGCGCGCTGGGCGATGAACGCGCCGGTCAGCACCACGGCGCCGCCGGCCAGCTGCACGGGGGTGAGGCGTTCGCCGAGCGCGGCCCAGGCGATCAGGGTCGCCGCGACCGCCTCGGTGTAGCAGATCGCACTGGCCACCTCCGCCGACAGCCGCTGCACGGCGGCCACGCTGGCCAGGTAGGCCAGCACGGTGCTGACCACGATGATCCAGGCGGCCAGCAGCCAGCCGGGCGCGGTGTGGCCGCCCATGGGCACCTGCTCGGCCAGCACCCCCCACGGCAGCGTCCACGGCGCGGCGATCACGCTGAGGGCCGCCGCGGCGACCACGGCGCCGCCGGCGGTCATGACGACCGGGTCGATCCGGCCCGAGGAGCGTTCGATCAGCAGGAAGTAGGCGGCCTGGCAGGCGGCGGCGCCCAGGCCCGCCAGCAGGCCGACGGCGTCCAGCCGCAGCCCCGACCACACCTGCACCACCATCCCCAGGCCGATCATGGCCACGGTGATCCCGATCGCGGCGGTGCGGTGCACCGGGACGCGGCGCACCAGCCGGATCCAGGCCAGCACCAGCAGCGGCCCGGTGAACTCCAGCAGGATCGCGATGCCGACCGGCAGCCGCGCCGCGGCGATGTAGTAGAACGCCTGGCAGCCCGCCATTCCCGTCGCGCCGTAGGCGACCAGCAGGCCGACCCGGCCGCGGACGGCGCGCACCGCGGCGGCGCCGCGCAGGACCAGCACCAGCGGCACCAGCACCAGGGCGGCGCCGGCCAGCCGTATCCACGTGGCGTGCAGCGGCGTCATGCCCTCGTGGATCAGCGCCTTGGCGAACGGGCCGGAGGCGCCGAAGAAGATCGAGGAGATCACGGCCAGGGCCAGTCCCCAGGTCTTGGCCCGTGCGGCACCGCCGAACGTCGTCACCACGCCGCCTTCCCGTCGCCCGTCGCCGCCTGGTCGCCGCCGGCCCGCCGATCGGCCTCCGTCCGGCACCCGCCCAAACTCATGAGCATAGTGCCATAACGGTCCTTACAGGTCGATGGTGTGACCGGGACGTGATCGCCGTCGATGACCGCCGATACGGTCGGGCCGACTAGGATCGCCGCGTGAACTGGCAGGGGGCCGGGGCGGGACTCGGCGGAACCGGGAGCGGGGCGGCAGGCGACCTCTTCAGCGCGGTGGAGGCCAACGTCCGGGAGCTGGTGACCTCGGCGTGGTGGCAGACCGCCGCGCCGCAGCAGCGCGCCGAGCAGACGGTGGCGCGCATGTTGTGGGGCGCCGGCGAGTGGTGGCTGTACGGCGCGTGGGGCCGCTGGTACCGGTGCGGCCTGGACGGCACCTGGCATCCCTGTCCCCCGCCGGCCGACCCGGCCGACCGCGGGGTCGCGGTGCCCGCGCCGCGCGGCGCGGCGACGCCGCCGGTGCCGCCGCAGCTGTTCCCGACCGGCCCCGACCTGTCGGCGGGGCGCGTGTCCTCGCTGGGGTTCCTGGGCCCGGCGCCGGCGACCGCGGTGGTGGCGGGCGTCCAGCAGGCGATCACCTCGGCGCTGGCGGTCAACCCGGCGCAGTTCGCCCAGCAGGATCCGACGTTCGCGCCGGGCACGCCGTCCACGATCGCGGCGGCGTGGGCGGCGCTGCTGTGGTGCGCGGGGTCGCCGGTGGCGCTGACCGAGAACCCGCTGATCGAGACGTTCGTGCCGTTCCTGACCACGCCGGCCGAGCGGCTGCACTGGATGATGCCGCCCGACTTCAGCACGCTGGCGGGCTACTACATCAGCCGGCTGGGCGCGGGCGACGCCGGCGGCGCCGCGCACATCGCGCGGGTGATGTACGAGGTGGCGGCCGGGCTGCAGGGCGACCCGCGGTTCCGGCCCGGCGCCGACGCGCTGGCGGCGGTGACGGCGGCGTCGCTGCGGCTGGTGCCGCAGGACATGGCGACGGCCCGCTACGGCCCGGCGGCGGTGCTGCAGGAGTGGCGGCGGCGCTGCCCGGCCGAGTACGCGACGCCGATGGTGCGCGACGCCGCGCCGGGCGAGTACCTGCGGCTGGGCCTGTACGACCTGCAGCAGATCGTCGCGGGGCTGACCGGGCGGCGGCAGGGCGCGCCGGGCCGCGGCCACGACGAGGTGCGCCGCGCGGGCATCGCCGTGCTGGCCGCCGATCTGCAGGCCGCTCCGCACGCGCTGCCGGCGTTGCAGCGCTGGCTGGACCCTGACAGCGCCCGCACTCTGCAGGGGGTGCTGGCCGATCCGGCCAGCCCGCTGCGCGAGTTGTGGCCGCGGGAGGGCCGACTGCCCGAGGCGCTGCGTTCCACCGACGCCGACGGGCTGGCCGCGCTGCTGTCGACCACCTACACCCTGGGCCTGACCTGGTGCCGGCTGGCGCAGATCGCGCCGCCTGCGGTGGGGTTCGCGGTGCCGCAGGCGGCGGCCGCGCAGCTGACCGGCGCGGGCCTGGTGTCGCCGCCGTCGACCGACGAGCTGAGCGCGTGGGACATCATCAAGGCCGCGCGCGCCCATCTGGCCGCCGAGCGCGAGCAGGCCGACGCCGCGGTGGCGCCCCTCCCCCAGCCCGAGCCGCCGCCCGCGCCGGCTCCCGTCCCGCCTCCCGTCCCGCCTCCGCTGCCCGAGCCGGCCGCGCCGGTGTCGCCGCCCGCTCCGCCGCCCGGGTCTCCCGAGCCGGCGCCGCCCGTGCCCGCCGCGGGCGAGGCGGCGCCCGCGGCGTCCCCGGCGGCGTTCGCCGAGGCGCCCGCTCCGCCGCCCGCGCCCAACTGGCCGCAGGCCGACCAGGCGGCGCCGCTGCCTCCGCCGCCGTCGGCGCCGGCGTGGCCGGGCGACGCCGAGGCCACCCAGCTCGACCCCGACCCGGCCGCGACCCAGCTGGACCGGTCGGCGTCGCCGGCGTGGCCGACCGGTGAACCCGAGGAGCCGGTGCTGCCGCCGCCGCCCGCGCCGGTGTCGGAGCCGCCGCCGCCGGTTCCGCCGGCGCCGGCGCCCGAGGCGGTGCCGCAGCAGGTCGCCGAGGCGTACGGCATCAAGTTCCTGTGCGGCGCCGACGACATCGAACGTGTCGTCACCGAGGTGCGGCGGCGCGGCAAGTGGGCCAAGGGGCTGCGCGGCCAGGAGGTGTCCAGCGCGTCGGTGCCGGCGCTGCTGCTGATCGGCGCGGTGTCCAGCGGGCAGCGCCGCCTGGCGCGGATGGTCGCCAAGGCGCTCGCCGAGGTGGAGGTGTCCAGCGGCGAGGTGCACGGCATGCACGCCGAGGAGCTGCGCGAGGGCGGCCCCGACGGGCTGCGCGCGGCGCTGGACGAGCACGCCGGGCACGTCCTGCTGATGGAGGGCCTGGACGCGCTCATCCTGGACGACGCGCAGGGCCGGGCCTACGCCGCGGCGTTCTACCGCGCGCGCCTGGAGGGCGTCAGCGACACCGCGCTGCTGGGCACCTGCGAGCCCGACCGCGTTCCGGAGTTGTCGGCCGCCGCGCCCGAGCTGGTCGCCGACCTGCGCGCGGTGCGGCTGCCCGACCTGGGCGCGGCGCGCCCTCGCACCCGGCTGCTGGCGTTGCTGGCCGAGGAGCGCCGGCTGCGGCTGGGCCAGGACGCGTGGGAGGTCGTGCACCGTGACATGTCCGCGCTGCGCGGCCGCGGCCGGCTGACAGGCGCGCGCCTGATCGAGGCCTACCTCGACCGGGCCGCCACCCGGCATCTGGGGCGGGCGCCGGCGACGCAGGGCATCGGCGACGCGCCGGCGCTCACGCTCACCGGCGCCGACTTCGACGGGGTGGCCGAGGAACTGTCTCCGCGGTGACGCCGAAATTGTCGGCGGTCCGCGTCAGGATGGTGGGGTGAATCGTGCGGACCGGTTGCTGGCGCTGACGGCCGAGCTGCGCGCCGCCGAGGGGCCGCTGCCCACCGACGCCCTGGCCGCACGGCTGCGCGTCAGCGTCCGCACCGTCCGCCGCGATCTGGAGCTGCTGACGCACGGCGGCCTGCCGGTGCGGCTCGAGCGCGGCCGCGGCTACGTGCTGCCGCCCGACGAGCCGCCGCCCCCGCTGTCGGAGGCGGAGTCGCTGGTGGGCCCGGTGCGCCGCACCCTTGAGGACGCGGTGCGCGGCCGCCGCGTGGTGCGGCTGGTCTACACCGACCAGTCCGGTGTGCGCACCTGCCGCGACGTGGAGGCGCACGGCCTGGTGACGGCGCCGCAGGCCGAATACCTGGTCGGCTGGTGCCGGATGCGCGACGGGCCCCGCATGTTCCGCGTCGACCGTGTCGGCGCTGCCTATCTCAGCGGCCGCGAGGCGGGGCTGCGCGATCTGGACGAGCTGCTGGCGGCGCTGCGCGTCCCGTTCCCGCGCACGCCCGCCGAGGAGGGGCCGCGCGGCCCGGCCGGCGCCGAGCGTGCCCGCGCGTGGACGCTCGACCGGCTCCGCCACGTGCGCGACCGCCTCGCCGACGCCATCGCCGAGGTCCGCGCGCAACGTGAGGGCGCGGCGGCGCTGCGCGCGATGCTGGGCCATCTGGCCGAGTGGACCCGCTGGCAGTCGGCCGCCGTCCGCGCCGCCGCCATTGCCTCCGCCAGTGGCGGTGCTGCTGCCGGTGCTGCTGCCGGTGCTGGTGACGCCGCTTCGGCGCCGCCGCGCGCGTTCGAGCGCGACGTGCCCTACGAGACTCGTGAGCAGATGATCCAGGATGCGATGGCGCTGCGTTCGCTGGGCGAGCTGGCCCGGGATCTGGAGGGCGCTCTGGACGACCTGGCGCGCTGGGCGGCCGACTGCGACGACGCGTTCTTCGACGTGCCGCTGCCCGATCCGGCCGAGCCGGGCCGCCGCCGTCCGCTGGCCGATCTGATCGCGGGCTGGCGCGGCCCGCTGGCCCACGTCGAGTGGCATCTGGACCGCCTCACCGACGGCCCGCCCGCCGCCGAGCTGGACGCCGACGACGAGGGCGTCTGGGTCGTGGACCGCTGCCCTCTCCAAGCCTGACCCCGTCCATCACGAGGCGGCGGCCCGGCGCCACCCGGCGGCCCCGGCTCCTGGTCGGAGCCGGGGCGAGCGCGGGTGCCGCTGCGGGGCCGGGGGCCGCGGGTGGGTGGTCGCGGCCCCCGGCGGTGGTGGGCGGGGGGGGGGCGACAGGTGTTGGGGGTGAGTTTTTGTGGGTTTAGGGGGGGGTGTATTTGTTTGTGGTGGGTGTTTTTTTTTGTGGGTTTGTTTGTGGGGTTCTATCTGGTCGTGGACGGGGATGCCTTGGTTTTTTTTTTTGGGG